>CANFQX010000005.1 GCA_947449255.1 Pseudobdellovibrionaceae bacterium
ATCATCATGCCCATTGGCATTCCCATGCCGCCGCCCATGGGCATTCCCATGGCTCCGCCGCCCATCATGCTTCCCATTGGCATGCCCATAGCTCCGCCACCACTCATCATCATGCCCATTGGCATTCCCATGCCGCCGCCCATTGGCATCCCCATTCCCATGCCCATACCGTTACCGCCACCGAGTCCCCAAGGACCCGCTGCGCCCCAAGGCCCCATTCCAGGATTATAAATTCCACCGCCGGCACCGCCCATGGGATTCATTCCACCCATCGCGTAGGGATTACCCCACATTCCATTTCCATTCATGCCTCCATACGGACCTTGCATGCCGTAAGGACCACCATTATTGCCTGCGCAACCGAAACCACCAGCTCCGGTTCCTCCGCCAATTGCCCCATACATTCCACCGCCACCACCACCAGAGGCTTGTTGAATTGCCGTTGAAAAGAACGGCAATCCGAAGCCCCATGAGGGATACGGATTAGAAGGATAGCCCAAATTAGAATTGGCATCGATAACATCTTGAGAGACTTTGTAGCCCATATAAGTTGCAGCACCACCTAATAAAACATTGCCAAGGACACTTCCCCAGTCCGTTTCAGGTTTTTGGTAGGTGTAACCATTTCCAGACATCGCACAAGTTTCACAAATTCCGCCCTCAAGTCGATTTTGCATTTCATCACGACGAGCATCGATGGCGTCTTGTTTGGCATCTTTTAACTGATCTTTCGCCATTTTTATTTGGCGTTCGAGTGCTTTTGATTTGTTTCTTAATTTATCAGCTTGAATTTTTTGTTTTCGATATTCTGCGAGGCCTGTTCTGCAGTCCGCATCGACAAAGCCGGCTTTTTCTTCATTCTTATAACTTCGATTTGAACAGACAGCGCCAAGGACAGAGCCTGGCTTGCTCGAATCACAATATCTAGCCCACTCTTCACCTTTGAAAGGGTCAGTGGCAACGGAATTGAGTGGACGTGTCTCAGCATCACTTGCCTCAAAGGGTGCTGTTGGTGGGCCCGAAAAACCTTTATACTCTTTGCAATCAATTTGCTCATCGATGTGCTTGATAACAAACTCAGAATATTCGGGACTTAAAACACCCTCAATGGCTTTTTTGGAGTCGCGCATTTCTCGAGTCTCTAGTCGACTGAGTTCGCGATCATTGTCTTTTTTTTGCTTAGTCAATTCAGCTATTGCACTTTGAATTTCTCTGATTCCATCATTGTCGCTGGTTGCGCCAGGTGCTGCACCATATTGATAGGGACAAGATTGCATTCCACCCCACATGCCAGTGCCATATTGAGCTTGAGCCTGCAGTGCGAGAGACGTCACAACTGCAAAAGCGTAGGGAGTTCCAATGCGAATCCAAAATTTCATAACTAATCTCCTGAAGGGATTGCGTATATAATCAATAAGCTTATCGTCAGAGGGAGACCAGGACTTGACTCAAAATCAGTCAAATCTGTAAAGAATTTAAAAAACTGGACTCTTGAAATCTCAAAATCCACCTGTAAAAATCTTATGTCTTCCATGACAACAAGTATTTCATGTGCAAAATCAATTGCACTGATCTGACTGTAATTCTACACTAGCTTCTATGGTGAAGCACACGATACTTTGCGTAGATGATGAAATAGACAATGTAGAAGCCCTTGAGAGGCTTTTTCGTCGGCAGTACACTGTACTAAAGGCCACCTCAGGGAAAGAAGCCTTAGCCATCCTGGATCAACATCGCGGACCGATTTCTTTAATTATTACAGACCAAAGAATGCCTGAAATCACTGGTGTTGAATTTTTAGAACGAACGCTGGTGACTCATCCTGATACTGTTCGAATACTGCTGACTGGATACACAGATCTAGAATCCGTTATTATGGCCGTGAATAAAGGTCAGATCTTTCGCTATATCACAAAACCTTGGGATCCGGTGGATTTAGTCAACACCGTTGATCGCGCCGTCGAACGTTTCGTGATCGGTGAAGAATTAAAACAAAAAAACAAAGAGCTCTCAAAGGCCCTCGAAGAACTAAAAAGTCTTGATGTTGCAAAATCAAATTTTATGATTCTGATCAATCATGAACTCAAAACGCCACTGACTTCCATTTTAAGTTTTTCTTCTTTGCTAGCAGAATCGAGTTTACAAGATGAAGATAAGCTTATGGTTAATCGAATAAACAAAAGTGCTGAGCGCTTAAAAAACCTTGTGGATGATGTTCTGCTTGTTGTTCGTGCTGAAACCAATCAACTTAAAATAGAGACCCAAGATGTTTCTTTTACTCAATTCGAAACATCAACGGCTGAACTTCAGACGATTTTAAATAAAAAGCAGCAAAATGTTGTGATTAGATTAGAGCCATTAAATGTCAGAGCTGACGTTAGATTAGTCAAACAAGTCCTCCACAGATTGGTTCACAATGCCTCGAAATTTGGGCTAGAAGGCACGGACATACACCTCGACAGCCTGAAAAGTGGAAACAAGCTCAGATTTATTGTTAGCAATAAAGGTCCACAACTTCCGGCCTCGGTCATTGATAAGATCACCAAGCCTTTCTATATCGACGAAGACGTCATGCACCACTCAACAGGCACAGGACTAGGACTAACAATTTGCCAGGCCATTTTGAAATTGCATCACTCTGCTCTACAATTCAAAAATACTGATCAGGGCGTGATGGTTTATTTTGAATTGCAGCTTTCCTGAGTATTTTCAGGTCTGGACCAATCTAAAATATATCCGAAAATCGACGTAAGAACTTAGCCGACAGGACTGAAGCCCTTGTCTCTTAATTGCAGAGCCCCTTTCTGGGAGGCCCTCTGTGCATAAATTTATAGTGATCTTATTTTTTTCATTTCTTGCACCTTTTGCTGATGCCAAAGATTTGGTTCTCTCGCTGGGCGAAACCTATCAATTAATGCTCAAGGGGCAACCCAACATTTGGATTCAAGATGGGAAAATCGTTCAGGCCGAACAAAATGGATCAAAAATCATTTTGAAAGCACGGAAAGAGGGAATAACAGTTGTAAGAAACGGGCCTGAGTTGATCAAGATTCAGGTGTTGCATCCAGAAAAGCGTGAAATTTTTAAATCCCTCCAAGAAACTTTAAAAAACATTATCGGCTTAAATCCTGAAATCAAAGATGGGGAACTTGCCGTTGTGGGCCAGCTCTATCGATTCGAAGATTGGCTCAGGCTTTCAGAGAAAATTCAACGGACATCCATCACCTATCAAATGCGTGCAAAAATGAATGAGTTTTTGCGACTAAAAAGCCAAAAATATTTTAGCGGCCTTTTTGAGCGAGCAAAGATTCCGCCACAATCGCTGATTTTAGAACCTATCCCAGAAATTCGTGTCAGTGGCAGTGAATCCTTAATAAAAAAATATCAAAACTTGCTTCGTCCATTTGGAATTCTTGTTGTTAAAGATGAGCAAAGCCTCGATGTCGCTCCTACCATCAAAGTTCAAATCACGGTGGCGGAGATCTCTCGGGATGTCCTTTTAAAATACGGAATTCCATGGCCTGGAGACTTCAAAGCCAGCATACTTCACTCAGCGGGAACTCTGGCCAGTAGTTTGGATTTAAATTTACAGGCCCTAGAGGGCCGAGGACAGGGAAAAATTCTGGCAAGTCCCAATCTGCTTTGTCGAAGCGGGAACGAAGCCGAGTTCCTGGCTGGTGGCGAGTTCCCCATTAAAGTTATGAATTACCAAGTCCACGACATCATTTGGAAAAAATATGGAATTCTTTTGAAGGTGAAGCCCAAAGCCGATGCTTCGGGACGAATGAGTATTGCCATTGAAACAGAAATCTCAAGGGTTGATGACTCAAGAAAAGTTGATGACGTCCCTGCCATTTTAACAAATAGAGTTTCCAGTCACTTTGATCTGACCGGACCACAAACCATTGCGCTTTCGGGACTTTTAAAAGACGAGGATTCAAAACAATCCCAAGGACTGCCGGGATTATCTAATATACCCATCTTAGGAGCACTTTTTTCTAGCAAGAACTTTAAGGACAACAAAACAGAACTGATCATATTTGTTAGGCCCTCTATTATGGCTCAAGGCGATGAAACTTATTCAAATGAACACATTGGCCGTCTTGATTTTTAGCTCAGAAAAAATATTTACTGCATTGGAGAATTATGAAAACACAGACAGATCAAGCTCGTGAAATTTACGATGCCGTGCAGACTGAAATTTCAGGATTGCCCATCAATGAATTTGTTTTCTCTGCTGATCAGGAAAACAACTTGCGCTCATTAAAAATCGAGCAGCTTATTCAAAAGAAAACGATGGGCCTCTCCACCGAACTAAAGAATCGCATTGAAGCCGAATTTGATTCCTGGGGGCCGCTCAACTCTCTCTTTGAAGATGAAGCTATCACTGAAATAATAGTCAATGGCCCTGACCATATCTGGTTTGAAAAGTCTGGAAAATTACACAAGCAGAGGGATGGTTTTTTTTCAGAGCTCAGCTATCGCAATTTCCTTGAGCGCCTTTGCCAAAAAGCGCAAGTTCATATCTCCATTGAACAGCCCAGTGCTGATGGAAAATTCCTCGATTTTCGATTAAGTCTGGTTGGTTCAGATCTTACACATTCAAGTCCACACCTTTGTTTACGTCGGCACCCAAAGAATCCCTGGAACTTTTCTAAGCTGGTTGATAGGGGTTGGTGTGATAAAGAGTGGCTGCCTTTCTTTGAAAAAATAACTCGCGAACGAAAAAACTGCTTAATTATTGGCGCAACTGGCTCAGGAAAAACTTCTATCTTAAATTCATTTTTAAATCTTCTGCCACAAAGTGAGAGGGTCGTGATCATTGAAGATACTCCCGAAATAGCTTTGCCCAATGAGGCCAGCATGAAGTTACTCACTAGAGATGATCCCCATGGCATCTTGTCCACGATCGACCAAAGTCATTTAGTTAAAAAATCTTTGCGACTGCGACCGGATAGAATAGTGATGGGTGAGGTCAGGGGCCCTGAGGCCAAAGACTTTTTAATGGTGCTGGCCACTGGACATACCGGAAGTTTTGGCACTCTCCACGCCCAAGATGCCAATCAAGCACTCATACGACTGGAAATGCTGATTCAAATGGGAGCTCCTCAGTGGAGCTTAATTGCAATTCGCAGACTCATACAACTCTCTCTGGATTATATTATAATCACAGAAAGAGTTGCTGACGGTGATCGGCGACTTAAAGGGGCATTTCGACTTTGTTCTCTGGAAGATCATGGCTTTCTAGTTGAACAGATGGGGCCATATCTGTCATAGGACATTCGTCTTCAATATTTTTTAATACTTGTTCAGATTTAGTCGCCTCCTCAGAAGGTCGGCCAAGGTTTCTGGTGTTGGTAAAAAACTTTCGATTTAAATCCTGAATAATTTTCACTTTTGCATTCTCAGAGGTGTTTTTATAGGTAGGAGTGGCTGAAATACTCACTTCAGAGGCATTGTCTGGACCATCCTCTGTAAGGCCTGCTTCCTTAATTCTCTCAACCTCTTTGCTAAGACTGATTCGATCACCGAGAGAGTTTTTTCCCTCAGGTCGGCCCGTCATAGGCGCACCAGGTCGTGCTGGTTGTGAATTGCTAATGTCCATTTTTGAAGTTCGAGGACTCGCTGAAAGAATTCCGCTGATTTTATCCATCGCACACCTCCGTGTGTTTTTTGGTGAAGGCCATCCTAGTCTTCACATACTCTGTATCGGTATGAAACGTTTTAACTTGAGACTGAAATTTGAGAACTAGACTTTAAATTATTTTTTTATTTTGTATCAAAAAATTGCCAAGGACTCAGCGGGTGACCCAAGAGGCGCTCACAGCATTTCTTAATATCTGGATCTTCGCCACCAATCCAAAAGGTGCGCCCAATAATAAAACTTAAGGCGAACTCACGCCAGTCTTTAAACTTACCGAGAGTCAGTGGTGCCATCTTCAATATTTCTGACCAAGCCTCTGCTTCGGTTAAATAGCCGGCAATGTAAGACAAACGACTCAAATGCACAAAGCGAGCAGCATCCCAGGCCAGAATTCCGCAGGCTCCCACAAACCGGTCAGTTTTCTGAATCCAGCGAGCAAGCAGCCTGAACTCCTCATCCGAAAGCTTCATCTCTGTTTCTTCAGAAAAATCAAAAGTAAAAATCTGTTTGAACTTTTCCATTGTCGCAGAACTGATAAGATCGCTGTCAGCCACACAATTTTTGAGAAGATCAAATTTTATCCGATGCCCTTGCTTAAGAATATCCTCTAAATTTCTTAAGGAGGCCTCTCGGCTTCGAACTTCCCACAGATCATCAAGCATCCGTATACTTTCAGCTTGAGCACCTGGTCCCCAACCTAAGTCTAACCTAAAAAAGAAATCAGAAATTTCGGCAATAATTTGAGAATGCACTTCAGTGTCAGATTTTATTGTATCAACAACATCTTCACCGATGGACTCCAGCAGAACGTCAAGGATTTTATTCTCCTCAATAAATACTGCGGCCATACTCATCATTTTTTTTTCCATCTCATTTTCCGGAAGAATGCGCTGCACAAGTACTCCTCGTTTCATATATTCAATTACGGCTTCGTGTATTTTACAAATCGTTAATGAAATTCTAGATCTATAAATTGAAGCTTTTCCGATGCTTGCTCTTCGCTGGTCCTGAAGGTAAGTTGATTCCCATGATTAAAAAAATATTCCTAGCCTTTTTAGCAATCACCCTCGTATTGATTGGCACTGGCCTCATAATGATGGGT
Source organism: Pseudobdellovibrionaceae bacterium (assembly GCA_947449255.1). Lineage (GTDB taxonomy): Bacteria > Bdellovibrionota > Bdellovibrionia > Bdellovibrionales > Bdellovibrionaceae > Bdellovibrio. The sequence goes on from CANFQX010000005.1 coordinate 6,747, forward strand.
TATTTTTTTACTCATCCTAGTTCAATTTTTAATGCCATTGACTCCGTGACGACAAAATTGACAGAAGGCGAAGCTTACGAAGAAACTGAGGAATACTTTCTCCCGGGAATTAAATCTCTAGAATTCTTATCGGAACAAACAAATATTGAAGTTCTCCCCTATGATGAGCCTAATCTTAAAGTTCAAGTTTCTGGAAAAATCCCCCATTTTGAAAGAGGACCTTTTCTATTTCAAACTGGCGAAGGAAGCGCTTTATCCCTGGAAATCAAAGAGCCCATCGCCAGCAATTGGGTTCATATAAACATCAATGGGCGCAATAGCCAACTCTCTTCAGACTCAAGGCTGACAGCAAAAATTTATCTACCCAAAAGATACCTGGGAAATCTGACAATTGAGACGAATGAAGGTGAGGTTAAATTTTTCAGTTCAAAAGATAAGATGTACGAATTTGATTTGCAGTCATTGACCGGCTCGATCAAAAATCAAGAGCCAAGTATAGATCCAAAAATCTTGAACCCCGCAAATGTTAGCAAAGTCAAAATCACCACAAATTCTGGAAATATTTTAATTGAGAACTAGAGCAAAAAAAAGGGCGATCACTTTTAATGACCGCCCTTGGTATGAAAAAAATTATTCAAAAACAGAACCCATGAAGGAAATTTTTTAAGAATTCTTTTTTGAGTCTTCTAATGCTTTTTCTGCTAATGTGCTCAACCTAACTCCAACCTCGGCCAGCTGATCCCGATCCACTTCACTTGGACAATCTGACATTAAGTCAGAAGCTTTTGCAGTTTTTGGGAAAGCGATCACTTCACGAATAGCTTCAGTTTCACACAACAGCATCACAAGTCGGTCAAGACCCCATGCAATTCCACCGTGCGGAGGAGTTCCGTATCTTAGCGCCTCAAGGAAAAATCCGAATTTATGTTTGGTTTCTTCATCGCTCATTCCCAACAGTCTAAACATCGCCTGCTGAATCTCATTGCGGTAAATTCGGATGCTGCCTCCGCCAATTTCATAGCCGTTACAAACAAGGTCATAGGCTTTCGCTAGTATTTTTCCATACCCAGCTTCGTTGTTTGTCATTAGATCGTCAAAGAACTCATCCTTTGGAGATGTGAAGGGATGATGCCTTGCCACCCATCTTTTTTGATCTGGTGAATATTCAAGCAATGGAAAGTCAACAACCCACAAAAAGTTGTATTTAGAATGATCAATCAGATTTAGCTCTTTACCAAAATGATTTCTTAGTGTCGATAGTGCGGCACAAGCAATGTCAAAATCATCAGCGACAACCAGTGCGCAATCTCCAGGTTGAGCACCTGTTGCTTTAAAAATTTCACCCAATTTCTCTGGACTAAAAAATTTTGAAACTGGTGAGGTCAATGCCCCATCCGCTTCAGATTTAATCCAAACCAATCCTTTTGCTCCGGCACGCTTGGCTAGATCAGTGATTTTATCAAATTGACCCCTTGTAAAGCTTCCACCTTTGGGAACGGCAAGTCCTCTAACAATTCCTCCGCGAGATAAAACATCATCAAAAACTTTAAAGCCCGAGCCTGTAACTGTTTCCTTTAATTCTTGAATCTCCATGCCAAATCGTCGATCTGGTTTATCATTTCCATAACGATCCATAGCTTCTTGGAATGTCATCCGAGGGATTGGCCCCACCTCAACACCTTTGATTTCTTTCCAAATAGTGCGAAGTAACTTTTCATTGAGCTCCATGATGTCTTCCTGATCAATGAAAGACATCTCCATATCGATCTGCGAAAACTCTGGCTGTCTGTCCGCACGCAAATCTTCGTCACGGAAACAACGAGCAATTTGAAAATATCGATCATATCCGGAAATCATCAAAAGTTGCTTCAAGGTCTGAGGAGACTGAGGCAATGCATAAAAAGTTCCCGGATTCACACGAGAGGGCACAAGATAATCTCTTGCCCCTTCTGGTGTCGATTTATAAAGAATCGGAGTTTCGACTTCCAAAAATCCATTTTCTGAAAGAACACGACGAACTAATTGCGCAACATTATGTCGAGTAACCAAGTGATGGGTTAATCGTGGAGAGCGCAAATCAAGATAGCGGTATTTCAATCTCAGCATTTCGTTCACATTCTCATCATCCACTTGAAATGGTGGGACCGCTGATTCATTGAGAACTTCACATCGGGTTGCCTCGATTTCAACTTCACCTGTCGCGATTTTTGCATTTTTCATTCCACTTGGTCGAGCACGAACAATGCCTTCAACGGCTAAGACAAACTCACTTCGTAAATTTTTTGCAGCTGAAGTTTCAGCTTTATTTGGATCGAGAACGACTTGAACGATTCCTTCACGATCACGTAGATCAATAAAAACTAAACTTCCGTGATCTCGACGAACATTCACCCAACCCATTAAGACAACTTTTTGTCCAACCAATGAACTGTTAACTTTACCGCAATAGCCTGTTCTTTTAAGTTCTTTAACAAATTTCATTCTCAACCTTATTTTTGAAGGGATTTTCAATATCTTCGACCTGAGCAGATATTCTCACTCATGATCGAAACAGTCAAAAAACAATTTCTCTAGTTCATGAACGCACTTTATCAAAATGGATTGCTCATTTAAAAAAAAAAAATGGAACTCTTATGAGTGAAATTTAAGAGTTCCCTTTTTGTGGCAACCTACCAGACGTAAGGCTTACCGTGAGGTGGCCTTACGGCGGCTTTAATGGCATTCCTCTTTGTCTTCAGAGGCCTGCCAATGTACAATAAACACTATTGAGAAAACATCGAAAGGAAATCCAGCGATGCCGAAATTTAATGTTGAACACCAGAGTTCTCACAGTGCAAAAGATGCCTATTCTGCAATAAAAAAATTTTTGGGTGACGACAAAGATCTAAAAAAGTTTGATGCAAAAATTGAGTTTAGCTTTGACGATAGCGCGATGAGTTGTAAAATGACTGGGAGCCAACTCAAGGCTCATCTGACGATTGCTGCCCCGAGCAATGGTGGTCAAGGCAGCACCGTCACTATCACTGTGGACCTTCCTCTGCTTTTGACCCCATTTAAAGGAAAAGTAACAGAGACTTTACAAAAGAAACTTGCTAAATACTTAGCCTAATACCTATGGCAAAGATTAAGTCTAAAAAAAGTTCGGCAAATAAAAAGAATTTAAGTCATCCAACCAATGAAACGACTGAGGGTAAACCCGTTGTGGCTGAATTGGTTGATGAGCCTGAGCACTCCCCTCTAGATTCCCTCCCCTTTGAACCGCTTAAAGAAAATGAATTGCTGACTACGGTTGAGCAAAGCAGACAGCCCTTTCTGCCAGAATTAACGAAATCTATTACATCCACAGATCCCCTTGTTATCTATCTGAATGAAATACGTCGCTATAAAGTTCTATCAAAGGAAGAAGAAAGCGAACTTGCAAAAAAGTACTTTGAAAATAAAAATCCCGAGGTCGCTCAAGATCTAGTTAAGGCCAACCTTCGCTTTGTAGTGAAGATTGCTGCTGAGTATTCAAAGTTTGGTGCGAAAATGATTGATCTCATCCAAGAAGGCAATGTGGGCCTTATGCATGCAGTACGTGAATTTAATCCTTACAAGGGTGCAAGGCTCATCACCTACGCCGTCTGGTGGATCAGGGGCTATATTCAAGAGTACTTGATGCGACAATATTCATTGGTTCGTATAGGCACCACACAAAACCAAAGAAAACTTTTTTACCAACTGCAAAAAGAAAAAGACGCTTTAGATGCACTGGGGCTTGAGTCCAGCACAGCTCTGATCAGTCACCGCCTTGGAATTCCTGAGGACGAGGTCAGAGATATGGCCATGCGGATGACAAGCAGAGACATCAGCTTGGATAAACCCATGGATGACAGCTCAGGTTCTAGCTTCGGCGATTTACAACAAAACCAATCCGATGAACCTCTCGATGAAGTGCTCGCCAAGCACGAGCAACTAGAAATTCTAAAACAAAAACTTGAGCAAATTCGCCCTGAATTATCAGAGCGTGAAAAAATTATTCTTGATGAACGCATTTTGAATGATGAGCCTTTGACACTTCAAGAAATTGGCGAAAAGCACGGCATCACTAGAGAAGCCGTTCGCCAAATGGAAGCCCGAGTTCTTAAAAAAATTAAAGCGAAAATGTTAACCTAAATTTTAGTTCCTTCTTGGAACATCAAAGGGATCGCCAACCTTGTAGGTTTCATTCTCTGGTCGATCTAGCAATTTCTTATCAATTCCTGGAATCGATTGACATGTTCTTTTCTGAAACTGCAATCGAAAAATATCTCGAACCAACCGATTTGGAGGGTAGTAGCCGCAAGCATTAACGGGCGGTGCATTGTCGATGACTGGAATCCCTGCTCTGCCTTTCAGTGGAAAAACCAGAGATGGAGTTTCCTCTGCCTTCTGATCAGGGACTGGTGCCTTTGAAAGATGAGGGGTGCTGCCAGATTCACCTTTGGAAATAGCAAAAGCATAATTTATAGGAAGTTTAATACTTAGTACCATCAAAACCATCAAAAAAAAGCCCATGACAGCCTCCAGCCTTCTGATTATTTTATCAGAAGGCACTAGTTTAGGTCATAGGCTCAATTTATGTATTTTGAAACTAAGTGATCTCGAGCTCTCCAGCACCGATTGTTGCTGCTAACTTAGCACGAAGTCGAATGACAGCCTGGGCGTGAAGTTGAGATACACGCGACTCAGTCACACGAAGCACTTCACCAATCTCTTTTAAATTCAAATCTTCATAATAATAGAGTGATAAAACAAGGCGCTGCCGTTCTGGCAAGCCTTCTATTGCAGAAGCCACAACCTCTTTAATATTTTTAACATTCAATTGATTGAAAGGACTGTTGGTGCGTGAGCCTTCAAGCAAGTCCATGATTGATTTTTTATCAGTATTGCTGAAAGTTGCCGCATGATCGATTGGCAACAAACTTATCGGCCGAACTTGATTAACCAGATCATGGTATTCATCTATAGTCATACCTAGACTAACCGCCAGCTCTTCGTCAGAAGCTGGACGACCAAGATCAGATTCCAATTGAACTATGGTCCGCTCAAGAAGCTTTGATTTGTCTCTGATCGAGCGGGGAACCCAATCTTGTGCTCGAAGTTCATCAAGCATTGCTCCACGAATTCTAAATTCAGCGTAGGTTTTAAATTTATTGTCTCTTGATGGATCATACTTATCAAATGCATCCATAAGTCCAATAACACCTGCAGAAATCAAATCATCTAACTCAATATTAGAAGGAAGTCTTACGGCAATCTTTTGTGCAATAAATTTGATGAGTGGTGCGTACTCTCTGACGAGCTCATCTTTTTTAGGAAGCTCAGCATGTCGCTGTTCATCCTTGTATCTTTTCAACAATGCCGTATTTTTCGTCATAGTTTTCCTCTTATTACCATGTTAACAAACAGGTGCGTCAGCTGAAAGTCCAAATCTTAAAAAAATCAATTTTAGTTCATCCTTGCCTTTGATCCAACTATGCACATCCAATAACCTGATCCCAAAACAACTGCATTCCTCCGCCAGAATCAACATGTCGCGAAGAGCTGTCAATTTGATCAGCCATTCGACGAATGGCCAATGCAGAGAGGGAGTTAGCGTCCTGTCTCAAAATAAGACGTTGCATTTGAGTTGCTTTTCTTAGGTTTTCATCTTGGGGAATTGCACCAAGATATTCGAGACCCACTAAAAGAAATTTATTAACAACATCATGAAAGCGCTTATAAAGAGAAAGCCCCTCCTCTTGATTACCCACTTGGTTACAAATGATAGAGAAGTGATTCACTTTGAATTTTAGTGACAATATTTTTATCAAGGCGTAGGCATCAGTAAAACTGGCTGGGTCTGGAGTGATCACAACAGCCACCGTCTGCACAGCCGTATTTAAAAAAAGTACATTTTCATTTATGCCAGTAGCCGTATCAATAAGCAAATAGTCAAATCGCATAGGTAAGGCGCCCACAGCCTCTATCACGGCTCTTCTTTCGAAATGATTCATTTGATTTAACTTAACTACACCACTGCCGCCAGGAACCAAAAATACGTTCTCTGAGACCTGAATCAAAATCTCATGCATCTCCTTTGATCCAGAAATAATATCATGAACATTGCCTTGTGATTTTACGCCAAAAAAAATATCGACATTTGCCATCCCAAGATCACCATCTAGGATTAAAACCTTCTTTCCCTTTTTTGCCAAACTTAGGGCTAGGTTTGCAATCACTGTCGTCTTTCCAACTCCACCTTTTCCAGATGTTACACTGATAGTGCGTGTGCGGTGCAATTCAAACGGTCTCATGTATTTCATAAATTTTGAAGATCCTGTTGGTTAACTCTCGTGATCTTAAAGATGAGATCCAGCAAGCGTTCCTTGGTAGCATACTCAAAATCCTCAGGCACTCTTGTCCCTACACCAAAGGAATGCAGTGGAATATCAAACCTTCTGATAAAATTATAAATAGCTCCATGTTGAGTCGATTCGTCAATACCCGTAAATATAGCGTCTTTGTAATTAAGCGAAGAATAACGCCTCCCTAGATCGGTGATGTCGGAATCTTTTGAGTTCGCAGAAAGCACCAAGTGTAGTGATGGATCCATGCTCACAGGTGGTAAGAGATTCTTCATCATGAAAACCTCTTCGCTGTTTCGCATAGCTAAGCCCGCACAATCAACCAACACACAATCGACATTTCCCAAATATTTTGATATTTGCATCCAATCATTCTGGTGACGAACAATGGAAAATGGGACATTTAAAATCTGGGAATAAATCTTCATCTGATCCGCGGCCCCGACCTTGTAGGTGTCCGTTGTTATTAGGGCCACCTTCTTTTTTTCACGCACAACAAGATTGCTGGCCATTTTAATCAAGGTCGAAGTTTTTCCAGATCCAGCTGGACCTACAAAACAATGAATTTTCCCAGAAGAAGGATTAGATACAATTTTGGTTGAGTCCAAGACATAACGAGCTACCCAGGCTTCAACTAAAGGTTTATTTTTGAGTTTGAGCACAGGCAGGGTCTCTTGGGCCTTAACTAATATTTCTGCTGTTATTTCTGGTGCCATACCTGCATCCAGAAGCTTTTTATAAAGGAAGCTCATTTCATAATTGATTCCGAAATCGGATCCTGGGTGAGCCCCAAGAAAACTCTGCGGCATTTGCTGAAACTTATTTATCATAAGCTTCAGGCTTTCAATTTCATTTTTTAGGGTTTTAACAACCTCAGATTCCATTTGAGAAGGCATTCCCCTGGCGATCCTCTCGGGAACAGTCCTCTGATTTAAATCTCGAGGGTTCTGTACTGCCGGATTTTTTTGAATCGGAGAAGCTGGAACCTGATTTCTTTTATCTTGCTGCTGAAAGGCATTGATAGCTCTTTGCGCGCTAGCTCCCAATCTTTGCTCTGGAAATTTATTTTGCTGTTGCGACTGCTTGCCGCTTGAATTAACGTAGTGCCGCTCATCTTCTTCAATATCAATATAGCGACGTTTGGTTATCGGCGGTGGCACTTGATTTTTCTGAACCTGTTTATCCACTACCTTTGCAATGAAATCTTTTTGTTGCCTAGCTGGGCTCCGCAGAAATTTCTCTTTGTCTTGTTCTCTTAAACGAGACTCTGCAAACTTTTTCTTCTGTAATGTTTCATCAGACACAGCTGCAGTGATTTCAACACTTCCCTCGCCAACAAGCCCAAAACTCTTGTTATTGTCTCGAGCAGATAAAATAATGGCATCAGGTCCCAGTTGGGTTTTTACCATTTCGAGAGCTTCTTTCATTGTCCGAGCTTCAAACTTCTTAACTTGCATGGCTCAACTCCACTAGCGCTACTGATTGAACATCCGCGTCCGAGGTCAACTCATTATGAGAAAGAACTACGAGCTGCGGAATAAATCTTGAAAGCAATTTGTATATATGTCGACGTGAGGTCGGGCTCGTCAGTAAAATCGGCTGACTGGCAATTTCTGGATGACCTTCAACTGTATGAGCTATCTCGTTGATCAAACGATGGGCCGTGGAAGGATCCATCACCAATTGCACTCCTTGTTCAGTTTGCAAGAGCGAATTAGCTATCAACTCTTCAACATGAGGATGCAAAGTCATCAAAGGAATATTGCCTTGTTCAGTTGTATATTTCGCAGTGATTCCTCGAGCCAGAGCACGTCGAACGGATTCGGTCAGAACTTCTAGATCTTTACTGCGTGGCGCTTCATCAGCTAAGGACTCAAATATGGTCAAAAGATTTCTGATAGAGACCTGCTCTTTAAGCAAAGATTGCAACACTCGAACAACAGAACCAAGCGGCAATAAATCTGGTATAAGCTCTTCGACCACTTTGGGATGCGACTTTTTAAAGTTTTCAATAATGCTTGAAGCTTCCTGCCGGCCAAACAATTCGTGCGCGTGAGAGCGAATAATTTCAGTGATGTGAGTTGCCATAACCGTTGGAAGATCGACGACTGTATAACCTGCAATTTCAGCATCTTCTTTGCGGTTTGGAGAAATCCAGATCGCATCCAGGCCAAAAGCTGGCTCCTTGGTGGCAACCCCAGGAATGCGCTCACTGACATTTCCGGGATCCATTGCCAAGAGAGAGTCGGCTCGCAGCACACCACCACCAACTTTATTTCCCTTGATCAGCATGCGGTATTCACCAGGAGCAAGTTGCAAATTATCCCTGATATGAATGCTTGGAACAACGATCCCAAGATCCAAAGCAAACTGCTTTCTGATACTGACAATACGCTCAAGCAAATCGCCACTTTGATCTGATTCGACGACCTTGATCAAGCCATAGCCAACTTCAAGCTCCAGCATATCCACAGGAAGCATGCTTTCAATATTTTCTTTTTTGGGCATATTTAAAGTGTTGTCAGCTTTTTTCTTATCTGCTGCCACAGATTCAGCTTTATATTTTTTCAAGACCCAAGAAAGACCGCACATCAATCCACCCATAAATAAGAACGGAATTGTCGGCAGTCCAGGAATGATACCCATTAAAAGCATCACGCCACCAGAAATCATCAACGCACGAGGATTGATCAAAAGTTGGCTTGTGATCTCGTCTCCCATGTCCTTTTCTGAGTTCGATGTCCGAGTAACGATAGTACCTGCAGCAGTCGAAATAATAAGAGCCGGAATCTGTGCCAACAAGCCATCCCCGATGGTCAGCATTGTGTACAACTTTGCAGCTGCACCAATATCAAGTCCCTTTTGAATCACACCGATACCCAAGCCACCAATAATATTAATCATTGTGATGATTATACCTGCGATGGCATCACCGCGAACGAACTTCGAGGCACCATCCATGGCCCCGTAAAAGTCTGCCTCTTGCTCAATGGTTCTTCTGCGTTTTCTGGCCTCAACTTCAGTGATATGACCAGAATTGAGTTCCGCATCGATGGACATCTGCTTACCGGGCATTGCATCCAAAGTGAAGCGCGCTGCAACTTCGGCGACGCGCCCAGAACCCTTGGTGATAACCATAAAGTTGATGACTATTAAAATAGCAAACATAATGAAACCGATGACATAATTGCCACCGACCACAAAGTTTGCAAATGAGGCGATCACTTCGCCAGCGGCTTTTTCGCCTTCATGACCATGAGTCAATATAAGTCGAGTGGTTGCCACATTGAGCGACAACCTGAACAGCGTCGTCATCAACAACAGTGAAGGGAAAGATGTGAAGTCCAAGGCTCTTTTGGTATAAATACTGACAAGCAAGATCAAAATTGCTATTGCCAATGAAAATGTTAAGGAAATATCCAACATTATCGGAGGCAAGGGAATAATCATCACTGCCAAGATGGCCAAAATACCAAAAGCAATAAAGAGATCCGTGTTCTTGGTGTATTTTTCAAACCTTTTTAAAAACTGAAACAGTTGTTCCATTATCTTTTCTTTCTACGTAAGCGATAAACATACGAAAGCACTTCAGCTACAGCGACAAAAATATCTCGAGGAATCACTTGGCCAATTTTCATTGTCTTAAATATGGTGCGCGCCAGGGGTTTGTTTTCAACAATGGGGATGTTGTGTTCACGCGCGAGTTTTTTGATATTTTCAGCAACGCTGTCAGCACCCATGGCGATCAACTGAGGTGCCGGCAAGTTGTCACTGTACTTTAAAACAACAGCAATGTGAGTTGGATTTGTGATAACGACATCACCCTTGGGAACCTCTGACATCATCCGCTTACTCGCCATTTCTCTCTGAATACGACGAATGCGTGACTTGATCATAGGATCCCCTTCACGCTGCTTGTGCTCTTCTTTGACTTCTTGCTTTGTCATCATCATTTTATTATTTAGGTCCCAGCGCTGATAAAGGTAATCAACGATGGCTAACACAAGCATCACTGCGCCAACACCACTTAATAATTTCACGATGATTGCGCCTAAATAGGAGATAATTTGCTCGATGGAAAATCTCATCATATAGGGGATTTGATGAACTTCACCCTTGATAAGGAAATACAGAACAACGCCAATGGTGCCCATTTTTAGAATGGATTTCAAAGCTTCAACGACAGCACGCAAGCTGAACACTCGTTTAAAACCAGCCAAGGGATTTAGTTTTTCGAAATCAGGTGTTAATGCATCTTCAACTTGCAAAAAACCCACCTGAACGATTGAAGAAGCAGCACCTAACAAACCCGCAATACCCATGACTGGCGCAATCAAAATTGCAGCCTTTTCACCATTCACGCGAAGTGCTTCAGTGAAAAGCCCCTCACGAACAACACGAACCATTTCAAGACCAAAGGAATATTGAAATAAATCGTAGAAGTTCTTAAAAAAGAACCGTCCCATAGCATAGATGCCTCCCGCAGAAGCCAATAAAAGCACTGCAGAGGCTAATTCTTTGGTATGTGCGACGTTACCTTGTTTGCGAAACTCTTCCCGTCTCGCATCCGTCGCCTGTTCGGACTTTTCGCCGTTCTCTTCTGACACTTTGGTTCCTTCCTAGAACTAAAGACTTTTCATCACAGAAAAAAGTCTCTCCGCAGTCAACTCCATCAATCCATTCATTTCCAGGGTCATCAATGGCAAACATAAGAAAAGCACAGTCATGCCAATCATTATTGTCACTGGCATACTTGTGACCAACACATTTATTTGAGGTACCGCTCGGCCCAAAATTCCCATACCCAGGTTCACAAGCAGAATCGTTGCTATCACTGGAGCACACATCTTAACGGTTAGCATAAGAGCCGTTTGTCCAAAAAGTGCCATCTCTGCGAAAGGTCCAATATTTAATTTCAGCGAACTGACTGGAACCAATTTATAGCTTTCAGCAATGGCATTAATAAGCATATGGTGACCATTGACCGATAAAAATACCAAAGTACCCATTGTACTATAAAAGGTATCCAAGACATTTCCATTCGTGCCCATCAATGGATTGAACATTTGAGAAGCACTCAAACCAATGACCATGGAAACGAGGTCCCCCACCATGGTGACAACCATGAAAAACAATCTGGTTAAAAAACCAAGCGACAATCCAATAATGAGCTCGCGAATAACCAGTCCAATAATTTCATTCGATATGACTAGATAATCTACATTTCCAATACGGACGACGGGATAGATGACCAGGCTTAACATGATAGAGAGCAAAACCTTAATTGAAACATTAATTGAGGACGCGCCATAGAATGCCGATGAGACAACAAAAGAGATCATTCTCATCAGAATCAATGCAAAAAGCAAAATTTGCGCTTCGGTCATTGCTCCCCAATTAATCACCTGATCTACTCCCTCACCATGACTGAAATATTATCAAATAGATTCACAGTGTAAGTACTCATCACATCCATCATCCATGGACCAGCGAGTACAAAAACGAGAGCGACCACAATCATTTTTGGAATAAAAGTTAATGTCGCTTCATTAATTTGCGTCAGCGCCTGAAATATACTGACAGCCAACCCAACCACCAAGGTGCTAAGCAGCAAAGGTGCTGAGAGCATAGCTGTTGTTCTTAGTGCATCCTGTCCCAATTTTATTATCAATTCTTCTGTCATATTTTACCTCAACCGAAACTTTTGACCATAGACCCAATGAGCAATCCCCAACCATCAACAAGTACGAAAAGCATAATTTTAAAAGGCAAAGAAATAACAACCGGCGGAAGCATCATCATACCCATCGCCATCAATACACTGGCCGCTACGATATCTATGACCAAAAAGGGAAGAAAAATAATAAACCCGATTTGAAATGCCGTTTTTAGTTCAGAGACCACAAAGGCTGGAACCAAAACCATCGTTGGTACTTCAGCGCGTGTCTTTGGTTTCCCAATTTTTGAAAGCTTGATGAACAATGTCAAATCTGAGTCTCTTGTTTGACCAAACATAAACTTTCTTAAAGGTCCCAGAGTGTTTTCCACTGCGACCTCCTGGGAAATTTTACCCGCCATATAGGGCTGAATGCCCTTCGTGTTCATTTCATTAAATGCCGGCTGCATAACAAAGAAGGTGATAAATAAAGACAATCCCACCAGTAGTTGATTGGGAGGCATTTGTTGAACGCCCATAGCTTGTCTCAAGAAAGAAAGGACAATAATTATTCGCGTGAAACCAGTCATCATGATCAAAATAGCCGGCGCAAGAGTCAACACCGTCATAACCAAAATCAATTTAACGGCATTAACAACTTCCGAAGGATTGTCCGTCGTTTTGAAACCCAGATTCATCGTAGGAAGTGTCACCTGAGCCAAAGCTTGGGAACTGATAAGGATCAGCATCGGCAAAAAAAGAAGCCCTAAAAAAGCCCATGTGTATTTTCTCACTAGAAAGTCCTCATTCCAAGAAGACGCTTTGAAACGATATCTTTAATGCCCTTTATTGCAAATTGCTCCGTAGCTGCTGTTTCAAGTGCATCAAATTGCTCTTGGTCATTAAAGGCGGTCTGATCAGAATCCCTTGAGGATTTTGAGTTCTCATTGAATGACATACTTTCCATGTTCAAGCCCTTTTTAAGAACTTTATTAAAACTGTCAGCACTTTCTTCGGGCACATCTTCATCCAGCAGAGAAAGTGATTTAATCATAGAGATATTATGGTCCGTGATACCAATCAGAATCGATTCCCCAGCCACTCGGACTATGGCAAGGCTCTTTTTTGGTCCAAGAAAGTGTTGCTGTAAAACTTTAATTTGTGTCTGATGTTTGCGGTCTTTAGGAACCGAATATTTACGAATAAATACAAAAGCTCCAGTGCCTACAATACCCAAGATCGACAGAGTTAACAAAATACGAAAAACGCCAACGCCGTCATTTGCTGATTTTTTACTAGCTTCTAAATTCAATGGGATTTCAGATTCTACTCTATTATCAACTTTGAGTTTATCTATGGGTTTAGCAGCCAAATCTGCTTCCCGGCCAAGCTGAACAATTTCATTTTTATTCTTGGCTGCTGTTTGATCGTTGGACTCCTCTGAATTTTGCGACAAGGATTGTACAGAGGACTCAGAGGATTGTTGATCCTTATCCAGTTCAGCAGCACTTACATTAAATGTTGCAAAAAAAATTAAAGCCAATATCCAACGCATTTAAAACTCCCCCTCAAAATTAAAAAATTCTATCGCAACTGCTCAACACGCTCTGCCGGAGAAATGACATCCGTCAATCGCACGCCGAATTTTTCATTGATAACAACGGCTTCGCCTCGAGCAATCATCTTGTCATTGACATAAACTTCCATAGGCTCTCCAGCCAGTTTATTCAACTCTATGACGCTCCCTTGAGTTAAATTCAGAAGTTCATTGACTGGCATTTTTGTTCTTCCAAGCTCTACGGTGACCCGTAAAGGAATGTCTAAAATCAAATTTAAATTTCTGTCTTTTTCTGGGCTGCCAGTCATGGATTTCTTCTCGTTTAAACCAAGTTCACCAAGATTTTCATTTTTTTCATACGTCATAAAATCACCTATTTTTCAATTGGACGAGTCACTTGGACCGCCACTGTTCCATGATGGATTCCATAATAACCCTTAAATTTCTTAATGCCTTCGACTTCGATGGCAAATTCACCTGTCGCATCTTGATCCAGGGGAATGACATCCCCTTCTTTCATGCTCATCAGGTCTCTCAGTTTAATCTCGGTTTCACCAAGATTGACCTTGATTTCAAGCTGAGTTTCCAAAAGTTGCTCTTGAATAATGGATGTCCAAAGTCTCTTGTCTGTTTGATCGGACTCAACCTGAAATCCAGTGGAAAGTTTTTGTTTGATGGGCTCAATGGTCGCGTAGGGCACTACAATCGAAACAGAGCCTGATGCATTTTCAAGCTCAACGTCAAAGCTTGAAGCAATGACAACATCTGTTGGCGGCACAATCCCCACGAATTGTGGATTGACTTCAGTCCTGACAAAAGAGCATCCAATCTTTTCAATAGAAGCCCAGGCAGCTTCTAGATCGATGATTGCAAGATTCACAACTTTTTGAACTATTTGAAGTTCGATGGGCGTAAAGTCCTTGCCATCAACCTTAGTATAGGGCCGATCAGCCCCACCAAAGAAACTGTCAACCAATGCATAGGCCAGCTTACTCTCAATCACGAAAAGCGCTGATCCTCGCAAGTTTCCGAAACGCAAAACACTCATACATGTTGGCATAGGCAAGGTGTTAATAAACTCCCCAAATTTGAGGAACTCTGTGCCCGTCAAAGTGATCGATGCAATTTTACGCAATGAGCCTGACAATGAAACCCTGAAGGCTCTCATAAATTTTTCATAAATGACTTCGAGCTGAGGCAATCGACCACGGATGATACGATCCTGACTGGTCAGATCGTAAGAGGTGACGTTAATGGTCTCCCCATCTGCTCCCTTGTCTTTATTGTCTGACGCTGATGGGCCGCCAATATCACCGTCTGATACCGCTGCCAATAATGCATCTACTTCACTCTGCGATAGTACCTGATTCATTGTTCAACCTTGTTTTTAGTTATAAATAAACTCTGTGAAGAACACGCCTGAAATTTTACCTTGCACAAGAAAAGAATTGATTGTGTCTTTAATTTCATTGCGCAAATTATTTTTACCATCTCTGGTTGAAACTTCCTCATAGGTCTTACTTGAAAGCAGAATTATAATGATATCGCGAATCTGCGCTTTTCTTTTCTCAATTTCCTCTGCGGCATGGTCACCTTGAAGTTCCAGCTCCATGTTGACCTTAGCGACCTTGTGGCCTTTAGCTCCAGCTAAATTCACAATAAAAGTTTCAAGAGGAACAATTTTTCCGGCCGACTCTGGCTCAACCGCATGTTCATTTTCTTTTGCTTGAGCCTCTGCTTCGCCTTTAATAACGTGTTCAATTTTAGGCTCTGCCGCTTCTTTTTGTCGCCCTTTGTAAAGCATAAATCCAACGCCAGCAACAATGAGCATATTAACCACTGCTAGGGCTATGAGAAGTATGGGCTTTTGTCCACCGCCCCCGCTTGGGGCCTCAGCTGTTGATGCTGCATTTTGTTCAGCCACTCTGTTCATCCTCCATGATGAAAGATCACTTAATCTTTGAGATCAAAAAAAAACATTACAATCTCAATGATTTTATAAGCAACGTCAGTGCCAACAGGACATGGGTCTAGTGCAGCGTGATGTGATCCAACACATTTGATTTCAGGCATTTTTTTCCGCCAAGGAAAATGTTTCCACCAAAAAAACTCTGACATCAGTCAATTTTTTGGCATATGCGGAACAAAAAAAAGTGGAATCAGATGATTCCACCAATTTAATAAATCATTCTATTAATAGCGTCAAAGTTGGCTAATTAATTTGTTCCTTCAGATATAAAGCCTGAGATCTCCACTTGCAGATGTTGAGAAATCTGTGGATTACCCGCTATGATTGAATTTTTATAGGGGTCATACTTTTCGCCACGATAAGTTGTGATGACACCACCAGCTTCCTCGACTAACAATATGCCAGCCGCTGCATCCCAAGGCTGAATATTTCTTTCCCAGTAGCCATCAAAAACTCCTCTTGCCACTTGGCAAAGATCATAAGCTGCGGCTCCTGGTCGTCGAACACCTCTACATTTACGAACTATAGAGTCAAAGATCTTAAGTTGCTCAGAAATAATATACTCATGCTCTGCTACAAATCCAGTCGCTAAAAGCGCTTTCCTAAATTCTGTAGTTTTGCTGACGCTCATTTTTTTTCCATTTACAAAGGCACCTTGGCCACGAATAGCGGTGTATGTTTCTTTTAAAATTGGAACGTCAATAATTGCTATCTGAATCAAACCATCAACCTCTAAGGCAAGACTGATGCAAAAAATTGGAAAACGATGAACATAATTTGTTGTCCCATCTAAGGGGTCGAGTATCCAGCGCCCCTTTGGTCCTGCAGTTTGCCACTGGACTTTTGCACCAGCAGCATAGGACTCCTCGCCTAAAAATTCGATTTCAGAAAAATGTTTCTTTAAATGCTCAGCAATTACTTTTTCAGATTCTTTATCCGCTTCGCTCACCAGTCCAGCTTGAAATTTTTCTTCAACATTTTCTAAGTTGCCGAAATAATTAAGGAGAACTTCTCGACCAAGTGTAACGGCCTTCATTGCAACAGTAAAAACATGCTCCATATTCAATCCATTTCCGCTCGTACTCATGCATATTCCTTTTTTTTATTTTAGACCCAGACTCTCACTTTAGTCTGAACCCTTGACGAAAGGTCCTCAGTTCATTGACCAGTCGAGAGAATTAACGCTAACATAATATCAAGGCCAATGGAAGGGCCCGAAACTTAAGCATTCAAGCAAGTTTTAACTTATGAGGATTCAAACAATGGCCCCAAAGACAGATGTCGTCGTTAAATTAGTATTGGTGTTCTTTATTTCTTTGCTTTCATTTTCTATAGGAACCTTCATTGGCAAAAAGTACAGTGACAATCAACATCAACTCTCACAATTAGAGCCTCAGAAAAATCAGAAGAGCGAGAGAACCGTAGCTTCGACTCAAGAAGAAGGCACCGAGAAAAAATCAGGCGCCATGTCTGACGAAGAGATAGCAAAGCTTGCTGAAGAATTTGTTGCTGATGACACCAAACCCGCCAATGAGGCTTCTAACAAGGCTGAGGGCGAACACACTTCTGAACAGGTTGCCGAACATGCTCCTCAACATGGAGCAGAGCACGCTGCTTCTCACACTTCCGCGGTTGCAGAAACAAAGGGTGAAGCTCATTCTGGCGCAGCGGAACACAAACCAGCGCACGAAGAAAAAGCTGCAGCAAATGTAAAGCATGAAACTGTTGGAGCTGCTCCACATGGCGAGGCTCGAGTTCAAGAGTCAAGAATTCCAACATCATTGCCTAAAGATGTTGCCCATTTCGCCGTAGGAAAGTTCACTGTGCAAATTGCTTCTTTTGCGGATGAATCTGAGGCACAAAAAACAGCTTCTGATCTTAAAGAAAAAGGCTACAGCGCATTCTATGTTCCAGCAAATATCAAAGGCAAAACATGGTATAGAGTGAGTGTTGGACAATTCGCTACGGTCAAAGAAGCAACTACATACCGCGCAGATTTGATCAGCAAAGCAAAAGTGAACTCAGCAATCGTTCAAAAAATTACTGAGTAAGGTTCCTTCCTGAAAAAGCTCCTCCGAAAGTGAGGAGCTTTTTTTTGAAGATTTCATTATTTTCCTAAGACCATTAAAAACGATATTGAATTCCAAGCCTAAAGGCTTCATCTAAGGCAGGATTAGGATCTATCTCTTTTGATCCAAAGACTCTCACCTCAAGAGCTGCAGCCAAGGCCCAATTCATGGTGAAGAAATAAGATCCATCCCACCCCAGAGACAATCCCGATATAAATAGATTATCGGTTTTGTCAGCGCGAGTTGTTCCTAAAAGATTTGTTTTAATTTCTTCTTGAAATGTTCCGAGCCCTATTCCCGCAAACAGAGAGCATTGGTAAACATCGGCATCTTCATTATAAAAATGATAACGAGCCCACCCGACCCACTCCTGATGAAGACGTGTCATGTTGCTAGAAAAGTTTCCAGAGCTTTCTGAAATATTGGAATTTTCCAACAGTCCTGACCAATTTTTTAAGCGATAGCTGAGAGATACATTGCTATAATCGTTTCCGCTAATTTCTTGAGCAGCATTTCGTTCACTGCGACTGAATAATCCAGTAAAATAAAAGTTCAAATTGGAACCTACCCCATTGCCTTCACTAAAAAATCCAGAGTCAGCCTTTGCGTTGAGGCTTATTGAAAGCATTGTTGAGATCAAAAAAAATAGAAAAATCTTCATAGAGTCCTTTTCGTTCAGTAATCTTGATAAAAATTTACTCAGAAATCATCTTCCAAACAGCATCTTGCGTCTTACAACTTTTTCGATGTTCAGACAAAAAGGAATTATTCCAAACATCTGATAAAAAAAGACATTCTTTTTCTTTCAGATCCGGGATGGAATCAATAAATGAATTTAAGAATATGGAGGGATGGTAGTAGGCGTCCAAGGCAAGCTTTGATAATTCCAAATTTATCTTTGGCAGAGTTTTGATCAACAACTTTGCAACTTGCTTGCGAGCCACAAGATTGGAAACTCCTCGGGCTTGAGCGGTCACATCTGTAAACTTCTTCATCGCACGAGCAAACTGAGTCCCAATAAGGTAGGCATTGCTTTTCAGATAGTCTTTTATATCTAAAGATTCGTAAGACTCACCAGTTCTAACTATTCTTTTTAAATTGCTTTGATCTGGCAGAATAGCACGGCTCGATTCACCTTTGATTGATAATGTGCGAGTGGCTTTTTCAGTGGGAATAGAGTGCGCAATAAAATCAGGATCGCCACTGTACACCCAGGCCCAGAAATCAGCCAGACCTTCATTCATTCCACTTAAAAGTAGATAATGATAATCTTGGTAAAACTGTGAGTCTTCTTTTCCACTGTCATCGGGATTTTCGAGTTTAGTTTTATCGATTTTGCTATCAAACTTCGGAATCTCTGGGGTACCTGGTGGCCCACGGCGGTTCAACATTTCGAATCGACTTTTATCATCAACTTCATTAGCTTCATCAACGCCCCCTGCAATAGACATGAAACTTCGCCGATCGTGAAGGGACGACTTTCCCTTCTGACCATTGAAGACCATTTTTGAAAATAATGAATGGAAATGTTCATGAGCAATGATGCCCCCATTCACAGCAATGGGAAGCCCCTTCCAGGTGTAGGGTACAAAATAAAGAGCATCGGTTTTGGGATCATAAAAGGCATTGTTTTCAGATCCATCTTTGATGGACACCCCAATGCCGACAGCCTGAGGCCCAACATTAATTCCGGATGCACCCACTTCTTTATCAAAATTAGCTAAATTTTGCAGATGAACATAGATCGCCACCATTTGTTGGGTTATCTCGTTAGCGGGTATATAGGCTCCGCTGCTGCTCTTGATAAATCTCGCTTTTGGAGCCTCTCCATCAATATGATTATTTTTAATTCGTGGACTAAAGACAAAGTGAGCGAAATCCCCTTTTACTTCTTGGAGATTTGAAATTCCTAAAAGTTCAATCAGTTGTAGACTGTAGCTTCCCGAGCTGCCCTCACTCTTATCCATCATGGGAACCAGAACTTGAACTTTATCAGAGGAGTTGACTGATTCATCCTTGGAAGAGCACGAGCACAAAATGCCCATAGAAACTACAGCTGCGAAGAGGTGGCAGCCCCGTCGAACATGATTAAAAAAAAGTCTCTTCACAAATTCCCCTCTTGGCCCTATAACCGGATTGAAATGATGGTCTCTTGACTTAATGCGTTATGGTTATAGTTGAGGTTGAAGTTCTTTTCAATAGAAACCTCCCTGCTGTTTAAAATAAAGTTAACAATTATAAAGTGTTAGATAGAAAAAACAGACAATTTTTGGCACTTTTGTTATAAGTTGGACAGCTGATTTTCTTTCGGACCTCAAACTCAGGGCTCGCATTAGTGATTTTGATAGCAATATTGCTGTCAATGGAGTCTAAACATCGCAAACATCAGGCAATAGGAAATTTCCATGGATATCATCGAATTTGTTACGAAAAACATGAATCCTCCGCAAAAAGATGCCATTGAAACCATGACGGGTCCCTTATTGATTTTGGCTGGAGCTGGCTCTGGAAAAACGCGGGTTCTCACCCACCGGATGGCCAATATTATAGGACAAGGAGCTGCGGCTCCAGACGGCGTCCTTTGCGTTACTTTTACAAATAAAGCAGCCAAGGAGATGGAGCACAGGATTTACAAGATCCTTGCCGACATGGGAGTCATGATCCGAGAACAACTGTGGATCAATACCTTTCACAGCTTTTGCGTGCGGGTTCTGCGAAGTCATATCACGCTGCTTGATTACAAACCCTTTTTTACAATTTATGATTCCTCAGATCAGTTAAGCCAAATCAAAAAGGTCATGACGGCCTTGTCGATCAATGACAAAATGTATCCGGCCAAAAACTTTCAATCTCGTATTAGTCACGCAAAAATGCTGGGACTGTCACCGGAAGCTTTTGGAAAAAGCTCTCAGCGTCTGATGGATCAAAAAACTTTTGAAGTCTATAAGGCCTATGAAGTCGAAATGAAAAGAGCCAACAGCCTAGATTTTGATGACCTGCTCATGAAAACCTACGACCTCTTTAGAATGTACCCTGACATCTTAAAAATGTATCAGGAGAAATTTCAATTCATTATGGTGGATGAGTATCAAGACACCAATCACATTCAATATCTCTTGGTGCAGATGTTAGCCAAAGCTCATCGAAACCTGTGCGTTGTCGGCGATGAGGATCAGTCCATCTACAGCTGGCGCGGTGCTGATATTAAAAACATCTTAAATTTTGAAAAAGATTTTCCTGAAGCGAAAGTTGTCAAACTCGAAGAAAATTATCGCTCTTCTGCGAACATTGTGAATGCCGCGACTTCAGTGATTAAAAACAATTCGCAGAGAAAAGACAAAACTCTTTTCACTTCAAATCCAGAAGGTGATTTGATCAACGCCCGAGAAGAGCGCAATGAATATGACGAAGCCAAATTCGTAGCCAAGACCATTCAAACGATGACAAATGAGGGCGAGGGCTCTTTCAATGACTATGCTGTGTTTTATCGCACCAATGCCCAATCTCGCGTCCTTGAAGAACAACTACGCACATTAGCTATACCTTACCGCCTCGTGGGCGGAGTTCGCTTCTATGAGCGCATGGAAATTAAAGACATGCTGTCGTTCATGAAACTGTCGATCAACCCAGCTGACGATATTGCTTTAAAAAGAATTATCAATGTTCCAGCTCGCGGAATCGGCAAGACCACCGTAGATAAAATTGAAGAGCTTTCAGCACAGAATTCACTAACCATGTTCAATGGCGCACAAAAAGCCATTCAAGATAAAATTTTTAACGCGGGCACCACGGGCAAGCTTCGTCGATTTGTCGATATGATGGAAGAATTGCAAAATTCTGCCCTGACTTTTAGACTGACCGACTTCTATCACATTGTTTTAGATCGCACGGAATACTTAGCCGCACTGAAAAAAGATGAATCTCCTGAAGCTCAAGCACGAATAGAAAATTTAGAAGAACTCGATAATGCCATTGCCCAATTCGCCAAAGAGCGCGGCGAAGAATCCACTCTAACAAGTTTCCTTGAAGAAATGGCTTTGGTCAGTGATGTTGATTCTTTGGATCAAGAGCAAAACTCAGTCACACTGATGACTTTACATATTTCCAAAGGTCTAGAATATCCTTATGTTTTCATCGTTGGCGTAGAGGAAAACCTTTTCCCCAGTGGCCGCGCCTCTGAAAGTGACAACCCCGAAGATGTCGAAGAAGAGCGCCGACTGGCCTATGTCGGCATGACAAGGGCTCGCAAAAAACTGTGGCTCACTTACACAAAAATGCGCCGAGTTTGGGGACAAGAGCAATTCAATGCTCCTTCGCGATTTATTTCTGAAATCCCACAAAACTTAGTCTCTTATAAATCTGCGGCGGAGGCTCCTCGATTTGTATCTCGCTATGGCGACAGCTCGGGTGCAGACTCCTCAAGCAATTGGGGCCAGACCTCTGCAGGCTTCAACAGAAACAAGGCCCGTGAAGATCAAGACTTTGATTTTCAATCCTTCCCTGATGACGAGGATGGTTTTTCTGACACCGCCTCTGGCGGTGGAACTGGATACAACAAAGGAATGCGCGTTCGCCATCCCACCTTCGGTGTGGGAACCGTCTATGCCATGGAAGGAACTGGTGACAACCTCAAGGTCAGCATCATGTTTACAGACAATACTATTAAGAAGTTCGTAGCGAAATACGCTCGCCTTGAGCGGGTTTAACTGCAATCATGATAAAGAGCGTGACCAGTTTGGTCGCGTAAGCTTTTAAAAACATGAGAGACCGATACAATGAACTTATTAATTCAAGTCCGGCAGGAAGCTATCCCTGCCTCATCTGAAGTCCGAAGAAAATTGTGGACCGTTCCTTTTATCAAGTCTTATCTCGTCGTGTTTGTTGGCTATCTCTCGATGTATCTCATTCGCAAAAACTTCAATGTCTCGCAAAATGAGCTGATCGAACAGTACCATTTAACGAAAACAGATCTTGGTCAGATTGGTTTTTGGTTTGCTGTAACCTATGGAATTGGCAAAAGTGCCGTGGGCTATCTCGGTGATGGCAAAAACACAAAAAACTTTGTCTGCTTGTTATTGGTATTAGCGGCACTGGCTATGTTCGCCTTTGGCTCAGTCACAGGATCCTTGAATGGAATGATTTTCTTTTTTGCCTTGAATGGACTTTTTCAAAGTGCCGGTGGACCTTTAAGTTATTCAACGATCACAAAATGGACTGCGCAAAAAAACAGAGGGCGCTTTTTAGGGCTTTGGAATATTTCACACAACTTGGGCGGAGCCTTAGCTGCTGTGATCGCAACCTATGGTGCTGAAAAATTATTTCATGGTGATGTGCGAGGAATGTTTTTCTTCCCCGCGAGCATCGCACTGTGTGTTGGTATTTTGGGCTTTTACATTGGATCGGATTCCCCAGAAGCTTATGGACTTGGAAAGTCAGAGGATATTTTTGAAGAAAAAATTTCCGCACAAGATCTCGAAGTTCAAAAAGAATCCCTTAATAAATGGAACACCTTTAAAAAATATATTCTAAAAAATCCATTTATTTGGGGTCTGTGCTTTGCCAATGTCTTTGTCTATATTGTTCGAATCGGCATTGATCAGTGGGGAATTGTTTATGCCAAGGAAGTCTTGGGACTTTCCAAAGAAGTCGCAAAATCTGGTTTTACCATGTTTGAAATGGGTGCCCTCTCTGGAGCTTTAATTTGGGGTTTTTTATCTGATGTAACCAAAGGCCGCAGCTCCTTGATGTCGATGATTGCGATGTCCTTGATCCTTGGGGTCCTAGGAATATATCAACACGCCCATGATGCAGAAACCTACCGCTGGTCGATGTTTGCGTTGGGGTTTCTAGTTTTTGGCCCGCAACTTTTGATCGGAGTTTCAGGAGTATTCTTTGTCCCCAAGAACGCCGTCAGCATCGCTGATGGCTTTAGAGGAACCTTCGGCTATCTGCTGGGTGATTCATTCGCAAAGCTGGGCATGGGAATGATGGCCGACAATAAAATTGTTTTTGGAATGACCGGCTGGGGCGGAACGTTCACGGCCATGTACGGCGCCACAATCATTGGACTGATTTTTTTAGCTTTTGTTGCTTTCGGAGAAGAAAAGAAAATTCGGAGTTTGAAATAAAAAATCCTACGTGCTTTCAATTTTATGAATAAAATGAATTTAATTTATAAGTGCAAAATATTGTTTATATTTTGCACTTATCCTTGATGAATTTCGACTTTGGTATTTAGATCCTTGGTCTAGATCATTCTCTGAGGACTTCGTTTTCTTGAAAAAATTCATTTTCAAGGGGAACGTAAATGTGATGAATTTTTTAAAATAACATCCTATTAGGAGGAAAATATATGAATCCAAAACTAATACAAAAAAATTCCGGCCTTGGCACCTTAGTCCTTGCTGGACTTCTTGCACTTGCTGGCTGCAAGACAACAACAGGTTCGAATACGAAATCTGAATTCATCAATCACATTAAGATTGAAAAAGGCGAGGCCTCTTTTAACTATGTGACCACACTAGCCCCAAATCTTGAAGTCAATATGGAAGGTCAATTTCCAATAACCAAATATGGTTCTGTAATTTTCTACAATGATGCCAAAGGCCAGATGAACATTGCAATGTCAGCTCAATTCAGCTTATGGGATGATCTCAATCTAAAGGAAGCTAAGGGGCTTCCAAATGGTTCAAAATTTCCAATGATCGTGACTGGCACAATGTATACACTTCAAATTGATAAAAATATTTGGGCTTACATTCAACGAGATGCCGCCGGCACGAGCACGCAGGCCCTTGCTGGAGTAGCACTCCAATTAGATGGCATCGACAATAACTTTCCTAATATGGAAATTTCACAAAGCTTTTGGAATGGATCAGTTCGGTATTCAACTTTTACTATCTACGGGCCAAAAAAACAAAATGGCATTCAAGTGCCTGGAGGAATCTTCTTCGTGGGTGACACTGCTCAAGCTATTGATGCGGCGACTGGTCTTACTTCAAATAACATTGATCGCGTAGAAACAACTATAACTGGACCAGATTCAAGTGTTTACAATAATCCAGTAGCTTTAAACAAACTGATGCTGCAAGTGAAAAAATCATTAGCACTGAGTGGAATTATTTTAAAAGATTAGTTTGTTAAAAATTTCCCATTCTTAAGCTCGGACCACTCTTCTTGATAGGGACCCAGCAATGGCTTTTTGATTTTTTCTGGCAGAGGGCTGATGTATTGGGCTTCGACTCCATCCCAGCCGGTGTATTTTCGTGTTTGTCCTTCGTGGGCCGTTTGGAAATTGGGGACTAAATAGGCTTTGCCTCCACCATCTGGAATATCCAAAGACAGGGTGGGCATGGCAAGGCCTGATAAATGCCCCCAGAGCTCGCGTTGAATCTCTAATGAATCTTCAATGGAGGTGCGCATATGATCTGTCCCTATGGAAGGATCACACTGAAACATGTAATAAGGCTTTACTCTTAAATACAACAGGCGGCGACTGAGCGCTTGAACTATGGCCGGGTGATTGTTCACCCCATTGAGCAATACCATCTGGTTCATCACGGGCACACCATTATCGACAAGCAACTCTAAGGCCTGCACGGCCTCTGTGGTTATTTCATTAGGATGATTGAAATGTGACATCAAGAAAATAGGCTTATGTTTTTTAAAGATTTTCACTAGGTCTTCAGTGACACGCATGGGACACACCACTGGCATGCGAGTGCCGATGCGTATGATCTCGACATGATCAATTGAACGAAGTTCGCCCAATACTCGATCTAAATGTGCATCACTGACGGTGAGCGGATCACCGCCTGATAAAATAACTTCCCTGATGCCCCTGTGATTTTTGATATAAGCCAAAGCCGACTTGAATTCTTCGTCTCGGATGAAGGCTTGCTCTTGACCGGTGAAATGCTTGCGAGTGCAGAAGCGGCAATAGACGCTGCAGATATCCGTGATAAGAAACAACACTCGATCAGAATAGCGATGAATCAAGCGAGGAGCCGGGTTGTTTTTTTTCTCTCCTAAAGGATCCAGCATTTGCTGAGCGCCCTCTGCAATTTCAGTCTTTTGAGGCATCAGGATTTGCCGAATGGAATCCCCCACTCCAACATTTGCTAAGCTTGCGTAATAGGGTGTTGTTCGAATGTTGAACAGCTCCTTGCCCTCAGAAAATGCGGCTTTTTCTTCAGCAGTCAGTTCAAAATATTTTTCAAAATCGGTTTGAGACTTCAAGGATGAACGTAGCTGCCAGGTCCAATTGTTCCAATCGGACTCTTGAATATGCGCTGGTCTTGGGCTCTTTGAAAAATTAAACTTCATTGTTCGGTGTTATCCACCAATTTCCACCCCAGAGGCAAGCTCTGATCCGCATAAAACTCGATTAATATGCAGGTAAATTAAGGCCCAAAAAAGGCTTTCCTTGAAATTTGCTTGAGCGGTCTTGCACAAGGCTAAGCACTTGAAATTATTTATAAAATATTTTTTATCACTATGAGACTCTAAAAGTTCTACACCAGCGCACAAAAAGTCCTTTAAAACCAAAGTCATTATTCATAGATAATTCAATCACTTAGGACGAAAAATTACCTTTTCACAAAATTGGCCCAACTCTAGCTCTATATAAATATGAATAAATACATTTTTTGCCCCCTCAAAGGAGGAACCAATGATCGCCATTTCTTACAACCAAAAAAAATGGGCCTTAGCCTCTGCACTTTTAGCTGTCTTAGGATTTAATGCCTCCTTCAAAACCCAAACCAAGAGTTTCGGCTCCTCTGACCTCTCTTCAACAACTGAAGCAAAAAAAACGCCCGAACTTGATGGAAAAATTACGACCTCTATTGGGGAAGCAAATGTGCATTATGTAAAAAATGGCGAAAATGAAATTCTGGCCTTAGTCCCAAACGTCAACACGGAAGGAACTGCTTACTGCGAAACCTGTGGGATCAAAGTTTATACCCTTGATTTGGCTTTCGAAAAGAATCAAGGAGATATTCAAAAACTAAACATAGCCCTTCTTAAGAAAATTGAAGCAGACACTCATCAGGACTCTCAAAAGTCAGCAATGCGCAGTAAAGATTCAGAAGTAGAAGAAACTCTGGATGACAAACTCGATGCTGAAATCGAAAAGCGTAAAACTCAAACCGAAAAGCGACTGGCTGTCTTAGAAAG
Source organism: Pseudobdellovibrionaceae bacterium (assembly GCA_947449255.1). Lineage (GTDB taxonomy): Bacteria > Bdellovibrionota > Bdellovibrionia > Bdellovibrionales > Bdellovibrionaceae > Bdellovibrio. The sequence goes on from CANFQX010000005.1 coordinate 33,544, forward strand.
AAAATGCAAAGGCGAACTCGAGGAAAGATCTAAATGCCTCTCAGAAGGGTTGACGGACCTGCTTTCGCCTCCAAGTGCTGAAAAAAAATATGACAAGCAAATGATCCAAGCCTTTGTTAAGGGCAATATCATTCCGCAAATTAAAAATGACCTGAATTCAACACTGAGAGGCTCAATTCTAGCCTTAAAAATTCAGTCTGCAGTCATGACAAACAGCTCTCCAGACATGGGCACAATCCAAGAATTTCAAAACATGGGTGGGCAAGAAGCTTTGAATCAAGCTTTCGCTAAAAGAAATTCAACCATGGATGTGATGTCACGATTTATCGAGACTGTTCCTGCACCTTTTGAAAACACTCGCGGAGAGTTTATTGCCGGCCAAAAAGCGATTCTTCAGGATGAAGCGAATGGTATTCAGCAGATGCAAACTTACGCCACGATGAATCCAGGTCAACCTTCACAAATGAGCTCTGAAGCTTTAGCCAGAAATATTTTACTTGAAGACCTTAAATTAAAAATGGGCAGAAATGATCTGAATTCAATCAACTTGGCCGCCAGCAACCAAATGATAGGACACGATTTAGTCACTCAATACATTCAGTACATCAATAGGAATATCTTAGCCCCAACGGAAACTCCATCTGGGACAGTTGTTGGTGGTCAAAATCAAATTGGTTTAACTCCAAGCCAAGCCGTTTCAATGAATCCCTCAGGCGCCATCACAAACAACCAAGGTGTGCTAACAAATGGAATTTCCAATGAAGCCTTACTGGCGAGACTCAATGGCGGCCGAGGAGTCGTCGTTGGTCAACAGCCTCCTATGAACTTTCAACCCGCAACGATGTTTCAACCTGTAAATTCCACGATGCCACAATCCATGTATGCACCCAATAATATGTCTAATAATGTGCCTTACGAAATCCCTGTAGGCCGTATTGACGGATCCAGAGGAAATTAAAAAAAACGGGGCACAACATCTCTGCTGTGCCCCGGAAGCAACTGACCACCAAAAAAAGTACTTAAATTAAGAAATCAAGCTGTCGTACAAAATGCTTCAAGTTGTATTCAAAAGCTGATGGCGGCTTTACTTTCTAACCCATATGTAAATTCATTATTCAAATTGCCATTCGCTGAAGAATCAGTGCCATTTTTCCAAGCGGCACCCGGCATAAACAATCCAATTTGATTCACCCATTGAATGCGTTCACTTGGTTTATAGATAAGTTCTATGTCCCACTCAAAACCCAAATCTTTTTTTGCATCAATTGAATTTTTTTGAACATTCAATAACTGTGCATAAACCACAGTGTTTCTTAAATCCAATTTATCGCCAACACGATAGTTTGCTGATGGGGCTAGATAGACCGCATTGCTTAAACTTTCATCGTCGACTGAGTTTCCTGTATTTAAATTAGCTGTGTCTTTATTTACATTGGTCTGAAGAAAATCTGCTTTGCCCAAGCGATGATTGAACATCAACATGGCCACATTGTAGTTTCGATCAAAAGAAAAGCCACCATAACCAGATGAATTTGGATCATCACCTGATGCAAAACCCAATTTAAAATTCCAATCCCACTTAGATTGGGATTTTGGCAAATTCACCTCAGCGGCCAGTCCAAAACCATTCAGATTTACGTTTTCCCCTGCGCTAGTAACAACACCGGTCTCACCCTGCAGAAAGTTGGCTTCAAATTTAAATTCAAAAGAATCAAAGCCTCGACCCAAAACGAAACTTGTCGTGGTCTCACTCAGATTAGAACTGACAGTAGCACCGGCGCCTCCAAAGGCTGTAATCTGACTTGCTGAATAATCAAGTGCCGATGCAGATCCTTTTTTTTGCTCCATGAAAAAACCGATCAAAGATTTATTTTCATCGTTTTCATATTGGAACTGAAAGCCTGTTGTGCTGATCGTATTGCCTTGACCAAAATCTTGGGTGCGCTGCCGTCCAATCATTGGAGTCATAAACCAATCACCCATAATAATTTTATAGGCAATCATTTCACGTGAATTGTACCAATGGTCGAATTGACCCTTTCCAGAATTGAACAATGCTCCAATTCCAAATTCCCAAGGCATGCGCCCGATCATCAACGAACCGTACTCTTGATTGAAAGTCAGATACAACTGGCTCACACCAAGAGCTAAGGGGCCTTGATTTTTTGAAACTACCGCAGAGGAATTGCTGTTAAATCCCCAAAAATCACCCAACTGAGAATTCACATAAGATGGGTTGTTGTAGTTTATGATATCAAAGCGAGTGGTTATATTCATACCATCTGCTGCTATGATTTTAGGACTTAAATATAAAAACTGCAGGCCGTAGGCTTTTCTATCTGCTGGAGTTCCTAAAGAAGGTCTATCCACCTCTGTCCACTCGGCACGATACAAACCAGTCCAATCAATTGACATGGCGCTTGCCGATGAAGATATCATCAGTAAAGCAAGTCCCAAAATTTGAATCCATTTAGCATTCATCATTCGCTATCCTTTATTTTGAGACAACGCCCATGACATCGCTTTCGCGAAGAATCACAAGGTCTTCATTTTGAATTTTAATTTTTGAACCTGCGTACTCAGGAAAAACGATTTTATCGCCAACTTTAACATCCATGGGGCGTAAATGTCCCTTTTTAGTAAAGTGGCCTCGTCCAACAGCTACAACCATCCCCTGCAAATTGCCCGAAGATTCAGTCACTGTATCTGGAATATAAAGTCCACCCGGCGTCATTTTTTCTGCACTCGACACTTGCACAATCAAGCGATCATCAAGTGGAGTTGCAATTTTAGTGAGGTCTAATTTTTTGGCATCAGGTGTTTGTTTCAAAAGATGCTGCGGAACAACTGGCAATTTATTTTTAGCTGGCATCTGTTTTTTTGCCATTGGCTTTTTAATTGAAGCTGTTTTTGCAGATTTATTTTTTTTTGATGAGCTAGCAACTGCTGCTTTTTTAATAGTTTTTGGTGCTACAGCTTTTTTTGAAGTCTGTGACTGCTTTTTCTGGCTCACTTTAGAAGTTTTCTTTAACGGAGCCTTCGTAGCAACCTTTGCTGTCACTTTTTTAGGAGCTGCCTTTTTTGAATTTACTTTTTTTGAAGTTGTCGCCTTTTTTACGGCTTTCGATGGAGAATTTTTTTTGGTTTGCTTTGTAGAAGTTTTCTTCTTTGCCACAAAGTTTCCTTTCCGTGAAATGATTTATTTAATCTAGCGATGCTAATTTGCTAAAGACAGAATTTCGTACTATTGTACTATTCATGTTGCGACCACGATTAAAGACTATTTTATTTTGTTTTACAATCTTTCTGACGCTTGTGATCATCACGGGCTTCGGATTAGTAGCCTCATCTTATTTTTCATTAGAAAAAGAGATGACACAAAAAATTGAATCTAAAAAATTTCTTATCCCTACGGAATACTATGCAGCCCCTGCAAGCTATTCCCTAAGAATGGTTGTCAATATTGCGGAGCTCGAAGGTCAATTTTTAAAACAATCCTACCGACGGCGCACTTCGGACCAAAGATTACTCCCCGGGGATTATTTCATAGGCAACCACGATGAATGCATCTCTCGATTACAAATCAAATTATCTGATGATCAGGGATTTTGTTTTGGCTGGATCAATAAAGATGTTGAGTCCTTAGCCGCCGACAGCGCCATTCAAGTTGTTGTATTTCAGAACGCACAGCAAGGCCCATTGCAAGACAGCAACAAATTAAGTTCCAACAATCGACTCATCACAATGATTTTAAAAGGCGCCCCTTTTCATGAAGTGCCTGAAGCAGTAGGAGACGCCCCACTGATTGCCCAATTTATAGGCAATGAGCCGCTAATGCAAAAAACTGTTTCCTTGGGTGATATACCACCGGTTTGTTCAAATGCAATTATGTCCATCGAAGATGCCCAGTTCCTTAAGCACGGCGGTGTCAGCTACAAAGGGATTTTTAGGGCCCTGATAAAAAATCTAACTCATGGAAAATCAGCGCAAGGCGGCAGCACGATCACTCAGCAATTGGTGAAAAATTATTTTTTGACCAGTGAAAAGACCTTGAAACGAAAATACAATGAATTTGTGATGTCGCTTTTGCTTGAATCCCGTTTTAGTAAAGACGAAATCCTAGAGACCTATTTGAATATTATTTATATGGGACAAAGTGGAGCTTTCCAAGTCCGCGGCTACGGCGCGGCTTCCCAGTATTATTTTAATAAGGATTTACAATCCCTGAAACTCAGTGAGTGTGCCCTTTTGGCCGCCATTGTAAACAGCCCTGGCCTCTACAATCCCTTTAAAAAGCCCATCAACGCAAGAAATCGACGGCATTTGGTTCTCGAAAAAATGCAAGAACTGCAATTCATAACCAAAGACCAAGCGATGCTTGCGAACCAAGATCCCTTACCTAGTGCTCCGACACTGATGGCTGTCGAAACCTCGCCCTACTATCTTGATGCAGTTAGAAAACAGCTGGGCTCTTTGAATATTTCTCCGGAGGGACTCAAAATTTATACGGCACTTGATTTGCAATCACAGCAGTTCGCTCAAGAGGCCTTGAAAAATCATCTTGAGAATCTGGAAGAAAACAATAAGCATATAAAGAGTCTTAAATCGAAGGGTCAAACACTGGAGGGCAGCGTTCTCTTAGGGGATAATAGAACCGGTCTGATCAGCGTCGCAGTTGGAGGACGCAATTATCGAATGACTCAATTCAATCGTGCCATTGATGGACATCGCCAGATTGGCTCAATCATGAAACCCTTTGTCTATTTGGCAGCATTAAAATCTCAGACCCCAGAGGGAAAACCCTACCTTCCGACCACCTTACTGAAAGACATCAAATTCACAATTAAGTACGAAGGTCAGTCGTGGACCCCAGATAATTATGGAAATCAATACTTTGGAACGGTCCCCATGTTCTTTGCTTTAAAAAACTCTTTGAATGCAGCGACGGCGAGCCTTGGCCTTGCTGTAGGATTGCAAAAAATCGCCGATACGGCCCACAATCTAGGACTCGAATCTGAATTGAAACCCTTGCCTTCGCTGACTTTGGGAGCTTTCGAAATGTACCCCAAGGAAGTCTTGCAAAGCTATATGAGCCTTGCTTCTTTTGGATTAAAAAAGAAAAATTCATTCATCAGAAAAGTGACAAATTTAAATAACGATGTGATTTTCCAGCACCAGCTAAACCCAGAACAAAGCGAAGATCCTGCCCTGATAGCAAGCCTTGTCAGCATGATGAAACAAACAGTCCTCTCGGGCACGGCAAGGTCCATTCAACAGAGTGGATTCTTAAACCCTGCCGCAGGAAAAACCGGAACAACAAGTGACAATAAAGACGCCTGGTTTGCTGGCTTTACTCCTTATTTAACGGCCGTTGTTTGGGTTGGATATGACAATAATCTTTCACATCATTTAACTGGCGCCAATGGACCACTTCCCATCTGGATCAACCTTATGAAAAAGGTAGGCAACCAATATCCAGCAGATGATTTTTCGTGGCCTGAAAATACTGAAAAAATAACCCTGGATGAATCTGCCCTACAAGCTCTTGGAGCCATCAGAGGACCTCAAGATCCAAAATCTGTTGAGCTGGTGATCAAGAAAAATCATTGACTGGAAAAAAAATTAGAGTTTAATCTCAAGGCCTTCGCGGGCAAAAGACCATTGAAGATGGTCTGAGTGTTGGCTCTCGGTATTTGGCGTGCAGTCCGCTGAATCTTTTTTCAAGGCTTCAAAATATTCAGCCGTCTGCCGCTGCAGATCCATCAAATTCTCGATGCGAGCGCCCGGATCGTGATGGGTGAAAATAATATTTTTAATTTTTTCTCGCAACGCGATCTCTAGCCCTACTTGGGCGGCACTGTGCCCCCAGTTCGCTTTTTCTGCAAGCTCAGGTAAAGTGTATTGAGCATCAAAATACATCAGGTCAACATTTTGATAGAGCGGCAGATCCTCACCCATCTCCTCGGGTGAAACCCGGGTAGCCTCGGTATCCACGCAGTGGGCATAGGCTTTGCCATTGGCCTCGATTTTATATCCCCAGCAAGCATCGGGATGATCTAAAAGATAAGGTGTCACAGTGAAATCGTTAATCACAAATGCTTTGCGTGGCTCCAAAACATGAAAATGTATGTGTGACTTTAATTCTTCAAAAGGCACTGGAAAATAGGGCTTAGAAAAAATACCGCGTATTAATTTTTCTAAATCCTTTTGAACTGCATAGTAATGAATTTCAACTCCTGGAATAAAATGGGGAGTAAAAAATGGCAATCCAATGACGTGATCCCAATGAAAATGAGTCATTAATATATGAAAGGGCCCTTTAACACGTCCAGAGGTCCCCATCATAATAGATTCGCTCAGATTTCGAATACCGCTTCCACCATCAATTATTATTTGCGATTTCCCGCTCTTCACTTCAACACAAGTTGTTGCTGTTCCGAAACCACCAATTGTTGACTCATCGACGGTGGCCATAAATTTGGAAAATTGTGAGGGTTCACGATACCCCGACGCGAAGAAGTTTCGAATAACTCCTTCGATATGATAGATCCATTCATTTGGTGTTGGGGCTGATGGAAGAGAACCTCTCACCCCCCAAAACTTGACTGTAAATGACATATAAAAAGGGTTCCCTAAGTCTTCCATCGAGGCAAATTAATATTGCCCAGTCCTCATGAATCTGGACAGATATCGGGACAGATATCTTGACCAACATCTTGATTTTAGCAGCACAAAAGCCCCACCCCATTCAGTCCCCTTCGAAGTGCTATCTTTTTGACAATCTGGAATTAGTTTCAATATGGCCCCGAAAAGCGCACAAAGGAAGTTGTTTTTAATTACATAACTGTATGATTATTAGAGGTTTTTATAAAACAATAAATATCTCTAGTTGTGGTATACCAATTGCACTTAACAAGTCTGGTGGAAATAAAGAGACAAAATGACATCATAGGATTCAAGTGGGGGCAGCAAGCTCCAGTGGCTTTCCATTGCCGAAACTTAGAAGTTGCTGAAATTTCAGAAGACCTCTGGAATGAACTTGGCAACTCAAGCTCTGAAATTCAGTCTGTCACGAATTCAGAGGCGCTGACATCACTCAATGAGTGGAATAATGAAATCAATTCTGAGGTTCAGTCTGGTCACCTCAATTTTGGCATTCGCACACTAACAATCAATGTGACTCAAATATGCAACCTAATGTGCACTTATTGCGCAGCTGGAGGGGATGGGACTTATGGAGCTCCCGAAGTCAAAATTTCAGTTGAAAAGACCCTTCCACAACTCAAATACTTTTTGGACCAAGCGCCTTCAAATCAAAGTTTCAAAATTATTTTCCTAGGTGGAGAGCCTCTGCTTTATCCTGAGGGAATTCGAGCCCTAGGGAATTATGTTCGTTCCTATTTATTAACTTCTGCTGCTGCAAAAAACATCACTCCCCTGTTTGGCATCGTCACCAATGGGACCTTGCTGAATGATGAAAATATCGAACTTTTAAAATCGCTCAAATGCCACGTTACCGTCAGTCTTGATGGCCCTCCGGAAATAAATGATGTGGCTCGCCCTCTCAAGAATGGCAAGGGCAGCACAACACTAGCCCTTCAGGGAATTAGAAAGCTTTTTGAGAACAAAGCAGACCTGGGTTCTATTGTTCTTCATGGTGTTTTTAATTCAGACAATATGAATCAGTTAGCCACCTACGAGTTCTATCGTCAATTTCCCGCGGATAAATTTGAATTCACTTACAGTGTTATGGATCAAAGTGATCTGCCAGATAAATTGGGCGATCAAAGCAGTCAAAATTTTTCCGATCAAATGCATTCACTTGCTGAAAAAGCATACTCGGAGTCTGGCGAGTCAGGTCTTCGGCAGATTGGTTTTTTTGACAACATATTTTCTGCCCTGGATGAACAGCGTAGAACAGAAAACTTTTGTGGTGCAGGAAAGTCCTTCCTTGTTGTGGATGCAAAAAATAAAATTTTCACGTGCCCTTGGGACGTTGGCCAGAAGGAGGAACAGATTGGAAATAACATTTTCGAAAATCCTCAAGAAGCTCTAAAAAACTATTCAAAACCCTTGTTAGAATTGAACAATTGCCAAACCTGTTGGGCCCGATATCTGTGTGGTGGGGGTTGTATGTTCATTCATAAAAAAGCCACAGGATCTAAAAACACTAAAAGTCCCGAATTCTGTCAGCGCATGCAAAGCTTACTGATGACAAGCATCCTTTTTTATAAAAAATGTAGAACTCAAGATGAAAGGACCTACCATGAAGAATCAAAAGCACATTAAAAAAGTCAAACCTTTGAAAGCGAGCAAACCTCTCGAAGAGCGCCCTAGCGCTAACGAATGTGTCCCGATGAAATAGTTCTTAAAAGGATTTTATGAATTTTGAAACCTCGTCAGAGGGTAAAAATCGATTGTATCGCTATAGGTTGCAATTTAGGCCACTGGGTCTGCGGCTTATTTTTGCCTTTGCCGTTGCGTTTCTGATCTCTCAGTTGAACCTCGAATATATTGATTCTTGGTTTTTTGACCTTCGCATTCGTGCGCGCATATTCCAGAAAAATACTGAAAACATCCAGCTCATTTACATTACACCTTCGACAATTCAGAAACTCAATGGAATGCCTAATTCTGAATATCAAAATACTCTTTTAAAAAAACTTGTCAGCTCTGGAGCGAAGGCCATTGTTTACGACATTCCCATCAGTGAAACTCCGGGTTCCCTACTGGCAAAAAAGACATGGGCAACGACGATTGCAAATAACCCTCAAGTTTATGTGGCCTCAAAGGAAACAACTTTAAAAGGGGAAGAAAAAAATCTCTATTTGTCATTTCCATTTGAGAATTTAAAGGCCACACCTGCACCAAAAACCTCTGACACTTTGAACTTTGCCAAAGACAGTGTGACCAGAAGAATGATTTTAACTTATCAAGATTTACCCATACTGCAGCTGCAATTGGCCAGACTGTATAATCCTGAGCTTGTTGATCCAAAGAATGTTCGGGGACATTTTCTTTTTTATAATACTTTACAGACTTACATCGATTATCTGAGACCTAAAGCCTTTAAATCTTTTTTTATTGAAGATCTTGGATCTAACAAAATCGACTTTTCACAATTTAAAAACAAGATCCTTATTATTGGAACAGACTTGAATTTGAATGAGGCTGAGTATATTCGCACACCTCACAGCTCCAGCCCGACGGCCATGACTCGCGTAGAAATGTTGGCCCATTCCATCGACACCCTGATTAGAAACTCAAGCCCTTTGAAATTACCCTTGTATGTTAATTGGATATTGCTGGGATTAATCAGCGCTATTACTATTCAAATAGTCCTATCAATGAAACCTGCACAAGGGCTTTTGACCATCCTGGGTATCCTTGCCGGATTTACGCTTTTTTGTTTTGGATTGTCCTCTTTCTTTGGAATTTGGGTTACCATGGCCCATCCTCTTTTGGCTGGTTTTTTATGCTATTATTTCTTTATTCCCTATCGCCTGATTATCGAAAACAGACGAAGCTGGGAATATTACCAAAAAAATAAAATTCTAAGCCAAGTCGAAGAACTTAAAACAAACTTTATTTCTATGATGTCCCATGATCTAAAAACTCCCCTCGCCAGAATTCAGGGCATGACAGATGTCATTCTGGCGGATTCAAATTCAGTCAGCTCTCAGCAAAGAGAAGCGATTGATACTATTAAATTTTCAGCAGAAGATTTGTTAAAATTCGTCAATGCGATTTTGAATTATGGGCGCGTGGAAAGCCAAGGCTTTCAGTTGAACATTCAAAGCAAGGACATCAACAATCTGCTGACTGAAGTTGTTCGAAAGCATGAGTTTCTTGCTAAATTTAAGCACATTCAGATTGTGATGGAGCTAGAACCCATGTTCCCCGTGCCTGTCGATCCGGACCTCATCAAACAGGTCTTTTCAAATCTTGTTGAAAATGCAATTAAGTATTCAAATGATCATACCAAAATTCTTATCTGCAACGAAGAACAGGACGGAAAAGTCATGGTCCAAATTACCGATCAGGGTCCTGGCATTCCCGCGGATGAGTTGCCTCATATTTTTATGAAGTTCTTTCGCAGTAAAAACGCCAAAAGCTCACCTATCAAAGGTTCTGGCTTAGGACTCTACCTAGCTAAATATTTTACAGAGCTGCATGGTGGAAAAATCGTCGTGGAATCTATTTGTGGCAATGGCTCAACATTTACTGTAGAACTGCCAATGAATCAAGGGGGCTCAAATGCTTAAAGTTTTGGTTGTTGATGATGATTCGGGGCTTAGACTTTCTGTTAAATCGGCTCTAGCAGTGACAAAAAGATTTGAAGTTGATGAGGCCTTTGATGGCGTCAATGCACTTGAGAAAGTGAAATCGAGTCCTCAAAATTATGATCTAGTGATCCTTGATGTTGATATGCCCCGCATGAATGGACTTGAAGCCCTTCGGCAAATTAAAGAATTCAATCCAGGTATCATCGTTATTATAATGACGGCTTATGCAACACTCACTGATGCTATTCAAGCGGTTAAAGATGGCGCTTACAACTATCTAGCAAAACCCGTCGCAAGCGAAGATCTTCTTCATCTTATCGACAAAGCGGTGAATGCCCATAATCTTATTGCAAATATAGCAGCGTCAGCTCCAGTGATGGTCGAAGAGGGTCGCAAAATTATCGGCCATACTTCTCAAATGCAGAAAGTATTTAATATTATTCATCGGCTGGCAAAGGTGGACACTCCAGTTCTTATTCGAGGAGCCTCCGGCACGGGAAAGGAATTGGTCGCCAAGGCTATTCATTTTAATTCTGCTCGTAAAGACGAAAAATTTGTGGCCATCAATTGCTCGGCAATTCCTGAAAATCTTTTTGAATCTGAATTGTTTGGACATGAAAAAGGGGCCTTCACAGGTGCTGATCAGCGCAAAATTGGTAAGTTTCAATTCTCAGAAGGCGGCACTTTATTTCTCGATGAAGTGGGCGACATGCCTCAACAAATGCAGGTAAAAATCCTGCGAGTGCTCCAGGAAAAGACATTCACGCCAGTGGGTTCAAACAGAGAGTTTCCTGCAAATGTCAGGATTGTAGCTGCCACCAACAGACCGCTCGAAGATATGATTAAGGCCGGAACTTTCCGAGAGGATTTGTTTTATCGTTTGAATGTAGTGCCTATATTCTTGCCTTCCCTGGCTGAGCGAAAAGACGATATGGAACATATGGTTCATATCTTTATTAAAAAATTCAACCAAAGCCACGCTCATCGAATCAATGGTATCACTCCAGACGCGATGAGTGTCTTGAAGAAACACTCCTGGCCAGGAAATATTCGTGAGCTCGAAAATGTTATTGAGCATGCCTTTGTTTTAGAAACGACAAATATTATCACTCTTGTTTCATTACCCGAATCGCTGCTTGTCGCCACGGGTACGAACCTGATTGAGGTTGCTCACGCTGGACTTTCAATGGCAGCAAATAATTCTATAAATCTCTTAAATCAACACGATTCATTCAACGACAGCTCATCATTGAACATTGTTGAAGCAGAAGGTCTCAATAATTCTGAGAATCTTGATATTGATCTTGAGGATGGAGATGACGAAATCCTAGGAGCACCCATTCAGAATGCAGCCCTTGATTTTAATGTACAAAAGGAAGCCTTCGAGAAAGAATTTATTATTAAAGCACTCAAGACTTTTCGCGGCCGCATCAACCAAACGGCTCTCCATGCCAATATCCCGAAAAAAACGCTTCTTCGTAAAATTGAAAAATATGGAATTGTGGCAAAAGATTATAGTGTTCAATAGGATGCTCTTTTTGATAGAAAAAAGGAGCCTTCGGTGATTTCGTCCGATTGATGCGCCGAATCTAGTTGTCTGACAGACTCCCTCACCCACACCTAGTGGTGCCTAAAGAATAGACACCACTTACTTTTGATTTTGCTCAGTCTTCACATTGACTCGGCTTAGCAAGGTCTGTAGTTTCTCGCTTCGCGCGCGGAGAAAATCGATAGATGACTTTGAATCCCTTGCCCCCACAGGCTTACACTAAAGATATTCTGCTCAAAGCCTATCAGTGGCTGATGAGTCAGAATTCAAATATCAAGGAGATTGCAACCACTCCTGACTCATTGGTGAGCCTTTATTTAAAAGCTATTCGTGATGGGGATTCATCTCTTGATCGCCCCAGTATTCAAAACTTTAAAAATGAACTGCGAAGCCTTGCTGGAATGATGGGCGAACTTGATAAATCCCCCGCAGCGACGCTTCAGTCTCCGACGGTGAAAGATTATATAAATCCACCCAAGTACAATCAAACAAATCCAAATACGAACTCCTCTCCAATAAATCCTTACTCAAGCCCACAGACTCATCCGATGAATCCAAGTTATCCGTCGATGACTCACCAAATTCCGCAGGCTAACAATCAAAATGTCGCATTAAGCCCTGTGCAAAATTTTGGTATAAATGCCGTTCCAGCTTCCCTTCAAAACTCTATGCCGAGCTTGGCCGAGGCCTCATTCGCTGAAACTCCAAAAGCAATGACTCTGACTGCTCCTAGCGCTGAACTCATCATGGAATCCTTCGACAAGGGAACTTTCGCGATGATTCAGGAAGTCAAACAAGAGTTTAATTTAAGTTCTGATATGGAAACCGTCCGAATGCTCATTAAATTTGGCTACATCAAATCAAAAGATATGCTGAAATAGCTTAATTCCTTAGGAAATTAAAGCTATAGTGAGGGTCTTAATTTTCCTGCAGCAAGGATCTTTTATTATGACCTCAAATCCTGACAACACATCTGAAAATAAAATTGATTATAAAAATACCATTCGTCTGCCTCAGACTGATTTTCCAATGAAGGGTGATCTACCAATCAAGGAACCAAAAATCATTGAGGGTTGGAAGAGCCATTCCATTTACCAAAAAATGAGCACAAAAAATGCGGGTAAAAAGAAATTCATTTTGCCCGATGGCCCCCCTTATGCAAATGGAGCGATTCATCTGGGGCATGCTCTCAATAAAACTCTTAAAGACATCATCATAAAATATAAAAACATGCGCGGATTCCAAGCTGTGTTTATTCCAGGCTGGGATTGCCATGGCCTTCCGATCGAACACAAAGTTCTTAAAGATCTTCAAGCCAAAAAAATCACAAAGAACGACCAAGAAATTCTGACCCTTTGTCGCGAAGAGGCCCAAAAATGGGTCAATGTGCAAAGAGAAGATTTCAAGCGACTTGGCATCTTGGCGGACTGGGATCACCCTTATTTAACAATGCAGCCAGAATATGAAGCCGAAGAAGTTCGGGAGCTGGCTCGATCATTTAAAAAAGGCTTAGTCTACCGGGGAGTTCGCCCCGTCTATTGGAATTGGGTTCTAAAAACGGCCTTGGCAGATGCTGAGATAGAACATCACAATCACAAAAGTCCTTCGATCTATGTTAAATTTCCGATTTTAGATCCGGAAACTTTAACCAAGTTGAACAGTCCAAAAAAACCCACCTCAATAGTGATATGGACAACAACTCCTTGGACTTTGCCCGCGAACACGGGGATTGCCTTGCATCCTGAGTTTGAATATTCAGTCTATGATGCTGGCCAAGAAAATTTTGTGATCGCTAAGGGGCTAAAAGAGTCCTTTGAAAAAGAAACTGGACTACAACTGACCGAAGGTTTTGTCTTTAAGGGTGAACAACTTGATTTAGGTAAAGCACGTCATCCATGGATTGATCGCGATTCCACCATCGTTTTAGGATTGCATGTCATTCTTGATGCTGGAACTGGTGCTGTGCACACAGCTCCTGGTCATGGTGCCGACGACTTCAAAGTGGGTTTAAAATATAAGTTAGCCGTTATCAATCCAGTCGACGACGCGGGTTCATTCACCGATGAAGTTCCCGAGTTTAAGGGCATCAATATCTTTAAAGCCAATCCTCTGATAGTTCAAAAGCTTCAAGAGAGTGGACATATATTGGCCTTTAAGGAAATTGAACACAGCTATCCACATTGCTGGCGTTCAAAAGTTCCTTTAATTTTCCGTACAACTCCGCAGTGGTTTATCGGAATTGACCTTGAAGATTCCCAGATACGTCAAAAAACACTGAAGGCCATTGATTCTATTAAATTTGTCCCTCAATGGGGTGAAACTCGCTTTCGCGCCATGATTGAAGGTCGTCCTGACTGGTGCATCAGCCGTCAAAGACTTTGGGGTGTACCCATTCCTGTTTTCACTTGTATTGCAACGGGTGAAACGTTGGCTGATTACGATGTGATGATGAAAGTGGCAGATGTCATCGAAACCGAAGGTGGCATCAATTCATTCAGCGCCAACGATCCACAAAAATTTATTACTGCAGCATCTGTAGAAAAAGCTCGCAAAGACATTGGCAATGCCGACTTTGGCACCCAAGGTTTCAAACATGGTCGTGATATTTTGGACGTTTGGTATGATTCTGGAATTTGTCACGCTGCTGTTCAGAAAAAACGCGAAGGCATGGGCTTTCCTGCAGACCTTTACCTTGAGGGCAGTGATCAGCATCGAGGCTGGTTTAACACTTCATTGCTTTCTTCAATGTGCACAAATGGGGAAACTCCATTCAAAGCCTTGTTGACCCACGGAATGACGCTCGATTCTTCAGGTCGCAAGATGAGCAAATCTTTGGGCAATGTTATTGAGCCGCAAGAAGTGTCTTCAAAAAGTGGCGCTGAGATCATTCGACTTTGGACTGCCTATGGTGACTATGGCAAAGATATGTCTTGTGGAAAAAACGAACTTGATCGCGTGACTGAAACCTATCGTCGTATTCGCAACTCTATGAGATATCTTTTGGGTGCGACCAGTGACTTTAATATTGCAACGGATGCCATTCCTTATAGTTCTTTAACATGGATCGATAAGTGGGCCTTAGCTCGATTAGCGGTTCTACACAAAGAAGTGACTGAAGCCTATGATAATTATGAGTTCTACAAAATCTATCATGCTATCAACATCTTCTTCACGGTCGATCTATCCTCCGTGTACATGGATGTATTGAAAGACCGCCTGTACACATGGAAAGCCGACGGGATGGCCCGTCGTGGTTCACAAACTGTTCTGCATTATATGGCCGACAATTTAATTCGAATGATGGCTCCAATTTTGAGTTTTTTAGCCGAAGAAAGTTATGGCTATTTAAAAGTAGATAAAAAAGCCGACTCTGTTTTCTTACTAGATTATCCGGAAATACCCGCAGAGTGGGTCAACCATGACCTTGCCACTCGCTTCGTTGAATATCTGAAGGTGCGAAGTGATGTTCAAAAAGTTCTTGAAGGCCTGCGCGCTGAAAAAACTATTGGCGCAAGCTTAGAGGCGAAAGTCACTCTACACGCTGAAGGTGAATTGCTAAAAAACCTGCAAGATTACGCTGACCTTCGAGAATTCCTGATCGTTTCTGCAGTTGAGATTAAATCTGGCGCCTATAAAATTGAAGCCGCTAAAGCTGATGGTCAAAAGTGCGTTCGTTGCTGGGTTTATTCAAATGAAATAGGTCAAAACTCAAAGCATCCTGAGATCTGTCCAAAATGCATTGAGGCACTAACATGAATGAGCAAGGCTTGAAAGGTCTCGTTATGAATAAAAAATATCTTTGGTTGCTGGCTATTTCTGGCTTTTTAATTTCATTTGATCAAATCATCAAAATGTATGTGCACACTCATTTCACCTTGGGTGAGTCCTACACCGTCATTAATAATTTCTTTAACCTCACCTATGTTAGAAATTTTGGTGCCGCTTTTGGATTTTTAGCAGAAAGCCACCCTTCTTTTCGGGAAATATTTTTTCTAACTATGCCTCCTATTGCCCTGGGTATCATTTTGACAATTCTTCGCGGAGTTAAGAATGACGACACAAAGCAAATCATAGCCTTGTCTAGTATTTTTGGTGGTGCGATTGGAAACTATATTGATCGTCTCCGCTTTAGATATGTCATTGATTTTCTTGATTTTCATCTTTACGGAAAATGGAGCTGGCCTGCATTTAATATCGCGGATATGGCCATTGTCGGTGGGGTCGGACTATTATTATTTTTGATGTTTATGGAAAATAAAAACAAAGAATCTGAAGTTAAAAGTTAAGGCTCCGGTTAAATATCAAGAGAAGAAATAATGGAAGGAAGGCAACGATTCACGTTTCTTTCCGTCTGTATTAAATAAGCTTATAATTTCACTACAGACGCCTTTTTTAACATTGAAGACTGTGAGATCTGAATTTTCGATCGTCTGATAAAGGCCCCATCCAGCTCCACCCTTGTCAGCATTCAAGCTGCCGCCCTGGCCTTCACTGCAAGTCCTGAGGTAATCGATCACCACATCTTTTGTCAAAGCTCCAAAAGGGTCCGCCACAGAAATGACAATAAACCTGCCATCACTGGCATAGTTAAATTTGGCATATTGATTTGGCTCTAAAACAACTTCATTTTTACGAGATAAATGATTAAAAAGAGACACTCCTTGCAAATCCACAGGCGCATCATAGATAGCATTCATTAGCATCTCTTCAGCAACTAAATTAGCTTGATCTAAAATTGTACTTCGAATTCCCATCTTTCTGAAATATTGGAGCATCTCATCTCTGAGTTCTTTTCTGTGAGCGGAGCCTTGAACCGTCTTTGTTTGAATTTCTACTCCTGGTTGCAGATACTTATCTATGCCAAACCTATCATTATTAATCAGTTTACCAAGTGATGACAGGACATAACGTGTAGTGCCCGCCTGATCATCGGCCTCGCGAGAGATCAAGTGACTGACGAACCTGTTTTTGTCTAGAACCTGTAATACTTTGTGGATATTTCTACCGGTCAACAGGACCGGACAGACTCCAGGATGTTTCTGTTGAACTTCCCTAAGAAATTCAACACAGCTTTCAGCCGCAAGGACTAAATTATATTTATTACTTTGAAGGAATTTTCGTCCAAAATCAACATTCCGAACGACATCTAGCTTTACATTAGTTCCACCGAGAGCCATCAGAATTGGAATCTGTTGTTTCTTATTGGGTTCAACCAAAAGAACTCGAACGCCATAACTCATTTTTAGTGATTTTTGGGCTTCATACAGCTCACCATTCTGAATCTCAAACAATTGCGCTTTTTCTAATTTACTTTCAAAGCGGATCAACAAAATATAGCAGTATTCCTGCAATAAAAGACAACGAAGGTGCTCTTTCTTAACGCTCTGAAATTTTGAAAAATCGTCCGTTTGGATTGCAAAAAAATTTGAATCCGAAAGTGACTTTATGGTCACCAGTGAAAGGCTGGACTGGATGGCACTTATTTCGCCAAACACTTCACCTGTTTGGCTACATTCATTTAGAAATTCACCATCTTGCGAGATCTCAACACTTCCTTGGCGTAAGTAATAACGCGACTTATTTTCTAATCCTTCGACGACTAAACATTCACCCGCCTTAAATTCCACCAAACGCATCATTGAACAAATATCCAACAGTAAATCTCTACTAAAAGATTTAAAAAAAATCTGATCTTTAATTTCTTCAGCAATTTCTTCTGTTGTCATAACCATACTGGCTTTATTATGCTACTTGAAGTTGGTGGCTGGGTAGAACACAATGAATATGCCCAGTCATATTCACATAAATTAAGTCCATCGTCTATGTAGAGGTTTTTTTGTTTTCACTCATTCATGTCTCTGAATCCTTGGAAATTCCGACCTACTACCTCATCATCAGTCTAGTGATTGTGTTTTGTTTATTTTGGATTTTTATACGCACTAAAAATAAAAAATTGTCGCGCGAATTAAGTCTGGACCTCAGTCTTATCATCATGATCAGTGGTTTCATCGGCGCACGACTCCTGCACGTTGGCTATGAAAACTTAGACTATTACCTTCATGACCCTATAAAAATATTATTTTTTTGGGATGGTGGGTTTGTTTTTTTTGGTGGGGCAATTCTTGCTGCTGCTTTTAGTTTAATATTTCTTAAATTAAAATCCCCGCGGCTCACGACAACTTATCTGGATCTTTTTGCTCCGGTCTTGAGTTTTTCTTATTCTGCTGGCAGGCTTGCTTGCCTAATGGCTGGTTGCTGTTATGGGCGTTACTGCAATTTACCTTGGTCAGTGGCAGGACGACATCCAACGCAAATCTATGCTTCGCTGTGGGAGCTTGGCGTATTATGTATTTTATTAAGGATTGACTCCATACCACCCAAAGAACGGCGACTCGTTTTTCTAAAAAGAACAGGTGTTGTATTTTACCTCTGGATGGTTTTACACAGCTCCGGGAGACTGGTGATGGAGTCTTTTAGAGATGATTTTCGTGGTCCTTCGTGGGGACTGTCGATCTCGAGCTGGATGAGTCTCTTGCTGATTTTCATAGGGCTTATTTTAATTTATAAAGCACAAGAGACTAAGCCAAAAGTGTCCGCAAGCTAATGGCAAAAATGGTCATCTCAAAATGAGACAGGGACAAAAATTGCACCCACAAATGGGCACTTTGACAGTTCTGTATGAGCCAAACCCCCTATATTTAGTCTAACACTCACAACAGGCTGGCATATATCGTGAAGATCTATTTCTTTGAAGATCCCAATCAAGAAAAAGAGGTCGGTATGAAAAAAACAATTTTATCTCTTATAGGAATCGCCTCCACAGCCCTATTTATCGGATGCGGAAGCAACAATCAGGGAAATAATTCTATAAATCCTGGATACCCACCACCATCGAACTGCAATTTGGTCAATAATGCATTTGGAAACTCGTGCTTAAATGGAATCGGTACTGGCACGCCCACTACAATTCAGTATTTTGACTACAAGTTCTATTTTTCTTTCGCGTCTGGACAATACAATCCCGCAGCCACTGGCGGATTGGTTATTGTAAATTCGGCGGCTTATAAACAGTTCCTCAAAGAAGCTATGAATGTTTGTGATTTTTCAAGTTATAGCTGGGGCGGATCGACATGTGACACCTGGCTACAAGGCTCTCTCCAGGTTGCATTTAGCGTTGATGCTTCGATGAAGCCAATCCTTGAATTCAGAGCAGTTCCTGGACAGTCCTGGATTTCTGGAAACTTTGGGCTGTTTTCTGGTGGTGCTACACTCAATCCTTTACTCTTATCGGGCAATACTACCTTTAATTTAATCGCAAATAGCCAAGGCTTTGAAATCCGGGCTAATGGCTCTGCTTGGAATGGTGGGGGCTTGAATCTAATTCAAATTCAAGTCGACAAGGGGACACTTGGTGAGGCTTCATTCACTTACAAATTGATTTATCCTTATGGCGCTGCTCCAAATAAAGTGGCTACAACCTTTGCGACAGGTACTTTCAGACGTTATTAAGAAGCACTTGCTAGCGCGAAGCTTCAAGTCTTGCGCTAGTGAGCGGAGTTTGTAAATATTCAAAGAATGCCAGATTCAAACAGTCAGTCTCCCCCATCTCCAAAAATGGTTAAATGCCCGCAATGTAGAAAACTTATCGTCTACTCCATTGAAAATCCCTTCAGACCCTTCTGCTCTGAACGCTGCCGCCTGATTGATCTTGGCGAATGGGCCAGCGAAGGCTACAGAATACCGACACAGGGAAATCCAGAAAGTAATAATTCCATTTATCAGGACGAGGAGTCGGATGATGATGGAGATCCCGTCCAATAAACTCTTTTTCATAAATTGATATTGACCATTTGTGAAAAATCACTGCATATTTAAGACTGTCAGCGGATGACAATTTAAATTTATCTCGAATTAACAACAAAATTTGACACACAAATGTGTCGATAAGAGGAGTTCAAATGAACAAAGCACAACTCATTGAAAAAATCGCTTCTGAAACTAACGTTTCTAAAACTCAAGCTGAAGCTATTTTAGATTGCACTGTAGATATCATCAAAAAAACAGTTAAAAAAGGTGATGATGTTAAGCTTGTTGGCTTTGGTACTTTCACTAAAGCAAAACGTAAAGCACGCACTGGTCGTAACCCACAAACTGGCAAAGCAATCAAAATTCCAGCTGCTTGGACTCCAAAATTCCGTGCAGGTTCTGAATTCAAAACTATGGTTAAATAATTTAATCAAAATTATAAGTTTTATTGAAAAAGCGTTCTGAAAAGAACGCTTTTTTTTTGCCTTCAAGACGACAAGGCAGTAGGATTTTTTGATGGCAAACTTTGATAAAAAAATAAAAAGAATCGGTGTCTATACGAGTGGTGGTGATGCTCCTGGAATGAATGCGGCTATACGCGCGGTTGTTCGGGTAGGAATTGCCCAAGGACTTGAAGTCTATGGAATCCACGCTGGATATATAGGAATGATTGATAATCAAATTCATCCACTCCAACTTGGTGATATGGCAAATATCATTCAACGGGGCGGCACTATCCTAAAAACAGGAAGATCTCTTGAATTTACTAAACCCGAGGGGCGCCAAAAAGCTGTCAACAATTTGCTTGCCTCAAAAATAGATGCTTTAGTTTGTATTGGCGGAGACGGCTCTTTCAGAGGTGCACACGCTCTGTGGGAAGAATTTAAAATTCCTGTCGTGGGAGTTCCTGGAACCATCGACAATGATATCTATGGCAGCGACAAAACAATTGGCTTTGATACTGCAGTAAATACCGCACTTGAAGCCATCGATCGAATTCGCGATACCGCGGCCTCACATGATCGCTTATTTATTGTCGAAGTGATGGGTCGCAATTCAGGTTTTATTGCTTCTCATGTTGGACTTGCTGGAGGTGCTGAAGAGATTTTTACACCTGACGGCAATACAACCGTTGATAAAGCAATTGACCACATCAAAGAAGGTATTGCCCGAGGCAAATCCAGCAGCATTTTGATAACAGCTGAAGGACAAAAACCGGGTCGAGCTTATGACCTGGCTGACTCTATTCGCAAAAAAACTGGTATGGATGCCAAAGTCAGCATTTTGGGACATCAGCAAAGAGGTGGATCTCCAACTGCTGCAGATCGAATCTTGGCAAGTCGTATGGGTGCAGCAGCTGTAGATGCTCTGCAAAAAGGATATTGCGATATTATGATTGGCACTGAGGGTGAGCGCCTTATTCAAGTCCCTTTAGATATTGTGACTAAGAATGAAAAAAAGACGCAGATGGATCTTATTTCGCTTGCTAATCTGTTGGCGACGTAAAAATCAAATACTTTATTACAGCTGCTCTCGGGCATTAAATATTTCTGGCCATCCTGAGCGGCCTTCCTGAAGCGCATCGTGCGCTTCAGGGCGAAGTCCTTTGGTTTATACTGTTCTTTTGTATGATTCTTAGAAGTGATTTACTTAGGCTCTGTGTTGATTTTGACTTGACCTCTTAGGGCTTGGACTCATTAATAGATGATCTATATAATTATGAAACTATTGCCGGAGTCTAAATGAAAAATCTATTTCTTTCACTCATATTAACATTGCCGCTGCTTGCTGGTTGCACCAAAAATAACAATGAAATTGCTATTGGTGAATTTGATTCCATGACTGGAAGCGATGCTACCTTTGGTTTAAGTTCAAATAAAGGTGTTCGTTTAGCTATCGATGAAATCAATGCGGCTGGCGGAGTAAAAGGAAAGAAATTGGCACTGACTGCCATGGATGACCAGGGGAAAAACGAAGAGGCCGTTTCTGCGGTGACTCGTCTCGTGACTCAAACTAAGGTGGTTGCCATTATTGGTGGCGTGGCCAGTGGACGATCGAAAGCCTCTGCTCCAGTTGCACAATCCCATCAGATTCCTTTTGTATCACCGGCTTCGACGAATCCAGATGTTACAAAAGTTGGGGATTACGTCTTTCGGATTTGTTTCATTGATCCATTTCAAGGCCTCGTGATGGCAAAATTTGCCAGTGAAAATATGAAAATGAAAAAGGTGGCTATTCTTCGCGATGTAAAAAATGATTACAGTGTTGGACTTGCTGACGTTTTTGCTCAAGAGTTCAAAAAACGCGGTGGTGAAATTGTCTCTGATCTAAGTTACCAAGCTGGTGATATTGACTTTAAAGCCCAACTAACACAAATCCGTTCTAAAAATCCTGACACACTTTATATTCCAGGTTATTACACTGAAGTTGGCTTGATTGCTCAGCAGGCCAGACAATTAGGCATTAAAGTTCCCTTGATGGGCGGCGACGGATGGGATAGCGAAAAGCTTTCTGAGATTGGCAAAGAAGCCATCAATGGAAATTACTTCTCAAACCATTACACAACTGAATCTACTGATCCAGCGGTTTCTGACTTTATTAAAAAATTTAAAGCCAAATACAATGAAACGCCTGATGCTTTGGCCGCTTTGGGTTACGATGCTGCTAAAATCCTTGCTGCTGCAATTGAAAGAGCACCAAATCTTTCAGGCCCTGCTATTCGTGATGAAATCGCCAAAACAAAAGACTTCGGTGGCGTCACTGGGAAAATAACACTCAATGCTAATCGCGATGCCGTAAAAAGTGCCGTTGTGATTCAAGTTGATGGTAAAAATAGGAAATTTATTACGACGATTTCACCATAGGAATTTGCATGCAAGATTTCGTTCAGCATCTCATTAACGGCATAAGCTTAGGGTCTATTTATGCATTGATTGCCCTTGGCTATACAATGGTTTATGGAATCCTTAAAATGATTAACTTTGCCCACTCCGATGTCTATATGGTGGGGGCCTTTGCCTCCTACTATGTGGCAAGGTGGCTGGGGATCGATTCAAATCCAAGTATTGGCACCTTAATCATTTTGCTTTTAACATCCATGTTTTTCTGCAGCCTTTTGGGCTTGTTGATTGAACGACTTGCTTATCGTCCGTTAAGAAATTCTCCTAAATTAAATATTTTGATCACTGCTATTGGTGTGAGCTTATTCTTAGAATATGGCGGCCAAGTGGTTTTTGGAGCTGACCCCAAAGTCTTTCCTGATGTTATGAAAGACTTTGTTCTATTTTCAGGAGCTGGGATAGAGCTGACCTCTTTCGATATCACAGTGCTTATCGTGAGTATCTTGGCGATGTTTGCTCTTGATTTCCTGATTTACAAAACTAAATTAGGCAAAGCTATGCGAGCTGTTAGCAGCAATCCTTCCGTGGCAAGCTTGATGGGAGTCAATCCTGATCGAATCATTTCATTTACCTTCATAGTTGGATCAGCTCTCGCTGGAGTTGGAAGTGTCCTTGTAGGTATGAAATATCCAAAAATTGATCCCCTGATGGGAATGATGATTGGATTAAAGGCCTTTGTTGCCGCTGTACTTGGCGGCATCGGAAGTATCAGCGGTGCCGTGCTTGGGGCTTTAATCATGGGGTTGTCTGAAGAAATGGTCGTGGCCTATTTGTCGAGCACCTATCGGGATGCTCTGGCCTTTGGGATTTTGATCGTCATTTTGATCTTCAAGCCCGCCGGCATTCTGGGAAAATATTCAGTGGAGAAAGTTTAATGTTCAAAGCATTTAAAAATCCAACATTGGCTTTAATCGGACTTGCGATATTTGGCTTAGGGATCAATTTCGGTTTTAATGATTACATTCAACTGACAGTTTTATTTATCATGGTTAATTGCATTTTAGCGATGAGTTTAAACTTAGTGAATGGCTATACTGGTCAATTTTCCCTAGGTCATGCTGGCTTTATGGCCATTGGATCCTATTTTACCGCCTACTCGTCAACCCATTGGAATATTTTCCCTGCAAATCTCCAATTTATCAGTGCATTCCTCTTTATCGTGGGTGGTGGCTTACTTGCTGCAATTGCAGGTTTTATTGTTGGCTTACCCTCGCTAAGACTTAAAGGCGACTACCTGGCCATTGTGACTTTGGGTTTTGGCGAAATTATCAGAGTGGCCTTACTGAATATGGATTTTTTAGGAGGCCCTCGGGGCTATGCAAACATTCCTAGCCTTGGATCTTTTTTAAGCTCCTATCTCTTTGCAAGCCTTTGGATTTTGATTTGTTTATTTACGATCTGGCGAGTGATGCAGTCTAGCTATGGACGTGGTTTTTTAAGCGTTCGAGAAGATGAAATTGCGGC
This sequence comes from Pseudobdellovibrionaceae bacterium, assembly GCA_947449255.1. Lineage (GTDB taxonomy): Bacteria > Bdellovibrionota > Bdellovibrionia > Bdellovibrionales > Bdellovibrionaceae > Bdellovibrio. The sequence continues at coordinate 57,549 of CANFQX010000005.1, forward strand.
TGAATCGATGGGCGTTGACACTACAAAAATGAAAGTTCGTGCTTTTGTGATGTCGAGTTTTTTTGCTGGCATTGCCGGCTCACTTTTTGCTCACTTCACGAGCTTTATCAATCCCTCGTCCTTCACGTATTTGCAAAGCATCAATGCTGTCATCATGGTTGTGCTGGGTGGAATGGGCTCACTGTCTGGATCGATTGTCGCTGCGATTTTCATAACTGCCTTCCCAGAAATATTGCGTCCTTTGCAAGAACTTACACACGTTGATTTGCGTATGGTGATTTATTCACTGACCTTGATCTTAATGATGATTCTTCGTCCCAAAGGAATATTCGGCGAACTTGAAATCACAGATGTTTGGAGAAAATATGTCCGACGTTCTGCTTGAAGCCAAAAATATAACCATGCAGTTTGGCGGCTTAAAAGCCGTTGATTCCCTAGCTTTTAAAATCCACAAAGGACAATTAGCGGGCCTCATTGGCCCGAATGGGGCTGGCAAAACGACAGTCTTTAATATGCTGACTGGTGTTTATCAGCCCACTGAGGGCGAAGTTATCCTGGAAGGACAATCGATCAAAGGATTGAAACCCTTCCAAATTTCTCAAAGGGGAATTGCACGAACCTTTCAAAACATTCGCCTTTTCAAAAAATTGTCTGTTTTAGATAATGTACTTATTGCCACTCACCAGCATGTTAAATACAGCCTGCTAAATTCTTTGCTCTTAACAAAGTCTTTTACTGAGTCAGAAAAAAATCAAAAAGAAAAAGCCATGGACCTTCTTAAGATTTTTTCACTTGAATCAAAAGCCAATGAACTGTCCTCATCTCTGCCTTATGGACAGCAAAGAAAACTTGAGATTGTCCGAGCATTAGCTACTGATCCAAAAATTATTTTATTGGATGAGCCCGCAGCAGGAATGAACCACTCAGAAACACACCAATTGATGGACACTATCGCAAAAATTCGTGAGGATTTTAAGCTGACAGTTTTATTGATTGAACATGATATGAAACTGGTCATGGGGATCTGTGAAAATATTTTTGTCCTTGATCACGGCATGAAGATAGAGGAAGGCCAGCCTGCAAAAATTCAAAATTCAAAAAAAGTGATTGAAGCCTATCTTGGCATCGAGGAAGCCTAATGAGTTCAGCAATGATAACTACTGAAAATTTAAATGTTCATTATGGTTCAATTCATGCCCTGAAGGGCCTTAATTTTGAAGTCCATCAAGGTGAAATAGTAAGCCTCATTGGTGCCAATGGAGCCGGCAAGACCACCACATTAAGAGCGATCTCAGGCCTAGTTCCCGTCACAGGATCTCTCCAATTTGAAGGCCACGACATAACCAAAGTTCCCGTTTACAAAAGAGTCGAGCTAGGAATTGCGCAGTCTCCAGAAGGCCGGGGCGTCTTTCCGCTCATGTCCGTACAAGAAAACCTTGAGATGGGGGCATATTCTCGAAAAGACAAAGCAGGTATTAAAAAAGATTACGAAATGTGTCTGGACCTTTTTCCTCGGCTGAAAGAGCGGCTATGGCAAATGGCTGGAACAATGTCTGGTGGAGAGCAGCAAATGCTCGCCATCAGCAGAGCCTTGATGTCCAAACCAAAAATATTGCTTTTGGATGAGCCTTCACTGGGTCTGGCTCCCTTGATCGTGGCCCAAATTTTTGAAATCATAAAAAAATTAAATCAAGATGGAATGACTATTTTATTGGTAGAGCAAAATGCACGCATGGCACTGAAAATTTCCCATCGCGCCTATGTCTTAGAAACTGGGAAAATTGTTATGCAAGATTCTGCGGCTAATCTTTTAAACAATGATGAAGTTCGCAAGGCCTATTTAGGTGTCTAGAAAATCACTCATCTAAGCCTTAGGCCATTTTTTGCAATGTCACGGTGAATTGAGTTCCATGACCTTCTTTAACTGGGCTGTGGACTGCCACTTTTCCTTCATGGGCTTCAACAATCGCCTTCACAAAGGTAAGTCCCAAGCCCAGGCCATCCGCGCTCCTGGCTTTATCACTGCGATATAATTTTTGCCAAATCAAGCCGTGTTCTTCGAAAGAAATGCCGGAGCCCGTGTCGGTGACTTTTAAATCAACAGACTCTGTATTATTGATGGTCTCAATCGTGACAGTTCCACCTTCTGGAGTATACTTTAGTGCGTTATCTAAGAGGTTTGCAATCACCCGGCTCATTAGCCGAGAATCCACCATAGCCCAATCCCGGACTCCAAGATTCTTGACCACTTCAATCTTTTTATCTTCAAAGGCCATTTCATAGAGACCCATCATTTCTTGAACAATGTCACCGATAAAACGTTTTTCGAGTTTTAGCTTTTTACTGCGATTTTCTGCTTCGGTGATATCCGTCAACACCTGCAAAAAAACCAAAATTCTGTCAGAGTTTTCAAAACAACTCTGCAGGGCCTCTCTATAGGAATCAACATCGCCTTCACTATTCAGGGCGATCTCTGCGCGCCCCCTTAATCTTGTGACCGGCGTTCGAATATCGTGCGCCAAATGATCAAAAGCTTCTTTTAATCCACTCACCAAATTTTCAATTTTATCAAGCATTCGGTTGAACAAGAATTTAAGTTCTTCAAGCTCATCATTATTTTTACCTAAGGGGACCCTCGTAGAGAAATTTCCCGTCTCGATTTTTTTTAAAGAATTAATAACATCTCGAACAGGACTCAATGTTGAATTTGAAAGAAAAAATCCGCCCAAAAGGCCGATCAACATGAGGGGCAATAAAGATCCCCAAAAAATATTCTGCAAGTGCTGCAAATTCGCCTTGTGATTGAAACTTGGCATGGGCGCAAGGTTCTCAGATTTCTCTATATTTTGCCTAGCTAAATTTAATTGTTCAAACTGCTGCTCTTGCTCTTTAAAAGACTCAGAAATTTGAAGATAAACATAGCTAAACATCAAAACAGTACTCAGAATAAACACCAAAGAGTAAGCCAGAGTCAATTTGGTGCTTATCCTTAAAAGAGAAGGCCTAAGACGACTTAAGCACATACCCCACACCTCTCACTGTATAAATCAGCCTGGTGGGAAAATCTTTTTCTAATTTGTTTCTTAGTCTGCATACCAAAACGTCTACCACATTTGTTTGGGGATCAAAATCATAATTCCAAACTTCTTTAAGAATAGTTTGTTTTCCGATAATTTTATTTGGGTTGCTCATGAACAAATCCAAAAGAACAAATTCTCTTTCTTGAAGATCCAGACTGCGTCCTGCCCTTACGACATCTCTGTTTAATCTGTTCAGTTTAAGATCCTGAAAAGTTAATTGCGTGGCTTCAGAAGATTTCTGAGCTCTCTTCAATAAATTTTTAACACGAATTTGCAATTCAGCCATGGCAAATGGTTTTGTTAGGTAGTCATCACCACCCATGGTTAAACCTTTTAGACGATCATCTAACTCTCGTAGTGCGCTTAAAATTAATATTGGTGTGTTCACTTCTTTTTCACGCAATGATCGTGCAAAGGTAAATCCATCCATTTCTGGAAGCATCAGATCCAAAACAATAATGTCATAATTATTGGTAAGGGCTGTTTCAAAGGCCCTACGACCATTGGACTCAACATCCACTTCGCCTTGCAAATCATTTAGGCCTTGTTTTACTATATTCGAAATTTCACTGTCATCTTCTACAACTAAACATCTCATCCTGGATACCCCCTCTTATATTTTTAAATTCTGAAACTTACTTAAATCTAAATTACAATCGATCGATCTGGATGAAACTTATAACAGGTTTGTTTCTAAACAAAGTCAGAAGTTTAATGTAAAGTCTTCAAAAGGTCTTTATTACACACATTTAATTACAAAGCCCGCAATCATTGCCCGAATGCAACGGAAAACGGCCCCAAAAGGGCCGTTCATTGCTTTTTCTTAATTTATCTAAGGAATTGATCTATTAACGTTTCAGCTGTATCACTTCGTTCAAAAGCTCATCCGTCGTTGTGATAGTCTTTGAATTGGCCTGAAAACCACGCTGATTTTGAATCATATTTACGAACTCAGTAGCCAAATCCACTGTGGATCTTTCCAATGATTTTGCAAATAATTTTCCACGACCGGCTGTCCCCGGGTTGCCCACGTAAGCGCTTCCAGAGTCTCTGGATTCTTTTAAACGATTATTTCCTACCTTGAATAAGGCTTCAGGATTTTCAAACTTAGCCAGTGCAATCTGTGATAGATCTGCAGCTTGTCCATTTGAATAAACTGCTGTCAATACACCTTCATCATTAAATGACAAACTGTTGATGGTTCCAGCCGCTGCGCCATCTTGATTCCAAGATATCAAATCAGAATTTTTTCCATATTGTTTGGTTCCTTCAAGACCTTTACCACCGTCTCTGATCGCATCACCAAAATTCATTTTAATTTCTTGGTCTTGGAGTGCTCCACCCTTAAAATTAAATTTCGAAGAAGTAATTTTTTGGCTGTCTAACTTACCATCAACTGTAAATTCCAGTTTCCCAGCAAGGACTTCTGACATTTGACCTTCAGCTCCGCCTGTGATTTCTTTGCCATCACAAACGCCTCTGTACTCCCACTGTCTGTCTGCCACTTTATTGAAAAACATACTCATCAAATGTTTATTCCCCTGAGAGTCATACATTTCAACGCCAGTAGAATAATGAGAAGTAGAGTAAGGGTCTTTGATATTGAACTTTTTATTAGGCTCCATGCGAGAATCTAAATTGAGATCCAGCTTGATATCTTTCGTAGCCTTAGCTGGGATCATCGCTCGGGGGAATTTGATGTCTGCCAATTTATTTAAGATATTGCCTTTTTCATCAGCTGCAAATCCTTGAACTCTTTGATTGTCATTGGTAACAAGGAAACCTTCACGGTCAAAATGGAAAGAACCATCTCGTGTGAAAGAGTCACCATCAGAGCCTTTGACTTTGAAATATCCATCACCAGAAATAGCCAAATCCGTCGACTTGTCAGTAGCATCCACATTACCTTGTGAAAGGATTGGATTCACAGCGCTCATTTTCACACCACGACCAATTTGGTTACCGCCAAGTATTCCTTTTAAATTTTTAGAAATAATATCCTGGAATTCAGCGCGGCTGGCTTTAAAGCCGATCGTGTTGGCGTTCGCGATATTATCGCCGATTACACCCAAAGCTTCGCCTTGAGCAGTCATACCTGACACACCTGTGTAAAGAGATGAAAGAATACCCATGTGACCTCCATGTCGTTGACGGCTTCATTCGGAATCCGTCGTTTGGAGGGCCTCCTCTATGAGGACCAGCCCTAATATTTAGTTTTTAATTCGATCCAGCCTCTGCATCCTGCAGAAACTAGAATTATTTTCTTTCTACAAAACTACTGTGCTGTCGATGTTCGTAAATACATTTTCTTTCAATGCATTTTTGTCCATCACCGTCACAACAGTGTTATTTTTTACGCTTACAATCAGTGCCGAGTCGTTCATTAAAATCAATGAATCCTTGGAACCTTTTGCAGCGGCTCTCGAAACAGCATCAGAGATTTTTGTGATTTCCTCGGGGCTATAACTTACTCCCCGGGTTCGCATTCTCTCAATGGCATGATTCGAAAACTTAATACCTTCATTTCCGGGCTTTGAAAATCCTGGCGACTTGTTAATCCCCAAAGAATCTAAAGTGTCCTTGAACGAAGGCCCCATCTTTCCCAGATCCGGTTGATTCACCTTTCTTGGTTGCGATGGAATAAGTTGATCCAGTGTCTGTATCTTTTTTAAATCAACCATTTTACTTCAGCGTCTCCTTCGCGATCTTATCGATCATTTCGCGAGACAAACCTACAGTATCCAATATCTTGGATTTACCTGCAGGGGCTGGAGCAGGGGCTGTCTTAGCTGACACTGAATTCTCCTCTTTTTTATTCTGTGCCGCGGCATCATCTTTTTTCAAGTCTAGGTTTGTAACATCGTTAACATTCTGGCCATTGTTCATAAGACGTGGGTCTGTAATCATCTGCACATCTCTAAATTTAATAGCCTGTTTGCCCACATTCAGGATCGGACCATCGGGAGAATAGCTCACTCCGGTGATCATTCCTTGAAAATCCGTCTTGATGGCAATCTTCTTTCCGTCACCAGTTTTAGCTTCTGCTGCAAATTTATATTCACCGGCAGCAGCTTTCATTCCCCGTTCGTCTTCACCATTCCATGAGAGCTTATTATCGCCCTGTTTGAGGCTGCGCAGGTTGTAGGTGCGCACTAAGTTGCCATCTGCATCACTCACCTTGACTGCGACTTCAGAGGCATCCATAGGCAAAGAGAAACGGAAATCATGCTCCTTGTCTGTTGCACCTCGTAGCACTTTCGAAGAGTCACCTGAAACAGCTTTACCAATCAGATTCAATGCTTGAAAATTTTCTGTGGGCTTTTGTCCGTTTTTAAGTTCGTCCAGCGTTTTATTCATGTTTTGCATCTGCTCAAGAGAAGAGAAGTTAGCTAACTGAGCTGCCATCTCATGACTCTTCATCGGACTTGTTGGATCTTGATTTTTCATCTGTGCCAACATCAATCTAAAAAAAGCATCCTTATCCAGATTTGGATTTCCAGTCGTCCTTGCTTTTTTTGAAGGGTCCGTCCAATTGGGATCAGAAATTTTATTGGCAATGGCGCCAATATCTTCTTCACCTAATTTAGCTTTGTCAGCCGCACTGATGTTACTCATCCCCGATACACTTTCGGGCTTCGCACTCGTGGCTCCAAAAGCATTAACGCCGACCTTTGTTCCTACTATCGTCATGACATCTCCTTCATTAAGTTGGACTTAAGCAACAAGATTAAGCCCCTTGCCTTTACCCATCGTTCCACCAAGACTTCTGATTGGGCCACCTGAAGTATCAATTGGCCTCAACGGCTCATGATCTTTCTTAGCACCTGCATAAGCCTTGCTGTTTTGGAACTCTAGAAATGACTCTCGACGGCCTTGATTTCCGAAGTTGTCATTAAATTGGTTCCAAAATTGCCGAGTCTGATTTCTTTGATCCTGTCCTTGGCTGTTGGTCTGATTTTGGGTAGCAGTGTCCGTCGATGTTGAAGCTACAACATCAATTTTTACATTCTCCACTGAGAGCTTGTGTGCAGCAAGACTGTTTTTTAGTTCAGCTAGACTAGACTCTATGGATTGCTTTGCCTCAGGAGTCTCCGTAGACATATGCAAATTGACCTTGCCGTCTTGAATTAAAACTTTAAGGTGGATTGTTCCCATATCCCCTGGGCTCATCTCAACTTTGACTTCCCCGCCGCCTTTTTTAATCAAGTACTGAGCCTGATTCATCAGCTGCTTCACAACCGCCTGGTTTTCAACCCCGTCTTTGGCGCCAACGTGACTTGAATTTCCAACGGCTGCAAACTTAAGAGCATCAGCCTTTGATGAGTCCGCCTTTAACCCCTGTGTCTGCTGAGATTCCAAGCCATTTATTCCGGATTTAAAATCAGATTTCTTTTCTGACATTTTTCCTTTATCTAGGTCTTTTTTCTGACTGAATCCTTGCTGATCTAAATTTTCTGAGTTTTTCAAAAAAGATTGGTCTTGCGAATTAGCCTGAGAGTCTGCCTGACTTTGCCCTTGATTGAAATCTTGAATATTTTCTCGGCCATCATTTGTGACAATTTTTTGTCGCTGATCCGGTCCAAAATCTATCGTAGAGTCCTCACTGACAATGTTAAAATCTTCCTTCAAATTAGATTTGGCTAATGAATCCGCATCAGCTTTCTGAAGAAGATCTGCAATTTGATTCTGGTTGGATTGCGCTCCCTTTTTCTCAGCAAGAGCAGCAAGCAAAGCTGGCGAGACGCTTTCACTCATTTGCCCTTTTAAATGTGGTGGGAGCTTTAACAAACTTGTACCCCGGCCTTCTTTGCCAGTGAGTGACTTTTGTATCAACGAGCTGTCACTTTCACCTTCACCTGCTAATCGACCATCCACTAAATTCGGAGACTCTCCAGAACGCGTTGACTCTGAAAGATCAGCTGCTGATTTCATTTCTGAATTTTCAGAAAAACCTTCCTGAATCGGGGCCTCGCTCAATTCATCGGACTTAAATGCGGCTAGGCGGTCTTGCTCTTCGGTCCTGATTGAGTTTTTCATATCAGTATAATTCCGAATTTCGTGACTGCTTAAAGTCATTGCCTTTTCAGAAAGACTTGGCATCTCGCCTTGAGTTTTGCTAGACGGATCTAAGGTCAAACCAACGGCCTCAGAGTTATTTGCTGTTAACTCAATGCTTGGAGTGGCTTGAATTGTTTGCCCTTGTTGAAGCTGCAAAAGAAAAGCAGCATACATGGCACGCGCCTGTCCCGCCTGGCTGTCATCCAAGTTCATATTTTCAATAATATTGTCTGAGGTGGCTTCACCTAAATTAGATTCGTCCTGCTTGGCCATCACTTCCACGAGTCGCGTGGGAGGGATTTTAAATTCACTCTCGAATGAGTCCATGAATTCTTTTATGGCTTGCTGTCGACCTTCTAACCTGCGTTTTTTAACCCCATTTTGATCTGCAACCTGCGATTCTGCTTTCGAATCAGACTTGGGTTTCTGCTCGCTCTCTGAAGTGTCTTTTTTTCGATTTTCAGAGTCCTGATCACTTCGGTCTTTTTCTTGGACCTTATGATCTTTCGCTGCATCCACCTTTTTTGATTCTTGAGTCCTATCTTGATTCTTACCTGCAAGTCTTTCTTGCAAAGCCTTTTCAAAAGAAGACCCTGAAGCGGAATCCTTAAAGTCCTTTTCCGATGCTTTTCCCAGCATCGATGACTTCAAGTCGGTCGCACCCATCAATTGGGGTCCGACTTTATTTGCTAACAAAACTTCCTCCTTCCATGAATGGAAATTTAATCGAATTTAATTACGTCTCTTGTAGCCAGCATATTTCTCTGAAATAATTTGTGCTTTTTCTGGTTTCAATAGATTCATGATATCAGCAGCATTTTTCTTTTTCATACGACCAAGTATCTCAACTACTAAATCCTCGTCCATAGTCTCAAAGACTTTAGCCGCCTGTGGTGGCTTCATGTTCGAATACATCTGTACTAAAGTTTCGACTTTCTGGTCGTCAGCCTTGACTCGCTCTTCTAGCATTGACGAAATCTTTGCTCTCATGCCTTCAAGCTCTTTGAGCCGATTGTCCAATTCATTTTTTTGAGCCTGCATTTCTGCCTCTTGGCGATTCAATTCCTCTTCGCGAGCATCCAATTCCTTTTTTCGATCCGTTAACTTTGACAAGTAACTGACATCTTCATTGCCAGAGGGACCGTTTTTGTCTTCTACTTTCTCGCCATTCTTTGCATCTGATCCTTTTGAAATATCCGATTTAGCCCCTGAGGATGCCTCTTTTGGACTTTTCACATCTTCGGCTAAAGCTTCACCGGTCATGGTCACTTCAACTCGTTTCAAAAAGTTTTCAACCTCGATATGATTCTGAACACCCCAAAAAGCAAAAAGAGCTCCCACTAGCGAAAAAGAAACCACCTTAACTGGAAATTGAGATTTCTTTTTTTTGCGTTTGATCGCAGGCATGCTCATTCTACTGCGTATCTGCCGATCAATATCATCTGCAGGAAGATCTAAATTCAAACGTGGTCCAGTTGTTTTTCTCGGACGAACGGGATTGCCGCCACCGTCATCAGCAGCTCTGCGAGCGTCCTTGAAAAATTGATCATATCCACTTTTCATCTGTTTAAACTTCCTTCACGTTTTTGAAGCGCAGAATACTCTGCTCATCCATTTCTTTCTGATCTTGCAAGATTCTCTCGGCTCTGTAGACCTCGAATTTATTTTCTCGCATCTTTTCCATTATTTTATAATCTTGTGAGGCGAGTCGCAAAATTTCTCTTTTGGACTCGACCAATTTCTCAACTTCTACAATTTTCATTTTTTGTTGAGAAATGCGAACCTTCTGACCAATTAGAAAATCGTGAATCTGAACCAGGTTCGCACCAAGGTCCCCGCCTTGCTGGGTGAACTTTCCGGATTGAATGTGCGCCAGGTGCTCATCTTCGTGCATTTTGGCCAAAATATTTTGTTGCTCAGTTAGTTGCAATGTCGCCTCTTGAAAATCTTTTTGAGCAAGATTCTGGTTTGTTTTGCGATGATCCATCACTTTTTGCAGAGGAAATTTAAATTTCATTGTTACTCATCTTTTATGCATTCATTAAAATTTGTTGCAACATTCGCACGGTATTTGTGAAATTTGTCGGATCCTCGACCTTTTGCTTGAGAAAATCATTAACGGCATCGATCACTTTTACGGCTTTATCAATTTTAGGATTGGCTCCAGGCTTGTAGGCCCCAATATTAATTAGATCTTCAGCGTCTTTGTAGACGGCCAAAGTCTCGCGAAGCTTCTGGGCTAGCCTGACATGCTCTGGCGAAGCCACAGCCTTCATAACTCGGCTTGAACTCTGCATAATATCCACGGCAGGAAAATGACCACGAGAGGCCAGCTCTCTGCTTAAGACAATATGCCCATCAACGATGGACCGAACAGAATCCCCAATTGGATCATTCATGTCATCACCCTCAACAAGGGTCGTATAAAACCCAGTGATGCTGCCCTCGCCCTCAAACGAGCCGGCCCTTTCAAGCAATTTGGGCAAGGTAGAGAAAACACTTGGTGTGTAACCTTTCTGTGAAGGTGGCTCACCGGTGCTCAGTCCAATTTCTCTCTGGGCCATCGCAAAGCGTGTCACAGAATCCATCATCAACAGGACATTTTTCCCCTGGGCACAAAAATATTCCGCGATAGCAGTTGCTACGTAGGCTCCACGCATTCGAAGCAGTGGGCTCTGATCGCTGGTCACACAGACCACGACAGATTTGGCCATACCGGTGGGGCCTAAATCGTGTTCAATAAACTCTCTGACCTCACGACCGCGCTCACCGATCATAGCTATCACATTCACGTCAGCGCTTGCATTTCTGGCCATCATGCCAAGCAAAACGGATTTACCAACACCTGAACCTGCCATGATTGAGACACGCTGACCAAGGCCTGCGGTCAATGCACCATTTATGGACCGAATGCCCACATCCATGGGCTCTCGTATAGGCCTGCGCGCCAAGGGGTTTCGCACTTCGCTATAAAGTCGCACCTCTTGAAAATTTTCAATGTCACCCTTGTCATCCAGCGGACGACCCATTCCATCTATGACTCGACCTAGAAGATCATTCCCCGCTCGAACAGTTGCAATCTGTCGTGATAATATAATTTTCGAACCAAGAGCTATTCCACGCATTTCGTTGAACGCCATCATCAAGACATTTTTATCTTTAAAACCTACGACCTCGGCTAAAAATGATTTTTCTGTCCCCGTTGGTGTAATTTGCACAACACTGCCAACACTTGCACCTGGCAAATAGCCCTTAATCAGCATTCCATTGACCTCGATCACTTTGCCCGTGTCCCGAGTCAAATGGACCGACTTTATCAATTCTGTGTACCGATCAAGGTTAAGTTCCAACTCGCTCATTAACTTGCAATCCGATCTTTTACTTTAAATAAGCTCTCTGACAAAGTGACCCAGAGCTGTTCAATTCTTTGCTCGATACGTGCATCAACCTCGCCATAATTTGTTTCGACGACACATCCACCATCAGTCACTTCGTTGTTGGCCTGGAATTTTACTTTTTTGATAAATTCAAATTCCCGGGCTGTTTCATTTCTGAGTTCATCCAAAAACTTGAATTGCGAAGGTGAGACATGGACAGTCACTTGCTCTTCATCTTGCGCAAGACTGATGGAATCCCGAAGCACTTGAACAATGGCCTCATTGCTTCCTTCAACTTGCTGTTTTGCCAATCGCGAAGCGATTTGAAAAACAAGAGTCACGAGGTGAGTTTCATTGAATGAAATCAAATCTTTTTTTAGGTGCTTAATAGAAGTAAAGAGCGTCTCCAGATCATCCATTCTAACATTGATTTCTTTAGACACTGACTGGAAAGCTTCCCTGCGACCTTCCTCAAGCCCCAGCGAAAATGCCTGCTGATAGGCCTGCTCCTGAATCTCTTTAAGCTTTTCGAGCGCAGCTAATTCAACTTTACCTTCTACATTGTCTTTTTCAAGTTCATCGATTCCGGTTTGGATCCGAATCACGTCGTTCATACGAAAATCAGAGCCATTCCTTTTCTGCTCTAAATATTCCCTTGCAACATCTGGTGTTCCCAAATCAAATCGCACGGGAACAAAGTCCAATGCGATCTGATCCGCCATTTCTTTGGACAAGATCGTTTTTGCTTTTCTTGCAGGCCCATTGAATCCAGAACCCTTGTTTTCCTTAGACCATGGCATCTTCTGAACCGCCTCTTGCTATCATGATTTTTCCATCAGCTTCTAAACGTCGTGCCACATTGACTATTTCTTGTTGAGCGCCCTCAACATCAGAAAGTCTTGAAGGTCCTAAATTTGAAAGATCCTCTTTCAGCATCTCTGCAGCCCTTGCTGAAATATTCTTGAAAACCTTAGTTCGGATTTCTTCGGTAGATGTCTTAAGAGCAAGAAGTAATTTGTCATTAGGAACCTCTTTAAGAAGTGCTTGAATACCTCGGTCATCAATTTTAACAATATCATCAAAGACAAACATGAGTTTTCGAATCTCTTCTGCCAAAAGGGGATCTTTTTCTTCCAGGCGAGACATGATGGCCGTCTCTGTATTTTTGTCCATAACGTTGAGCATCTCTGCCACGGGTTGGACCCCGCCAAGACTTGCCTGTTCAACAGTCGCAGTATTTGCTAGTTGAATTTTTAAAACCCTATCAATTTCTTCAATGAGTTCAGGATCAACGTGGTCCAATTTGGCCATCCGCAAGACCGCCTCCGCCTGCAAGGATTCAGGAAGGCGCTTAAGCACTTCACCTTTTTTTTCTGGCTCCAAATGCGCTAAAATGACAGCCACTGTTTGTGCATGCTCGTTCACCAGAAAATTTGCTAATGACTTGGCATCGACCATTTCCAAGGACTCTAGGGTTCTTGAACCTGCCGATACATTCAATCCCCCAAGTATTCCTCGGGCCCGCTCTTCACCTAAAGCGTTTACAATTGTATCTTTGGAAGATGTCAGCTCAGAAAAAATATAATCATCAGACTCCGAAATAAGTTCATAGAATTCTTCAAGAACTTTTTTCGTAACATGAACAGGAACAACACGAAGCTTATTCATCTGATTGATGACTTTTCGAATGTCACCATCATCCATCCTGCTCAAGAGCATCTTCACTGCCTCAGGCCCAAGATAGTTGATAAGGATAGCGGCTTTATCAAAGCCCTTCAGTTGATCAAAATCAATATTATCTGATTTTTGAAGTTTCATTAAGTGTCTTTCCTGACTAGCCACATCCCGAAGGCATTAGCTGCTTTTTCTTCATCACGATTCATGGAAGCCATTATCCTGTCCTTCAACAATTCACTTTCAGCCTTCTCAGGATCTATTGAAAGGTCCTGGAATATAGGCAAGGCTGTTCCCATGCCAGGAAGTGAGTTGTCAGAGGATTGAAGATCTTCCAATTCTTCAATCGTTCTTGGCAACATCTCCTCAACAGAGTCTTGGAAGCTGTCTGTAATCCACTGCATGAATGGCCGAATAACAATAAAGAAAAATAGCAGCAAAGAAAAACCCATCAATGCCCATTTAAATAAGGCATGAATCAGTTTTTTGCGTTCCAAAGTTGTTAGAATTTTTTCTGATTCTCCGAAGTCCTCAGGCTGAAATTGGATTGTTTCAATTTTAACAGAATCGCCTCTGGCCGCGTTGAAACCAACTGTGCTCTTGACGAGGTCCTCGTATTTTTTGAGTTCCTCAACCGATCTTGGCATCCATTTCGACTCCGTTGTTCCATCGGCCTTTGTTGTCGTGGTCATCATTCCATCAACGACGACGGCCACACTGATGCGTTCAAGATTTCCCGCGGTTTCTTTGATATTACGAACTGTTTTTGGGACCTCAAAATTGACAGTCTTCAATTCTTTTTTAACATCTTGCTTAAATCCAACTTGGCCACCATTGTCTTCAGCACCGGGCAAGTTGGACCTAGAGCCCGGAACTCCGGATGGATTTGTTCTTGCTCCATCCAGGGATTCTTCTTCAGTCTGTTGTGATTTAATCGCGGTTTTATCGGCATCAACTGTCTCTTCTATTGCAGAAATAATTCTGTGACTTAAGGTGGCATCCACCTTGGCCACGACCTTTGTATGACCGACAACTTTTGAAAGGATATCTTCAACTCTGCCTTCAAGATCCTTTTCAACCTTGGATTTCAAATCCATAAGTTCATTAGATCCACCAGTAGATCCATCCGTAACTTTACTTAAAACTTTTCCGCGCTCATCTAGAACTGCCACTTTGTCGGGATCTAAGCCCTCTACGGCATTGGCTACCAAGTAGCGAATGCCTCGAACTTGCTCCTGAGAAAGTTCCTTGCCTTGATGCAGCTCCAAAACTACTGAAGCGGAAGCTTGGCCGCCTTCCTCTAAAAAGGTTTTCTTGGCAGGTAAGGCCAATATGACTTTAGACTGTTTAACTGCCATGAGGGTGTTGATGGCTCTCATCAACTCTCCTTGAAGAGCTCTTTGGTAGTTAATTTTTTGCGCATAAGAGTTTACGCCAAAATCTTGCTTGTCAAAAATCTCTAAGCCAATGGAACCCATCTTGGGCGAACCAATCTCTGACATGAGAGCCATCTGCGTAGAATGCAAAAGATCATTTGAAACGGCAATGGTTCTGCCCTCATCCCGCAATTGAAAGGGAATATTTTTTTCGTGCAACTTTGCTATAATGGTCGCGGTCTGGTCAGCGGGAATATTTGTAAAGAGTGGCACAAACTCTCGACCTGAAGCCAAGTAAATCATGCTTATCAGTGCAACAACTGTAATCACCGACGCTGCCACAATGGACATACGTTTTGTGGGACCTAGATTTTTGAAAAACTCTGAAAACTGGGCATACAACCCGCCAAAAACCTTTTTCAAAACTACACCTCGATCTAATTATATCTCTAATCTTAGCAAGAAATCTTAACAAAAAAACTAAACCTGCATTTTCATAACTTCTTGATACGCATCTATGATTTTGTTACGAACTTGGACCATCACTCGCAATGCGATATCTGCTCGCTCAGCAGCTATCATCGCACCTGCGACGTCATCAGTTTTTCCAGTGGCAACATTTTGTGAAAATTTATCAGACGCCTTTTGCAACTCATTCACTGAGCCAACGGCATCTTTGAGTGTGTCTGCAAAGCTTTTACCTGCATTTGATGTCGAATCAATTGGTGATGATCCCTCGATAGCCATTGATTTAGAATCGCGTGTAATTCCTGTTTCGAGAAATCTATTTGCATTTGATATGGTAAAACCTTCCATGGCTTCACTCTCCCCTGTTAACAATGTTAATCCAAATCAAACTTTTTTACCTGCATTTTCAGCCTGGTCTAGGAATGATTTACCTCACGGTGCTATTTTGTCTGCTGCTTTACCTGCCAATTTCCAATGCACTCATCGCCATGTCCTTAGAGGCTTGAAGGGCCGTTACATTGGCTTCGTAGGACCTCGATGACTGTATCATATTGGTCATTTCTTCCATGAGATTGATATTGGGATAGGCAACATAACCTTCAGGATTCGCATCAGGATGATCCGGCTCATACTTTAGAAGTGGAGCTTTGCGGTCTGAAAGGATGTCGCTGACCTGGACCCTCTGCATATTCTCCTTGCTGTCTGTACCACTGATCATCTCAGAAAAGTTTTTAGCGTCGGGCATCGATTCAAAGACGACGTCTTTTCTTCGATAGGGGCCACCTTCAGGCGTTTGAGTTGTATTGATATTAGCAATATTACTTGCGATCGTATTCATACGCATACGCTGTGCTGTCATACCGCTACTGCTAATTCTCATGCCCGTCAAAAAATCAGCCATAAATCAATTACCTTCCATCACCAGCCGCATATTTTAATGCCGCCATTTTTTTATTAATTAATTGTAGTGCTGTTTTATACATAATGGCATTTTCAGACAGAGCTGACATTTCTTTTTCCATATCGACGGTATTGCCATCATTATTGACGGCTCCCTCGGGGTCTTCATAAATATCAGGTTTTGTCTTACCGGCTGAAATCCCACCAACGCCAAAATGCTCCTTGCTGCTGGTGCTGAGGGCGTTTGCACCATCCATATCCAAAGCTCGCCCAAGAGCTTCCTCGAAGTCCATCTTTTTAGCGTGATAGCCAGGAGTCTCAGCATTTGCGATATTGGAGGCCGTGATATTGCTTCTTACTTGTCGCATCCGCAGTGAAGTTGCAAGGGCGTTGGTCGTTTTATCAAAAAGGTCTCCGCTCATAAGATTCCCTCTTCTCTGTATTCGTTCAGTTTATTTCTTAATGTTCTAATACTAATCCCTAACAGCTGAGCCGCACGAGTACGGTTTTGTGATGTCAGATCTAAAGTCTGTATAATAAGCTTCTTTTCTACCTGAGAAAGCGACATTCCAGCTGCGAAATCACCAGAGCACCCCTCAGCGACAACTTCAAATTGAATGTGCTCAAGACCAATCACAGGACCATTGGTCAAAACCACGGACCGCTCGATGACATTTTCAAGTTCGCGGATGTTCCCAGGCCAGCTCCAGCTGTTGAGTCTTACGTAGGCCTCATTTGAAAATTTTAAACCTTTTTTCCCATGCATGATCTGCGAAACTTCCAAAACAAAATTTACAATATTAAGAAAGTCAGCTGGACGATCCTGCAGATTCGGCAATTCGAGGTGAACGACCGCAATTTTGTAGAACAGATCTTGACGAAATTGCTCTGCTTTAACCATAGACCTTAAATCTCTTCGCGAAGTCGAAATAAAGCGAGGTTTTGATGCGTCTGCACGCTCTGAAAGTTTCATCAACTCCACCTGAATTGATGCAGAGGCACAGTCCAAGTCTTCAATGAGAAGTGTACCGCCATCAATCTTTGAAATTTCAAAGGCTTCAGCGTTCCGACATTCCAATTTATAAAATCGAGGTGCCCGGCTTTTACAATGAATGTAGTGAGCTAGGCTAGACTTTCCAACGCCCACGTCACCCATAATTAAAAGGCTTGCCTGGGTTGCTGCCAACTGAAGGCTCAGTTGTCTTGTTTCATTTGTTTTTCTGTCTTCAATGTGTAGCGAATCAAAATCAAAATGCGACATCCACTCCCCTACTTACTTTCTTTTTCTGACATTGCTGGTATGCGTGTAATATATTTCTTATAACCATCTCGCCATTCGGAATTCTTCATTTGCTCTTGGGCCAAATTTTTCCAAAAACTGCTTTTTGCACCCTTGAATTCATGCCAAGCATCTGCGGCTTGCTGAATATCTCCAGCTTTAAAATAGATTTCTCCTAATTTATAACGGATTGAGGACAGGGGACGAGAACTCTCATACTTTTCCAGGAGCTCACGATAAGAGGCGATGGCTTGCTCTTTCGACTTCTTTGAAAGATAAAGGTCGCCCAACATCTCTAAGGCTTTCGAATGAATATTTGCTGGCACATGATCAGAATCTTTTGCTAAATTGAGGATATTTTTTAAGGCCTGTATTGCTTCATCAGACTTTTTTTGCTTAATCAAAAGCTCTGCCAATTTCAAATAGGGCTGTGCAACTAGATCAGCCTGTCCTTTCCACGTCCTAAGAAGCTCACCTAAATATCTAATCGCAGAGTCAGGTTCCCCTCTTCTCTCCAGCAATCTAATGGCAATATCTACCCTTTCAATTTGATCAGCGTCAGGCATAGATCCAGGTGTTTTAATGTTTTTAAGATAGTCATAGGATTGATTGAATTTTTGATCTGAAAAAGAGGCTGCAGCAAGTCTGAGATTAATCTGGTCCTCGGTGGGCAGATTTTCTTTAACCGCTATTTCCTTTGCCTCGATTGTGCCTCTTATCGCATAGATGCGATTAAGAACTTCCTTGTAGTATTTTTGGGCCTCATTGGGAACGCCGGCCATTTCATAGGCTCGTCCAATGTTGTATTTAGTGTCCAATCGCTTAGAATTCTTTAGCCAGCTGTCCGAATAATCACTGTGTGTTTTCAGTGCTTCCAGAAAATTTCCCTCGTCAACCTGGCGCTGCAATTTCCCGTTGATGTTAGACACAATACGCCTGGTCAATAAAGGGACATCAACATTGATAGGATGCTCTTTATAATATTTAGAAAGAAGAGCAATGGCTTTATCGTGTTCTCCCCTTTGAGTATAACCATCCGCAACCATGACATTTGCAAACTGCTCAACATGAGGAAGGTCTGACTTCTTTGCCAGTGACATAATTTCTTTAACGGCGTTGTCTGTCTCTTTCGGGCGCATCCCCTTCATTCGACCTGATAGGAGGCGTAAGCGCGCAATGATGGCCGCCTGATTTTCACCATACCTAAAGTAGGTCTCAAGGTAAGCCCCCATCACTCGCGACTTATCTGCACCAAGTATTTCCATCAGCTCTCCCATGCGGGTCAGAGCGTAAGGCGCATGATCATTGGACGGAAACTTTTTTATAAAATCGCGGTAAACCCCTAAGCTTTCTTGATACTTTTGCAAACCAAACAGTGACTCTGCCTGATTGTAATAAGCGTTTGCGAAACTATTTTGGTCCTCTGGATATTTCTTGAGGGCTCTTTGATATTCTTCGATCGCCTTGGTGTAATTTTTTGCTCGGACCCAGACATCACCTTTTCGATAGGAGGCCTCTACTTTCAAATCATGATTCTTAGAATTTTTTTCCAGATCCTCATATTGTTTTACCGAATCATCCCACCGATTCAAACTCATGTAAGCTAGTCCCATACCAAGCCGAGCCAAATCTTTGGACATGGATTCTTTATCACCGAAGTTTTTATTATCGATATGCTCTTTAAATAACCGAAGTGCTGTAAGACCATTGCCTTTCTCCAGATTCAGAAATCCGTTCTTGATGGAAGTTCTTTCGGCAAGGGGCGACGTTGGATATTTTTGGACAGCTTCCTTATATTTTTGAATGGCCTCGTCAAAATACCGCCCTTGCTCAGTCTGCAGCGAAAGTGCATACAAAACATCGGCTCGCATGAAATCCACTAGCTCAGAGTATTCAGAATTTGGATATTTTTCTTTGAACCAATCGAAAGTTTTAAGAAAGACTCCATATCGTTTTTTCTCAAATAAGGTTTGAAGTAGGCGCATTTGCTTATTTTCATCATTGTTTTTGGCAGTCACTTCGTACAGGGCGGGAGTCGTCTTTAGCTGCTCCCACTTTGAAACTGGATTTTCGAACATTGGAAAGCTGATGTAGTAGTTTTCTCTGGAGCGGATGATGGATTCATCTTTGACGTCATAAGGCTTTACGGTGAAGCGCTCGTATTCGGGATCTCCTCCGTCAAAAATTCCTTTTCGATTTTCTTCATTGTCTATTTGTACCGGTTGTATAAAGTTGTTTCCCTTACTCTCAATAATCATAGCGTCAGCAGTCGAGGGGGCCCTCTCTTTATTGCTTGGTGATTTTTTTGGTTTATTGGCTAGGCTTGCAGC
Source organism: Pseudobdellovibrionaceae bacterium (assembly GCA_947449255.1). Classification (GTDB taxonomy): domain Bacteria; phylum Bdellovibrionota; class Bdellovibrionia; order Bdellovibrionales; family Bdellovibrionaceae; genus Bdellovibrio. Next base: position 77,091 of record CANFQX010000005.1, read on the forward strand.
CTTCCGAAGCGGACTGTCTTTCGTTATTTCATTTGGGTTCACATAGAAATCCACGATCAGTCTTGATGGCTGGTCCGTTAGATAGTCAAAGGTATCAATATTGGAACCTGACAAAGTAAATGAAATCAGAAATTTGCCATCGATAGATTTTTTATCGACTGCTATTTTTTTAACCATATCGCTGGTGAATTTCTCCAGAGACGCCAATGTGCTTTCATCAAGCCTGGGTACGGACATCTCAACAACAGTGATTCCTTTATCTTCTTTTCTCTTCAGTTCATAGTCCCAGTTCTGGTGACCTGACAATTCAAGGTGAACGGTGTCACCTTGAAATTGAATTGCGGCACTAGCCAAAGTCTCAGCTAGACAAATTTCGGCCGACATTCCCAGACCTAAAATAACAGTAGTGATTAAAAGAAAATACTTAAAGGCGATCACTCCCTGAACCTCATCTTTCTTAATTCTATGCTGTTTCACATTGCACATAGGATGCCAGTCAACTTTTGATACCTTTGCGGCCTCATGGCAAATATGATCAAGATGGGCAAAAAGATTCACAGAAATATTGTCAGGCCTGACAAACTGATGACAGCGACTTTGGTCTGTTTTGAGCTTCAAGACCTTCATTATTTTACTGGTTAATCCGAAAGATCTACGTGATGAAAAAGAACCGCCTGAATAAAAATACAACTGGATTACTCATTAATAGCCGTCTATTTAGCAATAGATTCAGGAGCGGTTTTTTATTTCTAAGTTCATTATCAATCCTTGGTGGATGCATCTCTGTTCAATTGCAAGGGAGCAAAATAACCAACGCCAAAGATATTCAATATGTTGAGCCGAAAGCCCCTTTTTATCTGATTAAATCAATCAGTGCCGATCACGCTTGGATGAGCAAGAAGACTGGCAACACCATATCTTACCTTTCGGAGTGCAATACAGGGTCGGACAGCAGTCTCGAATCCCTAGAAACAGATTCTTTAAGCGCCATCGGTAAGATCAAAAACTTAAAAACTGAAAGTTTAAGACACCAAGATTCTGCTGCAAGATATAGCATTAACGAAGGCGAGATTGACGGAAAACAAGTTCAATTGGCCTTGTTGATCTTTAATAGAAAGGGCTGCTCCTTCACGCTCAGTTACGGCGGGCTCAAAAAAGAATTTGAAGGTGAAATTAAGAACTTTGATGAATTCAAAGAAAACTTTCAGGTGCCTTGATGGAAAAATCGGCACTTCCATTTGTAAAATTTCTTACAGAGGTTTTTGAGTTCCTTGGCGGTGTTGGATTACTCACCAAACAAATCATCAAAAAACTTTTTACGAACAAGCTTTATTGGAACCTCATCATTGAGCAGATTTATCAGGTCGGCATACGCTCCACGCCTTTAGTCTTGATCACAGCCGCTTGCACGGGAATGGTGATGGCTTTGCAATTTGGCCTTGGACTGGAAAAATTTGGCGGAAAAATGTATGTCCCCAAATTGTTGGCGGTGACTATATTAAGAGAGATGGGTCCCATGTTCACGAGCCTCATGGTCGCTGCTCGCGTCGGGGCTGGTTTTGCTAGTGAAATTGGGAGCATGGTCGTAACCCAGCAGATTGATGCTATCCGGGCCTTAGGAACTTCACCCATTCGAAAAATTGTCATCCCTAGAGTTTTAGCGACATTGTTTGTTCTACCCATCCTAGTCTCCTTTGCCAATGTCATTGGTAATGCAGGCGGGCTTTTTATAGGTGCGGTTGAACTTAAGCTCGACCCCAGTTTTTATGTTTTAAAGGTTCTTTCAACATCAAGTCTTTCTGATTACTTTTCTGGCTTTGCTAAGAGCTTTTTCTTTGCTCTGATCATATCAATACCTTCTTGTTATTTTGGTCTGAATGTTAAAAATGGTACAAAAGATGTTGGGATTGCGACAACAAAAGCCGTTGTGGTCACATCGATTATGATTCTGATCGCTGACTTTTTTCTATCAAAACTTTTTTGGATTGTGGAGAAAATGATATGAGCAAAAAATGGCCGCAGGCCTTTATTGAGGTCGTTGATTTCCACAAGTCTTTCGAAGGAAAAAAAATTCATCAAGGTGTTAGCTTTTATATCAGAAAAGGTGAATGCCTGGGACTTATCGGTGGTTCAGGAACAGGAAAAAGTGTTCTTTTGCGCAGTCTGGTTGGATTGGAAAAGCCCGAGCAAGGACAAATTCTGATCGATGGTGAAGATATTGTACCCATGAGAGAGCGCGAGCTGGTTGATATTCGAAAGAAAGTCGCCTATGCCTTTCAGGGCGGAGCGCTCTTTGATTCGATGACTGTCTATGAAAATCTGGCTTACCCGCTGCGAGAGCACACAAAGCTTTCTGAACCTGAAATAGCACAGCATATTCAAGACCAACTCAAAGAGTTTGGCCTAGACCCCAGCACAGAAAAACAATATCCAAACAGCTTGTCTGGAGGAATGCAAAAGCGCGTGGGTCTCGCCCGAGCTATGATGATGCATCCTCAGGTCGTTCTTTATGATGAACCCACTGCTGGATTGGATCCCTACAATACCAAAAGAATTCAAGAGTCGATTTTAAAAATGAAAGCCAAAGGAGTGACATCAATCCTAGTCACTCACGATATGCCCACTGTGTATGCTGTGTGTGATAAAGTGGCTTTACTGCAAAAGGGCCGCATCAGCGAACAGTACGTGATGAGCAAGCTCCTCGCTGAGCCCACGGCTCTCATGACAAACTTTATAACTGGGGAAAGCACCTAATGGAAAACAACTACAAAACACAAATCAAGGTTGGCATTTACCTTGCCCTAGGAACCCTCTGCATATTCACTTCCATTTTCTTTTTGGGAGGTGAAAAAGCCGTCTTTACAAAATTCACAGCAGTTCATGCCCATTTTGAGCAAGTCCAAGGACTTTCAGAAGGTAGCGTTGTTTCCCTTTCTGGAGTCAATGTAGGCAATATCAAAAAAATAGATTTCTTACCCAATCAAAACATGCTCGATGTTACGATGAGTATCGATGAAAATTATATGAGCCGCGTCCGAAAAGATTCCCAAGTGGAAATCCGCACGCAAGGCGCCCTGGGTGATAAATATATTTTTATATTTTCTGGAAGTGCGGACAAGCCTCAGGCAGAAAGTGGCGATGTCCTATCGGTCGCCAACCCCTCTGATCTTCTGGGTGTTATTTCACAACGGGGCGGAGAAGCTGGGAAAATCTTTGATGTCGTGAATGAATTTTATAAAATGGCAAGTTCAATCAATTCAGAAGGCCGCCTTGGAAAAATAATGAAGAACTTTGAATCGGCTTCAACAAATTTAGCCAACACCAGCAGAGACGCACAATCTCTTATGGCCACCTTCAACCAGGGCAAAGAGCAAAATCAGACGGGACAAAAATTTTCTAAGTCTATCGATAAACTTGAAGCTATTTTAAGCAAAATCGACAAAGGAGAGGGCACCTTGGGTTTGCTCATCAATGATCCCTCTATCCACAATCAACTGAAATCTTATTTAGGTGGATCACAAAGGAAGAATTATCTAAAAAGTTTATTGCGAACTTCAATTGAAAAAGAGGACTGATTTCAAATGCACTTTGTAAGATCTAAAATTTAGAGATGATTTGCTTTAAATTCGAATTGTCATCCTGAGGCACCTCGTGCCGGTCCAGAGTAAATTTAATATATTTAACAAAATTGCTGTCAAACTTCTGATTGATCGTTTCACGGATATGATCTTTCATGAAGACCATTTGCTGCATCCAAGTTGAGTTTCTAACCCAAACATATAAAACGCCTCTTTGAAAACCCACGGGCTCGGCATTTTTTGAAATTGTTGGCCCAACAACTTCTTCCCATTTAGCCCATAACTTCCAGCGCATAAACTGTTCTGACAAAGGTGACTTGCCATTTTCGAAAAGACTTTGTAGTACTTCCGATCCAAGGGAAAGTTTTTTCTTTTTATAATTTGGATTGTTTTGATTCATATTATAGCCCATGTCTTTTGAGAGACCTGCAATTTAGCAGAGAGCTCTCCAGGAAAGAACCTTTAAAAACAGAAAGCACCTTAAAAGATGATTTCATTGTCCGAAAATAAAAAAATTACCGTGGTTGGAGCTGGGCTGGCTGGGTCTGAATGCGCTTTACAGCTAGCTGATAAGGGTTATCAGGTGGTTTTGATTGAAATGCGCGGCAAGACTATGACACCTGCCCATAAAACGGATAAATTTGGGGAATTGGTGTGTTCGAACTCCTTTGGCAGCCTCAATGAAATTTCTGCTCCTGGTCAACTCAAATGGGAAGCTAAAATGCTGGGTTCCCACATTTTGGATATTGCCCACAAAGCAGCTGTCCCTGCGGGCCAAGCCCTCGGCATGGACCGAGAGGTTTTTTCAGAACTCATCACTGAAAGAATTAAGAATCACCCCAAGATAGAAATTCAAACCCATGTGGCAGGATCTTTAAAAGACATCCCTCGGCCGGTTGTTATCGCCACGGGGCCTTTAACTCATGATGATCTTGCCGAAGATCTTCGTCAGCATTTTGGCGATGAATTCCTTTATTTCTTTGATGCCATTGCACCTATCATTGATGCTGAATCGATTGACACAACGATCGCATGGAAGGCCGACCGCTATGGCAAGGGCACCGATGACTATTACAACTGCCCGATGAATAAAGAAGAGTACAATCGTTTCATCGCAGAAGTGACCGCCGCTCGAAAAATAGAACCCAAACATTTTGAGACGACAAATTTTTTTGAAGGCTGCATGCCCATCGAAGTTATGGTTGAGCGTGGTCCTCAGACCTTGCGTTTTGGTCCCATGAAACCCATTGGCTTAGATGATCCCAGAACAGGCCGTTATCCTTGGGCTGTCGTGCAACTTCGGCAAGACAATAAAGAGGGCACGGCCTTTAACATGGTCGGCTTTCAAACGCGCATGGCCTATTCGGAACAAGTCCGTGTTTTTCGCATGATACCTGGGCTTGAGAATGCAGAGTTTTTAAAGCTTGGCAGCATTCATAGGAACCTTTTTATCAATTCACCGAAGCGATTAAATAAAGATCTTTCAAGCAAGTTAGATCCTTGGTTGTTTTTTGCGGGACAGATCACGGGAGTTGAGGGTTACTTTGAATCCACTTGCATCGGCCTTTTAGTTGCTCAATTCTTGGATCAAAAATTACAAGATAAAACATTTAGCCCACCTCCTAGAGAGTCTGCATTGGGATCACTCATGGAGGCCATCACGGACCCAACAAGGGCTGAGCACTTCCAACCGACCAATATTAATTTTGCGCTCTTCCCGCCTTTGGCCGAAAGGGAGCGCGACAAAGAAACCCGCAAAAAGAAACAAATTGCCCTAGCGCGAGAATCTTTTGAGGCTTGGATTGAAAAAAAATAAATAGGCTGTCGATGCACACAAAAATGCCGCAATGCTGTTCTAGACGCGGATCTGGAGAGATTTGCGTCATTTCAACTCAAAGCGCTATCTTTCCGATGGCAGTGCATTAACACCCTATGAATACAGAGGTTTTCTTTCAACTCGCCGCCTTAATCAGACCAGGAATCAAATCTCAAATAATTTTATAATTCTAATTTAGAGTCATATACCTTGCTCCTGCACCCACCCATGGGCTACCTAGGGCGAACAAGTATGAATTTAATTTTAAGATTACGACAGAAATTTCCAATCGCACACGTTTTTGCAATCATCCTGGTTGTCAGCGGTTGCGATGGGATTCACCTCAGTGAAACAACAAGTTTTGCCAGTGCCTTTGAATTCAAAGGTGGATCGAAGAATTTAAATTATCTTGATAGAAATGATATCTCTGGATTCTTTAAGAGCATTCATTACACGCTCCCGCTCTATATAAAATCTTTTAAAACCTCAGCCACCAAAAATAAATTGCCTTGGCAGTTGATAGCTTCCGTGGCTTATCAGGAATCACACTGGGACGCAGAGGCGATGAGCTTCACTGGTGTTCGAGGATTGATGCAGCTGACGACAGAAACAGCAGATCATATGGAGGTCGAAGATCGCAACGATCCTCACCAAAGCATTCAAGGTGGATCAAAATACCTGCGCTATTTAATTGATAAAATTCCAAACACCATCAATTCAACGGATCGAATCCATCTTGCCCTGGCTGCTTACAACATTGGACTGGGACATCTTCGAGATGCGCAGAAATTGGCTGAACAATTGGGCCGCAATCCAAACTCATGGAAAGAACTCAAAGAAGTCCTTCCTTTGTTGGCAGACAATTCCTATTCAAAAAATTTAGAATTTGGATCTGCACGAGGCTATGAAACAGTAGAGTTCGTGGATCGTGTGAATTCATTTTATTATTTGATGAAGGCTGCTCGATAAAAAAGTTTTGTAGACAAAACCTGTGCCGTATCGACTGCACAGCTATAAAAATTTGACCAGATCTTTCAGCTTTCGACCATTATTCCCAGAAATTGATCACTGATTGGAACCTAAGTTGTTCCTGACTTTCACTAAAAGTAGAATTTATTTTTTTCAACTATTGATGAGATTAAAATAAAATTTTTAATCACAGGGTCCAGCGCTCGCAAACTCAAACGAGGGCAGGCTAATTTACTGCCAGGTAGAATTATTAACCGATCCTTATTTCCAGTCACAGTGGAAGAGTTAAATTATAAAATTCCTACGCCATTGGTTGAAAAAAAATCAACCTCAAATTGAAACTGTATTATTTCACTTTGGATCTAAAAGTTTTAAAGTTGATGGAGTTTGGTGCTTGAACTGGCTTGAGGGTCTTAAAAAGTATTTTTAAAAGCTTAAGGCACACAGCCCGCGAGAAAGCCGAACTCCCCACATTTCCCCCTCACTCAGCAGATCAGCCCGGAGGGCCACTTTAAAGGGTTTTGCGAGAGGCTAGAGAGTAGGACTAAAGCTTTCAACTGAAAGCTTTAGTCCCGCCCCCTGTTTCCCCTTCCCACTACTCCACAGTCACCGACTTTGCCAAATTCCGCGGCTGATCGACATCATAGCCCAGACTGCAAGCCAAGTGGTACGACATCAACTGCAATGGAATGACCGAAATGATGGCGCTGACAGTCCAATGTGTTTTCGGCATCGCCAAATAATATTCACTGATGGATCTAAGTTTTTCATTTTCACCCGTGCCAATGGAAATTATTTTTCCACCGCGGGCACGAGCTTCCTCAAGATTGCTGATCGTCTTGTCGTACCACTGGTCGGTTGGAGCAACCATAACAATAGCCATGCGCTCATCGATCAAAGCTAAGGGTCCATGCTTCATTTCGCCGGCGGCGTATCCTTCGGCATGCATGTAGGCCAGTTCTTTTAACTTTAGTGCCCCCTCCATCGCAATGGGGTAGCTGATGCCTCGGCCCATATATAAAAAACCACGGAAGAGCTTTAGACCAGCCGCAGCCTCTTCAAAGTATTTATCAAAGGCCAATACACCTTCCATTTGGCTTGGCACAGCCAGCAGTGCCGTCACGAGTTCTTTTTCCGTTTCTATGCTCATCACTTCGCGAGTGCGCGCGATCGCGATAGACAGGCAATTGATCACAGCCAGTGTGCTTGTAAAGGCCTTCGTTGAGGCCACGCCAATCTCTGGTCCTGAGTTCATATACAAATGACCTTGAGCTTCTCGATCAATCGTTGAATTGCGGACGTTGCAGATACTTAAAGTGGTGGCGCCTAATTCTTTGGCCAATCGAATCGCGGCGAGGGTGTCAGCGGTTTCCCCACTTTGAGAAATCGTAACAACCAAAGTGTTTGGTGGCACAACCGGTTTTCGATACCTAAATTCACTAGCAATATCGACTTCAACCGGAACTCTAGCCAACTGCTCAATGAGATATTTACCAATAGTTCCAGCATAAAAACTAGTTCCACAGGCCACGATAAAGACACGCTCAATTTTTTTAAAGACCTCTTGAGTTTTTAACCAGTCTTCAGCTGTGTTCAGCTCCTCGAGCTTTTGCACCGACTGGCCACCGAAGCCAATATTTTTTAGTGACACAGAAAAAGTGTCTGGATTGATGTGGGGCTCAATGGCTGAAGCCACAGCTCTTGGCTGTTCATAAACTTCTTTAAGCATATAATGAGCGAAACCCTGTTTTTCAACCATCTCAGGATTCCAATTCAATTCAACTTCTTTTTTATGAATTGGAAATCCATTGGCAGAAAAGAAGCTGACTTCGGTCCCTTTGATATAGGCAATTTCACGATCTTCAAGATAGACGAATCTTTTCGTGTATTGAATCAACGCTTGAACATCGCTGGCCACGAACATTTCATTTTTGCCAAGTCCAACAACCAATGGCGGACCATCTTTAAATGCTACAAGGTGATCGGGTTGATTTTCCCACATGACTAAAATGGAAAAGGCTCCACGAAGTTTACTTAACGTTCTTTCAACGGCCTTAAAAAGGTCCTGGGTCACTTCAATTTCATTGGCAATCAAATGCGCTACCAATTCAGAATCCGTGTCTGAAGTGATGACGGCACCTTCGGTCAATAGCTCTTCCCGAATTTCCAAATAGTTCTCAATGATTCCATTGTGAACTAAGTTGATTCCCCGAACTTGATGAGGATGGGCGTTTCTTTCTGAGGGCTTGCCATGAGTGGCCCAACGAGTGTGCCCAATTCCTAAGTGGCCATCAAAAGTCTCGCCCTGCAATTTATCTTCGAGCTCTTTCAATTTACCTTGAGCGCGAATTCTTTTGGTCTTTCCTTGATCCAATATGGCGACACCAGCACTGTCATAGCCGCGATATTCAAGTTTTTTTAAACCGCTTACAATGATGTCTTTTGGATTCTGATAACCTAGGTAGCCGACTATGCCGCACATAAATTCACCTGTTTGCTCATGCTAATTTTTATTAAAAACATTTCAGTCAAAAAATGCTCGCCTTGATTCACTCTGAGGGTTCCGTTTCTTTAGACTTGGGGGCGTAATTTTCTTTTACAATTTGTTTTCCACGAGCCACTGCCAAGGCCTTTGCTGGGACATCTTTTGTGATCGTCGAACCCGATCCGATGATGGCATCGTGACCAATCTCAATAGGTGCGACAAACTGAGTGTCGCTGCCAACAAAAACTCGATCCCCAATGATCGTCTTATATTTCTTATGATCGATCGCATAATTGCAAGTTATGGTTCCGCACCCGATATTGACGTCTTCGCCCACTTCAGCATCACCCAAATAGGTCAAATGCCCCGCTTTAGATCGTTTTCCAAATTTTGTTTTTTTCATTTCAACAAAGTTTCCGACATGGGCCTCTTCACCAATCTCAGTCTCAGGACGAAGACGCGCATAGGGACCGACCACGGCCTTATTTTGAACTTTTGATTTTTCAAGATAGGATCCGCCGCGAACTTGAACGCTGTCACCGATTTCACAATCAGAAATGAAGCAATTGGATTCGATCACAGAAAAAGATCCTATTTGAGTTCGGCCCCTAATGAAGTTGTTGGGATAAAGCACTGTCCCTGCACCAATCTGTACAGTTTCTTCAACGTAAGTCGTGCGAGGGTCTATCATTAAGACACCTTCTTCAAGCAGACGAAGGGCCTTTCTTTTAAACACAAGTCGCGTTGCCTTAGCTAATTCTAATTGGTTATTCACACCAACAGCAACCTTGGCCGTCGCTTTGATCGCGTGAACTCGCAGTTGATCTTGAATGCACAATGCGATCAGATCCGTGATATAGAACTCTTTTTTGACATTGTTATTTTTAATTTTTGGCAGAAACTCGGCCAAAACATCGGCTTTCGCAATATAAATTCCAGTGTTGATTTCGCTGATTTTCAGCGCTTCAGCTGAGGCATCCTTGGCTTCAACGATGGCCATGAGATCTCCTCGGTGCCGCACGATTCGACCGAATTCTCCGGGATTTTTTACCTCAGCTGTAACAACAGCCAGGTCGCACTTTTCATCTCTAAATATTCTTAAGAAATCTTTAATATCCGAAGCTTCTATGAGGGGATGATCTCCATTCATAATAACCACATCGCCTTCGATATCTTCTGGTCTTGCACAGCGAACAGCATGAGCCGTTCCCAGTTGTTCGTCCTGGGCATAACAAACCACTCCCTGCATGGGCTCTATGATTTGACGAACTAGATTTTGACCATGACCAACAACAACACGAATTTGAGTGGCGCCAGCAAGCTTTGAGGCTTCAATCACTTTTTCGATCATTGGCCTTCCCGCGACAGGATGCAAAACCTTAGGTAGTGGAGACTTCATGCGAGTCCCCTTCCCAGCGGCTAAGGCTATCACTGTTAAATTTTGCGCCGGAGGCGTTTCTTTTCGGTTATCCATTTTCAAATCATTTGAGGCCATATTTAAAGTTCCTTTTAAATGCTTTTCTTCTTAGAAAAAAACAGGCTTAATTATCACATGCAAGAAAAAATTATTCACCAACGAACTTGGGCGCATTCCGCCTCAGGAAAATCGATTGAACTGTATAAAAAAAAACACACTCCAAGGGCAGAGCAATTCCAAGACAGTCCCATTCTCTTTGTTGGTGGCGTCCACGGCGATGAACCTGAAGGTGTCCATTTAGCCACGAAACTGCTGGAATGGCTTCAGGAAAATGAAAAAAATGAAACAAAAAAAATCACTCCCTGGATCTTAATTCCCTGCTTGAATCCCGACGGTTACTCACAAAATGAGCGCACCAATGGAAATGGCGTAGACCTTAATCGAAACTTTCCAGCCCGCGACTGGGAGCCACTGGCAAAGGCTCCTCGCTATTATCCTGGCCCTTCGCCCGGAAGTGAGCCCGAAATTCAGGCTTTAGTGAAACTCATTGAGGACGAAAAGCCACATCTTATAGTACACTTTCACTCTTGGAAGCCTTGCGTTGTCTACACTGGAAAAACCGGTGCAAAAGCAGCTGAGGTGCTTGCGACGGGAACTGGGTATGAATGTCACGAAGACATCGGCTATCCAACGCCAGGCAGTCTCGGGCAATACGGTTGGCTTGAACATCAAATTCCAGTCGTCTGCATCGAAGAACAAGAGAATATCGATTTGGAACTTGTTTGGCCTCACTTTAAAATTGGCCTTGAATTACTGCTCACTAAAGAAGGAACGTAAATGTCCACGAACCAGCGAAGTTTACAAGATTCAGAAGACACTAAATATAAAAGCATAGTCTTTGATCTTGATGACACTTTACTGGACACCTCGGGTTTGCTGGTTCCAATGGCCTCGATGAAAGCTTGCAAAGCCATGATCGATGTTGGACTCAACTGCACTTTTGAAGACTGTATGAAAATGCGTCACCAACTTGCCGCAGATCAATCTCACACCGAAATTTTCACTAAAATCGTTGATCACTTTGGATGCCCTTTGCCAGGTAAAGCCATTCATGACGCCCTGGAGGTTTTTTATAATCCTGCCATACCAGAAAATTTACCACTGATGCCCGGAGCAATAGAAAATCTGATTCATCTTGGAAAAAATTATTCTATTTTTTTAGTGACGATGGGGTCTGAGTCCGCTCAACGCAATAAAATTAGGGCTCTAAAAATAGAAAAGTTTTTTAAAAAAATATACATTCTCAATGGCTTTATTGGCGAGAAAAAGCAAATCGCCTTTTCTGACATCCTAAATATTCAAAAACACAGTCCCTTGCAATTGCTCAGCATTGGAAATCGACTTTCAAGTGAAATTCGGGATGCGAAAAGGATCGGCTCTGAGACTTGCTATTTTGCCCACGGGGAGCATGTCGGCGAAATGGCCCTTTACCCTGAGGACCATCCTGATTTTACTATTTTTCACCACAAGGATTTGATCAGAACATGCGGTCTTTAAAAGCGAGTTTCTTATTGATTGGCCCCTGGGATACAAAATTGCAAGAGCTGGGTGCACATATTGCCGCAGATCTCAACCAAGCCACAAATTGGATCCATGACTCAAGATACAGCGTCGTTGCACTCTCTCTTAATCTTATCATTACAAAACAATTTGAATCCTTTTATCAGGAAGTTAAGCGCCTTGATCCAGCTATCGAATTTATAGCTGTGGTTCCTCCGAATTTTTCTGCTAATCAATTGGCCATCCTTCATGAAAAATATCACTTTTGCAAAGTCACCAATGGTTTTACTGATCTGGAGCTTGAGTCTCATCTTTTTTTAGCACTTGAAGAGTCCAGCCAACATAGGCAAAACGAAAACTTAGCGTTTTTAATTCGGGAGCAAACAGCTCAGCTCAAAAAAATACAAATTGAACTTGAAGAAAGAGTTCAAAAAAGAACTCGCTTCCTAACAGAAGCTCGCCGAAAATTATTTCTTACAAATTCAAGAATTGAGGGTTTCAAGGGAGCCCTCATGGCCGTGAATCAGGCCAGCTCCTTAAATGAAATCGAGCAGCTCCTGAATGAGTCCTTAGCCTCTACGGTGCAAACCTCATGGATACGAATTTTCTTTGCTCCTCAGGATGACCTCTTTAACAACCAAGTTAAATCGCAATTAAATTTCACTCAACTGCAAGTCTCTTTGTTTAGACAGCATCAACGTATTGGCTCTATATTCTATTACCGGGCCCCAGATCATCCGTTTAATAAAGATGAAGTTGAATTCTGCAACCGTGTTGCTGAAGCAGTCGCCTTGGCCCTAGATCGAATTCAAAAACTGAAAGAGTCTGAATCCGTCAAAGAACAGTGGGAAACTACCTTCAATTCCATGTCAGATCCAGTAGTCATGATAGATAACAACTATGATATCATCCAGGCCAACAAGGCCGTTAATGAACGCCTTAAGCATGGCGAACAGACGCACAACACACGAAAGTGCTACAGTTTACTTTATGACCGCTCAGAACCCTGCCTTGGGTGCCATCGCGGGAATAACTTCAGAGTGCGATCTCAAGATCCCTTGCCGAAAACTCTTGAAGTCTACAGTCAAAGCTTAGAGCTAGAATCAAATAAGCCTGCTGTCTTTGTAAATCTCTATCACGACATCACCCAGCAGGTAAAAATGGAGAGGCAAATTCTTGAATCCACCAAAATGGCTGAGCTAGGAACTATTGGTTCTTCCATTGCCCATGAATTGAACAATCCCTTGGGGGGCATCCTTTCCTTTGTTCAGTTGATCAAAATGGAAATGAAACCTGAAAACCCACTTTATCCTGATATTGTTGAAATGGAGACTGGGGTTCAGCGCTGCAAAGAAATCATTCAAAACCTTTTAGGGTTTACAAGAGATCCTCATGCTGACAAAGAAGGTGCCGTCAGCCTTAAGGAAGTTTGCCTGCGCGCCCTTAAAATTGTCGAACTGCAGACCAAATCTCAGGGAATTGAAGTTCAACTTGAACTGGATGGAAGGGATATCATTATTGTGGGCCATTTGAATCTCTTGGCTCAAGCGGTGAAAAACCTGCTTCAAAATGCCATCGACCGCATCAATGACCAAATCCGCTCTCAAAAAGGATTTAAGGCCTTTTTGAATTTGAAAATTTCAACAGAAGTAGACTCTTCTGGAACTCAAAGAGGTTATATAAATATAATGGACAATGGAACTCCAGAAAAAAATTTAAGCCTTCCCATCGGCCTGGGAATTCCTGTGGCCTCACAAATTTTGCGCGACCAAGGTGCCGACCTTGAGTTTTTTTCAACAGCTAACAATCAAAATGCAGCAAAAATTGCCTTCACTCGTCTAGTTTTTATGGCCTAAGAACCTTAATTGCTGCGGTTTTTTTGACAGGTCCGTCAAAACCCAAGTATTCTTTAAACAGATCACAGAACCCACCATGGAAGGAAGGTTCATGCGCAGCCAACGAGTCCTAGTCTTAGACGATGAGTCTTCCCTTCGTACCGCTCTCTTTAGAGTCCTTGATCGAAAGGGCCTCAATGTTATCACGGCCAACAAAATTGAAGAGGCCAAATTATTATGCCAGGGTGAAGTCCCCATTGATCTAGCGATCGTGGATATGAATCTCCCTGACGGTGACGGCATTGAATTCATGACCTATTTGAAATCCCTGAATCCTGCGGCTGAGATCATCATCTTAACTGGACATGGAACTATTGAATCAGCCATCCGAGCAACACAAAAAGGCGCCTTTCATTTCGTAACGAAGCCATTTAGCCTTGATGAGTTGATGAGCTTGATTGAAAAAGCCCTGACTCATAAAAAGCTCCAACAAGAAAACAAACAGCTCAGATCAGAATTAAATAAAAAATATAAATTTGATCAAATCATTGGCACCAGCGATCAAATTCAGAGCGTCTTGAGGCTGATTGAGCGAGTTGCTGATTCTGACTCCACAGTGATGGTCACTGGCGAGTCAGGCACCGGGAAAGAACTTATTGCCAGAGCGATTCACTACAACTCCCCGCGAGTAAATGGACCTTTTATTCCCATCAACTGCGGAGCTATTCCTTCTGAACTTCTTGAAAGTGAATTGTTTGGGCACATGAAAGGCTCCTTCACGGGAGCCATCGCAACTCGTGTTGGTCGTTTTGAAATGGCAGATGGTGGCACAATATTTTTGGATGAAATTGGCGACCTCGAGCCTGCCTTACAAGTGAAGTTGCTGCGTGCACTTCAAGAGCGCAGCTTTGAACCAGTCGGATCAGTAAAAACGGTGAATGTGAATGTTCGAGTTATTGCGGCCACGAATTTAAATCTTGAAGAAGCCGTAGAAAACGGTCAATTTCGTGAGGACCTCTATTATCGTCTGAATGTCATTCCTCTGGTCGTCCCTGCTCTGCGCGAAAGAAAAACAGATATTCCATTGTTGCTGAATCACTTCATCGATGTTTTTAATAAAACAAAAGGGCGTGGACTGACAGGTGTCAGCTCAGATGCTCTCGAATGCCTCGTCAACTATGCTTGGCCTGGAAATATTCGGGAACTTGAAAATCTCGTTGAACGAATGACAATCCTTAAGGGCCACGGGGCTATTGAGATGATTGATCTTCCCACTAAATATAAATCGGGAAAAATGGCGATCACAGATGTCAATAGCCTTGAGATCCCAGACAATGGAATGGACTTCAACACTGCGGTTGATAACTTCGAAAACACTTTGATTTTAAAAGCTCTCGAAAAAACAGGATGGAACAGAAATCAGGCGGCGGCACTTTTGCGCCTAAACCGAACCACCCTTGTTGAAAAAATAAAGAAAAAAGGACTGACTCAACCCGGAGAAGCCGTCCCCGGCTAGTCTTAAAATAAATGAAGCATTTCAAAAAGGGCGTCCATCCCTGCCAGAGCCGTTATTTCTGAGGGATCATAGGCGGGCGATATTTCAACAACATCGCCGCCAACCAAATTGGGGATTCGCAAGGCTCTGAATATGCGCTGAACTTCATAGGTCGTCAGCCCCCCAGGAACTGGTGTTCCTGTCCCAGGCGCATAAGCCGGATCCAAATTATCAATATCATAGCTGATGTAAGTTGGCGTCTGATCAAAAACAGGTAAAGTTTTAAGGAACTCGGGTAAACTTTGATTTCGAATGTCATCGACTGTGACCACTCGAATGCCATGCTTTTGAACAAAAGCAAGGTCTTCTTGTCCAGCTAAAGGCCCGCGAATTCCAATCTGTATCATTTTTTTTGGATCCACTAGGCCCTCCTCAACAGCATGTCTTGCGAAAGCCCCGTGATGGTACTCGCAGCCCCATGCTGCTGGATAGGTGTCTAGATGAGCATCAAAATGAATCAGGGCCAGCGGCTGGCCATATTTTTTTCTTAGAGCTCGCAGAACAGGCAATGTTGTTGAGTGATCCCCACCAACAGACAAGAATTTTTTATTGTGAACAAGCACTTCACTGACAAATTTTTCAATTCGCTCATAAGTTTGAATTTGATCAATGGGGACCGTTGGACAGTCACCAATGTCAGCCACTTTGAATTTTTCAAAAAAGTTTTCTTGCCGACTCATGTGAAAGCCCCTCCCCAAGGAAGAAATCTCTCTGACTTTTGCGGGAGCAAAGCGGGCCCCCGGGCGATAGGAAACTCCGCCGTCATAGGGTATTCCAAAAATTCCTATATCGTAGTCAGAGTCGATGGGAACATGGGGCAACCGAAAAAAAGTTTTAATTGCTGAAAACCGCGGGAATTCTCGTCCATTGAGAGGCTTATAATCCATTTTTTTTGACTCCTGATTCACTTACGAAGAGGCTAGCTTAGAAAAAAGAGAATTACGACTGATTTCCTTTATTGATGGCCGTCCACGCCACATCTGTTTTCAAGGCCTATTTTAATTTAAAGAAATTAATTGCGAGCCGGTAAATCATTTTTTACGGTAAATAGCAGAGCGTGTATTGCCATTTTTGATTGAATACAACTTCAGATCCATTTCAGCCACTCGTCTGGATAACTTCCCGGGGAATAATTCTAGGTAATCATGGACAGTTATTTCTTTTTTTGAATTGAGAATTTTTTTTAATTTTCTAATTCTTTCGCCTTTTGGAATAAGAGTGAGGTGTCGTTTCGGCTGGCTAGAGTCTTGATTGGGAAGCATTAGCTCACAAGAAAGATAGCCCCATTTTTTGTAGAGAGGCAAAGAATCAAATGCCTCATTTCTCTGTTTTTTTCCTGCAAAACTATAGAGACCTAAAAAATAATTTTCAGATGAGGACTTTTTAAAATCGGATAAACAGCAGTTTCGCCAGTTTTTAAAACCCAGCTGCGTCCCCTTTGGTAATAAAAACAAAACATGATCACAAAGAATGCCCCAGCAGAGAGGCATTGGGGCGTCCTTTAGAACTTTATGCACTTCTAGAGGGTTCATTTTTGACCAACACCTTTGCAGATGTCTAATGAGGATTTCTCCTAATCTGGGATCAAATCGTGTCCACATAGAATATTGAACTAGGTCTGAAATTGAAACCACATTTCCAGACTGTAGAATATTATACGCGACAACTAAATCATTCTGCTGTGGAATTCTTAAATCAACTTTCATTCCATTTGCTCCAATAGTTCATCTAAAAAATCAAGCGCAGCTTTGGCTTCGGGAATTTTTTTTGCCTTTAATTTTTCAATCTGTTGCTCTACTTTTTGAAGATTCACACCATTTTTTATCAATGCCTTAGCATGACTAATATCTTTGGCTCTGTGAGCAAAGCATTTCATAATAAGCATGTCTTCGGCAGAAAGTGCAGCGACTACCAAATAATCACCGGTAAAAACAGAAATCAAATTTTTTTCATAATCAGGCAAAATGACAAAGGCAAAGGAAGCGAAATAACAGTTCAACCAATCGGGGGGCAAATGAAGTTCCAAAGCGACTTCTTTGGTGAGTAGATCTAACTCGTGTATCTCAAGCCCTTTGGGTATGGCATCGACATCTGTTGTCGCCAGAGGAAAACCGTGCGCAAAAATCATCGCACCACCTCCTCCCATAACAAGTTTTAATGGCTTAGTGAGTTTTCGATCGAGAGCGCTAAAAGCCTGTTTCATGATCTGCAGAGAAATTGGTTTTTCCATAAACAACATCCTTATTTCTGAATACAACCATTATAGCGAATTGCCGAACTTTTCGCAATAAAATCATTTTACATCGATTTTACAGATACTTACAAAGGTTTATAAAAAATATTAACTTTCGAACAAGCCCCCATCATTGCGTTGCTTCCATGATATTTAAAATATTAAGAATTTGACCTCGACCCATTATCGCGATGTAAGGGAGCCACAGAATGGCTTGGAGTCTTCAAATGAAAACCCTAAAAAACAAAGACCTCGAAAAAAATATTCCTAAAAAAACACTGGCAGAAAACAGCCTCAACGAGGATCATAAATTGCTCGTTCAGTGGTATGAAAAAAACAAGCGCAGTCTGCCGTGGCGAATTAGTAAAGATCCTTATAAAATATGGCTCTCAGAAGTCATGCTCCAACAAACCACAGTCACCGCCGTCATTCCTTACTATGATAAATTTTTAAACCTGTTTCCTACCGTTCAGCATTTGGCAGATGCTGCGGAAAATGAAGTGATGGCCGCCTGGGCTGGACTAGGATATTATTCGCGCGCTCGAAATCTTCACAAAGCAGCAAAACATTTGGCTGAAAATGGCTTTCCAAAAACAGCCGCAGGCCTTATAGAATTTCCGGGCTTTGGCCCCTACACCTCTCGGGCCGTTGCAAGCATTGCCTTTGGTGAAAGGGTTGGAGTCCTTGATGGGAATGTCATCAGGGTCCTTTCACGAAGACATGGGCTTCATCTTGAATGGTGGAACAATAAACCTCGCCAAGAGCTTCAGACACTCTCAGATCACTTAGCCTTATTAGGTGCTCCAGAGAAAACAAATCAAGGACTCATGGAACTCGGCGCCACTGTTTGCACGCCAAAAAAAGTCATGTGCATTCTGTGCCCCTGGTCTTCCAAATGCGTCGCCAGAAAAAATGACGCCGTTGAACTTTTGCCGCTCAAAAAAGCCCGAAAAAAAACTGAGATCTGGGTTTGGAAACCCATCGTCGCGATCAAGGATAAAAAGGTGGCCTTGGTCAAAAACGACTATGCGCCGTTTCTTAAAAATCAACTTATTTTCCCTGGCCAAATTTCAATGGAAAAAAACAAGCCTAAAGACTGTAAGCTCAGGCATAGCATAACCCACCATGACATATTTATTCAGGTCGAATTGAAAAAAAACCTCGCCGGAACAAATCTCCATTGGGTAAACTTAAGTGAGCTGAAAAAAGTAAATCCCTCCTCTCTTTTACAAAAAGTGCTGGGACAGGTTTTATAAAAGTTGAACGAGATGAAAAAGGTCAGAAATGAAATTCTTAAAAAAATGTCCACAGTTTATTCTTAGCTTAATTTTGAGTTTCATTTGTGGATGTTCTCATTTCAATTCAAACAAAAAATCAAATGAAAAGACTCTTGTTGCAGGCTTGATCGATGAGAACAAGGGCGACTCTGTTCACCCCCGCTTTTCACCGGATGGGACAAAGCTGATCTATGCAAGCAAGATGAGATCTGAACACGCGAAATCCCAAATCTATGAATTAGATCTGATCCACAACAAGGAACGCAGGGTCACTTTTTCTGATGGCGATGCCTTTGACCCAAGTTATATCAATGACAGTGAAATTATTTATTCTTCAACAACCGACGATATAAAAGAAAATTATTTTTCTAAGGCCATTGTCGGCGAAGCGAAGGTCATTGAATTTCCTGGATCTGATATCTATAGAAGTGACAGGTATGGCAGCGAAATCATCCGCCTGACAGAACAGCCTGGATTTAATGGTGAAGCCACTTTGATCACTAGCGGTCCAAAGACATTTGTCATCTACACCTCTTTTTTTGACAATTCGATGTCGGTTCGAAAAATTGACATCGAACAAGAATCCTCTTTATCCATAGGTTCGGCCTCAGAAAAATATCGCAGGTTTCCTACACTCAATAAAGATCGTTCAAAAATTGCATTTTTGGAAAAAGATAAATCCACTCAAGAGCAAAGCCTGGTCATTTACAACCTAAAATCTAAAAAGATTGAATCCACAGTAAAACTTGAAGGCCAATATCGTGATTTGTTTTTTGCACCTCGACCTCCCGAAAGAATTTTCTATAGTGTCCTTCGAAAAGGTGACCCCAATTATCATATCGAAATGTATGACCTCGAAGACAAGTGCACACAAATAGTTTTAAAGGATTCCATTTCTCTATTGAGTCCGGCGGTGTCTGATGACAGCTTTGAAAAATTAGCATTTGTTCGATTTAAGCCCTTAGAAAATGAAATCAAAGTTTTGAATCTACCAAACCTGAAGGACTCCTGCCGAGCACCGGAGCCCGTTTCTATGAATTCAAGATAGGCTTGCAATTTCTTGCCTTGCATAAAGTGCAGACTCCGGGCTAGCCTAATCAGGTGAATAAAATTTTTTTTGGCCTTTCATTTCTATTCGTGCTGTTTTCTTTTAACTTAGAAGCGGCCCCCTATCCTGCAACAAGCAGTTCAGCTTTTACAGATCCAGCTTTGGGTCATTTTCTGCTGCACCACGGATTTAAAATAAGCAATCATGGAAGTCATTGGTTGCCGGCTTCCGAAAATGATTCCTCACAAGATGAAACCATTCGCTTTGCCAGCAAGGAGACGTCTGAAACTGGATTTATAACCATAAAATCAGAAAAAGCAAACAAGACGGCCAGTCTGAACCTCTACAATCGCAAATGGATGAAAGAATATCCAAATTATGGCTTTGAAGTTTTATCGACGACGGCGTTTGATCTCAACAGCCAACCGGCCTTGGTCGTCGATTTGCTTTCTCGTGCAAAAGGAAAGCAAATCAGACAGGTGATTTTTAAGAATGATGACAAGATCGCCATTCTGACTTGCGTAGATGATCGCGGCTCTTTCAGTAAATCTCTGAAAGAGTGCAATGAAATTGTCAAAAATTTTAGATGGACCACGGACCCCTCGACCAAAAACTTGGGAACCCTTAAAAATTAATACCTATTTTCGTTGAGCCATTGTGCCATTGGTAACGCAAAGTAGGTGAAGATAATATCAGCTCCAGCGCGCCGGATAGAGTAAAGAGTTTCAACCATGGCTCGAGTTTCATCAATTAAACCAGCCTTGGCACCCATTTTAATCAAGCTGTATTCGCCACTGACATTATAAGCGGCAACCGGAATATAAGTGTGGGCCTTCACTTTTGCGATAATGTCTAAGTAACTTAGGGCGGGCTTTACCATGACAATGTCAGCGCCTTCGCTGACATCAAGCTCAACCTCACGCAAGGCTTCGCGAACATTTCTAAAGTCCATCTGATAAGTTTTTTTGTCGCCAAATTTTGGTGCAGAATCTAAGGCCTCACGAAAAGGTCCATAAAAACTCGACGCGTATTTTGCAGAATAAGACAAGATGCTTGTATCAGTGAATCCCTCTTGATCTAGGGCTTCTCGAATAGCCCCCACTCGGCCATCCATCATGTCTGATGGCGAGACCACATCAGCACCACATTGAGCGTGCAGAACACTCATTTTAGCCAGAATTTCTACTGTTTCATCATTCATAATTCGGCCATTTCGAACAACTCCATCATGACCATCAGAAGAGTAAGGATCAAGAGCCACGTCAGTGATCAACGTGACCTCAGGAAATTTATCGCGAATCATTTTTAAGGTTGTAGGAACCAAACCGTTTTTATTCATAGACTCTGTACCCACTGAATCTTTTTTTGAATCAGAAAGTGCTGGAAAAATATCGAAAGTTTTTACACCCAAAAGCAGAGCGCGGCTTATTTCTTTCAGCACCAGATCGGGGCTCAGCCGAAAAATTCCAGGCATAGAATCGATAGCCTGTTTTTCACAGATTCCTTCAACCAAGAAAAGTGGCAAAACAAGCTGGGAAGGACGAAGTTCTGTCTCGGCCACCATTTGGCGCATCGCTTCAGATTTACGATTTCGTCTTGGTCGCTGTGTTAACTTCATAGATTCTCCGTTACTTTATTAAAGAATGAACAAAAATTGGAAGTTTCCCGTTTTGAGACCAGTCAAAAGGCCATCTTCGTGCTGAAAATCTGACTGAACTTACTATTTCTTCTATTCAATGACATTTCGATGACACTTCACAAAAAGTTAAATGCTACCTTAAACTCTAATGGAAAACATACTGCTCGTACACCGAAAAACGAATAAAAAAAAGGCTGGGAAATCAGTCCAAACTCAGGAGACTCTCGTCTCTGAGATCGCAGCGGATTTTCCTATAGAGCTGCAACATGCGGCGATTTGGAAGACCTGTCTTCGCAAGATTCTTTTTTGCAGAGAAGACGAGCTCAGCAAGATCCAACCTCACCTCGAAGACAGTGACGAAATTTTGCGGGGCGAGCAAGCCTTGACTCTTCTGTTGGAAATTCTTTGCGGTCTCCACTCTCCCATTGTGGGGGAAACAGAAGTTTACGGACAATTTAAAGCTTTTGTCGAATCGCGCAAGCAACTGCAAGATTCTCTTTTTATGGAAAACCGCAAGTGGATCACATTTATTAATACTGAAGTGAAACAAGTTCGCTCTAATCACCTTTTAGGCCTTGGTTCAAACAGCTATGGCAGTTTAATTCGGCGCCACACCAAAGAACTTGAATCGGCATCCATCTGTGGATCTGGACAACTTGCCATTGAAATACTGCCCTGGATTGCGCAAAAAAAATCAGTTCAAATGGTCTGTCGCAGCCCAGAGAAATTAAAAGATTTTAAAGAGAAATATCAGAACTTGAAGGTGCTGACCTACAATGACCCCCAACATCACAGCCAGGCTGTGATTATTGCGGCACCTCTAGAGGATACGGATATTTTAAAAGTGCTTTCGCAAATGCCTTTGCCTCCCTCAGTCATTTATGACCTTCGTGGAGAAAAAAATTCCCTTAGCATTTTGCTTCAGATACAGTTTCCACAAGTTGAGGTGATGAGTCTTGAAAAGTTTTTTTCAGAAATTGAAGAAACCAAAAAGGACACTGAGTCTAAACTACAAACGTTAAAAAAATATTTACTTGAAAAAGCACTGACGTTTATTTATCGCACTGAACTTCGGCCATTAGGCTGGGAAGATATATGCGCCTAAAAATTTCCGCTAGAAAAAGTGACCTTGCCAGACTCCAAGCCTATATGGTTGGGGACGCTCTCAAAAAACAAAATCCTGATCTCGAAGTTGAATACAAATTTAAGGAGTCCCTGGGTGACATCAATCTCACGGATCCTTTATGGAAGATCCCCCAAAAAGGTGTTTTCACAGAAGATTTTTATGGCGAACTCGTTCGTGGGGAAGCCGATCTCGTTGTTCACTCCTGGAAGGATCTTCCTACAGAATTAAAAAATGATACAGAGATCGTGGCGACCTTGCCTCGTGCAGATCAGCGTGATCTTTTGCTGGTAAAAAAGAGCCACCTCCAGAAAATGACTGAATCTAAATCGATACGCGTTTTCAGTTCTTCACCTCGCAGAGAGTACAATTTGACTGGCTTTCTAAAAAGCCATCTGCCCTTTCCTATAGAAAATGTAAAATTTGAAAATGTGCGTGGCAATATTCCGACTCGGATTCGTAAACTCTTGGAAGCCAATGAAACCGACGGTCTGATTCTGGCTAAAGCAGCTCTGGACAGATTGCTCACATCTCCTCAGGCAGAATTTAATGAAGTCCAAGCTTTGTTGCAAGGCCAACTTAAAGATTTAAACTGGATGGTCTTACCACTTTCCATCAATCCCAATGCGGCAGCCCAAGGCGCACTGGCTGTGGAGATCATTTCAAGTCGCAAAGATCTTCGCAGCCTCTTTTCGAAAATCAACCACAGTGATACATTTCAATGTGCTCTGAAAGAGCGTGAAATTTTGGCTCGCTTTGGTGGTGGTTGCCACCAAAAAATTGGGGTCACCGTGCTAGCTCGGCCCTATGGCGAAATCACCATCCTTAAGGGATTAACCAATGCTGGTGTTGTTCTTGATTCAAGAACCTTAAAAACCCAAACAGAGGCACCGAAATTTAAATCAGAAAAAATGTGGTCCAGCGAAGTTCTAGCGGACAGAATCCCAATAAAAAATTGGTCCATTCCTCAAAATGTGAACGCCCTTTATGTTGCCAGAAGTGAAGCTTGGCCTGTAGATTTTAATTTTCCTCACTTTGTTTGGTCTGCAGGTATTAAAACTTGGAAAAATCTGGCACAAAAAGGCGTTTGGGTTCATGGTTGTTCTGAAGGACTGGGAGAACGAGAACAAGTTGGAATGGAAGCCTTAGCTGGAATGGACATCAAGGCGCTGAAGTGGGCTAAAATGACTCATGACCGTGCCGATGTTTATCAGGACAAATCGGACAAGAATGAAACGATGACTGTCATTCCAACCTACTCGTTAACAATCAATGGAAATTTTGATTCTTGTCTGGATAAAGAGAGTTTTTTCTGGAGTAGCGGCACTCAATTTTTAGCAGCTATTGAAAAAGTGCCCGAAATTTTAGGTAAGTTTCATGGCTGCGGACCCGGAAATACTTTTGATTTTATTCGCAGTTATTTGGAAGAAAAAAATGAATTTGACCCTTCCCGCTTAAGAATTTTTCTGGATCAAGAGGATTGGAGACTACAATGCACACAAATACAAACACCATGAATTCGGAGGAATTGTTTCAACGCGCACTCAAAGTTGCGCCAGGTGGCGTCCACTCCCCCGTCAGATCCTTTAAAGGATTAGATCGTGCACCTGTTTTTTTTAAAGAAGCCCATGGTGCATTTTTAACCTCTGTTGAAAATAAAAAATACATCGATTTTTGTCAAAGTTTTGGCCCGCTTATTTTAGGCCACAGAGATCCTGAGGTTGCCGAAGAGGTTCACCGCATGGTGGACACCGCTTGGACTTTTGGGGCGACCGAGATCTACTCTTTGGAGTTGGCGGAATGGATTACATCGACTCTTCCTTTTATGGAAAAGCTTCGTTTCGTATCTTCCGGAACTGAAGCCGTCATGAGCGCACTGAGAGTGGCTCGCGCGGCAACCGGACGACATAAAATCTTAAAATTTGAGGGCTGCTATCACGGGCATGTCGACAGTCTATTGGTCAAAGCCGGCAGCGGCTTAGCTGGAACATCTGCTTCATCCAGCGCTGGTATTTCAGCAGAAGTTGCCGCATTAACCTTGGTTACACCCCTAAATGATGAAGAAAAATTAGCTGAGGTCTTTCATAATCACGGCCATGAAATTGCAGCCGTGATTATTGAACCCTTGCCTGCAAACTATGGCTTGCTTGTCCAGCGCCCTGAGTTTCTGCAAAAGGTGGCGGCGATCTGCAAGGCCAACAACAGTCTGCTCATTTTTGACGAAGTCATCTCAGGATTTCGAGTTGGCCTTGGTGGCATGGTTGAAAAAACTGGCATCCAACCAGACCTTGTGACTTATGGAAAAATCATTGGCGGTGGCTTCCCTGTGGGCTGTTATGGCGGCAAGGCCGAGCTGATGAATTTAGTCGCTCCAAGCGGAGATGTCTATCAAGCTGGAACTCTGAGCGCCAATCCTATTGGCATGCGTGCCGGCCTCACTACTTTAAAAAAGATGCAGCGTCTTGATGGTTGGAATGTTTTAGAGCAAAGAACATCAAAATTTGTAAAAGCTTTGCGCGATGGTTTTGCAAAAAAAGATTTACCAATTCAGATTGATCATTCGGCTTCCTTGTTTTGGATTCATGGTCACTCGGCTGAAGTTATTCGCACCATTGAGCAAATTCCTCAAAATCAAGCTGCTACATTTAAAGGGCTATTTTTAAGGTCCTTGGACAAAGGGGTTTACCTAGCCCCCAATGCCTATGAAGTTGGCTTCGTTTCTATGGCTCACACCGATGAGCTTTTACAGCAGGCTGCACAAATAATTATTGAATCTGCGGTTTAAGAGCATGTTTCCAAACCGCATGAAGCCTTATTTAAAAACTCTGCTTGCCATTTTATGGTTTGCATTTACGTTCTCTCTGGTTTCATGGTGGTGGATTTATTCACTCATTCAAGCTCAGGAAAATCAACCAGGCAAAGGTGCCCATCGCATGTTTGCGTGGGAGGGATCGATTCTGCTAGGGGCCATCCTGATCGGTGGCGTGGCGCTCATTTTATTTTCTTATAGGGATCAAAACCGTCATGAGCGGCTGCGATTCTTTTTCTCAACCTTTACCCATGACATTAAGACTTCGATTGCTCGACTTCGCTTGCAAGCAGAGGTCTTGGAGGAAGATCTGCAAGGAAACAACAATCCGGTCATGAAACGCTTGATTGCAGATATTCACAAATTGGATCTGCAATTGGAAAATTCACTGCTGCTAGCAAATCTCGAAGATGGAAAGTTATTATTTCAAAATGTTTCTCTGGGAAGTCTATTCACTTTTCTGCGCAATGAATTTCCAGATTTAACCATCGAACTGGAAAAAGAGGCCTTCATTCTTGGTGACCAAAGGGCCTTACTCAGTGTGTTTCGCAATCTTTTACAAAATGCTGTCCTTCACGGCAAAGCCACTTCGGTACGAATTCATGTTTTAAATCTAAAAAACCAAAAGATCGAATTGATTGTCGAAGACAATGGCCTAGGCTTCAAAGGTGACCCTACAAAGCTAGGATCTGAAATTCTGATATCAACATCAGCTAGAGGAAATGGCATTGGCCTTTTACTGACGAAAAGGCTCGTCGAAAAAATGAAGGGCAAAATTCAATTTGAATCGAAAGAAAATTCAGGTTTTAAGACCCTGCTTTTTCTTGAGGGGCACCTTTGAGAAAAATTCTTTTGGTCGAAGACGACCTTTCTTTGGGTGAAACACTGACTGACCGTTTAAGAAAAGAATACGATGTCAGTTGGGGCCGAACTCTGGCTGAGGCCTGGGATCTTTTTACAAAAATAAAAGACTTTGATCTCATTTTGCTGGATGTGGGGCTTCCTGATGGAACTGGCTTTGAACTGGCTGCTAAAATTAAAAAACTATCCCCCGTCTTATTTTTATTTCTGACAGCTCAAGCTGATGCAGAATCTAGATTGATGGGCTTCGAGCTTGGCGCCGAGGAATACATCCCTAAGCCCTTTCACCTCAAAGAGCTCTTGATCAGAGTCAAACACGTCCTGGATGCTCATGTTCCCCTTCGCGATATCACTTTGGAATCCTGTGTGATTAATTTTACAAATATGACTCTGCAAAGAAAATCGGGACAAATCGAGTATCCTCCCGTAACTGATATGAAGGTTTTGCAGTTGCTCATTGATAAGTCCCCACGAGCACTCAGTAGGGATGAAATCATGAATGAAGTCTGGGGAATTAACAAAAACCCCAGTCTTCGCACCATAGATAATATAATTGTTCGGCTCAGAAATCTAATTGGCGATCAGGGCGAAAACCATATTCGCTCGGTACGAGGATTAGGATACCAATGGGCTTTTGAGACTACATCAAAGGAAAAAACATGAACACAGCTTTTCACAATGCCATCAACAGAGTTCCCCAAAAAACTCCTCCCATCTGGTTCATGCGACAAGCGGGTCGGTATCACAAACATTATCAAGCTTTGCGAGCAAAAAACTCATTCATGCAGTTGTGCAAGCAACCAGAGCTTGCTGCTGAAGTGGCACTGGGACCCGTTCAAGAGTTCGATTTCGATGTTTCTATTTTATTTAGTGATATTCTTTTCCCGTTAGAAGCTCTTGGTATGGGTTTAGAATACACCGATCATGGCCCCAGACTTGGATATAAACTTTCTGCGGAAACAATTCATCAGCTGGGTGATGTGCCCTCAGCCATCGAATTCATGAGCTTTCAGCGTGAAGCCGTGAAGGCGACAAGACAAGTTTTACCCTCGAACAAAAGCCTGATTGGATTTATTGGTGGACCTTGGACATTGTTTGTCTATGCGTCCGAGGGTTCCCATGCGGGCTCTTTGGTTCAGTCTAAGAAGAATATCGATTTATTTCCTCAGTTTTTAGAAAAAATGTATCCACTTCTGAAGGCAAATATTCAGCTCCAGTTGGATGGTGGAGTCGAAACTGTGATGATTTTTGATACGGCCGCTGGAGAGGTTTCTCCAATGTTTTTTCAAAAAAGGATTCAGGCGGTATTGACTCGTTTGGCTCAGGATTTTCCGGGAAAAATTGGATATTACTCAAAAGGAACTCAACCTGTTTTCTTCAACAAAGAATTTACCGACCTTCCATGGGCGGGACAAGGTTTTGATCATCGCTGTTATTTGCCAGCAAGTTTTAAAATTCAAAACAAAGGCTTCGTGCAGGGCAACTTTGATCAAAGTCTTCTTTTTATGGAACCTGGTGATTTCAAAAGAGAGCTCAACAACTTCCTTGCCCCTTTTAAAGACATGACGCTGCAAGAAAGAGCTGGCTGGGTCTGTGGACTAGGACATGGTGTTCTTCCACAAACTCCCGAAAGAAACGTAAAACAATTTATTGAAACAGTTCGCGAGGTCTTCCAATGATTTCAAGCACCAAAATTCTTTTAGCAAAATATGATGTCCCAGCACCTCGCTATACCTCTTACCCGACCGTTCCCTATTGGGAAACCAGCCCAACAACGGCAGAGTGGATTGGACATTTAAAGACATCTTTGAATGAGACCGCCGGTGGCTGGTCCCTTTATTTACACATTCCATTTTGTGAAACTCTATGCACCTTTTGTGGTTGCAACAACATCATCACCAAAGATCATAAGCGTGAAGCTCCCTATGTTGAAATGGTCTTAAAGGAATGGCAACTTTACATCGAAGCCGTTCCCGAACTTTTAAAAAAACCACTCAAAAATATTCACTTAGGTGGCGGCACACCCACTTTTTTATCAGCTGAAGCACTCACAGAACTTTTAGGCCCAATCCTTTCCTCTGTTCAAATAGATCTAAATGATTTTGAGGGATCTATAGAGGTCGATCCTCGCAGAACAACAACTGAGCAGTTAAGGGCCCTCAGAAAATTGGGTTTCAATCGCGTCAGCATGGGCGTGCAGGATTTCAATCCTGAGGTTCAAAGGCTGGTGAATCGAATTCAACCTTTAGAGATCACAGAAAATCTATCCAATGCAGCTCGGGATATGGGCTACACTTCAGTCAATTTTGATTTGATTTATGGTTTAGCTAAACAGACTGTAGAATCCATTCGAGCGACTGCCGAATCAACGGTCCAACTTCGACCAGATCGCATCGCACTTTACAGCTTTGCCTTGGTCCCATGGATTAAGCCGCAACAAAGACTCTTTAAAGATGAGGATTTGCCAAAGGCCGCTGAAAAACGCGAGCTCTATGAAATCGCTCGCGGAGTTCTTTTGAATGCTGGTTACATTGAAGTGGGTATGGATCATTTTGCCTTGGCTACAGACAAATTGAGTCTCGCCCTGAAGGAAAACACTCTTCATCGGAATTTCATGGGCTACACGGATCAACGCACAGATGTGATGCTGGGCCTGGGTGTATCCTCTATCTCTGAGACACCTTACAGCTTTCATCAAAATGAAAAACTTCTGCCACTCTATCAAGGCGCTCTTGAAGAAGATCGTTTGCCTACTCTCCGTGGTCATATTTTAACTAGCGAAGACCGCGTTCGCCGCCAACAGATATTAAAATTAATGACCCAGTATGAAGTTGATTTCATCAATTCTGAACAAGCCCTTCAGGCGCAAGAATTCTTGCATGAAATGATCCAAGATGGATTGGTCTCGATCAGTGACAACAAGATGCTGATCCAAGAGCAGGGCAAGCCCTTTTTAAGAAATGCCTGTGTGTTTTTTGATGAGCGCTTGAAACATAAACAACCCCAAACAAAAATATTCTCTCAATCCATATGAAAAAAGTATCCGTGATAGGAGCTGGATTTGCAGGCCTCACTCTCAGCCTGCGCCTTGCACAAAAAGGATTCACGGTTGAGCTATTTGAAAAGGAGCCCCGAGTTGGGGGTCTCCTTGGCACGGACCGCACTGATTATGGCATTTCAGAGAAGGCCGCCAATGCTCTCATTAGGACTAAGGAATCAGAAGATCTTTTTAAAGAACTGGGCATTCAGCCCAGCTATCCTCTGGAGTCTTCGAAAAAAAGATTTATATTCAGGGACCATCCCACAAGATGGCCCTTAAAATTTGCAGAATCGATACAGTTTATTTTTAAATTTATTCCTCAATTCATTTTCGTAAAAAACAAACTTCGTCCAAAAGAATTTGAAACTCTCGAAAATTGGGGACATCGTCACTTAGGATCTGCGGCCACCGACTATATTCTGGGCCCAGCTATGCAGGGTATCTATGCCAATGAAATATCTGGTCTAAGCTCAAAACTGATCTTAGGAGGACTCTTTGCTGGTAAAAAAAATAAACGCTACAGTGGTCTCTTGACGGGCCCCGGCGGAATGCAAGATCTCATTGATCAGCTTGAAAGTCGCTTACGACAAATTGGTGTTAAGATTCATACAAGCTCCACTGTTGAGCTGAAAAACCTTGAGGGTCCTGTTGTTTTAGCGACTTCAGCAACTGCCGCAGCTTCACTTCTTGAAAGCAGTATAGAAAAGAGCTTTGAAAACAGCTTCGCAAATACAACGGCTCAAACCAGCAAAATTCTAAAGACTATAAAAATGTCTTCTTTAATAAGCGTGACTTTGTTTTTTAAAAATGAACAAAAAAAATACCAGGGCTTTGGTTGCCTGATCCCCCGTCAATTTCATTTAAAAACATTGGGCATTCTTATGAACTCCTATATTTTTAAAGATCGCAATGGAACTTACAATGAGACCTGGATTTTAGGTGGCGCTCAAGAGCAACCGCTTCTGGCCCTTTCTGATTTAGAAATTATTTCTCTAATACAGACTGAGCGAAAAAAAATCTTAAATCTTGATTCTGAAATTCACGACCACCGCATCAACCGCTGGGATCATGCCCTTCCTTATTATGATTTGATATTAGAAAAAGCTCAGCAGGATTTGAATCAACTCAATCCTACTAAAAAAATCTATTTACATGGAAACTATCTTTCTGGAATTGGCTTAAGTAAAATTCTAGAACGCAGTCAGTTTCTTTCAGAGGAGATCGCAAAACATCATGGCTAAAACTGGCATTATACTTTGTAATATTGGAACCCCGCGCTCTTATCAGGTCAAAGACGTCAAAGAATACCTTCTGACTTTTCTGATGGATAAGGACATCATTAGCGTTCCCTTTCTGATCCGTTGGCTTTTAGTTCATGGAATCATCGTTCCAAGGCGCGCCCCTTTCTCTGCTGGAAATTACAAGAAGATTTGGATGATAGAGGGTTCGCCACTGTGGGTTTATTCCAGAAATTTTGCAAACAAACTGCAAACAGAATTGGGCTCAAATTATAGTATTAAGCTTGGCATGCGCTACAGTGAACCTTCTATTGAAAACGCCCTGAAGGAACTTGAATCCGAACAAGTGGAATCCATTTTACTTATACCCATGTTTCCACAATATGCTGAGGCCACTACAGGATCTATTCTGAAAGAATTCAATCGAGCGGCAAAAAAATTAGAGACCCAAACACCTGTAAAAATTTTCCCAACCTTCTTTTCCAATGACTATTACACAGAGACCACAGCAACAATCACCAAAGAAACTCTGGCAGACCAAAGTGTCGATCACTATCTTTTTTCATTTCACGGCCTGCCTGAAAGCCATGTTCGCAGAAATGCCAATTGCTTAGTCAGTCCGGACTGCTGCCTGGCCGTCAATGCGTGTGAAAAGCCCTGTTACAAGGCTCAATGCCATTCTTCTGCTGCAAAAATAGCAAAACAATTAAATCTTTCCCAAGACCAATGGAGTGTGTCCTTCCAATCAAGGCTCGGTCGCGGGGAGTGGCTGAAACCTTCCACCGACAGCATTTTGGAATCTCTAGCAAAATCAGGAAAGAAAAACATTGCCGTCCTCTGTCCCTCGTTCGTTGCTGATTGCATTGAAACCTTGGAAGAGATTGCCATTGGCGGCCAGGAAACCTTCAGTCATGCTGGCGGCGAAACCCTTCGCATGATTCCATGTTTAAATGAGGATCCTCGGTGGGTAAAAAACTTTGCTGTGGCTGTTCAGAATTTTTAGAGGAATATTCATGACTGGCTCACTGTCCTTTGCTAGATATATAGTTATATGTCACAGCAAAATAATAAAAACTTGGGTCCTTTCAGCATTTTAACATCAATTTTTTTTATATTCGGTTTTATTACCTGTCTTAATGACATATTAATTCCGCATTTAAAGGCCGTATTCACACTGAACTATTCGCAGGCTATGCTTGTGCAATTCTGCTTTTTTACGGCCTATTTTATAGTCTCAGTTCCCAGCGGATATTTAGTCGAAAAAATCAAATATAAGGGTGGGATCATTGTTGGCTTGCTGATTTCAGGCTCAGGTTGTTTGCTTTTTTATCCAGCGGCAGGACTTCATTCTTACGCCCTGTTTTTAACCGCTTTTTTTGTTTTAGCTTCAGGCATCACCCTGTTGCAAGTTTCGGCAAATCCTTATGTGACTGCATTGGGTTCACCTGAAAGCGCTTCCAGTCGCTTGACTTTAACTCAAGGGTTTAACTCTTTGGGCACGACCATAGCTCCTTATTTTGGGTCGTTATTTATCCTTTCAACAGCTATCAAGAGTGCCAGTGAACTCAAGTTGATGAGCGCAAGTGAATTGTCACTTTATCAAGCCGCTGAAGCAGCAACAGTGCAAAATCCTTACCTCTTTTTAGCAGCTGTCTTGTTTTTTCTAGCGGCAATTTTGGCAGTGATAAAGCTTCCCGAAATTGCCCCCCACAAATCACCAGATGAAACTTCAGAACAAGGCCAAAAATTGAGCGCTTGGGATTATCCGCACTTGGTTTTTGGAGCCTTGGCCATCTTTCTTTATGTTGGCGGAGAGGTTTCTATTGGCAGCTTTTTGGTGAGTTTTTTGGGACAAGACAATATAGCTTCCCTGCCAGAGCACTCTGCAGGAAAATATGTATCAATTTATTGGGGCGGAGCCATGGTGGGACGTTTTATAGGTGCCGCGGTCATGCAAAAGCTGCAGCCTTCTAAAGTTCTGGCCTTCAATGCCTTAGCCTCTGTTCTGTTCATTGCGATCGCAATCCTTGGAGAAGGAAGCCTCGCTATGTGGAGTCTTTTAGCCGTTGGCCTGTGCAACTCTATTATGTTTCCAACAATTTTTTCACTGTCGATCAAGGGTTTGGGAGTCCACACCGGCCAGGGTTCAGGAATTCTTTGCGCAGCCATTGTTGGCGGAGCGATCATACCTCTCTTGCAGGGACTTCTTGCGGACCGCTCAGGATTGCAAATTGCTTTTGTCATTCCCATGTTGTGCTACATCTATATTGGTATTTTTGGATGGCAATATTTTACTTTGGTGAAAAGATCATCTTTATCAACGAAAACTTCCGTCGAGTAAGACCAATTTGAAGGGCCAGCTGCACACACAACAGTGATTAAGAGCGTGTGTTGATTGGTCGATTTTTCACCTTTTTACAAATCACTCATCGAGTTCTCGCCAAAGTTCAGCGGCCCCTATAGTTTACCAAAATCTAAGGGGACTTTATAAATGAAAAACAAAACTGCATTTTTGCCTTTCAGCCTTATCGCAGGCTTTACTCTTACCCTTCTGAGCGCATGCAATTTTGTCGACAATCAATCTGTGATTCCTGACTCCTGGCAAATGTTTTTCAATGCCTCACCCGAAAATGCAAACTATCTCACTTCTAATGCCGAACACAAAGTTCTGATTGCTGTGATTGATTCTGGAACGGACTATAACCATCCGCTCTTGCAAAAGCATATCCACTACACTGTTGATAGAAGCGGGAATGCGATTGGTGCAGGATGGGATTTCTTAGGTAAGGATGCTTGGCCTCTGCCTTATTTGGCAAGAACACGCTTTCTCTATGATGAAGACCAACAAGTTCATGATGATGAAAAACTCTTGGTTGCTAATATCTCAAAGCTTTTACAACTCGAACCAAGCTTATATCAGTGGGTCCATGTGCATAGGAATCACAATGCAGAGGCCGAAGAAGGCATCTATCATGGGACTCATGTCGCAGGCCTTGCTTCCTATGATGATCCACGAATCGGTATTTTGCCTTATAGAATACTTCCCCACCAAGAGGCTTTATCTGAAAGCTCTAAACTGAATCAATCTTCGGAAGACTTTCTAAATGATTTAGAAGAGGCCATCACCCGCGCACATAATGCTGGAGCAAAGGTCATCAATATGTCGATTGGAACCAGCTTTGGAAAAACTGAAAGCGGTTCAGAGGACATGATCAAAGTTTTCAATGAATTTGAATCTTTCGTTAAGTCTTTCCCTGACGTTATCTTTGTCGCGGCCGCTGGAAATGAAAAAACTTGGGTCAACGGAGAGAACCGCTATAGTTTTCCCTGTGGAATCAATGCTCAGAATATAATTTGTGTCGCTTCCCTCGATAAAAATGGCTCGCCCTCTGAATTCACAAATATTCCTCTGATCAACAGCCCCCTGATTTTTGCCCCTGGTGAAAATATCATCGCACCAGTACCAACCCAATATTGCAACTCCCCAAGCTTAGCAAATTTAACTGCAAATTTGGATCAAGGATCGATTGGAAACCTAAGCCAAGATATCTTAAAAGACTGTTCCATGAATGGAAAGGCTCCTTTGATGGCCTTGTCTGGGACCAGCATGGCCTCCCCAATCATCGCACGAATGTTAGCCCAAGAAGTGCTAAAATCAGAAACCACTGCAAGTGCAACCGAAATCATACAAAAGTTTTTGGGACACTCAGTAAATTCAAAACTTGGGCCGTTGACCATGGCTAAAGTCAAAGTGCCTGTGCCAAGTTGGTATGCAAAAAACCAAGATCCTTCGGGAATGGGACTGCGAAGCTTGAATAAAGAAATTAAAAATCAAAGCAGCAAATATTTTGAGTTCTATATAAAAAAATAAATCCAGAGAGCACTGTTCAAATCGAATCACCCTCCATCTTCAGTCCTCTTTTTTGCTGAAGACAAAAGTAAATAAGACGTATATGTTGGCGTCTTAGCACTTTGGAGGGGGATATCTCATGGCAATTGACGAATTGAATCACGAACAAATTCAAACTATGTCTTTAGAAGAAAAAGATGAGTGGTGGCTTAAAAATATCTATAAAGGCGACATGCCTCAACTCAACCTGCGTTCGGCCCTGACGGGAATCCTTTTGGGTGGAATACTGAGTCTAACAAATCTCTATGTTGGCATCAAAACAGGTTGGACTCTTGGAGTGGGAATCACTTCTGTTATCCTTTCATTTTCATTTTTTAAATTGCTTGATAAAATGAAGCTGGGCAGCCACATGACTGTCTTAGAAAACAATGCCATGCAGTCGATTGCGACCAGTGCCGGGTACATGACAGCTCCATTGATGTCTTCCATTCCAGCTTATATGATGGTCACGGGACAAGTCATTCCTATGTGGCAAACCATTTGGTGGATTATTTCACTAGCTCTCCTGGGTGTCCTTTTTGCCTTTCCATTGAAAAAACGTTTCATCAATGACGAACAACTGCCCTTCCCAGAAGGCTATGCCTCAGGTGTGGTGCTTGATGGTCTTCACTCCGACAGCGGGGCTGAAGGGCTCTTTAAGGCGAAACTGCTGATGGCTGGAGCTGGAGTTTCTGCCCTGATCGAGTTCTTGCGAGCCGACGCTGTTTTGGATGCGCTGAAGATCAAATTCCTGGCTCTGCCGCAGCACTGGGATGATTTTATTTATAAATTTGCGACACCAAAAATTTTGGGATCTCCACTGAAGGATTTGACTATTCAGTTTGACACCTCGATCGTGATGCTAGGAACCGGCGGATTGATGAGCATGAAAACCGCCATGTCGATCATGATTGGCGGTCTGTTGAATTATTTCTTGATTGCACCCATGATGATTCAGGCGGGAATTATTCCTGAGGCCAAATTCAAGGCGATCGCCATGTGGGCGCTTTGGGGTGGTTCATCGATTATGACCACATCCTCCTTGTTCTCTTTCTTTGCGAAACCACAAATCATCATTGATGCCTTCACAAAAAGCTTTTCAAAAAAAGAAAAGAAAGCGGATGTCCTAGCTGGGATTGAGCTGCCCATGTGGATATTTGCCGTTGGGATACCCATCGTCGGAGCCATTGTGGTCTTCATTGGTCATGCTTGGTTTGGTATAAACTATTGGCTGGGGCTGATTGCGATCCCCCTTGTGTTTGTCTTTACATTGATAGCCGTGACAGCAACTGGTTTAACAGGCATCACTCCAGGCGGGGCTCTGGGTAAACTGACACAAATCACCTATGGCGTGCTTGCCCCAGGAAATGTCACCACAAATTTAGCGACGGCGGGAATCACAACTGAAGTGGCCTTGAATGCCAGCAACCTTCTCATGGATATTAAACCTGCCTATATGCTGGGTGGAAAGCCAAGACATCAGGCGCTGGGTCATGTGCTTGGTATTTTTGCGGGCTCTTTTGTTGCGGTTCCAATCTTTTATTATTTATTCCATAATGACATTTCCCTTTTCACCTCAGATGCCATGCCCCTTCCAGGAGCCGCAATCTGGAGAGGCGTTGCCGAAGTTCTCACCAAAGGACTCAGTAATTTGCATCCCTCGGCTAAAGCGGCCGCAGGTATTGGTGCGCTGTTGGGAATTTTTATTGAGTTGATGAATAAAAAAACACGAGGTCGATTCCCTCTCTCTGGTGTTGGCTTGGGCTTGGGTTTTGTTTTGCGCTTTACTGATGCATGGACAATGACTTTGGGAACTTTACTTTTCTGGCTGGCTCGTCGAAGATACAAAGACGAATCCAGTTTTGGATATCGCGCCTTTGTATTGAATCAAGAAACACTTGCGGCAGGTATTATTGCTGGTGGTTCTATTATTGGAATTATTCTGATCATGATTGAGACAGCTGTTAGGTAATTAATGACTGACGTTGCTGGGGATTCGATCCTAGAATCCCCTTACTTTTAAAAATACAAAATTCTTATTTGATCTCACCGCCCTTGATCAATCTTAGAACACCCTCATCGATCTTTGATAGAACGATCGGTGTCCCTGAAAAATTATAACTATCCCCATAAATTAAAAGATGTGATTGCTTGCCAACCGCAATTTTAGCGCACTCTGTGAGATCAACATTTTCAGCGACAAACATTCCAAAGAAATTATTTAACTTTCCAAGATTAAGCCCGCCACATATTTTTAATTTCTTAGTCAGGACTTTCAAATGACTATTCAATGGCTCATCAATATTTACCGCCAAGTCTGATTTCATGTCGAAATTTGAGATGTTTTTTGAATCGCAGTTGATATAGGTGTTTTCAAAAAAGTTTTGTTCATTATACTCAAAGGTGTTGCCTAAATCATTTTCGAATCTTGTTCTGAAGTTTAAAAAGGCTTCGCTTAGAGCCTTGAATGACATTCCAGTTAAGTCATTTTTTAATTTATTTGAGAAGCCCTGTGAACTTACGGTATCGATATTGTGAATACTTTCATTTATTTGCAAATTGGGCTCATTTCCAAAACCTGCAACAAAACTCAACAATCCCGTTGTCATTATTGGGCCTAGGCCAGTGCTTAAATCCCTTAAGCGATCGTATGGATTGTCTTCTTTTACTCTTCTTAGATAGTCCTCAAAAACTCTTTCAAACTCTGTCGGCCCTTGTTGACTTTGAACTGGGGCTGGCCCGTTTGAGGCACCAACATTTTGATTGGGGGGAACCTCTTTGACGTAAGGCTGTTGGCAACCTGTCTGCAAACAAAGTCCTGCTGACAATAAAGCTATATTTATATTTCTCGATACTTTAAAAAATTGCATTCAAAACCTCAGTCCCATTTCTATTTTTTGGCGGTGGCAGCACTTTGCCTGGCAGCCCAACTTCAGTAAGCAACAACTGAGCCATCATCAACGCCAACTGAAGGGAGCTAAATTTTCGGTGTAAAAACTGAGTGAGGTGACTTAAGTGGCTAGTAGGATTGAGTTTTTAGCCTGTTGTGCTGTTGTGCTGTTGTGATCCCTTTAGACCTAATCAGGGTATTAATGTCTAAGGGATAAGCAAATAGAAAAAGTTTTCACTATCTAAATAACAAGCAGATTAAAACCTAATTTGATTTCAATGGCTTATTCACGCGTAAGGGGCAAAATTCATTTTTCATCTCTATCTTCCTTCCATCAGTTCAACAAGTTGATCAAAAGCTTTGCCCCAACCTTCTTGAAAACCCATGGCCTCATGCTTTTTACGTCCCACCTCGTCGGCGTGCGCAACAATGGCTTTATAAGAAGTGCCCTTATCTGTTTTACTGAAAACTAGAGTTGCAACAAACGGAAATTCAAACTCTGAAGGTGAAATAGCAACAGGTCGAAATCCTTTTGTCATCATTCCGGTCCAAACTAATTTTTGATGTTCGATGACTTCAAGGAAGCAACCGTGGTTATTCACCTTTTCTCCTGCAGGTCCTTCCATCACATTGAAAAACTCGCCACCGGCATGAAGTTCAATTCGACAGTCCGTCACCTTCCAAGGCTTTGGACAAAACCACTTCATTAAAGTTTCAGGATCGGTCCAACCTTTCCACAATTTTTCAATGGAAAGTGTGGTGATTCGTTCAAAAATAAGGTCCAAATTTGGGTCATTTTTTTGTTGTTCAGTCATTGATGTGTCCAGACATTGAAATTATTCTTTTAAATTAAATTCCTAGTGCCTATCAAGTTCAATCCCTTTTTTGACAAAAACATCCTAATTATTAAATTTTCTTTAAACCAATTTATTAATTAGATCTTTTTGTCATGCCTAGACCAGCAAGCGCAAAATGCAGACATATTTATATTTATATAGAATTCCTAGACCCTAAAAATCAATCTTACACCTTCGCTTTGACTTACATATAATTTACATATTATATGTAAGTCAGTCAAGAAGATCTATCCGCGAAGGAGCACAAGCATGGATGCAGTCAAAGGCCTACAAAAAAATACACCCTCCCCAGCCCTTCTAGCTCTCCCAGCCTTGGCCAGCATCAATTTTGTATCAGCTGAGGACCTGCAACCCCCCGAGGGAGTTCCCACTGGTGTAAGCACTTTGGATGATTTTCTGCTCTGGAAAGGCATCCCCAAAGGAGATCTCAGTTTGTTTCAAGGAACCCCTGGGACAGGAGCCACATCGCTGTGGGTTGCCATCACACAGAAAGTTCACGAGCAAAACAAGTGGGTTGCTTGGGTGAATGGGGGCGCACAGCTTTTACCCGCGCACTTGGTCCGTCGCAAAATTAATCTTAAAAAACTTTTGGTGGTAAAAAAACCTGAAGAGGCTGAGCAAATATTTTGGATTTTGCAAGAACTGATAACCAGCTCGCTGTTTGAATTGATCGGCTGCGAATTGTCGCAGATGTTTTTTAAAAATCATCAGCTGCAAAAGCTCAGAAAGCTCAGTCGCTTTCATAAGGTGGCCTTGGTTTTTGTTTGCCATAAAATAAGCCACTTTGTGAATCCTCTTTTTAGTCTAATCATCGAATTTAAAAAAGATTTTATAACTCTGCAACGGGCTCTCCATCGACCCACGCCTTTCAGTGTCTCTAGCGGCATGATTCGTGGTCAGCTCCAAATACAGTCTCCTGCAGTCAAAAAATATCTGGAGTAAAAAAATATGCGCACCCTTTGTTTAGATTTTAAAACACCTCAAGAAAGCTCTTCAGCGGAGGCCTTTCTTTTGCTTAGCCCACGGGTTCAATTTCGTTTTCCTCACTTTATTTTCATTGATATTGATTCCACGGCCCATCTTTTTGGTGGGGAGCAGGCTTGCCTTTCGAAGGCTCTGCAGATTGCACAAAAATTTTCTATTCAAAGCAGTGGTGCTATTGCTGATAGCCCTGCCACGGCTCAGATGATGGCTCGCTGGAAACCCTCAAGTATTTCACCAAAGGGACAGGATTCTAAATCCTTTCAAGGCTTGGGGCTGGATGCTCTTAAGGATCTTGAAGGTCTTATGCCTTGGTCACAAAAAAAACTGATTGAGCATGTTATCTCCTTTGCGCGCACTTTGGGAATTTGCACTCTTGAGGAAATTTACAATCTCAGGCTTGTCTCGCTGCGAGAGCGGTGGGGAGATTTTGGTGCTCTACTCTGGAATCGTCTGCACAATCAAGAAACCCAAGTCATTTCCCCACTCATTCCACGCGATCCATTGACGGCCTACTGTTATTTGGATGACCCTTTGTCGACGGTGGGTCTGCTTTTTAATCACATCAAAGTTCATCTTGATGGACTTTTTGCTAGATTGAATGGACTTTGCAGGTTCGCGCAGAAACTGGAAGTTATTCTGTACTGTGAATACTCAGAGCAAAAATTTATTTTATTGATTGAGCCCGTCAGTCCCAGTCGCGACAGTCAGCTCTTTGAAGATTTATTATTTAAACGGATGGAGAAAACCGAACTCACAAATCCTATTCGCGAGTTTGAAATTACGATTTACGATGTCGCCGAAAAAATTCAACAGTTGGATTTTTTTGAGCCCCGAGACAACAGTGAAGATCGATGGCGACGACTGATTAGCTTTGCAAAGCAAGCCAATTGTGAAATGGGATTTCTGCAGTTGGAAGCGCACCACTTTCCAGAAAAAAGTTTCAAACTGGTCACGGAATGGCCTAAAGACTTTAAATCAGAGGATCTGGTCGAGCGCCAAGAAGATGGACTGCAAGTCAAGACATCCTATGCAAAAGGCCTTGCACAAAGTCCAAGACCCTCGCTTTTATTGGAACAACCGCAATCCATTTCACACCAAGATTTAAAACGTATGCACTTTCTATCTAAATTGCCGAATGAGCGCATTGAGTCTTCCTGGTGGCAATTCGCAAACCCAGAGTTTAAGTTTCGCGACTATTATTTTGCTCTCTCGCACCAGGGCCAAATGCTTTGGGTCTTTCAAGACCGTATGAGTTCTCAGTACTATCTGCATGGCTATTTTGACTAAGAAGAATTGAATGATTAAATTTGCCTTAGCGGAAACCAAAGAAAAAGCAATCGCAAAGCCCGCACCGCGGGCAAAGCAGTTTATTGAACTTCTTGGGCGGAGCAATTTTTCATTCCTGAGAGGCGCCTCTCATCCCGAAGAGATGGTCGAGCAAGCCATCAAGTATGAGTATGATGGCATTGCCCTCTGTGATCTCAATGGACTTTATGGAGTGGCCCGAGGCTATGCCACAGCTCAATCTCCGCCGATGTTCACAGCATCCCTCAAGGCCAAAGAAGGTTTTCATTATCTTGTGGGCTCAGAAATTACTTTGACCGATGAGAGCTCCTTGACTCTGATTCCTCAAAATAAAAATGGCTACTCTCATTTGTGTGAACTCTTAACCCTAGGCAAGCGACAGGCCACCAAGGGCTTTTCCTCGCTGACCTTGAGCCAAGTCGAACTGCATGCGCAGGATTTGCTCTGTTTTGCTCTTCCGCCAATCAGCAAAGAACGCTATGAAACACTAGA
This sequence comes from Pseudobdellovibrionaceae bacterium, assembly GCA_947449255.1. Classification (GTDB taxonomy): domain Bacteria; phylum Bdellovibrionota; class Bdellovibrionia; order Bdellovibrionales; family Bdellovibrionaceae; genus Bdellovibrio. The sequence continues at coordinate 117,991 of CANFQX010000005.1, forward strand.
AAAAATCTTTGGCAATCGACTCTATCTTCCTGTGTGGCGTGATTTGACTTGGGAATCCCAAGAGTATTGCAAGCAGGCCTTCTTGCTTGAGCAAAAAATGAATGCTCAGCTTTTTGTGACACAAAGGCCCTTCATGCACACTGCTGAAAGAAAACCCTTGTTTGATGTTCTCACTTGCATCTTGCATCACACAACCTTGGATGGAGCCAAAGACAAGCTCATTCAAAATGCAGAACGATCGATGAAATCCATCGATGAAATATCATTGCTGTGGAGTGATCGCCTAGACCTTGTTGAAAAAACTGTGGATATCTCCAAGAGATCCACATTTTGTTTAAGTGAAATTCGCTATCGTTATCCGCGTTCAAATATTCAAGACCACCTAACGCCCTCAGAATATTTACGACAACTGGCTGAAAAAGGCGCGCAATGGCGCTTCCCTCAAGGTGTTCCTAATAAAGTGAAAGCCACTCTTGAAAAAGAACTGAGCCTGATTAAAACTCTTGAATACGAAGATTACTTTATCACTCTGAAAGAAATCTGTCAGTTTGCCGAAGAAAAAAAAATTTTATTTCAAGGCAGAGGTTCTGCTGCAAACTCTGTCGTTTGTTTTTGTCTGGGATTGACCTCTGTCAGTCCCGTGGCAATAGATATGCTTTTTGAGCGCTTCATGTCCCTTGAAAGACGCGAACCTCCTGACATCGACATCGACTTTGAACACAGCCGCCGTGAAGAAGTTATCCAACACATCTATGAAAAATATGACGAGCGCCATGCCGCCATGGTCTGCACCGTGATTCGTTATCGCTCGCGAATGGCGATCCGAGAAACAGCAAAGGTCTTTGGAATTTCACTGCCCAAAATCAATGCGATGATTAAATTTATGGGTCGCGATGGAATGAAAAGACTGACCGAGGATCCTTCCGTGATTGAGCGCTTTGGTCTGCCTCGCGAAGAGTGGGATTTATTTTTAAAAATGGCCCACCAGATGCATGGCTTTCCCCGTCATCTTGGTATTCACACGGGTGGTTTTCTGATCACCCAAGATTCTATCACCGAAATGGTTCCCGTCGAAAAAGCCACAATGAACGGACGCTATGTCATTCAGTGGAATAAAGATGATGTGGCAGCCCTGGGCCTAATGAAAATTGATGTTCTGAGCCTCGGCATGCTGACTTGCCTCAGAAAAAGTTTTGATCTTTTAAAAAAGCACAAAGGTCTTCATTTTAATTTAGCAACCTTGCCCGTGGATGATCCGAAAACCTACGACATGATTTGCAGAGCAGAAACCGTGGGTGTTTTTCAAATTGAATCCCGCGCACAGATGAACACCTTACCTCGAATGATGCCCCGAAAATATTATGATCTGGTTGTTGAGGTGGCTCTTGTTCGCCCCGGACCACTGCAAGGTGGAATGGTTCATCCTTATCTTAAAAGACGTCAGGGCCTAGAAAAAGTCACCTATGCAAGCCCGCTGCTTAAGCCCATTCTTGAAAAAACTCACGGCGTGCCTATTTTTCAAGAGCAAGTGATGAAAATTGTGATCGAGGCCGCGGGCTTCACACCCGGCGAAGCCGATGAGCTTCGCCGTATCATGTCTTCAGCCTGGCGCAAACGCTCGACGATGGATGCCATTCACGAACGAATTATTGCGGGCTTTGAAAAAAATGGCATATCGAAAGACTACGGCGAACAAATTTTTAAAACGATTCAAGGTTTTGCCAACTATGGTTTTCCAGAAAGTCATGCCGCAAGTTTTGCACTGCTGACCTATGCCAGTTGCTATTTGAAGTGCCATCATCCGGATGTCTTTGCCTGCGCTCTTTTAAACAGCCAGCCCATGGGGTTTTATGCCCCTCGCACTATCATTTCCGAGGCTCAACAAAATGGCGTCGAAGTTTTGCCTCTCTCAATTCAAGAGTCTGATTATGACTACACTCTTGAAGAAAACTCTTCGCCGACAAATATCAAATCCTTACGAGTGGGATTTTGCTCGCTCTATGGTGTTCCTGGAAAAATCACTCGCGCTATCGAAACTGAACGCAAAGAGAATGGCCCCTATTTGAATCTGACAGATTTTGTGCGCAGAACATCACTGCCACGCAGCCTGCTGATTAAACTCGCCTCGTCCGGGGCGATGGAGTGTTTTCGTCTGAACACTCGCGAGCTGATTTGGCACCTAGAAAGCATCAGCTTGGATCAAAACAGTTTTTTATGGGGACAACCGAAAGAGAGCCTCACTCAAATGGACTTCACCGAAGACAATGAAAGCGCAGAAGAGCACGAAGCAGAAATTCTGCCTTTTGAATCGCACTGGGATCGATTACGCAGAGAATATGACTCGAAGGGCTTTTCAGTGGATTCGCATCCTCTGTCGGTGCTTCGCACTTATCTTTGCGCCAAAAATCAAGAGCTCATAAAAAATAAATTTGTACCTTTTATGACGTCCGAGGATCTCAAAAAAATTCCCACCAAACGCAAAGTCCGCGTTGCAGGTCTTGTCGCTGTCACGCAAAGACCTCCCACCGCCAAAGGAATGTGTTTTATCACTCTGGAAGATGAATTTGGCTTCATCAACATCGTCATTCAACCTGATGTCTATCAAAAAGACCGCATGTCTATTTATGGGAAGTCCCTTTTAGAAATTCAAGGGCAAGTGGAAAAGGTGGGCCACATCATCAATGTTCGGGCTGTCCGTGTTTTGCCGTTGCAGTGAGTTTTTTGCACTAAATTCATGAAGCTTTGAGGTCCTGATTACAAAGCCAGGAAGACATCAAAATGATACGGAATATTTTTTTAGGGAAATATTCCGTATGATCTTTCATTAATTCACTTAAAATAAAAATCGCGATCCGATGGTGAAATTCGTCATATTCCCGTCAGTCACAGTCGATTTTTTATCAAATATTAAATAAGAAATTTTCGAATTAATTTCGAAAGCAGGGCTTAAGTTATATCTAACGGATCCTGCGTAAGCAAGCCAACTAGATCCATCTATGGTATAATCAGATCCAGCAACATTGACTTCCTGACTTGTATTTGAAAAAGATCTACCATAACTCACTTGAAAATTAGGATGGAAAGAGTTTTTGAACTCAAAAGTTGGGCCGAACACAAAGGTATCACCTTTTGTCCTTGTATAGTTAGTAACTTGGTTGATTGGCCCGGAAGGACTTAAGCCAATATATTTATAGTTACCCTCCAAGTTATAAATATAACGAAACAAGGCGCCAAAAATAAATGCATCTGTATTAAATACCGGGCCAACGGTAGCTTTAATGTTGCTTTGATCTGGAATTGCATTCCCACTGCTTGGACTAGATGAACTGTTTGATCCATGTTGGTAAGTAAGCTCACTTGTTCCTAAAGGAGATTCATAACTAAGGGATGAGAAAAGTGTAACGGCACCCAAGTCAAGATTACCCTTATAACCAACTATAAACGAGGACAGCCCCATATTGGAAAATTTAGGGCTGCCTGAAATTTCAGTGTCCCAGCTCTGATAGGAAACTGAAAATCCAAGAGAAATACTTTCATTAATTCCATAATAATATTAGACAATAGATTCTGAATCATCAGAATTAGCAGGACTATTTTTAAAGCCCTTTATAGTCCCTACAAAACCATCAGTATATTTAAAACTCAAATCAACATAACTAAGATTTATTTTCAATTCACTTTGGCCAGCTGCGGGCGTCAGTGTTTGATTTAACATAGCTGATTCACTTCCGCGACCGGCCATTGAACCTGAACTCGCTTGTTGCTTTGAAAAATTTGAGGCCTTCTTCATTGGTTTTTTATTTTCTTCCGAAAAATTATCTTCCGAAGCCACTGCCGAAATTGTAACAAAAAAAGCAACCAATAGTATTAGACTTTTCAAAAAAACCCCCAAAAATATTTAATGTGTTTTCACTCTGAGTTAAACAAGTTACTGCAAATAATATTTTTTACTATAATGGTTTTCCGCGCAACAAATTTTATTAAACACTTTCTTGATATTTTTTTGCACCTTCGAATTATGCCAAATTCTATTTTAGGATTTACCACTTTCGATCAGTATTTGAAGCAATTTAGGATGAAAAAAATGGGACATGAAAAACCTTACAACTGAAGATGCACTGTCTCTCAAAAATCAAATATAATCCTGGACTAAAGGAAGATTGACGAATAGTAGTCAAGCCAAATAGCTCTAACATCAGTACTGTATCATAATGCTATATTTCGGAAATAGAAACTAGCCCGAGTTTGAAAATTGCGGCGCCATATCTTTATAAAGATGAACATTGCCCTGGACCATTAAATACCAAATTCAAACACGAATACCTCGGCCTGCCAAATGAACTCATTGTGCTTTTTACCAAATTCTGACAAATCGGAATTTGGTATTACCATTTTCCGATTTATGTGTATAATGGTAAAAGATGGAAAAGCGATATCTAGAAAACCTTATCATTGAAGATGCCCTGGCAAGCAAAAAAATTGCCTTTGTTTCTGGGCCACGGCAAGTGGGCAAAACGACTTTGTCAAAGGCCATCCTAAAAAGAGTCAACGGAAACACACAACAGTATTATAATTACGACGATGATGAATTTAGGAAAATCTGGATAAAGTCGCCCAAAATACTCATCAATGAAAATTCTAAGCCTTGTTTTGGTTTTGATGAAATTCATAAAGATCGAAAATGGAAAAATAAAATCAAAGGTCTCTTTGATATCTATGGCGAAGAAAACACATTCCTGATTACTGGCAGTGCAAGACTTGATTACTATAGAAAATCTGGCGACAGCCTTCAGGGCCGATATTTTCCCTACAGACTGCATCCTTTTACTGCTGCAGAGTCAGCCAAAATCAAACCTCCACCTTTGGAAGATTGGGATGAAAACGCCTCTAAACTTATAGTAGATCTAAAGTCTTTAGAAAAGCTGAGTGGATTTCCTGAGCCCCTGTGGGGACAAAATGAGCTTAAAGCCAATAGGTGGCGAAAGCTCTATCGTGAAAGACTCATACGAGAAGATGCACGAGATCTACAGAATGTGAGGGAGCTCTCAGCCCTCGAAAATCTAAGCTTATTGCTCCACCAACGAGCAGGAAGTCAGCTGTCTTATGAATCCCTTCGTGAAGATATTGGGGGCTCTCATGACACCCTCACTCGCTGGTTGGGAATTTTAGAGGCCCTTTATTATTGTTATCGAATTCGTCCCTATTCAAAAAACCTAAAATATTCGCTTAAAAAAGAGCCCAAGCTGTTCCTGTTTGATTGGGGACTTTGCGAAAATGAAGGGGCTCGGTGGGAAAATATGATTTCTGGACATTTACTAAAGAATGTTCATTTATGGAATGATGCCGCCATGGGCGACTTTGAACTGTTCTACCTTCGCGATAAACAAAAACGTGAAGTTGATTTTTTGGTAACTCGAAATCGCAAGCCCTGGTTGATGGTGGAATTAAAATCCAATAGCTCGAACATCAGTTCTTCACTTGAGTTTTACAACAACCTCCTGAAACCGAAATTTTGCTTTCAAGTTGTCAAAAATTTAAAATCAGTCAGGCCGAAATCTATGTCATTCCCAAATATTGAGATTATCCATGCTGAAAAATTTCTGAGTGCGTTGAATTAAGCTGGAAAACAGTAAAAAAATGCACCTTGAAAACCAAAAAATCTGAGTTACACTGACCCCATGCTTTTGGAATCACTAGAGTTTCTATTAACACCAACGACACCGCTTGCGCGCAAGCATGGTTTTCTATACTCATCTATTTCATTGAAACACAGGTATGAACGCTGCAAAAAGGTTTGGATCCCTCACCTTAAAAATTGTCAGGATCTTTTCTTAGAAACTGTTCAAGGTCTGCCGCAAAAAAATCATGTGGTAATTCTTGGCAGCGCACATCTTCATGAAATTCCAATGCATTTATTGATGCAAAATTTTAAGCAAGTAACCTTGGTCGACATTGTCCATCCGCTTAAACATCACTGGCTGGCAAAAAGAAATTCTCGGCTAAAACTGATTTCACAAGATCTCACTGCTGCACTTCAGGATCTTGAAGGACTAAAGGACATCAATGATCTTCTTCACTTAGCCACTGAGCTTTCAAAGAAACCTCTCTTTCATTTTGTAGCGGACTTAATTGTTTCAGCGAATTTGCTTTCACAACTGGCGTTGCTACCTATCGATGCCATTGAAAAAAAAATGAAACGTGAATTAACTGTCGAAGAAAAAGATTTGATCTGTTCAAAATTTGCACGACTTCATTTGGACAGTCTAAGCCGGTGCCAGGGGAAAAAACTGATCTACTCGGATCGAAAGGTGATCTATAAAGATCCCCAAGGACAGACCATTTATGAAGGACAATATCCCGTGGACTTCAGTGACTTTAAGAAAGTAAAAACCTGGACTTGGACCCTAGCCCCACTGGGTGAGGCGGCGAAGGATTCTTCTATCGAGATGGATATTGAAGCCTACGGCAGATAAAAGGCTCCTAACCTGCCACTATTTTTTGGATAATTTTTAAATCAATGCTTTTCCAATGCCTAGCTCCGGTCTTCTATTCAAAAAGCTGCGCAAAAGTAATCGTTTTATAAAAATACTTTTGGAAGGCTTCTCTCGTTTTTACTGTGGTTTCTGCCTCATAGATCAATACTGTTTTCAGTGATGATCTTCTCGGCAGTTGCAGAAGCGCAGTCTTTTTTTGAACTTCTTTTATGACTGCTTGGTCCAGTTCTTTTCGACATTTAAATTCACAGAGATAGAAGACATCTAAATTTGTGTGAATGAGAAGATCGATTTACCGGGGTGATATATTTTAGTTTTGATGGCATTCCCTAATCCTTCTTCGATGGACTAAAAACTGACCCACTAAATTGTTGATACCACTTATTGATTAGATATTTTGGCATCAAGCGAACGATGCGATTCATGAATGCTGCACGTGATGACCAGACTAGGTCATCATCGAGGGCAGCTGGATATAAGATCTGCCATCAAAAATTTGAGGGCAATAACGAGATCCCCAGTAAGAAGATTTTTTGGCCCATAAAAAGTAGCAGGCAAAACTCAGGACCAAGAATCCAGATGCTTAAAAATGGCCTCATTAAACTCATCAAAATCTCCAAGATGTTTACTGATTATAGAAGCCACTATTTCGGGCTTGATTGTCTCGTAATCATGAACAGAGATATTGCGAAAACCAACCATGCTGACCATTTTTTTTGTTAACTGATCATTGATTAATCCATGATTATTTAATAAGTGAAAGGCCTGCTTGTAACTATTGGGAAGTCCCAGACCGTCTTTTGCTAAAACACAAAGTGCCATGTCAATGCAGGCTTGGATCGCCCTTTGCAGGTTGAGCTCGAAAAGTCCTTGTTTGAAGCTTGGATCTTGTACAGATTTCTGAACTTTTTCTATCGCCATCAAACAATTTTTTACGATGTTGATTTTAGAATATAAGACATCTTTTTCACTGCTCATGATTTTTTCCTGTTTAAAATATTTTTTTCGATGACAGAGCGATCGACTTTAAAGTCGACATACATGGAAGTGCTTGAGCATTTCCATTGCAATAAGAGGGCTGGATTGTCATTGATCAGTTCTCGCCCTGTCTCAATCACCTGTCTTGCAAAAATAGGATCGATAAAGTTAAGTTCAACAAGATCAACATCTCTCTCTGTAAGATCTTCTAGAGCTCCCCAGATTTTTAATTTATCTTCTTTGGCAACATGAGCTTTATAATAAACAGCCAAATCAATATCGCTATCCGATCTATATCGAGGAGTTCCAAACGAACCCAGAACGAAAGCAAATTCAGTAAAAGGCGCTAAGATTTTGATTGTTTGTTGCAAAATTTCTTCCATTGTATTTTAGATGTTAAACGTTCCTCACAAAAAAGGTCAAGGTCACCATTTTTTGCATGTCATGAACCTTTTTAAGTGAAACTCCCTAAGACCTCTTCAAAGCAATAAACAACCCCTCCGCAGTAGGAGCAATCGCACTTTCATAGAGATCAGGATTAGCCAGCCGTTCATTGAACTCCCGCAGGATCCGAATTTGTTTTTCAGAAAATTTTTGGGCCGTTGAATCACCCCAAACCGAACCAGATAAAAAGATATTATCCCCAAGAACCAAGCCCCCAGGACGAAGATTTTTCTCAGCCCATAAAAGGTAATCCAAATAGGCCGCCTTATTCCCATCAATAAAAATGCCATCAAAGGGCCCTAGATCTGAAAGCTTTGTCAGCTCTTCGCGAGCATCGCCCAGCACTAAATGAATTTTCTTATCATTTTGATCAAGATTTGTAAAAACCTGCCGCGCTTTTTCTCCATGGCGAGGGTCCTTTTCAAGAGTCCACAACTCCCCACCTTTGGGCATTGCATCAAAGATATATTGCGCCGAAAGGCCCGTCAGAGTCCCAATTTCAACAAATTTTTTGCATGCATGCATTTTCACCATCAGTGATATTAAAGCCGCTTCGGGGGCAGAAATGCTAATGCGAGCCAAACCCAGTTCTTCCGCAAATTGCCTGGATAGTTTTTTGTTCTCATTCTCGACTGAAAATAAAGAATCTAGGTATTTTTCTTTATTAGAAAGCTCCACTTCACGCATAAAATGTCCTCTTTTTTATCTGCCACCTTGTCCGCTGACATCGAATGAGGCAGAATCATTACATGAATCCACTATTAGTCTTTGACCTTGATGGCACCTTAATAGATTCAGCCCCCGATATTGTCACGGCAATGAATCGAACACTTGAAAATAATGGCAAAGCACCTTTGAGTGACGCCAAAATCATTTCTCATATTGGTGAAGGTCTGAAAAAATTATTATCAGACTTGTTTGTCGACGAGCCGCTTTCTGCAAGCAAGCTAGTAACTCTTGAAAATGAATTCCTCAGTTACTACGAAACCGAGATGCTCAATAAAACTTCGATCTATGCTGGTGTCGAAACTTTTCTAGAAAGCTATCGTGGCCCCATTGCGATCATCACTAACAAAAACGAGGCTCCTGCTCGCAAAATTCTGGCCCATCTAAACCTGCATCGGTTCCCCTGGGTTAATATTTTTGGTGCTGATACTCTCGCTGAGCGAAAACCCAGCCCACTGCCCTTACAAACCATGATGAAACAGGCTGGTTACGATACAGAAAACACAATCATGATTGGGGATGGAATTCCTGATATTGTTTCTGCACAAAGTGCCAACGTGACTTCAATTGCAATCGATTTTGGCTACACAGATCTCAATATCTTAAAAAAGTACAAACCTGATGGAATTTTAAGTCATTATAGCGATCTTCATGGGTTGATTCGCCAATTGCTCATGATCGAGTGACGCGTTACCTCAAAAAAAAGGACTTGGTCTCTTTTCACAACTTGCCTCATGGCAGCGTGAATTATATAAGATGAAACCTTTCAAAACGGGGGTTGTCTCCAGTGAGTGAAGTTCTTTTAGATGTTCAAAATTTGAAGACGCGGTTTAAAACTGACGAAGGCTCTTTTTATGCCGTCGATGACATCAGTTTTTACGTAAAAAAAGGCCAAACCCTTGGAATCGTTGGCGAGTCCGGCTGTGGAAAATCAGTCACTTCCCTCTCGATCATGCGGTTGATCCAAAAACCAGGCAGTATAGAATCTGGAAAGATCCTTTTTAAGGGTCGTGATCTGCTTTCTTTCTCAGATGATGAAATGCGCAGCGTACGTGGCAATGAGATTGCCATGATCTTCCAAGAGCCAATGACTTCACTGAATCCCGTCTATACTATTGGGGATCAGATCGAAGAGGCCATCTTGCTTCATCAAAAATCACTCAATAAAATTCAGGCCCGTGAACGTGCGGTCGAGATGCTTCGCTTGGTTGGCATTCCTGCACCAGAAAAACGATTCCACGAATTCCCCCACCAACTTTCGGGCGGAATGAGACAGCGCGTAATGATCGCTATGGCCATTTCATGCAATCCAGAACTGCTGATTGCAGATGAACCAACGACAGCCCTTGATGTGACGATACAGGCTCAGATTCTTGATTTAATGCGAAAACTGCAAAAAGAGTTCAATGCCGGCATGATTCTCATCACTCATGACTTGGGTGTTGTGGCTGAAATGTGTCAAGAAGTTGCAGTCATGTATGCTGGACGAATCGTTGAATTTGGAACTGTGGAAGATATTTTTTATCGTCCAAAGCATCCCTATACACGAGGTCTTTTAGATTCTATTCCTCACTTTGAGACCGGTCACAAACTGACGGAGCTTAAAACAATTAAAGGCATGGTTCCAAGTCTTTACAATCTTCCTAAAGGCTGTCGATTTGAAGATCGTTGTCCCTATGCAAAGGATGACTGTCGACAAGTTTATCCAACAACTGAAAATTTACGTGGCATCCACCGCGTAGCCTGTCATCACCCTTTATCTGAAGAGATTAAATAAGAATGAATACTCCTCTTTTAAAAGTTCAAAACCTAGTAAAAAACTTTCCAATTCATGCAGGGCTTTTAAACCGCGAAGTGGCCAGCGTGAAAGCAGTTTCAGATGTTTCCTTTGAAATAAAAAAAGGCGAAACACTGGGGCTGGTTGGAGAATCAGGTTGCGGAAAATCCACTCTTGGTCGCTGCCTAACAAGACTGCATGACACAACTTCAGGGCAGATTTTTTACAATGGAAAAGACATCACACATATTAAAGGTGATGAGCTGCGAGAGATTCGTAAAAAAATTCAGATTATTTTCCAAGATCCATTTGCTTCGTTAAATCCGCGCATGACCATTGGTTCAATTCTAGAAGAGCCCTTGATCATTCACAACCTCGGAGAAACTCAAAAAGATCGCTATGATCGCATTCACGAGTTAATAGATTTAGTCGGACTCCGCAAAGAGCATCTGAATCGCTACCCGCATGAATTTTCAGGGGGCCAACGTCAGCGAGTAGGTATTGCCCGGGCACTGGCTGTCAATCCAGAGCTCATCATCTGTGATGAGCCTGTTTCAGCCTTAGACGTATCCATTCAGGCACAGGTGATTAACCTTCTGATGGAACTTCAAAAGAAACTTGGCTTGACCTATGTCTTTATTGCTCATGACTTAAAAGTTGTAGAACATGTCTCAAATCGAGTGGCAGTGATGTACCTAGGTAAAATCGTCGAGATGGCAGAGGCTGAAGAGCTCTACAAAAATCCAAAACATCCCTACACAAAAGCTTTAATGTCAGCCATCCCAGTCCCTGATCCGCGTCCAAAAGAAGAACGTATCATTTTGACTGGGGATGTCCCATCTCCGATAAATCCTCCCACTGGCTGTCACTTTCATCCAAGATGCCAGATGGCGATTGAAGAATGTAAAACAACAAGACCTTCTTTAAAGGCTAAATCCGAAGATCATACTGTTTCCTGCATTCGTGCATAAAGTAGTCCAAATAAAATCCGATAAGTTTTCTGAGGAGATCTCTCCTCAGAAGGCGAATTTTCATGCAAGAAGAAGTATGGTTCATTTTTGATGCCGAAAGCGATATTCAGTCTAAGCCCATGACAGTGGGTCAGGTCTTGGCTCATATTATCAATCTTAAAACTTCTAAGAAAAAAAATATTTATTTATGGAAACCTGGATGGCCTGATTGGATGAGCCTTAAGGATTTTATAGCCTCACAAAATAGCAACTCAATTGGACTTCAGCCACCGACTCCCTCAGTGACTTTCAATAAGTCCTTTGATCAAGACCACGCAAGTTTAAATCCAATGAAGCTTTCAGAAACTATAGTCCCCTCAATAGATACAATTAATACTTCAGAATCAAAAGTGATCAACCTTGAAAAAAAAATAGACAACCCCTATACGGAAGTTAGCATTGCCGTCAATTCAACACTATCTCGGGATTTTAATGGCTCCGAATTGAGTCTTGAAAAAATCAAAAAGGTGAAAATTGATTTTTCAACTAGACAAAAACTTTCTGGAAAAGAGCAGGACACAAAAGAAGCGCAAATCCAACCCGAAGAGCGTCGAAAGCACCCTCGGCACAATTTTAAAATAGAAATTATCCTTATGGCTAGCTTTGGCTCTTTCAGAACCCACTCTCATGATATTTCACTGAGTGGGACTCAGCTCGTTGACAAAATTCCTGCCGAATTCCTAGATCAGCCTTTTGATGTCATTATTGTAAATCCATTTGAAACTAATCCGGCAATAGCTCGTCTAATTTTACCCGTAAAACTCGTGGGTAATCCATCTGATTTATGGCGACTTCAGTTTGCCAACCAAAATCAAAATCAAGTCTCAAAATTAAGCGCCCTGCTCAATGCTTATATAGCCCATCAAAGTAAGATAAACCAAAAAAGCGGTTGATCAAGAAAGCGCTTTTGCAAGCATCTAAGCGTTTAGCCTTAATAATGTGTCTACTGTCTTTTTCAACTTTTCAACATCAAAAGGTTTTTTGATGTAATCATCAGCTCCAAGTTCAAAGGCTTTCTTAATGTCTTCATCTGAAGACTTGCCAGAAACAAATACCAGAGGAATCTTTTTAAGATCTCTGTGGTCCTTCAACAATTGAGCGAGCTCAAAACCATTGATCCACGGCAGACCCACATCCATAAGAATCAAATCAACTGGATGATCATCAAGCACCATTGAAAGCTCTGTCCCATCTGCAGCCAATTTGGTAACGTAGCCTTCTGATTCTAAAATTCTCTTCATTGCCAAGCGCATGGTCTCATCGTCTTCGATGACTAAAATTACCTTTGGGTCCAATTTCTTTTTTGCTTCACGAAACTGATCCAAAGGCACGACATCTTGCCCAGCAATTCGAGCCTTAGTCATTTTTTCAATTTTATCGACCAAATCCTTGGTGTTGATTTTCTTATTTCTCATAACTCCCTCAGTGTGCTTCGTTTCCTTCAAGCCATCGCTCTGCATCGATCGCAGCCATACAACCTGTTCCTGCAGCCGTTACTGCTTGCCGATATACATGATCCTGTACATCTCCTGCTGCAAAAACCCCTGGAATATTTGTGTAAGTGGATTGCCCCTGAGTTATAAGATACCCTGTCTCGTTCATATCGAGAACACCTTTAAATAAATCTGTATTCGGCTTATGACCGATGGCTAGGAACAAACCTGTCACCGCCATATCTTTGACACTTCCATCGACTAAATTTCGGACTTTAGCCCCATTCATTCCCTTGCTGTCGCCTAAAACTTCAATGACCTCAGAATTCCAGACCACCTCGATCTTTGGATTTTTCATTGTTCTGTCTGCCATGATTTTTGAAGCTCTAAATTGATCTTTTCTATGAACAATAAATACCTTTGAAGCGAATCGAGTTAAAAATTGAGCCTCTTCCATCGCTGTATCGCCACCACCGACAACGATGATTTCCTGGTTACGGAAGAACGCACCATCACAAGTTGCGCAGGCAGAAACTCCACGATTCATATAAGTTTTCTCTGAAGGAAGGCCAAGAAATTTAGCACTTGCACCCGTTGAAATGATAACAGATTTGGCTAAATACATATTTGCGCCAATCAAAATTTTGAAGGGCTGCGTGGTGAAATCAACCTTAGTTACATTGCGAGTAATAAATCGTGTTCCAAACTTTTCGGCTTGTTTTCTCATAACACCAATGAGCTCTGAGCCGGTCACACCATGTTCAAAACCAGGAAAGTTTTCAACTTCAGTGGTCAGCATCAACTGGCCACCGGCTTCCTCGCCTTCTATCATCAGAGGAGCCAAATTTGCTCGCGCTGAATAAATAGCTGAAGTCAGTCCTGCTGGACCCGAACCGATGATAATTAAGTTTTCAATTTTGTTGTTTTGTACTGCTTCAGACATGTTCACCTCGACCAGGAAAGCTACCAATAAATGCTTTTCTTTTCATTAGTTCTTTACTTGTTTTGGACCGCGTCAGTAGAATAAGTCATGCCGTTGATTTCATTTAAGAAAGCTCAAACAATTCTTACCGTCCCTGCGGGCTCCAATCTGATGATAAATCTCCAGGCGGCAGGGATCCCTGTGGCCTCAAGTTGCAATGGCGATGGCGTCTGCGCAAAGTGCAAAATTACAATTCTAGAAGGCGCAGAAAATCTAAGTCCAGAGAATGAGATTGAGATTTTTTTAAGAGAAAAAAATGAAATCCCAATCCATCAAAGAATCAGCTGCCAAACAAAAGTCTTTGGCGACATTAAAATCGATGCCAGTTATTGGTAGTTAAACCGTCTTTTGTAAACGTACAAAATTAATTTTAATGCCTTCGCGCAAGAAAATTTTCTCAAAAGCTGTTTCAAAATTTTCAGCTTTGATTGGAGAATTATGTAAGTCCTGTGTTTCAAAGAGGATCTTATATGAAGATTCTCTTATCTCATCCATCGCCCATAAAAAATACTCTAATGAATCTGTTTTAAATTCAATGATCGCTCCTGGCTTTTGCAAGCGATGCAGAACCTCTAAATTGCTTTTACATACAACTCTGTTCTTTGGCTTCTTAGGAGAGGTCCATGGATCTGGAAAATGAATAAAAACATTATCGATTTCGCCTTCAGAAAATAGCTCATCAATATTAAATGCATGAAACCGGGCTACCGCTGCATTTTTACATAAAGCATTCAGCGCACGACGAATGGTTTGAATCAGAGGCTTGTATTTGAGCTCAAGGCCAACAAGCGCACGATGAGGATTTTTTTGAGCATAATGGGCAAAGTGTGTGCCATTTCCCGTGCCAATTTCTACGTCCAGGGGAATTGAATTTTCAAATTTGAATATTTTAGAGATCCATTGTCCCTTATTGAGCGGCGCTCGAACCTCGTCAAAAGCAACATGAGAATACTCACCATTCAAAGCCAGAGTGTACTCAGTCTGATGAGGGAGCTCCGTTGTGATATTAATTTGCCTTCGCGGTGAATCACTATATTTGGATTGGTCAGTTTTCATAGGCCCCTTGATTAGTCGCCACAGGCCCTTTGGTCAAGCTTTTCACATTAAATGACCGCAAAGCCTTAAATGGCAGCTTTCGGATGGGACAATTTTCAATGTCACAGACCTCACAAAAAGACCTTTTACAGGGGTCCATATGGAAGGCAATTTCACCACCTACAAAATAATTTTTTACGACATCGGATTCAAAGTCATGCACTTCATTGTGAGCAGTGAGAACATCCCAATATTCGGGTACGACAATATGTGCATCAACATGGTGAAAACTTCCTGAGCGAATGACTTTCAGGTGATGAATATCAATAATCCCCAGTTTTCTGCACTTTTCAAAAGATTGCGCAAGGTTTTCAAGAGCCCTGCTGTCCACTTCATCAAGCAAACCGCCCCAAGACTCTATGACGATCTTAAAGCCAGAATACGCCAGATGTGCACCCACTAAAATAGCAATCAATGGATCCAACCATGAAATCTTAGTTAGCATCACCAAGCCAAGGCCGATCATTATCCCCAGCGACGTGTAAGCATCTGATAACACATGGGCACCGCTAGCGCTCAGGGCTTCTGAATTGTGAGTTTTGCCAACATGTTTAAGGTAAAGACCCAACAATAAGTTCAGCAGCGAAGCTGCACCAATAATAATCAATCCAATATCTAATTTTTGAGTTGGCTCTTGATAGATGAGTGCCTTAATACTTTCGCCAATAATCATCAGAGCAGCAAAAAAGATCAAGCCGCCCTCGAAGGCTGCTGAAAAATACTCTGCTTTGCCATGGCCATAAGGATGCTCGGCATCGGCAGGCTGAGAGGCAAACCTAATTACGAATAAAGCCACCATGGCTGCCACAACATTAACAATGCTTTCTAATGCGTCTGACAAAACTGCAGCAGAACCTGTCATTTTATAGGCCACAATTTTCAAAATCAAAATCACCGCGCTTGCAAGCGCTGAGACCAGAGCCGCTTTATTTCGAAAACTTTCAGAACTATTTTTAGACTGGCTTGAATTTATTAGCATAGTTGAGTTTTGCTAGCTTGCAGGAAAACAGTCAATATTTAATTAAAAGGGAATTTTATGTTTAATTGCCAGAAGCTTTTTTTCGAAAATTAAATTCGGAAATATTTAAATTTAGGTTCGACAGTTCAGGATTGTAAGACTTCACCTGATCACGTCCATTGCGTTTAGCATCATAAAGTGCCTGATCGGCCATCCGGACAAGTTCTTTTCCTGAAGCAAATTCCCCAGGCGTGCTAATGGCAAAACCCAACGATGCCGTTAAATGAATGGAGTCTTCTCCACTTTGAAAAGTCTTCCTTCGGATGTTATCGCAAAGTCTCTGACAAAAATGGACAGCACCCTCATAATTAGTTTCGGTTAAAACAAAAAGAAACTCATCCCCACCATAGCGGGCTGGAATATCAATATTCCGGGTATTGGCCTTTATGATTTTTCCAACTTCTGAAAGAACAAAGCTTCCAAATAAATGGTTGTGTCCATCATTGACTGTTTTAAAATGATCCATATCCATCATAACTACGCAAACATCCCGATTGTATCGCTTAGCGCGTTCCAACTCGAAATCCAATCGCTGATAGACTGATCTCATATTGAACAAACCAGTTAGATCATCAATATCAACCAACTCTTTTAACTTTTCATTGGCACAAACAAGTTGTTCATGCAAATCACGAATTCGCAACTGTGAGCGAATTCGCGCTAAAAGCTCCAAGGGTACAAATGGTTTTACAATGTAATCATCTGCACCGGCATCTAGAGCCTCAATAATTGAATCTGTCGATGAATTATCAGAAACAAAAACACATGAAACGTGGCTGATTCGCTCCCGAATTGAGCGCAGGATACTTAATCCCGCCATTGTCGGCGCCATCCAGTCTAAAATAACAACATGGGGCACCCAAGACTCGATAAGAGTGTACACATCCTCTTCAACTGAAACGCCGCAGGTGTCGTAGCCTTCCCATCGAAGTGGCTCCAACAATATTTCCATACTATCTATGTCATCATTGATAACTAGAATTCTTCTGCTTTTAGGATGTTTTTGCTTGTCTTCAAAATTCATCTTACGTTCCAATATATAGCGTTTGATAAACCTTTCGGCGATTTTTTTTACATCTTGAGCAAAAAGGCTTCGCCCCGACCACTTTTCTGGCCTAAAGTCCAAAGGCTTTTTTCAATACTATTGGGACAATAATTGACAGATAAACGTCCCATGAAAATTCCTCAGGAATTTGTAAACCAGGACACTTAAACCCAACAGAGGGTCTAGGTGCTTGAGGAATTACTTCTCAGGATATATATGGTTTGAAATGTTCCCAAAATTTGGTTATTAAAAATAGCGATCAGCTAAAAAACTTTCTGAATAAGGCAATACTATGAGTTTGAATTTTTCCGTTTATGAATCCAAGTGGCAGAAAAAGTGGGCAGCGGCTGAAGCGTTTAAAGCTGAGGCAAACTCCACCAGACCAAAGTACTATTCCCTGGATATGTTCCCCTACCCTTCAGGTTCTGGGCTTCATATTGGTCACATCGCTTCATACACTCCTGGCGACATCGTCTCCAGATACAAACGAGTCAATGGCTTCAACGTGCTGCATCCGATGGGCTATGATTCCTTTGGATTGCCCGCAGAGCAATACGCCATCCAAACTGGAATTCATCCGGCTATAACAACTGAAAAAGCCATTGAAAGCTTTCGAAAAACTCTTCAATCCTTCGGTTTCAGTTTTGACTGGAATCGCGAAATCTCAACGTGCGATCCGAAGTATTATAAATGGACTCAATTTATTTTCCTAAAGCTTTATGAGCGTGGTTTGGCCTATCAAAAAGAAGTTCCCGTCAATTGGTGCCCAGCTTTAAAAACGGTTCTGGCCAATGATGAAGTGGTTGATGGCAAATCCGAGCGTGGTGGTCATCCCGTAGTTCGAGTGCCGATGAAACAGTGGATGTTGAAAATCACGGACTATGCAGAACGACTCTTGAATGATCTCGACAAAGTGGATTGGCCCGAACGAACAAAAGAGGCCCAACGCAACTGGATTGGTAAAAGCGAAGGTGCTCGCGTCACTTTTAAAATTGACGGCCATGAAAAATCTTTCGAGGTCTTCACCACTCGCCCTGACACATTGTTTGGGGTGACCTTTATGGTGCTCGCCTCTGAGCATCCCTTAGTTAAAATAATTTCAACTCAAGAGCAGATGCATTCAGTCCATGGATACATCGAGGCGACAGCAAGAAAATCAGAAGTTGAAAGAAAAGCCACTACAGAAAAAACAGGAGTTTTTACTGGGGCCTATGCTGTTCATCCAATCACTCACGAAAAAATTCAGATTTGGATTGCCGATTACGTTTTGACGGATTATGGAACCGGCGCCATTATGGCCGTGCCTGGACATGACGGTCGCGATTTCGAATTTGCTAAAAAATTCTCTCTGCCCATAAAGCGTGTTGTTGAAGGTGGTGAAAATCTTCCTTTTGAGGGTGATGGCAATTTGGTCAACTCTGCATTTCTTGATGGACTTCAAAAAAAGGAAGCCATAAAAAAAATGCTTTCTCACCTCGAAGAGCAAAAAATTGGGCTCAGAGAAATTCAATACAAGCTTCGTGATTGGCTTTTTAGTCGACAACGCTATTGGGGCGAACCCTTCCCGATTGTTAACTTTCCTTTGGCTGGCCAAATGGGAGTCTCCGTTGACGAACTGCCTGTGTTGTTACCCGAAGTGGCTGATTATGAGCCTTCTGATTCTGGTCAGGCTCCACTTTCAAGAAACCCTGATTTTGTAAAATATATTGGGAAAAGTGGCGCTTCTTTAGGCGAATTAGGACAACGAGAAACAGACACCATGCCTGGAGCTGCTGGATCTTCTTGGTATTTCCTAAGATACATTGATCCTAAAAATGATGCAGCTCCGTTTAACCCTGAAGCAGAAAAATATTGGATGCCCGTGGATCTATATGTGGGTGGCCCTGAGCACACTGTGGGTCATTTGCTCTACTCACGCTTTTGGATGAAAGTGCTTTTTGATTGCGGGTTAGTGACTCACGATGAACCTTTCCAAAAGCTTGCTCACCAAGGAATGATCTTAGGACCTGATGGCGAAAAAATGTCGAAATCTCGAGGAAATGTCATTTCACCTGAAGAGATTGCAAAAAGCCACAGTGCTGACGCCCTTCGAACATTCATCAGTTTTATGGGACCCTTGGACAAAGATAAACACTGGTCGCCGACAGGGATAGATGGCGTTAAGCGCTTCTTGGATCGCGTTGCGCGCATGGTGGTCACTGACGATGGCGTTTACAACGCCAATAAAGATGAGTTAACAGCTGAAACCCTAAAGCTTCTTCATAAAACCATCAAAAAAGTCTCTGATGATATTGAAAACATGAGCTTTAACACAGCCATCAGCGCCATGATGATTCTTGTCAATGAAATGTACAAACTGGAATGTCGCTCTGAAATGGCTCTGAAACCTTTGGTTCAGTTGCTAGCACCATTTGCACCACATCTCGCTGAAGAGCTTTGGGAAAAAATGGGCGGTGCCGGACTTTGCTCTTTGGCTCCGTGGCCAATATATGATACGACCCTGTGCTCTGACGACAAGGTGAAAATTGGCGTGCAAGTGAATGGCAAAATGCGTGGTACCATTGAAATTGGTGTGACTGCATCGGAACAGGAAGCTGTTCAAGCAGCAAATGAAATTGCCGGAATCGCTTTAGCTTTGGGTGGAAAAAATCCTGATAAAGTGATTTATAAAGCCGGCAAAATTTTGAATTTGATTGTGAAATAAAATTTCACAGAAAGGGCCAGAAAAGATGTCAAATTGGAGTCCTGAAAAAAGCGCTGACCTGTTCGGTATTAACAACTGGGGTAACGGTTATTTCAGAATAAATGGATCGGGAAATGTGTCCGTGACTCCGATGGGGGCAAATGGGCCTTCTGTAGATCTCTTTGAGTTGACTCAAGATCTGTTGGACCGCGGCATACGCGTTCCCATCATGATTCGCTTTCCAGACATCATCAAAGCCAGAGTTGAACTTTTAAATAATTGCTTCAGCAAAGCTTTCGCTGACCATGGCTATCGGGGTTCTTATCGAGGCGTCTATCCCATCAAAGTGAATCAACAAAGACATCTGGTTCAAGAGCTCGTCAAATATGGCAAAGACTACAGCATGGGACTTGAGTGCGGCTCTAAGCCTGAACTTCTTGTGGTTCTAGCTCTGATGCACACTCCTGATGCCTTGATTATCTGCAACGGTTTTAAGGATGCAGAATATATCGAGACAGCTATACTTTCGCAAAAATTGGGCCGCAATACCATCATCGTTGTGGATCGAAAAGAAGAACTAAAGATGATCATCGATGTGGCGAAAAAATTTAACTCGCGCCCAAAAATTGGTTTCCGAGCAAAATTAAATACTCAAGGCGCTGGAAAATGGGTCGATTCCTCAGGTGCCCGATCAAAATTTGGCTTAACCTCGGTTGAAATTGTCGACGGCATTGAAGTTCTAAAACAAGAGGGCATGTTGGATTGCCTCGAACTGCTGCACTATCATATTGGCTCTCAAGTCCCATCGATTCAAAGTATAAAATCCTCGTTGAAAGAAGGCGCTCGCTTCTTTACTGAAATTTACAAAATGGGTGCTGGACTTAAATACATCGATGTCGGCGGTGGACTTGGTATCGATTATGATGGCTCGGGCAACTCAGACAGCTCAGTGAATTACTCTGAACAAGAATATGCCAATGATATCGTTTCAGTACTTCAAACTTTGTGTGACGAAAAAGGCATTCCTCACCCAAGTATTGTTACGGAATCAGGCCGATTCTTGGTTGCTCATCACTCCGTGCTGGTGTTCAACGTCATGGGTGTCAATGATCTTCATCGCAATGAACCTCCATCTCCAGCCTCAAAATCTGATCCATCAATCATGCAGGACTTGCAGTATATATTTGAAAAGGTGAATAAAGATAATATCAATGAGTGTTTTAATGACCTTTTTCAGGCCAAACAAGAAACTCTTCAATTGTTCACGTATGGCGTTTTATCCCTTGAGCAGCGCGCATGGTGTGAAAGTATGTACTTCACCATTGCGACGAAGATGATGATTATGGCGAAGAGTGTGCCTGACACTGACGACATCATTGCAAACCTTTCCAAAGAACTTTGTGATACTTATTATTCAAATTTTTCACTTTTCCAATCGCTTCCAGATTCATGGGCCGTAGGCCAGCTTTTCCCGGTGATTCCTATACACCGTCATGAGCAAGAACCCACCAGAGAAGCCACCCTCGCAGATCTAACCTGTGATTCTGACGGCGTCATTGAAAAATTTATTGATACAAAATCTGGCGAACCGAAAGAAACCCTCAGCCTTCATCAATTCAATATTGGTGAGCAATACTATCTTGGAGTTTTCTTAACCGGAGCCTATCAAGAAATTCTTGGCGATTTACACAATCTTTTTGGTGATACAGATGCCGTCCATATTTCATTGAATGGAATTGGCTATACAATTGACCATTATGTTCCTGGAGACACGGTCACAGAAGTGCTGTCTTATGTTCAGTACGGACGCTCGGAAATGGTTGATAATGTACGTCAAGCCACAGAAGAATCAATTCAAAAAGGCACCATCACAAAACAAGAAGCAAAGCTCCTCATCAAACATTATGAAGAAGGTCTTTCCGGCTACACGTACTTAGAAGAATTAGAGTAAGAAAGATTTTATTTGAAACTAAAAACTCGCGGCTAAAAATGACTTCGGCCTGAAGCGCACGATGCGCTAAAGGCAAGGCCGCTCAGGATGGCCAGATTATCAAACAACAGTGAATAGCTGTAATAAAAATCCGGAACCAACCCAATTACATCTTAGAGTCAAATGCATCCCGAGTAGCAGTTCCAATATTGTTCATTAAGATCAAAGTCAAAATGATGGCAACCAAAGGCCCCCAAACCAGCCACTCTGCCGTAGTAAACCATTTTTGTGCTTGAGCCATAAGCTCACCCCATGACGGCGTTGGTGGACGCAGTCCTAAACCTAAATAGTCTAGAGTTGATAGCGCATATACGTTTGCAGAAATAGCAAATGGAGCAAATGTTATAATCGGCGTTAGAGCATTAGGTAAAATATGCTTACTAATAATGCGGCGATGGTCTGCACCAAGTGCCCTTGCAGCTTCCACAAACTCACGGTTGCGGATAGATAAAAACATCGCACGCATGTAAGCGGAAATACCCGTCCAAGCAAACATTGAAATAAAGACAATCAGTAAAGGCAAACTTGGAGTAAAAATCGAAATAACAGTGATCAGGACAAATAATGTTGGCGTACTTTCAACAATTTCAACAAAACGCTGACCAACTAAATCGACCTTGCCCCCAGCATATCCCATAATCGCACCAATCGTGATGCCAATGACATAGGTCAAAAACCAGGCCCCAATAGCAAAAACCATGGTGTATCTGAACCCATAAAGTAGGCGTGTCATGACGTCACGACCACTTTCATCAGTTCCAACCCAGTTCTGCTGAGTTGGCGGTGATGGATAGGTGCTTACATCTTTATTACTCTCATAGGGATCCCATTGAATGATAGGCCAAACAGCCCAATCCTCTTTGCTCAATTCTAAATTGTGATAGTCCATCACAAAAATATCCTCACGATCAAACTGCGTGGGATGATACTCGACAAAAAGCGGGAAATAAATTTTCCCATGATAGCTCATGATGTGAGGTCTATTATTAGCCCAAAGCTCTGCCGTGAAACTAAAGAAAAACATCGCCAGCAAAATCCACACAGAAGCTACGGCTATGCGATCTTGCTTAAAACGGTTGTACCGTTTTAGCGTCAGCTCATTCCTGATAAGATATTTTTGAATTGGATCCATCATTTAAAATCAATCCTTGGGTCAATAAGAACATAAATCAAGTCACTCAGAACTCTTCCAGCCATTAACAGCAGAGATGAAATAAAGGTCAGTCCCATGATTACATTGTAATCACGAGCTAAGACAGATTGGTATCCTAGCAGGCCAATTCCATCCAAATTGAACATCTGCTCAATAATCAAGGACCCTGCCAGGAATGAACCAAGAAAACCACCCAGGCCAGTCGCAATTGGAATCAAAGCATTTCGAAGAGCATGTTTAAAGACAACCACTCTTTCTGGCAGTCCTTTAGCTCTTGCAGTTCGAATAAAATCTGACTTTACAATATCCAACATTGAATTTTTCATCAAAATTGAAAGTTCTGTAAAGCCACCGATCATATAGCAAACTAATGGCAGAACAAAGTGATGTGCTCGATCAAAAAAACGTCCAGACAAAGAGAGCGTGTCATAATCATCCGACTGGAACCCACCGATTGGAAACAAATTTAATTTCCCCGAGAGCATCACAATCATAAAAATACCTAATATCAGAGGAGGAATCGCGTAAGTAAAATTCAATATGAAGCCTGAAATTCGATCGAATCCAGTCCCCACTTTAACCGCTTTTCTTACACCCAGTGGAATACAAACCAGATATGTCATTATCAAAGAAGCCAAGCCAAAAGACAAAGACACTGGAAGTTTACTGGCTATCACATCAATCACAGGCTCCTGATAAGTAAAACTTTCGCCAAAATCCAATTTAGAGATATTCTTTAACCATATAAAATAGCGAATATGAAGAGGCTTATCAAAACCATATTGCTTTTTGAGCGCATCAATAATCTCTTGATTCACACTTGTGTCGCCACGAGTGTTAGCACCAGAAGATCCTGATCCCGCGGCAGACCCAAAGCGGATCGCCTGCAGTTTTTGCTCAACCGGACTGCCTGGAGCCAAGTTGATAAGAATAAAGGTCATAACTGTGATCCCAAGAAAAGTTGGGATCATAAGCAATATTCGACGAATCAAATAAACAAACAAAGCGACACTCCAAAATCTATTATGGTTTTTTCCACCAGAAGTCTTTACCAATATCAAACTTAAATGTTTCTGCCGGCATGCCTACTTTTGATGAATTTGCATAAAAATCAAATTTATCATTAAAAAGGAATGCATAAGGCGCCTCTTCAGCGATCCTTCTGTAAACCTCTTTGAGTAATTTTACACGCTTTGTTTTTACTGGCTCAATGCGAGCCTCATCTATCAATTTATCAATTTCAGAGCTCTTGAAGGCAATAAAATTAGATCCACCTGGAACTGCACCAGAAGAATGCCAAATTTGCTTTGGATCCGGATCAACAGATCCGCCACCCCAAGCCATTGTCACAGCATCAAAATTACCTTCATCCACTAATTTCAAGAATGAATTCCACTCTTGGTATTTCAATTCAAGCTCAATACCAGCCTTTTTTAAGTCTTCACGATACATTGTGAAATACTTTTCTTGATCTTTATTGGCATAAATCAAAGTAAACTTAAGTTCTGTTTTTTTACCGTTGATTGTTTTTTCAAGAACACCATTTTTATCAGCATCCGACCAGCCAGACTTCGACAGTAATTCCTGTGCTTTTTTTGGATCAAATCCAAGTGCTTTATTTCCAGGATTGTATTCACTGCGTAGATAAACTGCGCCGTTTGCCAAATCAGACATACCATAGCGGAATTTCTTGTTCATTTCTTCACGATTTAGCAAGTGAGCAAGAGCAATACGAAGATTTTTGTCTTGAAACAACTCACGACGTTGATTCCAACCGATAAAACCAAATGATTTTGGCGCATCATTGGCTACCTTATGCTTTAAGACTGTAGTTCCCCAAGGTGCACCCTCAGTCTTTTTCATAAAGGATTCGACTTTAAGATCTATATAGTCCAATTCACCTTTTTTTGCTCGCTCAAGAATAGCATTTTCATCCTTATAGAAGCGCAGGGTGATGTTTTCGAAGTTGTACATTCCCTTAAAGATCGGATCGTTATTTCCATACCATTTATCAAATTTTTTAAGTTGAATCATTTGTCCACGGTCAAACTTAGAAACAGTGTATGGACCTGCACAGATCAGTTCACGATTCATTTTTTTTGATTTAGCGATATCGGAATAGATGTGTTTAGGAATTACAGTCAATGATGCCGCTGATTCAAAATTTTGAAAGTACAAATCTTTTGTAGTGAATCTCACTGTTAATGGGTCAATCACTTCAACTTTTGCAATACCTTCATAATAAGGACGCATATGCGCAGCTTCATATTTAGGTTCAAATATAGCATCAAATGAGAACTTTACGTCTTCAGCCGTCACAGGCTTGCCATCATGAAAAACAGCGTTTTTGCGAAGATGGAAGGTAAATACTTTATTGTCTTTAGAAACTTCCCATTTTTCTGCTAGGCGAGGCACCCAATCATAAGTTTCAACATCACGGGCTGCCATTGAATCACAGGCATAGTTTTGAACATTACGAGCATAAACATCTGCTGATGTGATTGGATGAATTGTTGGGGGTTCACCACCAAGGTTGTAGACGAAATTTCCACCCACGGGCGCAGCAGCATTTGGCTTAGTAGCAAAAGCGCGATTTGCTAAAACTGAGCTCAAAATTAGAGCTATAATTCCTATCATTTTCATCGTCTTCCCTCCAGGGAGTTACATAAGCAGATTCATAAGGAATTTACCATCCAGTATCAAGTGGCATTTTGCTGCAAAACCTCGCAGAAAAACCCTCCAGATCCCAGAGTCGGGTTAAAATGAGATATGCGCCAAAAATAATCAAGTTATTGCTCTAATGACCAGGTGCGCTACTACTTGGGGATCACGAAGATTAGCTACTCTTTTTTTAATTTATTCAATATCACAAAGCCTCTGAATTGTTTGAATAATTGGCCACCAATGAGGAAGCCCCCATGCTAAATACACCAGCAAAAAAAACCTTCGACCCCACCATAACTATCTCGGCTGAGTTTGGCATTTTTGGGATTCCCTCTACAGAGGCTGAATCCCAGGTTGTCTTAATCCCTGTCCCCTGGGAGGTGACCACTTCGTATGGAAATGGAGCTTCCAGAGGGCCTCAAATGGTGCGACAAGCCAGCGAACAGGTAGATCTTTTCGATCTAGAGGTGGGCAAGTCCTATGAAGCTGGTTACTACATGAGAGACTTCCCCAGTGATTTATACGCAAAAAATGAAAAACATAAGGGCCTGGCTCAAGAACTGATCGGCATGCGCACTGAACTCAGCAATGATCTTGAGAAAATGGACTCCCTCGCCGCTCAAGTTAACATGGCTTGCACGGAAATGACCCAGTGGGTCTACGAACAAGCAAGATCTGTTCTGCAGGATAATAAACTTCTTGGAGTTGTTGGCGGCGATCATTCTACTCCACTAGGCGCCATTCAAGCGATCAGCGAACAGTACAATGGAAATTTTGGGATTTTGCATCTCGACGCCCATGCGGACTTGCGTAAAAGCTATCAGGGCTTCACTCAATCCCATGCCTCAATCATGTACAATGTGATGAACGATCCCAGAAAACCTCAGAAACTTGTTCAAGTTGGTATTCGAGACTTCTGCGAAGAGGAATACAATTTTATTCAATCCCGATCTGACATTAAAACCTTTTTTGATATTTCCTTAAAACGTCGACTGTTAAAGGGCGAAACCTGGGAAGCTCTTTGCCAAGATATTATCAAGGAACTCCCGCAGAATGTTTACATCTCTTTCGATATTGATGGACTGGATCCGGCATTCTGCCCGCACACTGGAACACCTGTGCCGGGCGGACTCAGTGTGGATCAAGTGTTTTTTCTATTTAATGAAATTTATGCCTCGGGACGAAAGATCATTGCCTTCGATCTCAATGAAGTCTCTTCGGGAGGTCTCGAAGACTCTGAAGCTGAATGGGATGGCAATGTTGGGGCAAGGATTCTTTATAAACTTTGTGGCTGGCTAGTAAAGTGCCATTCCAACTAGCAATTTGGGTCATTTTTTTTATTGGTTGCTTGAACTAAACAACTAAAACAGGAACAAACTTTTTTGAAATGAGCTCATGGGCCTTGTCTGCGACAACTCCACGGTCGTCATCCAGGGTTGAATGAATTTGGTCTAAAAATTCAATTTCAGCCTTTACAGATTTTAAGGTCAGTGAATTCCAAAGCGACACTGCGAAGGGCATATCTCCATACCAGCACAAATGATCCCTCCATTTTGTGCTGAATTTCTCTCCATTAACTTCGCGAAAGTTCACGACAACGGGTTGAATTGGAACTCCTGCGTGCGCAGCTGCCATCATCAAAGTCCGCTTAAACGGCAAAACTTTTTCGCCATTTGTGGAAGTGGCCTCTGGATAAAGCACAATCTTAAAGCCATTTTTTAATGCCGATATCAATGAGTTCAATTCATCTGATATTTTTTCTCGATTGCGGCGCTCTACATAAACACAACCGGCCATCTCTGTGATCAGACCCAAAAATGGAGTGTTGCGCATTTCAATAGAGGTTACAAAAACAGAAGGAAAAACAGAGCCAATGAGCAGGATATCAATAAATCCCATATGATTGCTCACAACCAAAAACTTTTCAGAATCGGCGGGCTTGTTTAAAACATTCAGTTCAACACCAAAAGCTTTAAGCATAAGCCCTGAAAAAAAATGCGAGTTCTTAGTGAACAAAGTCTGTCGCTTGGAGGGATTTCTAATCACCAAATGACAAAGATACGACCACACCAAATAGGTGCAAATAATAAACAAAAATAAAATAAGTCTTAAGACTGCACGCAGTCCATTATAAATATCATCCACAGTAGTTAAATTGTGGCTTTTCACTACAGCTGGGTCAAGAACTATGTGCTTTAACAATTCAAAGGTTCTGATTGGCAAAAAATATCAAACAAAGTAAACACAGAATATGCCAAATTTTGCTAGCCAATTCAGCACAATTATTCAAAACCTCACTTTTACAAATGAGGCCAGCTCATATCTTAAAGAGATCGAAAAAAACTTAGAGAGTGATCTTCCACCCACTCACGGTGGATATTTTTCCCAAGAATCAAGTCAAGCCATTGCCAGGGAGGCGGCAGCAAAACTGCGCGCTCATTTAGAGAACAAATTAAGAATCGAGCGAAATGACAATAGTGAAGTCGTCGATTTTGAAACACTTCGCAATGAGTGGACTAAAGTTGTGATTGATTTTCATAAAAATGAAAACTGGGGCTTCGTCAGTCAAAAAGAAAAGCCTCAAAAAAATCTATCTGAAGATCAAAAGGTGGCTCGCGAATTGATGCCTTATTTTGGCTTAATTCTTTTGATTGCCACAATCACTAAGACTGCTTTTTTCTATTATGGAATGCACATGGCTTCAAATCCAAATGAAACTAATAAATCGGGCTTATTGATTACGGTGTTCTTGTTTTTTGCTGCGATGATATTTTTTGCCTGGAAAAAATATAGATAAATTTCTAAAGTTAAAGAATAAGACTGGCGGCCTTGTTTAATCTATCAAAAAGTGAATCCCATCTTTCACCAACTTGATAAGTTTCTCGGTAAAAAATGATCGCATCCTTTCCTTGGCTGGCACAAACACGCAGTTGTCCATAAAATTCGCGAGTGGCCAAAAGAGGATCCAGAGAAAGCATCATCACCTCCGCGGATTGAATCCCATTTTTAGGTTTAAAAATTTTGATACTTTCGATTTCATCAGGCAGTAAATTAATTTTTTGATTTACTTCCAACAACACATCGTCGACGGATCGGCTTTTATCCGTGCACACAATAAGTGGAACAGATGGCATATAGTGATGTTTCATATGCCCGGGGGATTCACGCTTGTCGATATGCTCAAGGAATTCAAAATGAATTCCTTTTTTTAAAAGAACATCTTCAATTTCAGATTTCAAAATATGACCGCGCCTAAGGATAGAAAGTTTTACTTTATCTGCTTCCTGGCGAACCCAAAGAACCGTAGATTCAATCCCAATTTGACAGTCCCCGCCGTCCAAGACGAAAATATTTTCTCCTTTAAACTCTGCTTCAACGTGTGCAACAGAAGTTGGCGAAGTCCGCCCAAACTTATTTGCACTAGGAGCAGCCAGCGGAGTTCCAATTTCAGCAATCAATTTTAAGGCCAAGGGATGACTAGGCATCCTCACACCAACAGATTCTAAACCTGCTGTGATCATAGAATTGATGTCTGGATGTTTTGGTATAATCAATGTTAAGGGGCCTGGCCAAAACGCCTCAGCCAAGACTTGATAAGCCTCTTTCCATTCGCTGCTGGTTTTTTTCGCCATCTCGATAGAAGAAACATGAACAATCAGGGGATCAAAAAAAGGGCGCTCTTTAACTTTAAATATTTTTTCAATGGCCTGTGGAAGGTCAATACGAGCTGCCAGCCCATAGACAGTCTCTGTGGGAAGGCCGACAACCCCCCCTGCGAACAAGATGTCTTTAGCTTTTTTTAAATTTTCAGAAACATCATTGGCTGTGGCAGTCATTATTCAATCCCTTAAACCGATTTTCAAATCTGGATAAGTCTACCTCAACTCAGCATAAAGAGCAAAGCCTCAACCCTCTTGCCTAAGAATTCCAAGGGCACTTTCCTTTACAATATCCTGACTCGCCAAAAAACTAATTACAAGGCTCAAGCCCGTGATGGCTAGAACTGACAACATCGGCTCAACCCATGAAAAAACGAAATTCCCCTCAAACATAACTCTATTCAAAAGATAACTGGCTACAATACTCAAAAGTGCCCCAAAAAGAGAACTTAAAAAGGATAGAAATGCAAATTCAGTCAAAATGAATCCCGAAACTGAAGCCTGACTGGCTCCTAGAATCTTGAGCATATTCAGCTCCCAACGTCGAAGTTTGATTTGGCTTCGCACAATTGAAAACAGCACGATATATCCGGTGATTAATGCTAAATAGGCCATCAGCTCTAGAGACCAACTCATTCGATCAGCGGTGGACAATATCTCTTCCACAAGCCTGACCACGTCTATTACAGAAACATTGGATATTTTTTTTGAGATCTCAGTTTGTAGGTGCTCTCTTTTTTCTGAATCCATTGAGGGAATCGCGGCAATGAAAGTCTTCGGAGCCTCATTCAGCACGCCGTTTTGCACCAGAATGAAAAAATTTGGCTGGAAACTAGTCCATTTTACTTTGCGAAAGTTAACGATTTGGCCTTCGACTTGGATCCCCTGCACATCAAAAACTAAAATGTCATTTATCCGAAAGTTCATTCG
The DNA here is from genome assembly GCA_947449255.1 of Pseudobdellovibrionaceae bacterium. Classification (GTDB taxonomy): domain Bacteria; phylum Bdellovibrionota; class Bdellovibrionia; order Bdellovibrionales; family Bdellovibrionaceae; genus Bdellovibrio. The sequence continues at coordinate 148,072 of CANFQX010000005.1, forward strand.
ATCAGCAAATCCTTGCTCCACCGAAAGCTCAGCATATTTTTGCTTCGTTAAATCAAAATTTGCAGTGATTGGCCGGCCCTGGGTTATCTCTTCGCTGCTCGAAAGTTTTTCACGATAGGATAAATTCACACCACGATTTCGGAATCTGGCATCCGTTTCTTCTTCGCGGGTTTTAAAACCTCCGGCTTCTATTTTTCGCTCATATTCTTGCCCATTCACGGTCGAAATACGCGCCCTGACCATCGGGGAAATGGCGAGCGGCTCAACTTGATTCTCTGTCAAAATCTCCTGGACCGCATTGAGTTGCTCATCCTGGATATCAAACAGGAATAGGGCTGGAGTTTTTGCCTTGCCACCTGATTTACTTTCGACATTGAAATCAGCCTGCAGTGAATTTTTAAGCTGAGGCAAAATATTAATGAGCAAGGCCCCAACGCCTAATGAAACAAAGATGGCAAGACTGGATATGGCCCTTCGCGATAGGCTTAAAAAACTAAATCTTATGACCCAGTGATTGAAATTTTGAAATAGCTTCGCTGATTTAATAACCACATAGCCAACCGCCAATAATATAAGAATAACAAGGGCCAGAACCCCTACAAAGATAGAGCCTATTTTCCATGAGTGCGCTTGATAAACTGAAAGCAGCAAAAATAAAAATACAGCAGGAAGGTAGGGCCAAATTTTGAAACCACCAAAATCTGAACCGGCAAATTTTTCTTCACTAAAGAGCTTTGCCGCCTTCAGGTTAAAGATCTTAACTAAAAATGGCAGACTCAAAACGAAACAACCAACCACCGCCATCAATAAACAAAGGCCGAAGGTTTCCATATTCAATCTGGGCTGCAGTGTAAATGGACTGAAGGTTGCCAGCAGCTTGGTCAGGAAAGGCAGAACCAATTCACTGAAAAGCATCGCCGGAAAAGTTGAAAAAATTCCTAATAAGGTTGCCTGCAAAACATAAACACCAACAGCCTGTTCGCTCTGCAATCCGAGAGTTCTTAAAATTGCGATTTCCTTCATCCGACTTGTTAAAAATAATCGGTAAATATAAGACGCTCCAAGAGCCGACATGAATAATGCAATTAAAGCCACCAATCCAAGGTAATCAGATAAATACCCAAGTTGTCGCCCGGCACTTTCTCCAGCAGTCTTAGGAGTATCTACTGATATTTGAGGATCTTTCAGTTTTTTATAAATTTCCTGCTTTAAGAGCTCTTCATCAGTGTCTGAAGGCAACTTAAAAACATAGGAGGCTGTGAAGGTGCTTCCAAACTGAATCAGGCCCGATTCCCTCAATAATGCCCGATCAATAAAAATCCGTGGTGCCATACTTGCAGCCCGAAAAGTTTGAGTCTGATCTTTAGAAACCACGTCTGCAATTTTCAGTTTCAACTGGCCCAATTGAACTTTATCGCCAGGGTTAAAGCCCATCTGCGTTTGAATTTCAGGGTAAATCCAAACATTTTTTTGTCCAATGATCTGTTCAGACCCTTTCTCTATTTGCTGGGCTGATTGCAACTGAAGTTGACCATAAAAGGGATACGTTTGATCCACGGCCTTTACCAAAACAAGTCTCGATCGACTGTCCGCACTCAACATCGCAAAGAATTCATAGACCTTGCCTTCACTTGTTCCTTTCGGAAGGATCTCATGCAGGGCCTGAATTTCTTCATTCGTCAATTCTCGGCGTGACGACACCGTCAAGTCCCCAGACAGAATGGACTTGGCGTTGATTTTAATTTCATCCACCAAAGCGCTGTTGAACGTTTGAAGCGCTACGAATCCGGCCAGACCTAAGCTCAAATTGAAAATAAAAAACAAACTAAAGCGCCAACTGCGCCTAAGCTCGCGAAGAGCTAACCATAAAAGAATCATGACTGCCTCAATTGGCCTTGTTCAAGTCGCAGAATACGATCACACTTATCCGCAAGAAGATCACTGTGAGTCACCAATATGGTTGTGATTTTATGCCGACGAACAACTGAAAAAAAGACATCCATCACTTTTTCTCCAGTCTGAATATCAAGATTTCCACTGGGCTCATCAGCCAACAATATTTTTGGTTTCATCACTAAGGCCCTGGCAATAGCGACACGTTGACACTCGCCACCACTTAATTGGTTTGGAAAATGATTCAGGCGATGGCCCATTCCTAGCTCTAACAAAGCTTCCTCAGCGCGTTGCTTCGGTTTTTCAATTTTTAAAATTTCAAGCGCAATCATTACATTTTCGAGTGCAGTCAGATGGGCAATCAAATGATATTGTTGAAATACGATAGAGATATTCTGTGCACGAAACAAGGTGAGTGCTCGCTCGGTGAGGTTCGCAAGATTCACACTGTCGACTAGTATCTCGCCGCTATTGGCACGTTCCAAGCCTGCTAGAATCGAGAGAAGTGTAGACTTTCCACTTCCTGATTGCCCCACTATGGAAACCACTTCAACTGGCTCTATCTCAGCATTTAAATTGACTAAAACGGGAATTTCAACTTCACCCTGGCGATAGGTTTTCGAAATGTTTTTTAAAATTAAGCTCATAGATTGCCCTTCAAAACTAAAAAAATATTTTCAGCAATAATTTTGTGACCTTCTTCATTGGGATGAATACCGTCTGCCAAATTAAATTTTGGATTGCCCGCGACGTGCTCTAATACAAAAGGTATAAAAATGAGATTATATTTTTTGGAAAGGCTAATATACATCTTCTTAAAATTTTCGGTGTATTTCTTGCCATAATTAGGAGGCATATAAAGGCCACCTAAAATAACTTTAACTTTCTGCGACTGTGCATAACTAATTGCTGCAGAAAGATTATTTTCTGTTTCATCAATCTTTAATCCACGCAGCCCATCGTTGGCACCAAGAACTAGTAATATAGCTTCAGGCTTGGATTTTATATGCCACTTCATTCGACTTAAGGCAGAAGCCGTTGTTGATCCGCTGACTCCAGCGTTGATAACCTGCCAATTCCCAATGCTGGCTTCCCGAAGTTTTTTTTCTAAGACTGCAGGATAGGCTGAATCTTTGGAAACTCCATAGCCCTCGGAGAGAGAGTCTCCAAGAACAACCAACGTTTTTGGTGGGCTTGATTGTCGACTGCTCTGAGTTTTATCCCCAAGGGACACCGAGGCCGTGAGACAAAAAGAAATCGAAAGTAAAACAGAATAAATACATCTTAAAATAAAAAAAGGTCTCATAGTTTTTCTATGAGACCTTTGAAACACTTCTAATTCAAGACCAGCTTAGTCAATCCAATCTGGTTCGATGAAAGTCTTATCGAGGACCGCGTCCGCCGCCGCCACCGAAACCGCCACGACCACCGCCGCCGCCATTTCCGCGTGCACCGCCGCCACCACCACCGAAACCACCACGACGTGGACCGCCACCTTCACGAGGTGCTTGAGGACGAGCTTCTGAAATATTGATCATACGACCATCTAATTCAGCTCCGTTGCCTCTTTCGATTGCTTGGTCAGCTGCAGAATCATCTGACATTTCAACAAAGCCAAAGCCTTTTGAACGACCAGAGTCTCTATCCATGATTACTTTTGCAGAATCAACAGCACCGAATTGAGTGAAGTGATTATGAAGACTTTCATCATCAACTGAGTAGGGTAAATTGCCTATATATAACTTCTTAGCCATGAAGACCTCCTATTGGTCTGAGAAACCCGAGGAAGCCTTCGAACAACATAAAATCGAGAACACTCACACGGGACCGTACCTTTTTAATAAAACTTAAGTTAAGGCTAGCATAGTCAAAAAAACCTGCAAGCGCATTTTTAAGATCTCATATTATTAAATTGTAAAGGTACTGCAAAACTGGCCGAACGTACCGTTGCAATACATTCTTGCAAATCATCAATACTTTTTCCGGTCACCTTTAATTTGTCATCTGCTATTTGAGGCTGAACTTTTAGTTTCGAATCTTTAATCAATTTAATAATTTCTTTTGCCACATCACGGTCAATGCCCTGCTGCATAAGCACTTTCTGGCGAAGCATGCGGCCTCCAGCTGGTTCAATCTTTTCAAATTTTACAGCTTTAATATCAACACCTCGACGGTGCAGCTTGGTCTGCAAAATGCTCCCCATTTGCTCTATTTTATATTCATCTTCTGCTGATAGAATAATTTCTTTCTTATCCCATTCTATTTCACATTTGCTACCTTTGAAATCATAGCGACCCTCAACTTCTTTACGTGCTTGGTTGATGGCATTATCGACTTCCTGAAGATTCAATTCTGAAACAATATCAAAAGAGGGCATTTAAAATACTCCAAAAAAAATTATTAATTAAATAAGTATTTGATTCTAAATTAGTGGTGGTGTCCAGCATTCCCATGCAAACCGTGGGGATGGCCGTGCAGAACTTCTTCCGTCGTTGCTTCCCTAACTAGGGCCATTTCAATTTCAAACTCAAGCGGCTGGCCAGCTAAGGGATGATTGCCATCTAGGGTTACATGAGTCTCACTCATTTTAGAAACCCGCACCATATGCGCACCGCCGCTCAACTCCAAACGCAAATGCCCACCAATTTCAAGGCCTGGCAAATGAGCTAATTCTTCCTTAGGTACATCCATGAACATATTTTCACGAACTTCGCCATAAGCGTCTTCTGCCGCTAATTTAACAATTTTCTTTTCGCCCTCTTTAAGGTCCTTAATTTCTTCCTCAAGTTTTGGAAGAATTTGCCCAGCTCCCTCAAGATAAGGAAGTGGCTGATTCTGTTCAGAAGCATCAAGGATATTGCCGTCTGAACCCTTTAGAACATAATTAAACGCTAATACTCTTCTCATTTTGATACTCCTTTGCAAATTGAGCGGCAGGTATCCCATCTAACGGGACCTTAGGCAACCTGAAAAGTGCCGGACTTGAAAACATGGCCGGAACCAAGATACAATAAAGACTTAGAACTCACACCCATAAAGGAGGACACATGAATACCATGGCCTCAGTGAGGTCCTTGTTATTAAACGCCAGCTATGAGCCTATGAAAATAGTCAGCTGGCAAAAAGCCTTAATTTTGTGGTTCCAAAACAAAGTTGATGTGCTTGAATATCATACGACCTATGCAAGAACAGTTCAGTTGAAGTTTCAGCTTCCCAGCGTCCTCAGATTAAAAGCCTACGTTAGACCCAAGAACTTTCACGTCGTTCGCTTCTGCCGAGAAAACGTGTACATCCGAGATAACTTCACCTGCCAATACTGCGGCGTTAAATTTTCTACAAAGCACCTTACCTTAGACCACGTCGTGCCCGCTTCGCACAACGGTCCAAAAAACTGGACAAATGTAACCACGGCATGCCGAGACTGCAACCAGAGAAAAGCAAACAGAACTCCCCGATCTGCAAACATGCCCCTTTTAAAAGACCCACAAATTCCCTCCTGGCTGCCCACCCTCGGACTTCAACTCAGTGAAGAGCAGATGCCAGCGGATTGGGTTCCCTATTTATTTTCTCGAGAAAGAAAGGCCAGTTAACCAGCCGATCCGCCGCCTACATCACTCAAAAACATGTACAAACCCCTCACGGCTCTAGTAAACTCTGAGTTGGAGGATTTACTTGTGAATAAGAACGTTCATAATCAACTCGTGACGGCACTGACGACAATTATCAGTGAGACCAACGGCCTTTCTTTATCCGATACCATCGACCTTTTGATCTCTTCGGGTTTAGATAAAACGCACCCTGAAGCCTACAATGTCACTGTTGAGTTTCGAAATCTCTTAAATCAATTTCAAATCAATCAGATCACAATTACTTCGCTGCTGAAGCACCCTATCTCTGAGGCTCTTTTTGATTTTTTCTGTAATTTTCCACTTAAATACAATGAAGAGCATATTCATTTAACTGGGGCTATTTCAGCTGAATTTATTTATCCAAGACTAAAAAAACTTCTCGAGGGTCCCGATAAAGAAATCTACAAACAAAAAATCATGGAAGTTTATGGCCCGGATGCATTTCCAATCGATAGCATCGCGGACGTGGACCGCTTAATTCGATTACAAGAAAACGAAGGCTTCTCTCGTTATCTAAAAATACTTTATCTACCAAAATTAATTTTTTTAGATCGACAAGTGCATGCCGAAGCCGCCTATCATTTAGCAAAAGAACTTAACGATAAGTATAATGTCGGATTTATCCGCTTGAAATTTTCATTGTCACGGTCAACCTCCAGCTCCTCAGAGCAAATACCTGGCATCGAGAATGTCACGGCTGAAGATGTTGTTTTAGGTTTATATGAAGGCTTCAAAAAATTTCAGTCCGAAAACCCGGGCTTTAATTTTGTACTGTCGCCTTCTTTTCGAAAAGAGCCTAGCCACTTTGATGCCGAAAAATTTGGAACCAGAAAAGATCATTTTTTAGCTCAAGTTGATGAGCTTGTCTCAATGCTGGATCGATTTCCTTTTCTTGTGCCCCACATGACTGATGTTGATACTGTCGGTGATGAGCGTGAACTTTATCGTAAAGAGCACTTTAATGAAATGCAATCGGGCCTCAGAAAACTGCAATATCGTGGATTTAAAATACGCTCGCATCATGGTGAGACCTGGCACACGCTCAAAAAAGGCATTCAAGCCGTCGATAATGCAATGAACATTTGGCATATTGATACGCTCGAGCATGGTATCAGCCTTGGCATCAACCCCAACAAATACTTTCATAGAATCTATCAAGAGATTGTTGCCAAAAACCAAAAGGGTACACCAATTACAGCAAAAGATCCACTCTCCAGAGAGCTCAATGAGCTCTACTGGGGACAGAACACGGCCGTTCTTGAAAAACTGGTTAAAGGCGAGGTCCTCACCGATTCTGAAAACATCCTTTTTGTGAAAGCTAAATTTCATACGGCACGTGAGGTTGAACACTATCAACATGACGTCTTAAATCGCATGATCCAAAAAGATGTGACTTTGATTTCATTGCCCTCTTCGAACAATAAACTCACTGGAAAATTTGAAGATTATAAAGATCATCCTTTTTCTTGGTGGGAAAAAAAGGGTGTTCAACTAGGAGTGGGAACCGACAACCATATCACCCTCAACACCAATTTTATTTATGAGATGTTGATCTTGCTCTATACAGATGCGGTGAACCTTAAAATAACAAAACTGTTAATGGTCACGACCGGCGAAACCCGAAGACCCTACATCAGTCACCTGCTATGGAAGATGAGAAAAAAGTTAAAGTCCTCAGCAGGGAATAAAGAATTTGTTAGAAATTAAACATCGAGTGAAAGCTACTGAAAGTAATCAAATATGAGCACAAAAAAAAGCATCCTGAAGGAATTGTTCAGCAAACACATGTTAATTATTTTTTTCCTGGGTTTCTCTAGCGGCCTTCCGCTGGCCTTAACCGGTGGAACTTTAAAAACATGGCTATCAAGAGAGCATGTAGACATCACCACCATTGGCTACTTTAGCTGGGTAGGGATTGCGTATTCGCTGAAATTCTTGTGGTCACCTCTTTTGGATCGCTTTACTTTATTTAAATCCGGCAGGCGCCGCAGCTGGATGATGACGATGCAGATGGCTTTAATCGGCAGTTTAATATGGATGGGATCACTCAATCCTCAAGTGGATCTTTCCATGATGGCCTTTTTTGCTGTCTTGATCGCCTTTTTTAGTGCCACTCAAGATATTGCCATCGATGCGTACAGAAGAGAGCTCTTATCAAATGAAGAATTGGGCTTGGGTTCTTCCCTTAATATTTACGGCTATAGAGTGGCCATGCTGATTGCTGGTGGTGCCGGGATTGGCCTTGTCGGATCTAACTTTTGGCCACTTCAGTGGGGACAACTTTATTATTTAATGGCCGCCTTCATGCTCATTGGATTAGTTACAACTTGGTATGCGCCGGAGCCCAAACTTGACTCCCCTCCACCAAAAACATTGCTTGAAGCTATCGTAGATCCCTTCGCAGAATTTCTGCGTCGACCAGGAGCTTTATCAGTTTTAGGTTTCGTGTTGCTGTTCAAGTTGGGCGATGCCCTCGCTATTTCGCTGCTCAATCCCTTTTACGTCGAACTGGGATTTAGTAATGCTGATATTGGACTGATTGCCAAAACTTTTGGCTTAGCCTCTTCTATGCTTGGATTTTTCTTAGGGGGAGTTGCCATTTATTATATGGGAATTTATCGCTCTTTATGGACCTTTGGAATTCTTCAGACGGTGTCAACGGCGTCGTTTGCACTGCTCACCTACACCGGTGCTAAGTTAGTTCCCTTCGCATCCATCGTGATTTTTGAAGATATTAGTACAGGCATGGCCACATCCGCCTTTGTTGCCTTCATGGCGTCACTGAGCAACAAGAAATACACGGCCACTCAATATGCGATACTTTCAAGTGTGGCCACTTTAGGCCGAACATTTTTCTCTGGCTTTTCAGGAAATATGGTTAAGACACTGGGCTGGGCCAATTTTTTCTATGTGTGTGCACTGATCGCAATTCCTGGACTATTGATGCTTTTGCAAATGAAGAAATATCAGGTGGAAGAGGCTTCAGGGATTTAGGCTAGAGATTCTGCGACCTTTTCTTAAATTTTTGCTAATGGGTAAGGCTATTGATAAATTGGTAATAATCTACCAATGGGATCATTTTCAGGCGGATTAATAAAAAATATTTATGTGAAAAAATTTGGCGGATTCGCCGCTAAATTAATAGTTTTAACTGCTTAGCGAATTTTCTGTGCTATAATAGCAGAAAAATGAACTTAAACTTATAATTCAAGTTCTGGACAATATTCTTTCTTAAATTTTTTAGTCAACTCACACTCTTCGCCTTCACAACCTTTACGGGTTTTAAATCGATGAAGAAATCCGACGCGCTCCATTTGTCCTCTGTCGTTCTTTTCTTCCTTAGTAATACTCGAAGCTGAAATGCAAGCGTGCAATGTTCCTTTCATAATTTTTTTCAAGGCCTTTACAAAGTTCCTACAATCTCGAATTGGCCATGGCCGTCGCTCGAAGAATTTATACCTCATCTCACTATCATGGGCATCAATATATACACGTCCTACATGGCCTTCTGTCTCATCAACGCCCGCATCATAACAGGTTGGCAAAATGCTTTTATTTTCAAAACAAATCCAATATTCATATGTATTTGTAGCGCCTGGAATAAATGCAGGTGGCTTAAGACGGCAAGCATTAAGAGCTAAGTCTTCCACACTCAAAACTCCATAATCATCACTTAACAATCCATTTGGAAATTTTGATTTTAACTTTGCCAAATTAGCACTATCTGCTCCATTGGCTAAAATTGAACTTAAAAGAATGAAGAATAAAATCTGAAGAGCCCTCATGGTTTCCCACATTTTTTAAGTTCCTCATAAAATTTATTAAATGTCTTTTTAATTCTTTCAGCATCTTCTTTCGTTTTAGCAATGAGGTCGTCATATTTATTACCATCGACCCCAAAGATTAGAGATCGCGGACACGGTTTATTTTTTAAGTTCGCAAAATTCTGACTTGCTATTTCTTGGATCTCATCTGGATAAAGTTGGTCTTTGCCAGAAGGATTTCGAGCGCAATGTTCATGACGAGTTGCCACCGAACCCTCGGGATGATTTTTGCTTGGAGAAACGTGCATTGGATGAGTTCTGACCCAATGCTCTCCATAAGGACACACTCTCCAAGAGTGAACTGGCGAGCGAGGAGGTTTCAGATCTCCACCGATATTTTTAATAACCGATGGAGACTTAAGAATCGTCGCCTTGCGTTTTAACTTTTGTGTATTTCTTTTTGACATAAAAAACCTAGTCACTAGATTGTCTAGCGCCAAATCATTTCAATGAATTTATTCATAATAAGCTCTTATTTATTATGATTCAATAATATTACATACCAGAACAGCAAAAAAGCCAAATCCTGCGCTTAAGATGAAGCTCCGTCATTTTGCATCCTCCATGATACCTTAAACTAAAGCGCACCCACAGAGGCGCATACTTCAAATTTTTCTTAAGCTCAGCCGCTGTCGTCCGTTCAAAAATCTTTTCACGCGGGCACGAGCGACATCGTCAATATGATCCTTGCCAAAATTCTTCAGCGCTTGAATCACGAGGCCTACTTTTGTGCCCGCAGAGTGCATCGTTTTCTCTCTCGTTGTTCGAAACATAATTTCGAGTTTTCCGAATTTTACTTTCTTCGAAGGTCCATTCGTCAAAAAAATGACACGCCCAGGAACTTGCTCTGAAAGACGAACAAGATTTGCTGCATAAGCCCCGGAGGGCTGAATACGAATTCCATTTTTTTCGGCAAGAGCTTTTCAAACCTCTTCAACCTGAGGGGGGAGAATACCTAAGACCTCATACTCTCGGGGGTACTTATAAAGCCCCTGCCATGACCTAAAATCCTATTTTTAACTGCATTTACAACACTTTGAGCTATATTAAAGCTTCCTCTTAACCACAAAAAATACTAACTTTTTGTGGCATAAGTTTGAGGATATTTGAGCGCTAAAATGCAAATTACCCTTTTTTTGGCGCTGGCTCTTCAAACATTTATAGCTGGCTCGAACGTTCAGAGTTATTTCACACAATAGTGTTCAGGAAAGCTCACCTTAGATGATTTCAAATTCGTTTTTAGTATTTTTTTATTAGATGTAAATTGGCGGAGAAGAAGAGATTCGAACTCTTGTTACCTTTAAGGGGTAAACTCGCTTTCCAAGCGAGCGCCTTCAGCCACTCGGCCACCTCTCCGCAATGAGGAATTAAAGACATGTAAAGATAGCATCGGCGACGACAGCAAATCAAGATGTTCTCTTATTTTTTGCCGCGGAAAGCATTTCGCTTTTGAGGACCGCCAGATTTCTGATCTTGATCCCGGCGACCAACAGATTTAGCCTCAAATTTCTGAGAGCGATCAATGAAGCTGAAATTGGGAAGAGCTTTAATTTCCTTGGCTCCAGCTAGTGTGGGCTTAATTTTTTCATACATTCGTCTGTCTGAGGGAGTGATAAAGGTGATCGCCATGCCGGTTCGGCCGGCCCGCGCAGTGCGCCCAATTCGATGCAGAAAGTCTTCTTCCTTGAAAGGTAGATCATAATTAAGGACATGATCAACGTGAGGGATGTCGATTCCCCTGGCTAGCAAATCTGTTGCAACCAGGATACGAAGCTCTCCTTCTCGAAACTCTCTGACGACGCGGTTGCGATGTCCTTGTGATAGTCCACCATGAATGAGGTCGATGGAATATCCATACTCTTTAAGATGAGCCCCGACAAATTCACAGCTTTCTTGGCTTCCGGTGAAAACAATCACACCGCTCTTGGTGGCATTGAGTTCATCGAGTAAGCGATCGTTTTTGATGGATCGATCAAGAAAAATCACTTTTTGTTTTAAAGTGGAAACGGGAGCTTCGGATTTTTCTGAGCGAATCATAACGACTTTGTGTTGCATAAAAAGTTGTGCGATCGATTCCACGGATTGGCTGAAACTTGCCGAAAACATCATCGTTTGCCGCTGTCCACGCAATGTATTTTGAATGCTTTTTAATTGAGGAGCAAAACCCATGTCCAACATGCGGTCAGCCTCATCGATCACGACAATTTCAACGTTTTGCAGCAATAATTTATTTCCTGTTAAATGATCATTCATTCGCCCGGGTGTGGCTATTATCACACGGGGATGTTTTTTTAATTGATTGGCCTGCTTTGAACCTGTTGTTCCGCCAATGGCCAAACAAACTGAGATTGGTAAATCTGCACAAAGAGACAAAAGCACATTATAGATCTGCTGAGCCATCTCGCGGCTAGGCGCTAAAATTAAGGCCCGAGAATCTGGCTTTGAAAGCAATTTATCCAGAGCTGACAGTGAATAAGCTAATGTTTTGCCACTTCCTGTTTGCGCCACGGCAATGAGATCAGTACCGGTCTGGGCCGTGGGTATCGCTTCACTTTGAATTCGAGTGGGTTTGGAAATCTCAATCTTTTTAAGTGCGGCATGCAACAGGGGATTGAGATTCATTTCTTGAAAACTTTTTACAAATAAATCAGAGCTTAGAATTTTCATAGGGAACAGGCTTACCATAAGCCCCGCAAATACGAAAACTTAAACTCTGCCCTTTCCCTTTTTGCCCCAACACCGTATAAGTAGTTTATGCATTTTGAAAACAGAATCCCACTTATATTGAGTCTTGGCTTTCGTGAAGAGGCCATACCTTCCTTAAAATCTTACATCGATCTCCTGTGGATTTCGAATGAGGAACTAAACCTCATCAGTCGTAAAATGACCTTCGAAGACCTGATCGACAATCATGTTATCGATTGTTTACTTCCATTAAAGTCATTTCCAAAATCAGTTAAGAATGTTGCTGATTTTGGCTCTGGTGGGGGCCTTCCTGGAATTATTTATGCGATCCAATTTCCTGAGATCAAATTTAGCCTTTACGAAAAAAGCCCCAAAAAACAAGAGTTTCTGAATCTCTGTAAGAAAATAGCACCCAATGTAGAAGTTCTTGGTGATATTCCACAAAACCTAGAGGGCGTGGAATTGGTGACCTGCCGGGCCTTCAAACCCATTGATGTTATTCTCGACATCAGCCGTAAATATTATTCACAAGGCGGAAAGTATTTCTTACTTAAAGGTCGCCTAGAAAAAATTGACGAGGAAATTGGCCTGGCAAAAAAGAAATTTAAAGACCTTAAAGTCGCCGTCGAGCCTTTAAAATCTCCAATCCTTGAAGTTGAACGAAATTTGGTCACTATCTAAATTTAATTCATACTCCGAGGCATTTGGGTTGTCCTCCTTTACAAGCGCAAGAGCCGTCTGTTAAAACTCGAGCACATTTCCTAAGGAGAAAACTCAATGCTTAAAAGTACTCTTGTTTTAGCTATGTTCCTTTCTGCGACTCTTGCTCATGCGAAAGATTCTTGCTCAACTCTTCCTGATTATAAGGCCCTTAAGGCTGCTCTGACTGAGGCAAGAAAAGATGCCAATGGTGGTCTTAATTTAGATATGTGGGGCACAATTGTCGATCGCAGCGGGACTGTCTGTGCTGTGGCCTTCACTGGAGAAAAATTTGATTCTCAGTGGCTTGGAAGCCGAGTGATTTCAGCTCAAAAAGCAAATACGGCCAATGCCTTCAGTTTAAAAGGCTTGGCTCTTTCTACTGCTAATTTATATTCTGCGGTTCAACCTGGCGGCAGTTTGTTTGGACTTCAAGAAAGCAACCCTGTCGACACTAAAGTAGCTTACGAAGGTGATAGCACTAAATTTGGAACTGCAAAAGATCCAATGACAAGCAAACGCATCGGTGGAGTCAACGTGTTCGGCGGAGGTCTTGCTCTTTATAATTCTAATGGTGAGATTATCGGAGCTTTAGGCGTCAGTGGCGATACGTCTTGTGCAGATCATAACATCGCTTGGAAACTTCGAAATAAGTTAAATCTTGATTTTGTTCCTGGCGGAGTAAGTGCTGATAAAAATGACCAAATCATCTTTGATATCACAAACGGAAAAAGCACAGCCGGCTTTGGACACCCTGATTGTGGCGGCAAAGAACAAGGGATTTCAAAATCTCTTCCAGCAACAAAAACTGCACATAAAATCGCTGGAAAATAACATTTAAAAATAATTTCAAACATCCAGGCCCATTGCAAATGGTCTGAACTTGAAAGCTTAGCTTAGTTTATCTAATAAAAAAGTACGATCCGAACGATCGTGCTTTTTTATTTTTGGGAAAGTGTTGTATTAAAACTATCCCTTAAAATGTTTTTTAAACCCCTGCCAGCAGTCTTGATAATCATCCTGTAAAAAACCTTTTTGCATCGCAAAATCAGTCAACAAATAGGGAACTCGACACTCAAACATGAAGGCCATAGTTTGATCAATTTTATGAGGCTTAAGTTCAATATGGCTGGCCGTTTCAAAAGCATCACAATCGGGCCCATGAGCTGCAAAGAAATTATGCAAGCTGCCGCCACCGGGAACAAATCCCCCGCTTGTTTTAGCATCGTACACTCCTGAAATCAGACCCATATACTCGCTCATGCAATTGCGATGAAAATAAGGGGGGCGGAATGTATTTTCAGCAACCATCCACCGGGGTGGGAAAATCACAAAATCGATATTTGCTGTTCCTGGCGAGTCACTGGGTGATGTTAAAACTGTAAATATAGAAGGATCTGGATGATCAAAACTGACCGTGTTGATCGCATTAAATTTTCGCAAGTCATATTTATAAGGAGTGTAGGTCCCGTGCCATGCCACCACATCCAATGGAGAGTGACCCATTTCAGCCGACCACAATTCGCCACCAAACTTGCCGATCAATTCAAACCTGCCTTCAAGATCTTCGAAAGCAGCCACAGGTACTAAAAAATGCCGCCGATGAGCCAGTCCATTTGCCCCAATAGGTCCCAACTCAGGGATAACAAAAGGCGCTCCAAAGTTTTCACCAATATAACCGTTGCAGGTGCTGCCCTGCAATGGATTGACTTGGAATTTTATACCACGAGGAACAACCACAATTTCGCCAACTTCAACCTCTAAGAGGCCCATTTCAGTTTTGACTTCCATTATTCCTGACTGGGGAACAATCAAAAAATCGCCGTCGGCATTCATGAAGTACTTATTGCCCATGGACTTACTGAAAGTATAGAGATGAATATGAAGTCCACGCTGCTCTGAGCTGGCTCCCGTGCCACATACAGTTCTGATGCCTTCAACAAAGTTTTGCTCTGCTGAATTTGATGGATTTGGATTCCATCTCATCTGATTGGGGTTAAGGTGTTTAGGTTTGAAGAAGGTTTTTTCTGTTAATTCCTTCAATGGATGGAAGGCCTTATGCATCACTGATGGTCGCACCCGATATAGCCATGAAAAAAGATTTTGAGCTCTGGCCACCGTGAAGGCTGTCCCACTCAATTGCTCAGGATAAAGTCCAAGAGGTGCTAACTGCGGAGAGTTTTGATTTAAGGGCAAGGCGCCATTTTGTGCTTCTGTAGAAAAGTGATTCCCAAAACCAGATTGATATTTTTTTTCCATGGGCGAAATCTAATCAGGTCTAACGGCACGTTGTCAACTCTTCGAGTAGGCAAACTAAATAAGCCCTGCCCCATCAAACCTTAAGAAATATTCGAGTTCAATCCCTGAGTAGGCCATTAAATCTGAGCAATAGAGGCCTTTTTCATTTTTTCTAAGTTGATATTTCATAGGTCTTTCGGTCATAACCTAGGCATGGATTTATCAAAAATACCAATAGACATTGATGCCGACCTTCAAGAGTTGATTCCGAAATTTCTGGACAATCGCAGAATTGACATCCTGTCATTGAAATCCTTTATAAACGAAAATGATCAGACCGCTATTGCCCACCTTGCACATAAAATAAAAGGATCAGCCGCGGGATATGGTTTTATTGGACTTAGCGAGATGGCCCTCGATATTGAAAATGCCTTAAAAAGCCATGAGCCAGAGAAACTGCCAAAAATTGCTGATGAAATGACATCCTATTTAGAAAAAATTGAAATCAGTTATATTGCTTTTTAACTGCTTTTCTTATTTAGATCATTCCAGAACCAGAGGACAGTCAGGTTAAGCCTAGGATAATTTATTGTACAAAAATTTGTTTGTTTGATAGATTAAAAAAATAATTAACTGAATTCCATGAGGTTCGCAGTGATTGAACATGATGAAAAAAGTCGACTGCTGATTGTCGAAGATGATTCAGATATCCGTGAGCTCTTAAAATACTTCCTAAAAGATTTTGTGGATGAAATTATAGAAGCCGAAAATGGCAAGTTGGGTCTTGAGTTAGTCAAAAATCAAGAATTTGACACCATCCTATCAGACATCGAAATGCCAGAAATGAATGGCTTGAAATTCTTAGCCTACGTTCGCTCCTTAGGAAAAATGACTCCTTTTGTAGTGTTGACTGCTCATGGTGATCACTCCAGAGCATTGGAAGCGCTTTCATTGGGAGCTTTTGATTTCATTACCAAAGATTCTAAAAAGAAGATTTTTGTTGAAAGTGTTTGTGCGGCACTTAAACTTGGTCGAGAAATTAAAACATCTAAAAATGATACCATTCACTCAAATCATCTGCGAAAATTATACACTGAGATGGCTAAATCTTCAGAACTACGGCTCCGTAAAATCATTGCAGATATGGCCACAACTTGAAATATTAAACTAGCATAATTGGTGGAGACTTCATGGTAAAAATGTTAGCAACTTATCAGGGCGAAAAACATTGTGAAGTAGTCCACCAGCCCTCGAACTCCGCCATCTCTACCGATGCTCCTCGTGACAATCATGGCAAGGGAGAGACCTTTTCTCCAACCGATTTGATTGGTGCCGCAATGGCAACTTGCATGCTCACAACAATGGCGATTCTTAGCGAAAAAGACTCCCTGAATCTGATGGGAGCACAGGTCTCTATTAGCAAAGAGATGGCCACGAATCCTCGCCGCATTGGTGAGCTCTCCATAATTCTGCGGCTGCCGAGAAATATTCCTGAAAAACACAGAGCAAAGATTGAAAGCTACGCCCTCAACTGTCCCGTTGCACGCAGCCTTCATCCTGAATTAAAAATACCTGTTGAGTTCATTTACGATATTTAATACAGCTGCCCTCGGTATGAGTTGATCTGGCCATCCTATGCAGCCTTCCTCAAGCGCATCGTGCGCTTGAGGGCAAAGTATACAATCAGTAATTTCTAAAGATTCTTTCCTGCAACTTTTTGATTGATAGTTCCAAAAATATTCTGACCATTTTCGCCTAGCATTTTTATTTCTATCGTATCGCCGGACTTCATAAATGGTGTTTTTGGCATACCCGTTTCAATTGTTTCAATCATTCTTACTTCAGCCAAACAGCTTGAGCCCATTTTGTGATCTTCATTAGAAACAGTTCCACTTCCAATAATGCTGCCAGCCGCTAAGTTCCTGGTTTTTGCTGCATGAGCGATCAACTGTCCAAAATGAAAATGCATTGCACCCGCATTGGCCTTGCCAAAAAATTGACCATTATAGTCTACTAGCAATGGTAAATGAACTCGGCCTTCCTTATAGGATCCACCCAATTCGTCTGCAGTCACAGCAAAAGGTGAAAGAGCAGATGCAGGCTTACTTTGGAAGAAACCAAATCCCGACGCCAATTCTTCTGGTATTAACCCACGCAGAGACACATCATTTATCAAAACAAATAATTTAATATGCTTCAATGCCTCTTCTGCTGAAATTCCCATGGGCACAAAATCTGTAATAACTCCAACTTCACCTTCAAAGTCAGTCCCATGTGCAAAATCGACCTGAGGAATATTTTCAGTTGGCGCCAAAAACTTCCCACACTCGCCTTGATACATCAGTGGAACTGTCGTCAAGGTCTCTGGCAGGGGTGCCTTTCTTGCCATTCGTACAAGCTTCACATGATAAATAAAAGCTGAACCATCAGCAAACAACCAAGTTCTTGGCATTGCTGAATGAAAATCAGATTCATTGACCGCGAATGAATTTACTGCATTTCCTTGATTTAAAGCTGCATAAATATTTGCCAGCTCTGGCTCAAGTTCATTCCACTTTTCAATTGCCTCGCGAAGACTTGGGCAAAGGTGAGAAGCATCAACAGCAGTCTTTAAATCACGACTGACAACACACAATGTGCCATCTGGCCGATCTTTCGATTTCAATGAACCAAATTTCATAAATATTCCTAATTAAATGTAATGAACAAATTAGCACCGACAGCTCTATAGTTTGTTAAACTATAGTTATCGACTGGAGACTTAGCTACCGTATCACCATAGCTCTCAAAATAGATAGTTGCGCCAAACTGTGGCGCAAATTTAAAGCTGGCTCCAAAAATAAAAGGAACCATTAGATTTTTAACTTCAGAGAGCCTGCAGTTTGGAAGATCACAAGACTTATCTAAGTTCATGCCTAAAGATACTCCGGCAAAAACCCCCGCATGATCTTCAAAATTAAATAGGAATGCCAAAGGGACATCTAGATAATTCATTTTGATTTTATTTTCAATCCCACCACTGGTCACGGCTAAAGGGCGTTGAGTATATAACATTCCGGTTCTGATAAATAATTTTCCTGAAACAGGAAAATGGACTACCCCACCAAATTGTGAAGTTGTTTGTGAGGTCGTAGAGAAAGTGCCTCCCTCAACGTCACCAGATTGTGAGCGCACACCTATTTCTACCCCATAATCAGCATCGGCCAAAGCCGCAATATCAGCCTTGGCAGATATTGCCAAAAAGCTCAAAAACAGAAAACCCGTCATACTGATAATAGACCCAAAAGCACTGAGCAGAGTTTGTTTCTTCATGAAACCTCCTAATTTGAATAAAGTCTTTCACATATTGGTAAAATTATCAAAACACCTCATGGCATAACTTAAATTTCAATCCTCACTGCATGTTGGGCGGATGCCATCGAGGAATCCGATGATGCATAACATCTCATTCTGAAGAAATACTGCCTAATGCCAAACTCTGAGGTTAGATAAACAAGTCGACTTAGTGTTTGTAAGATATTTTTAAAAAATTGGAATTCATCATGCCTCATCTTGTCCTGTATAATTACTTCCGAAGCTCAACTTCTTTTCGTGTCCGGGCGGCTCTCCATCTAAAAGGGCTAGATTTTGAATATAAACCAGTCAATCTGCTTAAAGGCGAACAACATCTGCCGCAATATCGAAACATAAATCCAATGGGTGGTGTTCCGGCCTTGGTTCACAAAGAGAAAGTGATTTCGGATTCGACGGCGATCTTAGAATATCTCAACGAAGTCTTTCCTGAACCCAATTTATTCCCTGAGGATCCCTATCTCAGAGCTCGAGTTCGGGAAGTTTGTGAAATTGTGAATTCATCAATGCATCCCTATGGAAATTTGAAAGTTTTGCAACACCTGACAGTAGCTCACGGCTATACCCATGAACAAAAAGATCAATGGGTGCAGAAATGGACAACCCAAGGGCTTGAGGCACTTGAAACTATTTTATCCAATTTTGCTGGCGATTATTGCTTTGGCAATAGAGTCACAATGGCTGACCTCTATGTCTTCCCACAGCTGATCACCTGCCAACGTTTCAACGTGGACTTATCAAAATATAGCCTCTTGATGAAAATATTTAAGAATTGCGAATATCATCCAGATTTTATTAAAGCACATTTATCAAATCAGATTGATACTCCGGAGGAGCTGAGAAAATCTTAATGTGAATGGGGAAAACTCTAACCTCGTCCTAAGAAAAGAAAGTTCCACTTATCAATCACTGGGATTAAAATAAAAATCAACATGCTGACATTAAGCCACATAAAAAAGGCCAACCAGCGCTGTTCGCCTTTTGATTTATAGTACCTAACGAGCTCTTGAATAATTTTAAAAACAAGGGGCAATGTTAACAAAATATACAGCCAGTTCACATGAACAAAAAGTGGCGCCGCCAGAGCAACCCCAACATAAGCGAAGGTGTACATAACGATTTGATATAAAGTGATATCTAGTCCCTTTGCCACTGGCAAAGTTGGTATTCCACCGGCTGCGTAATCATCTTTATACCGAATAGCAAGCACCCAAAAATGCGGCATCTGCCACAGAAACATAATCAGAAAAAGGTAAATAGATTCAGAATTAAAAATATCAGGATTCGCTGCTGCATAACCGATGGTCACCGGCAGCGCCCCAGGAATAGCACCAGGGACCGCGGCATAAGCCCATTTTCTTTTTAGATATAATGTGTAGGGCCCATTGTATAAAAACACACTCAAAAGACCGACCAATCCGGCAACCACTTGAACCTCGAAAAGCAATTGCAGTCCAACTAGTGTAAATAACACGGCCAAAATTGCGGCAGCAGCGGGCTTAATTTTACCAGAGGGGATTGGGCGCAAAATGGTTCTTGGCATTTTTGCATCAAGCTTTGCGTCTTGAACCTGATTTAGGGCAAGGCAACCGGAACTCAAAAAATAAATTCCGAGAATGACCTTCAGAAATATTTTCCAATCAAAAGAATCTTCATTCTGAAAACCAGTGGCATAGCCTGCCAATCCCGCAAGGACTGAAAAAACAACTATGCCAAACTTAGTAAGGTCTGCGAATAATTTTAACACTGACTAAAGTGGACTGACTTCAACAACACGAGTCACAATATCAATCACACAGAATATCAACAATACTGCCAGCATAATGAAGCCAGTACTGAAAATGATTCGATTCATATTGTTGTCGTCTTTCAAATGCATAAAATAAAGCAAAACAAATGTCGCTTTAACAGCTGCAATGATGAAAGCAATAGGAGCAGCAAATGCACCTAGTTGAGTGTGAAATTGATGCGCAATCACAGTTAAGAACGTCAATGCAAACAAGACTCCTGCCACTTTAAAATAAGTAGACATCGGTGCAATGTGCGGATGAAGAACATTTGGATCATTTTTATGATTATTGCCAGCCATGTTTAACCCACCAAATAAAGAAGAGGGAAAAGGAAGATCCAAATCAAATCGACGATATGCCAGAAAATTCCAACACCCTCGACTGGGATCCAATACTGCGAATGAAAATCACCGCGAATAGTTCTGATCAAAAGCCAAGTGATCAATCCCATTCCAATCAATACATGCAGTCCATGAAGCCCCGTCATGCAGTAATAAAAACCGAAGTACATGCCAAGATTTGCATGTTCAGCCCCAACCTTAGCAGCATCCAGATAGCGACCTGGGTACAATCCTAAATGGAATTTATGTGTGTACTCAAAATACTTGATACACATAAAAATAGCGCCACAAAGAATTGTGGTACCCATTGCAATCGCAGCCTTCTTAGTTTGATTCTTTTGAACGAATGAAATTGAAATAGCCATTGTGAAGGAAGAAAATATCAACACAAGCGTATTGATGAAACCCATTTTCCAATCCAAAGACTTTGCACCCTCTGCAAACATTTCTGGATAAATAGCATGAAAAATCGAATAGCCAACCAAGATCGCCCCAAACATGAGAATCTCAGTGACCATAAATAACCAAATACCCTGCTTACCACTTTCATACTCTTGATTCGCATCTCTAAAGTGATGAGAAACATGAGCCGTCGGTGTTTTACCGTGTGCTGTGCTATCTGTACTCATAGGGCCCCGCTGTTACAATTGGTTCAACATCAAAATTAAAATGTGGAGGAGGAGATGACGTTTGCCACTCCAACGTTTTAGAACCCCAAGGATTCATTGGCGCTTTTTCACCACTTCGAAGTCCTCGAACAAGTGTATACAAGCTGATTAAGAAACCCGCCATAATCAACCATGAACCAACAGTCGATACCTTATTCAAAGTTTCATAAGCTGGGATATAGTCAAAATACCGACGTGGCATTCCCATCGCGCCCAAAATAAACTGCGGGAAGAATGTGACATTAAAACCGATAAAGATGAAAACGAAGCTCATGCGAGCCCAAGCATCACTGCACATTCTGCCAAACATTTTTGGGAACCAATAGTAAAGACCGCCCATCAAGGCCATCAATGTTCCACCCACCATCACGTAATGAAAATGCGCGACTACAAAATAGGTGTCATGAAAATGCACATCAATAGGAAGGACAGCAAGCATAATGCCCGTCACGCCACCAATTGCAAAAAGGAACATAAATCCTAAAGCATAGAGCATTGGCGCATCAAATCGGATAGATCCTTTATACAAGGTTGCTACCCAATTGAACATTTTGATGGCTGTAGGCACACCCACTAGCATCGTAATAAACGAGAAGAGAATTCCAGCAAACGATGATTGGCCGGACACAAACATGTGATGTCCCCAGACAAAGAAGGAAACTGCGGCAATCCCCAATGAAGAATAAGCAATAGCGGTATAACCAAAGATAACCTTGCGAGAGAAAGTTGTAATCAATTCTGAAACAACACCCATCGCTGGTAAGATCATAATATAAACCGCTGGATGAGAATAGAACCAGAAGAAATGCTGGAACAACACTGGATCTCCACCCAGTTTTGGATCAAAGATGCCAACACCAAAAATTTTCTCTGCGGCCAAAAGGAGCAGTGTGATTGCCAAGACTGGAGTCGCCAACATTTGTAAGATTGCAGTTGAGTATAACGCCCAGACAAACAATGGCATTCTGTGCATAGTCATGCCAGGAGCTCTTAATTTATGAACAGTCACAATAAAGTTCAAACCAGTCAGAACCGAAGACATCCCCATAACAAAGGCACCCAGAACCATCATGACAGTGGATGTTCCTGTTCGTATTGAATAAGGAGTGTAGAAGGTCCAACCTGTATCAATTTTACTTGCGAAGAAAGTGCCGATTGCTAGCGAAGCCCCAAACATAAAGCAATACCAACTGGCCAAATTGACCTTTGGAAAAGCAACGTCTTTGGCACCAATATGAATTGGTAAAAAGAAATTTCCCAGAATTGCTGGAATGCCCGGAATGATCACCATGAAGACCATGATGGCGCCATGATAAGTCAGGACTTGATTGTAGATATCGCCGCTTTTCAAAACTTGTCCAACACCAGCTACCGCATTAGGTGCGAACAATTCAGCACGAAGCAACAAGGCCATTACGCCGCCTACAAAAAAGAAAAACAAAACTGTGATCATGTACATCAGTCCGATTCGTTTATGATCAACCGTAGTTAACCATGACCAAAGGCCTTTTTCATGATTCAAATAATTTTCACCGTGCGCTGATGAATGTCCCATAAGCTACACTCCTATTTTCCACTTAAGCTTTTAACGTACTCGACAAGTGCGCCAAGCTCGTTTTCATTAATTTGACCCTGGAACGTCGGCATAATGCCGCGAGGGTAACCTTTTACAATCTTAGCATTTGGCTGCAGAATTGACTCACGGATGTAATTCTCATCCACTGCAACTTTGCTTCCATCTTCTAAAATTTCATCAGAACCGAACTTTTTATACAATGATGGCCCCACTTTTACTGCGGGACTATCTACGGAGTGACAAGAAGCACAAGCTTTCAAAGCAAAAAGCTTTTCTCCACGTTTTACCAATGGAAGCTGCCCCTCTTCTTGACCTTTTTCCATGAAGCTATTGAACTCTTCTTGGGTGACTACCTTCAACAGGCCAATCATTCCAGAGTGGCTTGTTCCACAGTACTCCGTACAGAAAATATGGAATTCACCCAGTTTGTTGGCGTTAAACCACAATGCCGTATAGCGACCAGGCACCGCATCTTGTTTAATACGGAAACTTGGCACATAGAACGAGTGGATTACATCTTGGGCAGCCAAGAGAAGTTTAACATCTTTGCCAATGGGCACGACAACTTCGTTGACTGCTTTGTAACCATTTTTATATTCAATTTCCCAAGCCCACTGCTTACCTAAAACGCTAATTTCAATAGCATTTTTAGGCATAGTTCGCATGTCTTGATAAATGTACCAGCCCCACGCAAACACAATAAGGAATATCACTAGTGGTATAAACGACCACAGGAACTCCAAGGTTGTATTATGAGAAATATAAGCTGTTTTATCATTGTCAGATTTACGCTTGTACTTGTGTACAAAATAAATCATCCCACCAATAACTAGAACGCAGGCAATGAAACTTGTAATAAGCAGAAAACCGTAAAGGTTATCTACCTGCTTAGCTATTTCAGTCCCATCTGTTGGCATGAAGGATTGGGCCTTCGCTAAATTATACCACATCATGTACCTTTATCTCCCCGCCGACTTGTTTTTTTGCTCTGCGAGAGCGCATGTAAATCGGCAATAACCATAAAACCATCACCAGAACCATAAATGCTCCGCCCATTTTCATTACCTGAAATGCAGCCAGAACAAATTTACTTTGGTGTGGATCATACTTAAAACAATATAAAACTAAACTATCGACAAAATTGCCAATTTTTCCTTCGGTAGCCTCATTCAATGCGATCTTGATATCTTGAGGCTGAAACAGTATTCCCGGAAGGTATCTCGAAATAGTCCCATTTGGCGAAACCACGACAGCTGCAGAAGCATGGGCCCATTCCTTCGTAGCCTCTTCCCATCTGAACTTGAAACCAACATTAGAGGTAAAGGCTCTGACAGAGTCAGCAGATCCCGTCAAAAAATGCCAAGACGCACTCGTGCCCTCTCGACCATAAAGCTTCATGTAGGTTTCTTTTTTATGGGCTGCTAATTCTGAATTTTCTTTAGAATCAAAACTGATAGATAAGATTTTAAATTTCTTACCAACACTCCAGCTGTTATCCATCATTTTAAGTGCATCAGTGAGACCATTGAGATGAAAATTGCAGAGACCTGGACAAGAAAAATAAACCGGAGAGATAATTACAGGAAGCTTGCCATCGAAAAATGACCCGAGCAAAACCTCTTTGCCAGCCTCATCAACTAATTTAATATTGAAATCTAGTTTTTGCCCAAGCTTCTCATCAATTCCGATGCCTTTTAACTCAGGAACTTGCTCTCCCGCAGACAAACCCAGTTCCTTAGGCATATTTGCAAAAACTGGCGACTCTGAAAATAATAAAAGAAAAGCAGCTGACAAAATCAGCGCTGTTCTTCTTGTATTAAAATTCAGAATCTCAAAAATTTTAATCACTTTATTATTCCAATTTATTTTATTGTGCAGTTTTTGCAAACTCCGCAACTTTAGCGGGGTCTTCTTTGGATTTATTGGTTGTTATAGAATCGATGAATTGCAGCAAAGCCCAACGATCCGCAGCCTTAAAGTGAGCGTAAGAAGCCATAGAGCCCCCTTCAATTCCCACTTGAAGAACTTTGAAGTGATCCGTGATCCCAGGTCCTTTTTTCCATTGACCTTCAACAAAGTTCCTTGGTTTTGGATTTAGATTTACACCGGCAACCCCATCACCCTTGCCCTCATTTCCATGACACATAGCGCAGTTTGTCATGAAAACTTTTTTCCCGTAAGCCACTAACTCAGGAGTGGAAACCCAGGGCTCTTTCACACTTGCGATATCAAACGCTACAACCACATTTGCAGTCTGGGCATTTGGATCTACAACGTTTTCGCCAAGATCAACTCCCTTATTAACAACAACAAGGTAAAAGAAAAATGCAAACACAAAAACCATGCTGAATGCAAAGGCAAGCATACCACCGCGGTTATAATAATCTTTATCTTCCGACATAAGCTGACGCTCCCAAGGAGATGCAAAATATTTTTGTCACAATATAGTAATGTTAGAATACGATAAGTACCTGAAAAGCTTAGCACCTGCAACAAATTAGATCCCACCTCTTAGAGATGCCTTATTGCGGCGCAAAATTTATTTTTGACTTATTTTGATTTGGGAAATGCTACCGGATGGGCACAAAGTTTGGCAGATAATGAACTTTATCTTCACCTTTTAATTTAGCGTCATAATTTTCGTAATCACTTCTAAAACGGGCTTGCTCGGATTGCTTCGTGATCTGGATTTCTGACTGCTGTCGATCTGATTCTAAATTCCGAGCGTCTTGAGCACTTGCCGACTCCACCACGGGGGGCTGAGAAACTTCACCAGTATAAACCGCAATGCCGTTTATAAATTGAACTTCTTTTTCAAAGCGAATTTTGTCTTCATAAAAATTATAATACCAACGGTCTTTACCATGAACACGCAATGTCTGATTTGGGCTGCCCATCAAGCCTATGACATCATTTTTCTCCATACCCGGCCTAATAGATTCAAACTGTTTGACCATAGATGTCTGACAAGCTGTCGTGAACAAAACAACCACAGAAATCAAAATGGACTTTGAATGAATAGTTACTAAATGCTGGAGCATGAGCCCTCCCCATCCTTTGAAAATATCACCCTTTGATGAGTTCTTAAAGCCTGCATGTTCAATTTCCCAAACTGAGACAGTTTTTCAAACTGGCGGGAGAGATGGGCACGGCGTGACTATTTCTTTAAAACAAAGGGCTCAGAAAGTCCTTTGTTTTGTTTAGCCTTATTTAATTTTTCATTCGTTTCAACTTCAGCTGGAGTTTCATATTGAGATCGAACCTTTTTGAGGCTTTGATTCACTGAATTTGCCAGACTCAGCTGACCTTCAATTTCTTCCATTGGCTTTAACTCAATGCGTTCGTATTCTCTTTTTTCAGATCGGCCTTTTTCTGGATACCTGTATTTCAACAGGGATCTTTGCAAATCATACTCCTTGATGTTTTTTTCAATTTCTTTATGAACAAGCATCATCTCTTTGATAATTTCTGAGACTTTTACAGGATCTTTGGTGTGCTGCTTTTCTTCAATTAACTTTTCTAGCTCTTCTTTGCCAGAGCGTATTTTAGCTTCAAAGGTTTGAACTTGAAGCTGCACATGAACATAAGAGTCTTCAACGGCTTTAGTCTTTTTTTCTTTACCCTCTTCTTTACCTTCGGGTTTTGACTCGGCCTTGCTCTCTGCTTTTTCTTCTTTATGCTCACCAGCTTGCGCTAAATCAAGAAAGGACACAAAAACAACACCCATAACGAGAAGGATTGGAAATTTAGGAATTTGAATGGACATCTTGCCTCCATGATATTTTCAAGGGCAGATACTTAATTCGGTTAATTAGCACAAAAGCTTTAGTTGGACTTAGGCCTAGCAATTCTAATTGTCCGAGCTTCACAAGTGATAGCAGCTCCTCGACATCCCATCCAAAACGGGAGTCAGTCATTGCTTGCTTTAATTGAATGAGCACTTGCGAGGTTTCAAGCCCTTGAATAACAACCCTGTAGGTCAATGGGCCCTTGTCTACATCTGCATTTCCGTAGTCTGCAATATCAGAAAAGTTTGAATTTTCAGTGGTAATATCAGAAATATTCTCAAGACCTTGTTCAACCGGAGTTTCTGCATTGAAATAGTCCTGCTGCTCCTGATTGGATTCAAATTTATCATAGGGAACTGAAATGTCCTGAGTCTGCTCAGTCTCCTGAAAACCCTGAGCGACCTCATTTCCCTGTGACGACCAATCCGATTGCCGATCGAAGGAGGGGACTTCAGCCTGTGGCTCAATTTCTGGCTCAGCTTCTGCAACCTCTGCCTGACCGCTGAAATTAATATAGAAGACCGCAGCGCAATGGGGACAAGAAAATAATGTCCCAAACTGCCGCTCTAAAATCTCGATCTGATTGTGGCAGTTTGGGCAAGAGATCAATTATCTTTTTCCTTTACCTTGCTTTTCCATACGCCTGCGCTCTTCTCTGTTCATGCTTCTATCGTCTCTGGCTGGTCCGCTTTGGAATGTCATTTTTCGCTTAGGTGGCTCAGCTTCAGAAGCCAACTCAGCTTCCATAGCATGGCCAATATCATCTTCTGTTGGGGAAGAATAATCGAGGCTATCTAGATCCGCTTCTTCAGGTTGAAGACTTGCCAACATTTCTTGCTCTGATTGTTCAGAAACCAATTGAACACGCATAATTTTTTCGATGGCATCGGACTTAATGATATTATTCAAACTTTCAAAGGCATTGAATGCTTCCTTCTTATACTCAATCAAGGGATCTTTTTGAGCATAGCCGCGCAACCCAATACTCTCTTTCAATTTATCAACGATAGCCAAATGCATTTTCCAGTGATTATCGATAGATTGGAGCAAGATCATTTTCTGAACTTGTTCAAAAAATGGTCCCATGGACGATTTTTGTTTTTCATAGATCTCGCGGACATCTTTCTTAACAGCTTCTAGAACAGACTCTGAATTCCAAGAATTTGCTCCCAAATCCAATTTAAACCCAAAAGTCTGCGCCATGGAGTTATTTAAACCCTCAAGATTCCATTCTTCTTTGCGCTTATTTTCGGGAGCATAGGTGTCTAGGAAACTTGAAACTACGTCACCAAGCATATCAAGCACAGTGCGCTCAACTTCGTTGCCCTCAAGAACCTTTCGTCGCAGCCCGTAAATGACATTCCTCTGATTATTCATCACTGAATCATAATCCATCAGATTTTTACGAATATCGAATTGATGGCCCTCAACTTTGCGTTGAGCCCCCTCGACAGCATTCGTCACCATTTTTGCGGTGATTGGCTCATCCTCAGGAATATTTAGCATTTCCATTATTTTTTGAATGCGCTCACCATTAAAAATTCGCATCAAGTTGTCTTCTAAGGACAAGAAGAAACGCGATTCCCCTGGGTCACCCTGCCGTCCAGAACGACCACGCAATTGATTATCGATACGACGAGATTCATGTCTTTCGGTTCCTATGATACAAAGACCACCAGTTTGACGAACTTCTTCGCGCTCTTTTTCAACCTGCTTTTTAAATTTAACCAAGGCCTCTTCGTATTCAGGAGTATCGTCATTACCTACGAATACTTTTGCCAACATTTCGGCATTACCACCTAGCATGATGTCTGTTCCTCGGCCGGCCATATTTGTGGCAATTGTAACGGATCCCTTACGACCCGCTTGGGCGACGATTTCGGCTTCGCGCTCATGGTGCTTGGCATTTAAAACTTCATGCTTGATGCCCTCATTGCGCAAAAATTTACTGAGAGCTTCAGATTTCTCAATCGATGCAGTCCCCACAAGGATTGGCTGCCCCTTATCGGATCGCTCTTTAATATCTGCAGTGATCGCTTTAAATTTAGCTTTCTCTGATTTATAGACAACGTCTTCGTGATCAATCCGTTTAATAGGCTTATTGGTTGGAATAACATTAACATCGAGGTTGTAGATTTTTTTAAATTCTACGGCCTCAGTATCTGCTGTTCCAGTCATTCCTGAAAGCTTTGAATACATTCTAAAATAATTTTGGAAAGTGATTGTCGCTAAAGTTTGATTTTCACTTTTAACTTCAACGCCCTCTTTAGCTTCAATAGCCTGATGAAGCCCATCTGACCATCGACGTCCTGGCATAAGTCTGCCAGTGAATTCATCAACGATAACAATTTCATCATCTTTAATCATGTATTCCACATCAAGGCGATACAAATAATGTGCTTTTAAGGCCTGATAAACGTGATGCAGAAGTTCGATATTTTGGGGATCATACAGATTGCCAACAGCTAAAAGCTCTTCAACTTTTGAATTGCCCTCTTCCGTCAAGGAGGCTGTTTTGGATTTCTCTTCCATGGTAAAATGCAGATCTCGCTTAAGGTGAGGAACGATGGCATTGACCATTTGATATTTTTCAGTTGAAGCCTCAGCAGGCCCCGAAATGATCAAAGGTGTTCTTGCTTCATCAACCAAAATGGAATCACACTCATCGACAATGGCGTAATTATGACCACGTTGAACATAATCATTCAGATCAAACTTCATATTATCACGAAGATAATCGAAGCCCAATTCGTTGTTCGTACAATAAGTGATATCAGCCGTATACATGGCTTTGCGCTCTTGATCGCTGAGACCATGCACAATAATTCCTGTACGAAGACCTAACCACTGATACAGCCGTCCCATCCACTCAGAGTCACGGCGAGCCAGGTAGTCATTCACAGTGACCACATGCACACCCTTGCCCGTCAAAGCATTCAGATAGACTGGTAAGGTGGCGACCAAGGTTTTTCCCTCACCGGTTCTCATCTCGGCGATATTTCCTCGATTTAAAACGATTCCACCAATCAGCTGGACATCATAATGTCGCATCCCCAAAACCCGCAGTGAAGCTTCACGGCAAACCGCAAAAGCCTCGGGCAAGATGTCATCGACAGTTTCACCTTTTTTGAGGCGCTCCTGAAATTCAGGAGTCTTTGCTTTTAATTGATCGTCCGAAAGCGCCTTCATTGCAGGCTCAATGGCATTGATTTTATCCACCAAAGGTTGGATCTTTTTCATTTCACGATCGTGCTTTGTACCAAATATTTTTGTAAGAATCTGTGTTACCATAGTCTCTGAGGATAGCCTCAATATATCAATAACTGCAAGTAGTTGACGCGAGACTACTTTAGAAAGTCGCACCTAGACCAAAGACTTTTAGAACTAAACACTGATTCATTCCAATTTTTTAATATAAACCCTAGCTTGTGGGCTTAACAAAATGCCGCTGCCGAAGCCCTTCATAAGCCGCAATGGCAACACTGGTGGCTAAATTCAAACTCCGCGCACCTTCTCCAACCATTGGAATGGTGACATTTTGGGCAGGATATTGTGCTAACAAATCAGGATCCAAGCCTTTGGTTTCTTTTCCGAAAACCAACCAATCTCCGTCTTGATACTGGGGATCAAAATACGTTTTGCGGGTTTTGGTGGTGAACATCCAAACTCGAGATGGATCTTCAACTTTTTGCCACCAATCTGAAAAATTGGCGTGATGAAACCAGGTTAAATAGGGCCAATAATCCAGACCGGCTCTTTTCAGGTTTGTATCATTGATTTCAAAGCCCATTTTTCCAACGATATGCAACTCACAATTCGTCGCCACACAGGTTCGACCGATATTTCCAGTGTTCTGAGGAATTTCAGGCTCTATCAATACGACGCGAAAGAGCTTTTTTGAGTCAGACATCATTCATCCAAATTCGAATATTTTTTTAAACTGCGCTTCTGCGGGTCAAGATACCAAAGTCCCAGCTTAGGCTCAATGGAATAGTGTTGGAATGCGTTATTTGAGTAAATTTATTTATAGATTTTTTGCATTCCATAATTCCTTTGCTATGCTTCACCAAAATTAAAACCTGAATGAGATTCTGATGAAAAAAATTGAGGCGATTATCAAACCCTTTAAACTTGATGATGTCGTCGACGCCCTCTCCGAGGTTGGCGTTGAAGGAGTCACTGTCTCAGAAGTTCGCGGCTTTGGCCGACAAAAGGGTCGCACTGAAGTTTACAAGGGTGCAGAGTACGTCGTTGATTTTCTTCCGAAAATAAAAATTGAAGTAGTCCTTCCCGCTGCTTTAGTTGACAGTGCCGTCGAGGCCATTCGTAAAACTGCACACACTGGGAAAATCGGTGACGGAAAAATTTTTGTAATTTCCGTTGAATCAGCCCTCCGAATTCGCACTGGAGAAAAAAACGAAGAAGCACTTTAACACTTTTCAAAACCACTTTTGCAAGGAGACAGCAAAATGACCGCGAAAGAAGCATTGAAGTTTGCGCACGAAAAAGGCGCTAAGATGGTAGACCTCAAGTTCTGTGACATAGTCGGAACTTGGCAGCATTTAACGATTCCACTTCATCAACTTGAAGAAGAGTCCTTTGAAAATGGCTATGGGTTTGATGGCAGCTCAATGCGTGGCTGGAGAGGGATTGAAGAATCCGATATGATCGTCATGCCCGACGCAAACACTGCAATGATGGATCCCTTCATGGAAATCCCGACTTTGTCCTTGATCTGTGATGTTTGTTTGCCGGAAACTCTGCAAGCCTACAATCGTGATCCTCGTCAAATCGTAAAAAAAGCGATCGCTTACATGCAATCTACCGGCATCGCGGACACAGCATATTTTGGTCCTGAAGCTGAATTCTTTATCTTTGATGATGTTCGCTTTGAACAAACTAACAACTCTGCTTTTTACATGGTCGATAGCGACGAGGCCGCTTGGAATACTGGCCGCGATGAAGGTGGCAACAACCTAGGCTATAAAATCAGAAGCAAAGAGGGCTATTTCCCAGCACTTCCAACTGACACTTTGCAGGATATTCGTTCTGAAATCTGCGTTGAGCTTGAAAACTGTGGAATGCGCGTTGAACGCCATCACCATGAAGTGGCTTCAGCTGGACAATGTGAAATTAATTTCCAATATGATACGGCTTTAAATATGGGCGATAAAATGATGTGGTTTAAATACATCGTTAAAAACGTTGCAAAGCGTAACGGGAAAACAGCGACATTCATGCCTAAGCCTCTGTTTGGCGATAACGGTTCAGGCATGCATATTCATATGTCTTTGTGGAAAGATGGAAAAAATCTTTTTGCTGGAAATAAATATGCGGGACTTTCTGAAATGGCACTCCACTACATCGGTGGCGTGTTAAAACATGCTCCAGCGTTGTGCGGTATCATCAATCCAACCACGAACTCCTATAAACGATTAGTTCCTGGCTTTGAGGCTCCGACAAAATTGGCTTACAGCTTTAAAAATCGTTCAGCGGCGATGAGAATTCCAAACTCTGGGCCAAACCCTAAGGCAAAGCGCATTGAGTTTAGAACTCCAGATCCTACAGCGAACATTTATATGGCTGAAGCGGCGATCTTGATGGCAGGCTTAGATGGAATTATTAACAAAATAAATCCAGGTGAACCACTTGATAAGGATATCTATGGACTGCCACCACAAGAAGCAGCTGCTATTCCTTCAGTTCCGGGAACACTTGAAGAATCTTTGAAAAACTTGGTTGAAAACTGCAGCTTCCTTAAAAAAGGTGACGTTTTCTCTCAAGATCTTATAGACACCTGGGTGCAGTATAAAATCGACAAAGAAGTTCGACCAGTACAACAAAGACCAGTTCCCTATGAGTTCCATTTGTATTACGATTGCTAGTAATAGAACGCACAAGGCTTAGCTTAAAAAATTAAGTTAAGCCTTGTTTTTCACCAATCAATAGGGTTTATAAACTTCCTTGAGAGCGGAATCTTGGAGAGAAAAAATAATGGGATCAGACGACGTAAAACAATTTATGGGCTATATGTGGACACACCAAGAAGATGGAATCATCACTATTGGTATTAACGAAGATGGCCTTGCAGACTTTGAATCAATCAGTTCTGTTGAGCTTCCTTCTGAGCAAGAAGAAGTCAGCGCAGAAACAGTTATCGGAACAATTGAAACCAGTGACGGCCCCTTGGATATTTATGCCCCCGTCAGTGGAACCATTATTGAGATTAACTCTCAAGTCCTAGAAGACCCTAGCATCATTATGGAAGATCCCTATGAAGAGGGATGGCTTGTCCGTATCGAAGCTGATGAAGATGAAGACTTCGATGAGGACGAGGATGAAGACGAAGATGACGAGGATGATGAAGACGACGACGATGACGACCTCGAAGATGAAGACGACGAAGACTAATTCTTCCTTCTCTGCAAAAGGGCCGCACAAGCGGCCTTTTTTTATGTCTAATCACTTGATTGAAAACTGACTTTGGCTAGCCGAGCCGCTTAATTAAATGGTATCCAAACTTTGTGCGCACGGGCTTCAAAGAGATTTCACCCACTTTTAACGCCAATGCCGCTTCTGAAAAATCATCATCGAGTCGAGCCACGTCGACCGTGCCTAAATCTCCACCGGATTTTGCAGAGGAACATTTCGAGAATTTCACAGCCAGGTCGGAAAAAGATTTGCCTTCTTTTAGGGCCCGCAAGAGGTCTTGGGCCTCGTATTCCTTGTCGACTAAAATATGACTGACACTGATTTTTTTCATAATTTTTTTGAACCTTTACTAAAAACGGATACTTTAATTTTTTGATGCATACAATTTTTAATACAGCTGCTCTAGGGTAATTGATAATCTGGCCATCCTGAGCGGCCTTCCTGAAGCGCATCGTGCGCTTCAGGCGAAAGTATTCATATTCAAGAAATATCTATTCATTGTATTTTTTGTTTGAGCCTTTTGATTTATCTATTGGATATTTTTCTTCATTCACTTGGATTTTTTGCTTAAGGCACTCCGATAGATCTAAGTTATTTTTTTGTGCGAATCGCAGCACCATAAAAAAAATATCGGCGAGCTCATGCTCTACCTTTAACTTGAAATTGGGCTCTTGCATTTTGATTTCAATTTCACTATCAGTTTTAAACCTAAACAAATCTAGGAGTTCACTGGCTTCCGTGGAAATACCAATGGCTAGATCCTTGGGGGGATGGAACTGATCCCAGTCACGGAGCTCACAAAAAGTTTTCACTCTATTTTGCAGTTCTGTGATTGTGCTCATATTTTCCCCTTATAACAGCGCTAAAATTGGTCCGACCGTGAACGTAACCCCTGAATTTCCATTAAAAAAGGTATTTTTTTTATGAAATCCTAGATAATGAATTTTTGATAAGATTTCTCTAGGGATATATCCCATTAAACGTTAAAGTCGCCGCTTTCTTCATACTATTTATTCTCAAGGATCTATCAATATGAACTCATTTAGTGATTTTGGGCTTTTGCCGAGCCTTCTTAAAACCCTCAAAGACATGCGTATAAACAAGCCCACGGATATTCAAAAGCAAATTATCCCCATGCTCATGGGAGGACAATCCGCGGTGGGAGTCTCTGAGACTGGCAGCGGAAAGACCCTAGCTTATGCACTTCCCCTGCTGCATGCCCTAAAAGCCCTTGAAGATGAAGGCAGTCCCGTTGAGCAAGAAGCCAGTCCCCGAGCGATCGTCATGGTGCCCAGTCGAGAGCTTGGCGAGCAGGTTTCAAAGGTTTTTAAAACTTTGACTCACACAACTCGACTGCGAGTGAGACCTGCCCTTGGCGGTATGGCCATGGAACAAGCCCGCAGAAACACTTCGGGTCCTTTTGAAATTTTATTAGCAACTCCAGGTCGTTTGATTCAACTGCTGGATCAAGAACTCATCAATCTTACAGATGTTCGAGTTTTAATATTTGATGAGGCCGATCAAATGCTGGACCAAGGCTTCCTGCCTGATTCAAATCGCATTGTTAATACCTGCCCTGAAGAAATTCAATTGGCACTGTTTTCAGCCACTGTTTCAACTGCAGTTCAAGAGATGATGAATGATTTATTTGCCTCTGCTGAGATCGTTCGCAGCAAAGGCAGCGGCAAAGTCGTATCCAGCCTTGTCACTAAAAATATGATCGTCGAGGACGGACAGCGGTGGCCTTTACTTGAAAAGCTGCTTGCACAAAAAATTGAGGGTGGAACAATGCTTTTCACCAACACGCGAGAACAGTGTGACAAGCTAGCTAAAGAATTGACAGAAAAGGGCCATGTGTGTGCCGTCTATCGTGGCGAGATGGATAAAAATGAACGCCGAATGAATTTGCGAAGTTTTCGCGATGGCAAAATTGAGCTGCTGGTTTCTACGGACTTAGCTGGACGAGGTCTTGATATTGAAAATGTCGGCCGGATCATCAATTTCCATTTGCCCAAACAAATGGATAACTATCTTCATCGCGCAGGCCGTACAGCGCGTGCTGGACGCAAAGGGCTTGTAGTCAATCTTGTCACTGAGCGAGATCAGCGCTTAATTGAAAAACTAACTGGCAGCAAACTTGTCTTTAAACCAAGGCCCAATGCAAAAGATCAGAATGCTAAAGATCAGAATATTAAAGGTTCAGCGCGAGATGAACGACAAAGTAGGCTCTCTAAAGCCACTTCTGCTGTTGCGGCTAAATCTGCATCGAAGTCGAGCTTTAGCTCTGATGCGAATTTTAAGTCTAAATCTTATTCGAAACCCAATGACCCCAGAGCAAAAAGCGCTCTAAAGTCTGAGAAGCCAAAATCAGAATTTAAGGCTAAAACCAGCTCGGGTAAAACTGAGTTTAAGCCCAAAACCAAGGGTAATTTCAAGGACCGCAGTTCTTCTGCTGAAGAAAGCCCTAAGAGCTCATTCAAAAAAGGAAAAAAATCTTTTGCTTTTGAAAGCTCCCCAAAAAACGAAAAAACTAAGTCCTTTGCACCAAAGACTATTTCCAAAAATATCTCTGGTAAATTTCGACCAAAAAAGAATTTCTAATTAGAAAAGCTCTAGATTGAACAGCAGAGGGTGTGCTTGGCGAAAAAATACACAAAGGTAAATATTGAAATTAGCAATATGTGCAACCTTCAGTGCAGTTTTTGTCCCGAGGTGATGAGGGCCAAAAAGATCATGTCGATTGATCTTTTTCGGCGAATCATCCAGCAAGTGGCCCCTTTGACAGAGCAAGTCTGCTTTCATTTGATGGGGGAGCCTTTACTAAACCCCCATCTTTCTCAAATGATTGATATCTGCAACGAATTTTCTGTGCGCATTTTTCTGGTCAGCAACGGTGTTTTACTTAAAGAAAAACAATCTGAACTTTTATTGAATCCGGCCTTTCGCCAAGTTAATTTTTCTTTACACAGTTTCAATGACAATTTTCCAGACCGTAACCCGACTGACTACTTACATAAAATTTTTGAATACACTGAAAAAGCGCTTTCGGAGCGGCCTGATCTGTATATCAATTTTAGGCTTTGGAATTTACAGGATCCTCGCGGCTCTTCGGGCAACAACCAGAATATGCTCCAAAGAATCAGCGAGCGCTTTCAAACCCCACTGGACACAGCGATCGATGTGCGCTCGCGAAAAAGCATTCATATCAAAAATCGTCTCTATCTTCACTTTGACACTGAATTTATCTGGCCCTCATTGGATTTGCCGATCCTTGGCAATTCGGGAAGCTGCTATGGGCTCTCCTCCCATTTTGGGATATTAGTCGACGGCACAGTGGTCCCTTGCTGCCTTGATAAAGAGGGGTCTATCCCCTTGGGTGATATTCAACTGCAGCCTTTAACTGATATTTTAAATAGTCCAAGATCGGTCGCCATCCTTGAAGGTTTCCGCAAAAAAAAGTTGGTCGAAAATCTTTGTCAACGTTGTCAGTACATCGAAAGATTTAATTAAGCTCGTCTGAAAATGAAGACAAATAGGCTTTCATGACGGCCACTCTGTGGTGGCCCTCGGCGATTCCTGCCGGTGTCTTTAATGTTTCTGCCGTTTTAAAAAGTTTTTTAAAAAAGTGATCGACGGTAAACTGTGAATCATCAGGAGTGCGACTTTCACAAAATGGATCCTGGTCTGAATAAAAAGGTCTCTTCAGTAAACCGGCCGTAGCAAAGCACCGCGCGATGCCGATGGCACCAAGACCATCCAAGCGATCAGCATCTTGAACTATTTGAGCTTCGATTGTTTTGACTTCAATATTCGCACTGAAACTGTGTCCCTCAATAGCGTGAGCGATGTCCGCCAGGAACTCTGTTGGATACTGAATGCCTTCTAAAAAATCTACAGCGCCAAGAGCAGACAACTTTGAAGCCTGACTGCGAAGCGGGCTGTCCTTGGGGACGATGACAAAATCATGCAACCAAGCTGCGGGAACGACGATTTCGAATCTGGCTTTTTCAAGGGCACAAAGTTTCTTTGCAGTCTGAACAACTCTTTTGAAATGAAGCAGATCGTGAGCCGGATCATCAGCTGTCGCAATGGATGATATTTTGCTTTCAAATTTCTGTTCCCAGGATGATAGATTCATTTTTAGGTTCCTTGATTAGGGATGGGTAGATGGAGATGGAAATGGACAAGGACATGGTATCCTATTCACTAGCGTGATTCACCCTCATAGCCCTTGCGAGTTTTCATCCGATGAAAAATTCCAATCGATGACTTCTGCCCTGAATTATCTATATCGTTTTCGATGAAAGATGCTGAAATGCAGGCATGCGAGGTTCCCCGCAACAATATCTTGAGATCTTTCACGAAACTGCGACATTCCCGAACTGGCCAGGGTCTGGATTCAATAAATTTGTGATTTATTTGATTTGCATAGACCTTCACGGAAACTCGGCCAAATACTCCTTCTCCGTCAATCATTCCAATGCTTTCACATTCTGATAAAATGGCCTTGCTCTTAAAACACTGCCAATATTCATAAGGGGTGAACTTGCCAGGGACAAACGGCTCTGGCTTGATATGACGAGCATTAAGAGCTAAATCACCTATCGTCAAAACACCATAGTCATCACCTATCAATCCATAGGGATATTTTGATTTTAAGCTCAACAAATGATCAGCAGGCGCTCCGAAGGCAATATTTGATATCAGACCCAACAAAATTATGAACAGATGGTAAATTATTTTTTTATTGCCGATCTGCGTTCTGACAGCTCTTATCACTCGCTTTGCTTTTTTCGCCATTCGAGCATCCCCCAACTTTTTTGCTAAACATATTAAGCTTTGAAGCAACTAAAGTCAGTACAAATTTCAGGCCTTTTACAAAGCTACGTTGGTATTGCTCACTAACTTAGACTTGAAGATCAGCAATAGACGAAGACCTTGCTTAGAGCTCAGAACAAATCTCTACGAGGAATCCATTACAGTCACGCACGTAGGATACGACTTGTCCCCAAGGTTTAGTTATTGGCTTGCACACCGAAATGGCGCCAGCACTTATGGCCGTATTAAAAGCTAATTCAACATCCTTAGTTACAAATCCAATTTCAAAAGCTGATGGATTTTTTTGCAAATTGGATTTTTCATATTCAAAACCATGAGAACCGGCAGTTTCATGGTTTACAAAGCCCAGTTTTGTTTCTCCGGTGATCATTTCTCCGTATTGGTTTTCATGTAAAAACCCCTTTTTCAAACCAAAGGCTTTTTCGTAAAAATCCATTGTTTTGGAAACATCATCGACATAGAAAAGTGTGTAACCGAGTTTCATATTAAACCTCCCAAAATTTATTTTATCCCCGCACCTAAAATTACATATTGAGTTGCACCCTGTGCGACTTGTTCTTCAACAAGGTCTTCAATAAAACGAGCACGTCCAACAATGGAAGCACGCATATTTTTTGAAAACTCCGGATTCATATCTGGACGATCTCGCCAACCATTTTCAGCAACTAGCTTTTCACCGATCTCGTCGGTAAAAATATTTGGTTTGTTGTCAATGAGAACATGCAAGGCACGCCAGAGGGCAACTCTAACTGCGGTCTGTTCGGGTGCTATTGGAGTCTCAGTCTGATTCAAATCCATTGAATTTCTGTTTCTCATAGGAGTTTATTTTTATCAGCGTATCTTAGGTTTTTGGGAAACGTAAGGCTAAATTGGCAGGGGGTGATTTTGATAAATTTTCCGCAATGAAAATAGAAAGTTAGCTCATTCTGGGCGCTATTGGGCTTCATATAGAAATGAAATTCAAAAAAATAAACGGCATAAACCGACATTTTTTAAAAACAATGTCAAATTTTGCTAAAATATCAAATTCATATTTTCTGAACCATTTCGCGGCTTAGGGCAGATCCGCATAAAATGACATTTCTATTGAGAAATGTCATTTTATGCGGAATAATAAGATATGACTCAAAAACAAGACGCACAACTTAAAAAACTTGGCCCCTTTAATCTCGCGCAAGCAAGAGAGATCGGCATCAGCCATCAAGAGCTTTCAATTCTTGTAAAAGAAGAAAAGCTGCATCGCATGGAGCGAGGAATTTACCTGCACCCAAAAGCCAACATCCCAAGAGAAATTGATTTTCAGATCGCTTATAAAAAATTTGGCCCCAATTCTGCAGTGGGTGGCCTCACGGCACTTTTTCATTACAACCTTGCCACTCAAGTGCCTAAGCAGACATGGGTTTTAGTTCCTCCTGAAAAACGAGTCAGCGCCAAAGGCTATCGCCTTATCCGCACAAAAACTTCCCTCAATGTCGGGATCATTGAGGGAAATGGCTATCGCTTAGTCTCTATTGAACGGGCCATTGTGGAAGGATTTAAACTTGCTAGTAAGATTGGAGAGCGGACAGCAATCAAGGCAGCTCGCATCGCCATACAACAAAAACAAACTACCCTTAAAAAAATTGGAATGATGGCAAAAGACCTTGGCCTTGATTCCTATCTCACTAAATACTTTGAGGCCATCATAGGAGCAATAGAAGGATGACAACAAAAGCAAAAGGCGAATCCGTCAGACAAAAGTTGACCACTCTTTCTAAAAAAATGAGTGTGAAATTTAAAGAACTTGAAACCGTCTTTATGATTGAACGATTGGTTGCTCGCCTAATTTCGGACAAAAAATTGGCGAGCCATCTTGTTTTCAAAGGGGGATTTGTTGGTTTAAAAATCTATGAATCCCCGCGGTATACTATTGATCTGGATGCCTTACTTATAAAATCTAATATTGATGAAACTCTTGAATTGGTAAAGCAACAGGCAGAGTTTGATTTGAGCGATGGGGTTTGGTTCCGCTTTGAAAGTCAGGTGGATCTTGCCACCCAAGGGGAATATGGCGGGATCCGTCACTCATATAGAGCGGGAATTGGTGATGTCCTCAAAAATCTTAAAAAAGCACAAATCATCCATTTTGATTTGGGGATTGGTGATCCTATCACCCCGGGGCCACAGAAAAAACAAACTCCGTCCTTGCTTGCTGGCAATGATGATATCAGTTGGTCCGTTTATCCTATTGAAACCATTTGTGCGGAAAAACTTCATGCTCTGATTTCTCACGGTGATGAAAATTCCCGTTCAAAAGATGTTCATGACCTTGCGGTATTTCTACCAAAGGTTCACGGCCCTACATTAAAAGAAGCCCTCAAACGAAGTTTTGAATTTCGCTCGACTGAATTGCCAGCCTCTTTTTATGAAGAGATAAAAAAATTAAAGACGGATCGCCTTGAACGGGGCTGGGCCAGTGCTGTGGACTCCATTCCTAAAGCGATGAGTTTTAAAACTGCCTTTGATGAAGTGGTGAAACTGATTGGTGAGATTGAATCTAACTAGTTAGCTGATACGGATAGCGCATCAGAACGCGACAAGGTGCTTTTTGAAATTTGATCCGTAATTATATCCATCTCTGGAAACATATTGGGATCAGTTGTCTAGGGATTTTTTTGAGAAGAGATTTTAGACAGAATTTATACTCAACTAACAAAAGGGGAAAGAAAATGGCCGAAAAAATTAAACCAAATGAATTATATATTGAACGCATTTATGACTTTCCCGTTAAGATGGTTTGGGATGCTTGGGTTGACCCGAAACAAGTGGCTCAATGGTGGGGTCCACGCGGGTTTACAATTACCAGTCAAAGCAAAGATGTACGAACGGGTGGCCATTGGAAATACACCATGCATGGACCCGATGGTGTTGACTATCCTAACAATACTAAATATCTCGAAGTCGAAAAGTATTCCCGTATGGTTTATGACCATGGTGGAAACGATGAGCAACCACCGCTGTTTCGTGTGACTGTTAATTTTATTGATCTTAATGGCAAAACTAAAATGGAAATGATCATGGCCTTAGCCACGGCCGATGCTGCAGCAGAGACCAAGAAGTTTATCAAAAAAGTGGGCGGAAATTCAACGTGGGATCGTCTTGCTGAATATTTAGAAATGGAATCCACAAAAAAAGATATTTTTGTTTTCAATCAGACCTTTGATGCCCCAATAAACTTGATGTTTGAAATGTGGACTGATCCAAAACACCTTGGTCATTGGATGGGACCAGCGGGTTCCAAAATTAATTATTTTAGGGCTGACATTAAAACAGGCGGAAGTGCCTTCTATTGCATGACAGGCGTCGGCGACACAAAGATGTACGGTAAAGCCACCTATCTGGAAATTATAAAACCCCATAGACTTGTCTATACACAATCATTTTGCGATGAAAACGAAAATGTCACCCGTCACCCGATGGCGCCCACTTGGCCTGAAGTCATGAAAACAACTTTTGCATTCGAAGCCGAAGGTCCTGATCAAACCAGAGTGACTCTCAAATGGGAAGTGGACTTTCATGCGACACCTGTTGAGCTAGAAACTTTCAATAAAGCCAAAGCAGGAATGGCGCAAGGCTGGAGTGGAAGCTTTAATAACCTCGAAGAATATTTAGCCAAATATTAATATAAATCCCCAAGACATGCACTTGAAGATGTAAGTAAGTAATTTATGTACATGTCTTCCCCTGTTGCTGGAAAGGTTTCACAAGGACCCGGTAACTATCACGCCCCTGGCTCACGACCCGGGCCGGAGCAAAAGGAATTTCTGGATGGTCACTCTGACCACTATCAAAGCTCGTTTGAAAAAATTCGCTCCATCCGATAGAAAGCAGAAAGGGATTCAAAG
>CANFQX010000006.1 GCA_947449255.1 Pseudobdellovibrionaceae bacterium
AAATTCCCAGAGCCATCTGTTTTTAAAACCTGGTCACTCGTTCCATCCGCCGCAGGCAAAGTCCAAACTGTTGAACCCGCCACTGCCGCTGGTTGGAAGCCCGTGTATCCTGAAGTGGATCCTGATAATCGAATCGCACCTTTGACATCTAATTCGGCGCCGGGCGTGGTCGTGCCGATTCCGACATTGCCAGATCCACGATACACATTCGTTGTGTCCGTAGACCATTTTCCCACATCCGTGCCAAGTTTCACTGCTGTCACTGAGGCATCATTCAAATTGACTGTTGTGACCGCGTTGTTTGCAATTGCTGTGGCAGTGATATTGGTTAAAGCAGATCCATCTACGGGTGGCAGTTTTGCTGATGAATCTAACTTCACAATCTGATTGGCGTTAGTTCCTGAGTTCAAAGTTAAAACAGAAGTGGAGTTTCCCGATGCGACTGCAATATCGCTATTCGCAGAACTCACCGAGTTTAACGAAGAAGTCGATAATTGAACTACACCCACACCATCAGAATACTTTAAAACTTTATTACCTGAATCATACCAAATCGAACCCGCCTCTGGATTCGTCGGCGGAGTACTTAAAGAAGGCAAACCCGCACCGCCCCCGGGTGAACTAATCATATT
Source organism: Pseudobdellovibrionaceae bacterium (assembly GCA_947449255.1). Classification (GTDB taxonomy): domain Bacteria; phylum Bdellovibrionota; class Bdellovibrionia; order Bdellovibrionales; family Bdellovibrionaceae; genus Bdellovibrio. Next base: position 633 of record CANFQX010000006.1, read on the forward strand.
TCCTGACAATATATTTTGCAGATTAAGATAATTTGTTCGACGAAAAAGCCACTCTAAACTGCCTTGATTTAAGGCCACCTCGTTACTTTCTTTAACTTGCAAGATCTTATTTTTTTCTAACCCCTGAATGCTTTGCGCAACCAGAGCGCTCGGCGCTGAATTCATTGATATATCTGGTGCCAAGGTGTCCGGAATATTCGTCGAAGATGGTATAACTGTCACGCGAACAAAGCGAACATCACCCCCTGTTGGCGTATACAATCCACCCGCGCACATCGAACTGCCGGCATTGTTTGCAAAGACCCTCGAAGAATTTTGAAAGACATTCGTCATCATCAAATTTGGATCGTTGGCAGTTCGCTTAATTGAGCCCCGCGCAGAACCAACTTGAATACTAAAAAAACCATTCGCGCCAACACTGACCGTTTGTTTTTCCTCGTATAGTATACAGGTTTTTTGGGGATTTAATATTTGCACGACAAAGCGAGTGTTGGGATCATGCAAAGGAGTTGTGGTCCCTTTTTGATAAAGAGTTCCACTTAATGAAAAAGACTGCGAGCTTTCTTCAGCGGCTAAAGCGCCTTGCTGAAAAAACAACAGACTCATTGAAATGATAAACACCAAAAAACGCTCTGCCACTTAAAAAGCCTCCTGCTTTAAGTTTAAGGGGTTGAAAAAGTTATCGCAGCCGAATTGCTATCCAAGCCACCTAAGCCCAAGGCTTTAACTTTACATGTGTAACTCGACCCACTTGTTAAATTCGTCAACTGATAGGAGCCCAGTGAACTGGATATTTCCGCCGTCGCAGTTGATGGCACAGTTCCTCCAGCTAAATAGCAATAAATTTTTAATGACGTGGCCATCGGGGCCGCCGGAAAGTTAACTGTCGCGCTCTGCGAATCATTCGCCACTGCAGAAGTGATTCCCGCATAAGTAAATATAGACTTAGTGAATTGATTTCCGTCTGTGTTTAAATTGCTATCGAAAGCCCGAACAATAAATCCGTAATTTTCACCTGCAAGCAAATTGATTGCAGTATAATTTGAAGTCGCGGCAGGGACGTCAAAAACGTCGTCCGTCAATCCATCTGAGCTAATTTGAAAGATTCGATACCCAGAAATTGTTGTTCCAATGGCGGGATTTGCGGGCAACCAATCAATTTGCGCCGAACTGTCACCGATGTTAGCAGCAGTATTGATTCCAGAGAAACCAAAGGGTGAAGAGCTAACAATATCTTGAGGCGTAAAAGTCGTCGTTAAAGTATTAGAATCTTCGCGACCTTGATCAAAGACCGCCTTTACCTGACATCGATAACTGAGCCCAGAGCTGAGCCCTGTTAAACTGTGTCGAACTGAAGTCGGGCTCACTGATGCAAATAAACTCATATTTGCCGCAGCTGTCGTACAATAAATTTTTAAATTCGTAGCCGAGGAGGTAGCTGGGAATTCTAAGTCAACTGCTGTTGCACTAACAACGGTTGCACCACTTATTCCTGCATAGGCTAGACCTTTGACTATGTTTTGATTTGAATCCTGAGTCTCACTTGAACTGACCATTCTGACAACATAACGATACAATTGCCCTGACTCTAAACCCGTATGATCAAAAAAACTTTCTGAAGACAATGCACTCCCAAGTAAAGTCAGCGAGTTATCAGAATTCACGGCATAAATTTTATATTCTGAAGCGACAGAACCCATCGACAAAGCCCAGTGAATCCTGATTACAGTACCATTGATATTCTCAGCTGAAACCGCGCCGGCAAAGGAAGGCAAGGGACTTCCATTTAATACACTCTCAGCAGCTGTAAATTCACCCTGCAAGCACCCCAGCAAGGGCAGCATCAAAATGTATAAAAAAGCACTGTTGATTAGATTTCGAATATTTCTCATAACTTAAGTCTTTTTCGGCTGTTTTTGGATTGAACTTAAGCAGATTTCCAAAAACCATTTTGAGACACATGATCGCTAAGAAAAATCTCACAAAACTCTTCTCAGGTTGAGATTTTATAAAACCAGACCTAGGTCTGGAATAGTCATTTATTCAATTGGCAGAACTCACCCTATGAAACTAGCCTCTAATGTATCGAGGTGAAAATCTATGAATGTCAAAAATCCAAACAGCACACGTTATGAGTTTTTTATAACGGGACCCATTAGCGAAAAAAATGACATCTTCGACTATCCAATTAAGAATCTTACTGAAATTATTGTTGATATGGAAAAAATGACTTTCATAAATTCAATAGGTGTTAAGAACTGGATTAACTGGTCTTCCAAAATTTCGGTTGCCTGCAAAATGGAATTGGTTAAATGTCCCTTTGTAGTCATCAATCAGGTGAATATCGTTCATGGTTTTTTACCAAAGCATGCACGAATTCAATCTTTCTATGCTCCCTACTATTGTGAATGTGGAGCCGAACTGAATCTGCTTTCCCAAAGAGGGAAAGAATATGAGTATTCCCAAAATGGTGAGCCAGAGAAAATAAATTTTCCAGAAGAAATTCCATGTAAAAAGTGTTCTGGAAAGCTTACACCTGATTTTTTACCAGAAAAAATTAGCAAATTTTTAAAATTAAATTAGGCTTAGTGAAAATTGCAGTGAGAGGTAATTCTGAATCTGGCGGGCTTCTAGACTAGCCCAATCCCTCACCAAATTTCTTCTCTATCTGGACGCCTAAACTCATCAAAAATTTATGCGGCATTTCTGCGCCAGCAAAGACAAAGACAAAATCATTTGGCAATTCAAGAACCGAGTCCGCTGTTTTCACCGTGACCATGTCGGGTTTAATTTCTTGAATCGAGGAATTGTACAAAATAGTAACTAAATTTTTCGAGGCCATATCAGTAATTCGCTTGATGTTGTCCTCATTACAACGATCAAAAGTCTGACTTCGAACAAGCAGATGAACACGGTTATTCCATCTTTTTTCTCCGAGCATTTGTGCAGCTTCAACCCCTGCATTTCCTCCACCAACAACAATCACACCCTTATTTTGATACTGCTCTGGATCTATCAAATTGTAAGTTACTTTTGGAGTGTCCTCGCCCGGCACGCCAAGTTTTCTTGGACTTCCACGAACACCAATTCCTAAAATGACTTTTTTAGCGGTAAATTCGCCGGCATTCGTTTTTACTTTGAAAATTCCATCAACGGCTTCTAGATTTTCGAAGCGGGTCTGCTCCTTGATCTTCATTCCCGTTTTTGACCTTACCGAATTCCAATAGTCCAAGAGCTCTTCTTTACTAACTTTGTTCGATACAAATTTTTTAGTTCCTATGAGCGGTAAATCAAAGGGATGACTCATAACTACCTTCTGGCGAGGAAAGTTGTAGACAGTCCCACCAAAACCGCCCTGCTCAATCGTCAAATAGGACTTCTTTGCAGCAATGGCCGCCAAGCTTGCGGCCAAACCAGCAGGCCCAGCTCCAATGATCAATAGATCACAATCGGTTTTTTTATTGCCCGCATCGGCAAGATTTTTTAGTGCATCTTCAGCAGCAAGAATTCCTTGCTTAATGGCATTCCGGATCAGCCCCATCCCGCCAAGCTCCCCAGCAATATAAAGACCTTTTACATTCGTCTCATAATTTTTTGTCAGCCTTGGAATATCCATCCCTCTGGTTTTTGTTCCAAAAACCAGTTTAATGGCGCCCATGGGACAGGCTCTTTCACACTCTCCATGGCCCACACATTTAGCAGGACCCACAAGAACGGCTTTGTGATTGATCATCCTTAAAATATCGCCCTCTGGACAAACTGTGGTGCACGCGCCACAGCCCACACACATTGATTCTTCGACTTCGGGATGCAAAGTCATAGGTTCATTGGTGCCTGACTTAATTGCTTTATCTAGTAGTTTTTTAGCATTTTTATGGTGGGATTCTCTTTTGAAGATTTGCAGAAAGACGAAGCCAAAAGCAAGCAAAAGAGCAATGGCCAAAACATGATCTGACAAAAAATTTAAAAAACCAAACAGAAATTTTTCTAATAAATGACTTTTTTGATCTTTCATTTTGCCTCATTTTTTGTTTTTATTAATTATATACCAAATTTTTTTGATGGGATGCTCTTAGGAAAATTCCGGACCATCGTCTATTTTCAGTGATAAAAATATTTGTGCGCTTAGATCGGACTCTAAGAAAAAACCTATCCGTACACTAAATAATATATACAGGCCCAAAATGGAGTTCCCAGACAATATACCAACTGGTTCTTGCAAATGCCCCAATTAATGCCAACAATAAATTGATCCTATGTGAGGCAAAAAAAATAATGAAAAAATACATAAGCATTTGGCTTTTCATAACAACCTATTTGATTTTCGAATATTGGGCGCTTTCCAGACACTCTTCTTTAAGTCTGCTGCTTAGAATGCAAACTGCTGGCTTGATCCATGCTGAAACAAAAATTAGCACTGTCCCTGGCCGAGCCCTTAGCCTTTGGTTGGGCTACTTTGGATTCAGCCTCATGGTGCTCATGAATTTATATTCTGTACGAAAAAGATTTTCTTTCACTCAAAAATGGGGAAGCCTTACTAGCTGGTTAAATTTTCACATCTTTTGCGGAATACTTGGACCAACTTTTATTTTGTTTCATTGCAATTTGAAGGCTCGAGGTCTAGTTGGAATTTCTTTTTGGAGTATGGTCGTTTCATTCTCGAGTGGAATTATTGGAAGATATTTTTTCACTCAAATCTTGAGGCGAAAAAGTGATTACGAAAAATCGGCGGCACAACAGCTCGTGGCTCTTGAGAAATTTCTAACATCGGCACAGGTTGAGCTCACACCAGAATTCAAGACCAGCGCATTGAATGAAAGCTTAGAATTTGTGGGTGGATACCCTGGACAATCTGAGATAAATCCCTTGACCGCTTTTTTTTCATCTATCGCAGCTGACTCAAAGATGTTATTTGTAGATTTGCCAGTCCCTGTTGGATGGCCCTTAATATCAAAATATAGACTCAAAAATTATGCAATAAACAAAAGACGATCCCAATTTTTGAGCGCCTATCAAAGGCTGATGGGATATTGGCATGCTTTCCATTTCCCGTTTGCGGTCTTTATGTATATTTCAGCGGTTATTCACATCATATCTTCGTTGATCTTTGTGAAATTCTAACCGCTGATTTTAATCTGATCTTAGGACTTCACGAGTTGTTTCTTGTTTAAATAAAACTTGAACAGTCCTAACGCCAAGATAACTAATTGAACAATAACGAACAACGTGATGGCTGTTGCTCCGCCACTTGAGAAGCCGTAGGAATGCAATCCTGCAGCTAGAATGAAGTTGACACCATACCAAGCCATAACGACCAAAAGGTACGACACAGGAGCAAAGGCCAACAATTTAAAATCATTCACCCAGCCGATATATCTGGCATGCAGTAAAACCAAAAATCCCATATCAGCGATCAAGGCCCATGTCTCTTTTGGATCCCAGCCCCAAAAGCGGCCCCAAGAATAATCGGCCCAAATACCGCCAAGAATGATTCCCACAGTTAGCAAAAAACAACCCAACTGAATCATTCTGTAGGCATAGTGAGAATACTCAGAAAAGAACTTTTGGTTGTCTTTACTCAACCACAACCGAACAAGGGCTATATTTCCAAGAATCATGGCTACCGTAAATGCCGCATACGAAATCGTGATCGTAGTCACATGAGTTGACAACCAAAAATTACTTCTCAAAACGGCTACGATGGGATCCATGTCAGGGCTTAATATCAGGGGAATCTGCTCTGTCAGCAGTAAAATTAAACCTGCCCCAACCAACATAAAACCGCTCACAAACCAATTTTTATAAAGAGTAAACAACATCAAACTAAAAACTATGACACCGAATGAAACCCAAATCATCGTTCCATACATATTAGTCACTGGTGCAAACTTAGTGATAAAGACCCTCATTGTTAAGCCCGCGATAAGGGGGATGAGGGGCAAAACTTGCAGCAAGTAACCAGCCTTCACTGAGATCTTTTTTCGACTCAATTCAAATAGAAATAAGAAACCCGCCAAAATTGAGAGCACATAGCTCCAGAAAAATAGACTCAATTTATTAAAAAGAATTTCAGTATCTAGTTTGTCTATATAGTGTCTAAATAGTTCGGGCACTTCTTGTAAACGCGATTGCTTAGTCAATTCTGCAGCCAAAGCTTGAGCTTCAACCATCTTTTCTTGTTTCAAGGCCTCAGTATAAGATTTTATCGTCGTCGACAATATTCCGCCAGCGGCACTTTGATGACCACCATTAATAAGGCTAAAATCAATAGCTCGACTAAAATGCTCACCAGTCACTATCTGCTGAAAAACGGCCATTTGACTGTAGACTTCTGAAATTTTCTTTTCTTCTTCGTTGAGCTTACCACCTTCTTCTTGTTTCTTAAAAATGGGCTCAGCCAGGTTTCCTAATGTTGAACTTTCCAAATCTGCCAAAGAAAAATACCTTTTATCTTTGGTGTACCCCAATCGTTGCCGAAGATCTGGTGAACGCACTTCAATCATTGCGGCATAGGGCGCATTTGGTGATGAAGCTATTGCCAGATAGGTTTGAACTGGATCGGTTCCCCACTTTCGATATTTACCTGTCAAAAATAAAATCGTTTCTCGAGCCAAAGTATCAAAGGGCTTTAGGCGTCCATTTTGGGTCATGGCAACACCATTGATTGGCTCAACCTGAATTTGCTGAGCCACTTGAATCACCTGCCTGAGTGATTCTTCGGGTGGGAGATTTTGGGAATGAACAGTCCAAGGGATTAAAAGCGAAAGAGCCAACAACAGATGTTTATACATTTTTCTATTCCTCTGACTTTTTTGGTATTCGACCAGTATTAAAACGACTTCGCATCAACGTAAAGATGATAAATCCAAATGCTAAAATAAGACTTCCTAGGTATTTTATGGGTCGACCCGGATCCCTATTCACAGACAAAACTGTCACCGGAGGCTGTCCTGGGTTCATTATATAGCTCGCCTGATACAAAGTGAATCCTTCAATTTTTAGTGGCTCATTCATTGAAATGAGATGAACGCTTTGATCGGTCTCTAATTTCACTAAACTTTCATAGCTATAAGGAGTCTCAGTCCCCGGATAGTCTTTTTTAGAGAATTTTTCTAAGGACAAAGAAAAGGGTAAGGCAAAGGTTTCGTTAGTAAATGCAAAACTAATATTTTTCCCTGACACTTGAGCTGATTTAACGTCTCCTTGAGTCAGCCAAAAACCCTTTTCCATTCCCGAAGGTTTTATTAAAACTGCACTCGGGGGCATTTGCCCACCGGCAACAGGCTTAACAGCTCTGACATCCGTCACAGCTTCTGAACCAAAGCTGATGCTGGCCAGGAAAAGCTGCATTCCCATCCATGGCGTTTGAAAGGTCTCGCCTTCCTTCATTATTTTTTCTGCCACTTTTTTTCCGGCTTTAAGTAAAATGATTTTCACTTGGTCTGTTGCTTTGCGGTTCACATGGAATTCTACAATATTGCCCGACCCCGCATTGGCCGGATTCATTTGCCGCGGAGGTTCCGCCGCACTTTCATGGGGTGCGCTCTCTGGGCTAGCAGAATGACCTTCCATGCCCTGAACAGCTGTGGTTCCGTCAGCCACAAGCTCCATTAAATAGCCATAAACGCCATCTTTATGTAAAGAAAAGCCAGAGTATTTTGCATAAATGACTTCGCGAACATTTTTACCATCTTTTTCAATGGACAACTCTACCGCAGGATTTAAAGGAGAGGCCGGGTCCTCATTCTCAACAATTTTGTTGCTGGCAACAATGGCCCGCTGAAAAGCCTTTACAACTTTAAAATGCACACCCTTGTAGGTGGCACCCTGAGGCTGTTTTTTTAAATCAATTCTGCTCACTTCGGATTTATCTTTGGCATCAATTAATTTCAGATAGAATGAAGCACCCGCCTTGGATTTGCTGACCACTACCTCTTGCTCCTCCACTTTGGAGGGCATTCTTTTGCTAGGACTTTCAGCCTGAACAACGTCTCCTTCATCAATAACTAATCTCAAAGTTGCGGGTCCCATTTGCATCTGTGGATTGTCAACGGAATGAAGCCATTCTTTGACATCAAAAAACTGACTTTTCAAACCAAAGCTGACACCAACAGGCCCTGAATTATCACTACTTCCTGAATAGCCTTTTTCAACTGCCGCAAACGGTACAAATTTTTCTACTTGGACTATGTGACCGATCTGATCATTTATGAAGCCAAGATCTGAATGATCTTTTTCAAATAAAGTTTTTTCAAAGACAACAGAGTTAACAGTAGGCGAGTTTTCAAATTGATACCCAACCATAAGTCGAGGCATCATCACCATATTGTTTTTTTGGCCCTCTGGTATTTGCAAAGTTCCATCGATGCCATAATAGCTTGTGATAAAACTGCCCGCTAAAAGTGTCATAATTCCAATATGCGTAAGTACAAAACCAAGGTGACGTTTCTTCCATGGATACCTAGACATCATCGAAGAAAAAATATTAAGCCAAAGCAGTGACAATAAACAGTAAAACCAGGTTGTTCCATACACCGCCATTTTTGCATACTCGGCATTGTGTAAGCTCTCAAAAATTGTACCCGCAGCGACCGAGATAATAATTCCCAGCATCACCGGTACAGCTAATTGTATAGAAGATATAAATTTGAAAAATTTATTTTGGTTTAAACGACAAATTAGACTTATAGTAAAATTGTGCATGAATACCCTCGATAAGTATTATCCTACGAGGACATTCTGTTATTTAGCAACTAAGATTAGCAACACATAGCATATTCATCTTTGAGGTATTTAGTTGAAACCTTTTGCACGTTTGCTCACGTTTCTTTGTTTAATCCCCTGCATTTCTTGGGGCACAAAGTACAATGGTCGATTCACCCTTGGAGGATATACTTCCTTGGAGCGGTTTGATTCGGTGACAACAGGCTCTGACAAAAATGACTTTCAAACAGTCTCCTCAAGATTTTTTATCAAAGGCGAAGACATCAGCAACACCTCCTGGGATGCGGCACTAGACCTGCGAGATAAGCATGATTTTTTTGATAAATTAAACAAAGAAAATCTGAGCCTCACAGATCGAAATGAATTTCAACTGCGCCAGTTAAGCACTCAAAACTCCAGAGCGAATCAACTTATAACAACTCAATTTGGACGATTTCCGGTTAAAGAGGTCAGCTCGACTTTTGTCGATGGTGTTCAAGTCGAAGAGCATTGGAGTAAAAGCTGGACCTCATCTCTTTTCGGAGGACTTAATCCTCACAAGGATGGACAAAGCTATCTTGAATTTGATTCTAAATCAAATGTCAGTGGACTCACTTTGACCTACAACCAACGTTCTTTGGACTGGAATAGAAACTTCTATGTAACACATGCACTCACTTCATTATCTTATGACGGACATGTTGATCGTAATTTTCTATTTCAAAACTTGATTTATCAATGGCAGGAACAAAGCCGCGTTATGACTTTGCTATATTATGATTTTGTTCCTCGACCCTATCTCCAGAACGGGTTCCTCAGTTGGCAGCAACAATGGACAGAAACAATAGCCAGCGAACTCAATCACACAACCATAGATGTTATTGAATATTCACGGAGGCAAAGTGTTTTAGAACAGCTGCCCTCAAGCCCCTTCCAAGAAAGCGAAGTTAAATTTATCTATAAGTTAAATAAACTTCAGGATCGATATTACTTACGCTTTAGCTCCGGAGAAAGAGCCGTGGACGGATTGAAATCCCAGAGCTCCGAATTGGGCTTTATCAGATCACAAATTTTTGGTCCGAAATGGGATCTCTACACAGTCTTAGAGTCTAAAAAAAACTTCACTAGTCAAGATGGATACTTTCGGCTTGGTCTTGGATACTTTAGCCGTAAATGGGAGCTGAATCTAGACACCTCCTATGGGGTGCAGAATAATGATAATGGCACCACGAATCACCCAACATTGATTGATGCAACTTTGGCATATTACCTTTCAAGGAATACCTATGTTGCCTTTTCTGGACAGACCGCTTCAAATGAAGATGTAAAAATAATGAGTGGTTTCTTCAGATTAAGTTATCGCTTTGGCAACGAGGAGATTCCAGCTGTCCGAGATGGAGCTCCACCTAGAGGTCCCCTATGATAAAGTTATGGCTTACATTTATGATCCTGATTATTTCCATAACTACCCTAGGTCAGTCGGAGGGAATATTAAATAAACTGCTTGCCCCTGGACCACTGATGAAGGGACATGCCGAATTTGAAAAAAAAGACTGCTTAAAGTGTCACGAGGCTGGAAAAGGCGTTTCTAACACTCAATGCTTAGATTGCCATAAGCCCATCAAAAAATTTGTCGACGCAAAAAAAAGCTTCCATGGACTAACACAACAAACATGCACTGAATGTCACTCTGACCACAAAGGGAGGGACTATGACTCTCTCGCTGTTGATGAAAAGACTTTTAATCACGGCCAAAAGACTGGGTATACACTTGAAGGAAAACATTCTGAGCTCAAATGTGCCGAATGTCATAAAACAAAATACACCGAAAAATCAATCCGAGCGGGTAAAACAAGATACTTTGGAGCCCAAGCTTCTTGCGTAAGCTGCCATAAAAAAGATGATAAACATCAATTTAAGGGTGAGTGGGCCAAAAAAGATTGCAACTCTTGTCATTCCCTTAAGTCCTGGAAAACAGAAATTAAGTTCGATCACTTTAAAGACACCGGTTACAAATTAGAAGGCAAGCATGCCGAAATGAAATGTGCCGACTGTCATGGTCCAAATAAAACAACCAAAAAAATCACTTATAAATGGACTCGCTTGAAGCAACAGCAGTGTCTCACTTGCCATGCTGACCTACATAAAAACAACCTCTCTAAAAAATTTCAAAATGGCCAATGCCTAAAATGTCATTCTCAAACTGAATGGAAAATCCCAAAATTCAATCATCAAGTCACTGGCTACCCACTGCGAGGAAAGCATTTCGAAATCAACTGTATCGAATGTCACGACCAGAAGAGCCTTTTTGGTAAAAAAGCAGCCAAATCAGGGACTGATAAAAAAAGTGAAGTGAAAAAAGAAATTAAGCTAGAGAATAAAATTGATGCAAAACACTTTAACTTCACTGGACTTAAGCCAGCCTGTTTAAGCTGCCATACTGACTATCACAAATTTGGCAAGATCAAGACCGAACACTTCCAAGATCCCAATAAGTGCCAAAACTGCCACACAGAGACCAGCTGGAAAAAAGTAACTGCTTTTGATCACAATAAGCAGACTCATTTTGTCATTGATGGGAAACATCAAGAGATCAACTGCCTTGGCTGTCACGTTGAGAATATTGTCACCAAAAAACCACTGCCCATTGGGATCTACAAATGGTCACAGCTGAAAGCAAAAAACTGTGAAACTTGCCATCAAAGTCCTCATTTAAAATCCTTCAGCTCCGCACTTTTGAAAAAGCAGTGCACGGAATGTCACATTACTAGCAGCTGGTACGATATGAAATCAGGGACCAGTTTTGACCATAGCAAGACTCGATTACCTCTCTCTGGAGCCCACACACAAACAAAATGTGCTGACTGTCATGGCAAAAGTGGTAAGCAAGTCTTTAAGTTTAAATCCGTAGATCTAAAATTCTGCATTGATTGTCATCAAAATATTCATACAAACCAATTTTCTAAATCCCTCAATATTCAAAATTGTTCTCAATGCCATCGCACTGAAAACTTTAAGGATAGATTGAACTTTGATCATTCTACGACCCGGTATCCATTGGATGAATCACACAACAAAATCAAATGCGAAGAATGCCACAAACCCAGCGGCCAAGAGATCTTCCTTTTGAAGCCAAATATTCATAGATTAAACAAAGCCAGTCTGCCTGATAAATTTGCATTTAAATTAACTCAATTTAAAATGCCCAAAGTAGAGAAGACAGAATGCTTAGCCTGCCATACAGATTATCATAACGGCCAATTGGGCAGCCAGTGTCTCAATTGCCACTCGATAACAGAATGGAAAGAGACCAAGTTTGAGCACAACAAGCAAAGTCGATTTCAAATTCTTGGAAAACATGAAAATGTGAAGTGCAGCGAGTGCCACAAGCCACTTTCAAATCAGTTTGTGTCTTACAAGAATAAGCAAAGAAATGTGACCCTTTTCAAACCCCTTGCAGCTCAATGCAACACTTGTCACAAAGATGTTCACAGTGGCTCCTTCGGTAAAAAATGTGAAGAATGTCATACTGAAAAAGGATGGAAAATCACCAAGGACTTCCATAAGAATTTCACTTTAACTGGTGTCCATTATTCATTGGCCTGCAATGAATGTCATCGGGGCGAGCGAAAACTATCCGGCATGAGCAATCAGTGTCTTACATGCCATGCAAAAGATGATGTCCACAGTGGCACTTTGCCACAATGCCAGGAATGTCACCGCCAACAGTTTTGGGAAGTCGCGGGGTTCAAACATTCCCTCACCCAGTTCCCACTGCGAGGTGCTCATCGTACACTAGACTGTATGGAGTGCCATAAAACTGGAACCTACAAAGGACTTAGTTCACAATGTGCGAGCTGCCATCTGCAAGCTGCAATTTCCACTATAAAATTCAACCATGTGGCGGAGCCAAACTTTATGAGCCGCTGTACAGAATGTCATAAGAATCACTTCAAGTGGTGATTAATTATTGATCAATTTTGAAAAGAAGCTTTCAACTTGGGGGTTTTCGAATGAAATCGAGCCCTCAAATTTTTGAATCAGCTTGAAATCTCTTCCATAGACATAAGTTTCAGGTAACTTATAAATATTGTACTTTTGAGACCACCTACGACTTTGGTCATGAATAAGAAATACGTTGGCGTTTTTTGCCGCAGGAAAAAGTTTTAAGAATTTTTGCATTTCTTTGGCGCTCTCGTCTTCAGAGACTGAAATAAGAACAACCCCTTTGGGAAATTTTTTGACCAGTTTTAAAAGCGAAGGTGTTTCCTGCATACACGCCGGACACCAGGAGGCCCAAAAATTCAAAATGATGATTTTGCCCTGCAAACTGCTTTCCGGAATTTTATCTCCATTAAATGTCACAGACTCAGCAACCTGCATTTTCAGTTGATTATCGGCATTCGACTGATCATTCTTTTTTGTGCATGATAGGGATAAAAACAAGAAGCATAGCAAGAGCATATTTTTTAAAATCACTTTTTTCCCTTTTGACAGTTTTTTAAATGCTTCACCTAAAGACATTAAAGCATTGCAACTCTCAAATCCATTCTGATTTTAAAAATATATTGATTTGGCTTTCTGACTTATTTGATTCCAGCCGGACAAAAGCCTGGTCGTGGACCTATTGATGGAAATTGCCTGCAAGTATCAGGTCTCTGCTCATAAACCGTGCAAAGTCGCGTCGTTGAATTTAAAAATCGACAGTCCTGATTTTCTTTTTGAGCTAATATAAAAAACTCTGTCCCTTTTTGATAGGACTGAATGAATCCTTCCTTAAATAGCCGCTTCGCAAGTTTACTGATCGACCCCACGGCCTCAGCTTCAGTCGCAAGCCCCAAACTAAGCAAATCTGAGATTTTAATTTCAACGGGCATTGTACAGCAGCCACCCCAGCAGCCATTGCATAATGTATTTTGGTATTCTTTCCAAGTTGAGGGACGATATATATCAATTTTTTGCATTTAAAAACTCAATATTAAGGTAGCTTCTTTCGAATCAGTTTACTGTTGTACTTCAATTTCGGATCAGAAGACTGAAGCAATACCACGCTATACCCTCTGGTATAAAGCTCTCGTAAGAATTCCGGCAGAATTTCTGCGGTTCGGCGCTGAATATCATGAAAAAGAACAATTCCTAAGCCGCGAGCCTCAATCTGCGCTAAAGTATTATGTATAAGATGACTGTTGCTTTGTGCTCGCCAGTCCTGACTGTCTATATTCCAATAAAACTCACCCGTTGACGACATTTTTAGATAATTTCTGAGGTTTGGCGCTGAAGCTCCATAGGGAAACCGAAAAATTGGATCGACCCATCCAAGAACATCATAAACAGCCTGATGACCTCCGCGAATTTCAGCAACGGCCGCATCAAAAGTGTACTGATGTCCCCCATTTGCCCTTCCACACTCCTTGAGATTTCCAATGCAGGAGTGGGTGATGCTATGAGATCCAACCATGTGCCCATCCGCAGCCACCAATTTGGTGATCTCAGAATTCAAGCGTACAGCTTTTCCTAGCTCAAAAAAGTGGGCTTTAGCATTCACTTCCTTTAAAGAACGTAAGATTGAGCGAGTGTAGGAGTCACTCGGACCATCATCAAAAGTTAAAACAATCTCTTTTTTTGCAACGTCCCCAGAATAAGCAAGATACCCCTTAGAGTAATCTCTAAGCTGGACGTTATCTTGGAACTTAAAATTATTTGATGATCGTTGAGATCTGAGTGCATTCACTTGCACGCTCAAATTACTTCGCTCAGCCGCAAAATATTCGTCTAATCTTTGTAATAAAGCGTCTTTACAGCCCGCAATAAAAAACTGATTTGATTCCCTGCGAATTTCTTCTTCGAAAATGGACAAGGATTGGCCACTCAATCCTATCAGCTTTTCACAAACCTCTGACATCAGCTTCTCTTTTTCACTCTCTGATTCCGCAGCTTGGTTGCGCCATTCGCCAAAGATCACTTCCGGATGCCCGGAGGAGGAGTCCCATTCTACGATTGTCTTGGCTGATTGATTATCTTCGATTGATTGATTGATTTTATTTTCAACTTTTCCACCGCAACCAATCAAAAAACATAAACCTGACAAATAAATTCCGAGTCCTGCACGCTTCTTCATATTTCTTCCTCAAATCGTTCTCTAATTTTAAATTAATCTACAAAACTGATATTTCTGGCTGCTTTTCTTGTGAACTTTCACTGTCCATAAAACTCAGATCAGCACTATTAAATGGTTTAACCCCAGCCTTAAAACAGTTAGAAAAGCCAATATTCTTCTCTTTCGAATGAACATCGTGAAAATAAGTTGGATTCCACAAAAATTTAAAATACACGACAAAACATCCCAAAACTTGACTCAATAAAATAGAAATCATGGCCAAGGAGGAAAGACTTAACAGTGGCAAGGTGTTCTCGATTCGAGCTCTTTCCAGCACCTCAAATCGAGTATCAATTGAGAATTTTGCAGCTTCCAGCTTTTCAAGAGCAGTACTGAGCTCTCTATATCTCAGATATTCAATTTCAGATTTCTTTTTCAACGTCTCGGAGATTTCCGATTGATGGGGAACCTGCTTTAAATCTGTCTTCAAACGACTCACAGTAAGCAAAACTTCGCCAAGCTTACCCTCCAAGATTTCATTTTCTGAATTTATTGAAGATATTCTTCCAGCAATTCCATAGAGTGCACTTTCATTCAATCCCGTTCGCTGCTGCTCTAAGCGATTAATAAGATTTTTATTCTCAGCAATTTTCATTTTAATTTCATTTGTACGTACGAATAACTCAGCAACGTAATCGGCAATTTTGTCTTTGGATGCAAATGGGATTAAATTATCTTTCAAACTTTGGTTTCCGACAATCTGTGCGCCCAGATTTTTAAGATTTAAATCCGCGTGCTCTTTTTGCTCGGCAATAAAGACTTCAATTTTTGAGATCTCTTGGAGCTCCCGCTTCATTAATTCACTGATGGCAAGTTCACTCATCGTATTTGCAATAAACAAGGAGATTCCTCTATTGGGCGAGGACACTGCGATTTTTATTTGGAAATCAGATTCTAAAGTGACTTTAATCCAATGGTCCAATTTTTGTAACAGTTCAATTTTCTTTTCTTCGCCGCTAAAATTGTTTAGATAATGATCTCTAAAATTTTCGAAACCTTGTCTTTCATCAAAACTAATCTTTGAACTATTTCCACGTCGAGAAATTTCCAGCAATAAAGCCTCAAAAAATTCTCTGTTTTTCAAGAACTCGATTTGCCTTGAAAGCAGGCTAGATCCCTTTTTAGCCTCTTGAACAGATTTTGAAAGTCCAAAAAATTGACTAGAAAAAGCTTGCAATGAAGAGTTTTGGGAATCATTAAAAACGACGATTGCATTGGCAACATAGGGCATTCGGAGCATAAAAAGCAAAATACTTCCGCTAAAAAATAGAGCTGCAAAGGATAAAAAAAAGCGCCAGTGGGCTAAACAAACTGCAAAAATGTCTTTGACTGATAAATCCGCATCCGCTGTTTGGTTCTCTTTCATTAGCCTCCCCTCCACGGACCCAAAAAATGGGGACGTGAATATAGTTCAGCATTTCTTGTGCCACTTTTTTTAAGATTTTGCCTGTGTTTTATCAGCAATGAAAATTACGAGCGGGAAAATAATTCAAGCCAGAACATTTTTTGTCGCCAAAACTGCTAACATTCCGAACATTAGCCAGTATATTCGATCGGCCATACCGCCGATGGAAAGATGAACATGATAAATCATTAATATTGGCAGGTGAGTCAAAATATATACAGCAATTTGTTTTTGTGGAAACGGAACCTCAGCAAGAACCTTAAGCCCCCCCACCAAACAGACAAGAACTGCCATCAGTGACCACAAAACCAACGGCCAACCCCCAGTCACCCCAGCTGAGATAAAAACGTTGTGAGGGTCCTTCATCGCATTATAATTGCTGACATCAACATCATGCCCTGAAGTGAATTTCGATAAGAGACCATGCCCAAGCCAAGGCTGCTCTTTAAAAGTTTCATATCCCCGCAAAACCTCATCCCACCGTGATCCCACACCATCCTGTGCTTGACGTGCGCCCAAGGCGGCCTTTCCCGTAGCAACCGCCTCTGCATATTCATAAGTATCTAAACCAAAAAAAACGGTAAAGCTTAAAATGAAGCTAAGCACCGACATTTTGAAAACCAGTCCCAGATGAGTTTTGACACTGTGAAAGATCAAGATCAGAGCCGCTGCACACATTGCAGCCAATACTGATGACCTTGTCCCAGTCATCACGATAGCGAGGAAGCTAAATGCGACAAGAACAAAGGACCAAATATTATGTTTCATTTTCTTTAAAAAAAGAAATTCATCTAGATTCAAAATAAAGGCCACAGTAGCACAGGTCACCATATGGGGGATATGTTTAAAAATACCGATAAAACGGCCGCCCTTAAAAAGGACTGAGCCTGCTATTGGTAGCAGAAGAATCGAAATAAAAACTAAACTTGAGGACCATTTTTTGACGTAACTTACTATCCGATCAACACTCCACAAACTGGGAATAGCAACCCCATAGACCAACACCATAAATACTGACATCAAAAGTGATCCTATTTGCAAGAGTGGTGAGTCTTCAATGTTAACATAGATAATTTGAAAAATGGTTTGCATGCAGAGAATTGCAATCAAAAAGAAAACGATCCAAAAATAGAGACCATTCATCTTAAAATATCGGGGTCCCTTGATCCACAACAGCTGCAGGGGTAAACCGAAAATCAATACTCCTGCCATATTCAAATAGGGATGCAACCCATGTTGAAATATTAAAAAAGAAAACTCACTGGGCACCACAAAAAATACTGCAAATGATATTTTTGAAATAAAAATCAACGACAACAATGCCTTAATTAAAAAGCTTTGACGAAGTTCAGACATCTCTT
Source organism: Pseudobdellovibrionaceae bacterium (assembly GCA_947449255.1). Classification (GTDB taxonomy): domain Bacteria; phylum Bdellovibrionota; class Bdellovibrionia; order Bdellovibrionales; family Bdellovibrionaceae; genus Bdellovibrio. The sequence continues at coordinate 18,259 of CANFQX010000006.1, forward strand.
TTTTCATTTTCTTTCCGAATATTTCTGAATCAGAACCGCCGAGAGCAAAGTGCCCATGATGACAGAAATTACGGTAAAATTTCGTGAAGTTTCTGTACTAAGCCATGTGGACTTTTGAGGAACATACACAAAATCATCTTGCGCAAGTTTAAGTTCATCGGCTCCACCAAACTTAATCAATTTTTCTGCATTCACTTCAAAAGCGCCTTGATGTTCATTCACGGCACCAGATTTTATGTTAGACCAAGAGTGTGGTGTTTGCTTGCGAATGAGGAGCTCTGAAACATCCCCATTATTTAATGAACCACCAGCCAAAGTGAGTAGCTTCAACAAGTCCGTATTTGATGGGACATAATAGACCCCTGGCTTATTGACTGCGCCCAACAGTTGAACACTGATCAGTGACTCTTGCGCTGTGGACCTGAAAATATATTCGGATGCTTGCTGAGGCGGTCGGACATCATTCAATAAATTAATCTGCTGCCCGTTACAAATACTTAATCCGTTAATTACCAAAACCCCGGAAATAAAAAAATGTGCGATTTTTTTAGACCTCACGTGAAAACCTCCTGGTGTACCACTGGACCTACATCGGGAACCCAGATACCTGTCAATAAATTTCGATGACTTGACTTCGGTCTATGATTAACAATTATGAAATGATAACAACTTCATCTTCTGAACACGAAAAAATTTTTGATGATATTTGCAACAAAATGAACGACCTGAGCACTCCTTCGCATGAAGAGGAAACCCAGGCCACTCAACCAAAGTATGAACAAATGCAGGTCCAGATGAGAAAGTTTCACACCGAGCTTAAAGACTCTCAAGATGAGCTTCGGGAAAAAATTAAAACCCTTGGAAATGTTTCTTACGGTTCTGAAACAATCCACGTTCAGACGCAACAGCTTGCAGACCAATTAGGGGCAGAACGTGTCAACAATGCAAAAATGAGTGCTGATCTAGCCAAGTCTTTAGAGCTGAGTCTACAACTTCAGCTTGAAATTCAAAGCATTAAATCCAGATCTCTTCAGATTCAAAGCGAAGACAAAAAATACAGCCAGTCTCTATTAGAAAAAAACAATACTCTGCAAAGAGACCTTGAACTGTCCAATGCCTTGAAAGATGAAACGGCTCTTGAACTGCTAAAAGCCAAAAACGCCTATATTGGGGAGCATGCGCTTTGGAATGAACGCCAAGGGCATTTTGAAAACCAAATTAAGACTTTAAAAAATAACCAAATGGAATGCGAACAACACATTCAGACCTTGGATGAATTAATTATTCAAAAAGACGAAAAGATTGCTCTCTTGCACCAAGAGATCGAAAATATTTCGAAATCATTCAGTGAAGTTGAGCTCTCAGCACAACAACAAAATGAAGTTTTAAAGAATCTTATGGATGTGGCGGAAACTAAAATTATCGAAGTCAAAGTAGCTTTGGATAAAAAAACACTTGAGTCACAAGATTACTACAGTCACCTTCAACAAGCGCTCAATCAAGCTGGCATCTTAAGACAAGAAAATACGGCACTGAAAGAGTATGTGACAAAATTGAATTATTTTTATCAGCAGTCTCAATTGGCGCAAAATCAAATGGCAGCATCGCAATCAAGCCCGGTTGTCCAAAATCAATCCCCTAGTGCAGAACTGGCAAACATTCCTTCAGCTCCGACCTGCCTTAACTCCAAAAGAAAATAAAGAATATTTATGACTCACAAGCCGCGAAAGGCTTGTGAGTCATAAATTAATAGCTTATCTGAGATTTGTTGGAACCCACTTCAGACCTTCTTTACCAGCCCATTTTCCACGAGGTCTGTAAATTCGGTTGTTAGCGTATTGTTCAAAGGCATGAGCACACCAACCTGAGATCCTAGAGGCTGCAAAAATTGGTGTGAATAAATCTGTAGGTATTCCCATTGAGAAATAAACAGTCGCAGAATAAAAATCTACGTTTGGCATTAAGCCTTTTTCTTTGTTCATCGTATCATCAATCAAAGTCGACATTTCATACATGTGGTGCATTCCAGCATCTTTAGTCAATTTGTCTGACATTCCACGAAGTATGCGCGCGCGAGGATCACCATTTTTGTATACTCGGTGTCCAATTCCCATGACTTTTTCTTTAGCTTCTAAAGCATCTTTTACAAATTGCTGAGCTTTATCCATGGTGCCAATTTTTTGTAACATCAAAATCACTTGTTCATTCGCGCCGCCATGCAATGGTCCTTTAAGAGCACCAATGGCCGAAACGATTGCAGAGTGAAGGTCAGACAATGACGAAGCTGTGACTCGAGTCGCAAAAGCTGAACAATTCAACTCATGGTCAGCATGAAGAATCAGGCAAGTGTCCATAACCTTAACGTGTTCTGCATTAGGCTCTTTGCCACCACCCAGCATATACATCATATTCCAAGCTATTGATTTATCCGCTTTTGGAGCTACTGGCTCTTTCCCTTTGCGAATAGCATCGAATGCACAAAGCAAAGTCCCCATTTTTGCAGTCAAACGAACTGATTTACGAAGGTTGGCTTCAACACTGTTATCATTAGCATCTGCATCCCAGTGAGCCATCAATGAAACAGCCGTACGCAACCAGCCCATCGGGTGGACGTTGGTTGGGATCGCCTTTAATACTTTAATATAATCTGGGCTCAATGCCATTTCACCATGCAGTGTTTTTGAAAAGTCTTGAAGTTCAGTTGCAGACGGCAATTTGTCATTCCAAAGAAGGTAAGTCACTTCTTCAAAGCTTGAATTGGCAGCTAAATCATCTATGGTGTATCCGCGGAAGTTAAGAAAATCGCCGACAATAAAAGAGACCTTTGTGGTGCATGCCACGATCCCCTCAAGTCCTTTATCAAGCGCCCCTTCAAATATATTTACCTCAGCCATTTGAGATTCCTTTCTGAGTTCCTTCTAAGTTGTTGCAATGCTGTATATATAAATTCACTTTTCATTTTAATATTCAATTTTTTCAACTAAGTCTTAATAAAGCTCTGCCTAAATGTCACTCCACAAAATTTTTGAATAAGTCTGCATCCGCATTGCACCTATTCTCTTTTTGCGAGCTTTATCACTCGATCTTTAACCTCAGTCACAATCAAAGTCTGGTCACGCCGCGGCTCCTCTGAACCTGAATACTTCTGATTTGCGTACAGGATATCATTACGCAATTCATGAACAGATTGTTTGGACGCTGCAGAAATGACTTCCCTTAGTCTCTGCTTTCCCCACATGACCCCTGCGGCATTTTGTGAGGTTCTTAAGCCCTCTGTTGCAATCACTAATCGATCTCTGGGATTCAGTTGAACTTTGACGCCTTGAAGTTCCTGAAAATCAAAATCTTTGCATAAACTCTGAGCTGTAGGAGGAAGCTCTTGCAATTTCTCGTAGCCATAAATCTGTAAAAAACAGTCGATAACGCCCACCGAACAATATTCAATTTCATAAGTCCGTCGATCAACAACCCCATAAAAAATATTTGCCGTGTCTTGATTGTCGATCTGAGGAACCACTTCTTTAACGATCAGCTCGACAACTTTGGCAACAGCCAAGCCCCTTCTGGCTTCAATCTGCGAGGACATTTTTATGATGACCGATAACAACAAAGAAGAGAGCGAATAACCGCTAGCGCTAGATATAAGGATCCCAAACTTAAGACGATCTTCATGTTCAAAAATATCAAAATAGTCGCCACCCGATCGAGTGCCGGCCAAAAACTTAGTGCTAAACTCAAACCCCTGAACATGCGGCAATTCTGTTGGCGCAAGAAATTTTTGCAGAACTTGAGCCAACTTAAGCTCTTGCCCAACTTGTCCAATCAATTTTTCCAAAGAAGAATTCGCTTTAGCCAAATCTAAGCGATAGCGATGCAGTTCAGCATCCTTCACGGCCAATTCATGTTCCAAATCGGAAATTTGATTTTTAAGAGCTTTGTGATCACTGTCTGTCATGCCACATCCTGCCAATATGAGTGCGCCCTTATTTTAAATTTAATTTCTTTAAGAGTCGTGAATATACCGACAAGACCTCTTTAGTTTCGACTTATGTCTTAAGACGAAGGCCCTTAAATTTTATAAAAAAATGTCCCCAGCTCATCAGAAGCAAAAATCTGAACAACCAAAGGATCAAAAACATAAACATCAGTTTGAGACTTAAATCAAGCGAAGCAGATATTTCACCCGAACTTCCTAGATAATAAAAAGACTTCATCTCTCCAGAAACTAGAAGACCCAAAAGTGTGCCAATTACGTACACGAGTGCAAATTGAGAGTATAAAGTAATATCCCGTCTATCATTTGTATTTCGTGTCTTGAACAAAAACAGCAATAGAGAACCTATCTGCTCTCCCGCAATCAAGCCGAGGGCTCCATTCATTGACAAAATATGCACCGGCAACAAACTAAAAGCTAAAATTAAGAAAAAAAATTCTATTTGAATAAATACACTAGCAACTGCTGAAACGAACAACAGGGCCAGAACCGACAACAATCTTCCGTCTGCTAAGAAAAAAACTATTTCACTTTCATTGAAGCTGCCAACTAAGATGCTGGCATTTTTCAACATCAAGTTCCCACCCACCAAAAAAGCCCCAACAGCAAAAAGCAAGATAAAGTATTTTTTAAAAAATGAGTTTCTAAAAAAACTAATGAAGGCCAGGGAACAGAATCCTAAAATATAAAGCCCATTGAAACTCAACAGAAAGATTCCCATTAAAGCAGCCCACCAAGTGCCTAATGAACTGAGACACATGCGCAAAACTTTCAACCTGTATTCGCCTTCGTCCAATCCAGGTTTTTCAGCAGCCCTGTTCAATGACATCATCGGTGATATTTCAAAAATCACCTGCTTTACCAAAGAAATAAAAGACCTGACAAAAGTACCGTTCAGAGTCCTTGGCCCTGAATCAGAAATAGTTCCTGAAAACAATTCTGCTGCAATTTTTTGAACAAAAAAGAAACTTCCCAAGACAACAACAAAACTACCCAACCACATAAGAATCATAGCGAACTACCTTTCCTTCGAAAGAGTGAATAACTCCTGGAAGCAGAGGCTCTGCCTTCATAGGTCTTTTCACGACCACTCTTCGCACTGGCCACTTCAATGCAGCCTTTAAAACTTCCGCGGCATCATCATCGCTTCCGACAAGATCACGAAAAACCATCATTTCTTGCTTGGGCAGTGCTGATTTTTTTTTATGAGGATACATAGGATCAAAATAGATTGAATCAAATTCGAGAGTGGTTTGATTTTCTTGCAAGAAGCTCAAGGAATCCGAAAAAAATAGTTTGTAGGATTTTAGATATTCTTTTTGAGTTTTCTGAAAAGCTTCTGACAATAAAGCAAATAAGACCGGTGATCTTTCCACTCCCATAACCTGAAACCCAAGTTGCATCAGAAAAACGCTGTCTATTCCCATCCCCACAGAGAGGTCTAAAATTTTTCGACATCCTTTGCTTGCACCTAGAGCTTTAGCAATCAACTCTTTTTTTCCATGATGTCCACGGCGCTGATAGTCCAAATGGTTTTTATCAAAATCAATTTCCAAAAGTCGATTTTCTAAATCCCGAACAAAGACCTGATTTTCCTGAATATAAATTCTGAAAAAAAATTCTTTGGTCATTTCAAAATCTGAGGACTGTGATGAGGACACTAGGAACATTGGACACTTCAAGAATTCAGACCAATAAGTGGCCTTTTCAGAAGAAGCAGCATCAAAGAAGATGCCTATTTTTTTATTTTTCAAATCTGCTATTGTTAAGTCGCTAGATACCAAAGACATTCAAACACCCAAAGAGAAACTGTCACTAAGAATAATGAAAAGCCATATCTAAACACATGACGAAGTTCACTCCCCACAGGACTTGAAATTGTTTTTAACTTACTGATAAAGCTTGCTGAAACCATCATCACAGTCACTGAAAGATAAAATCCCCAATAAATGCCAGCATAGGCATAGTGGTAAAATAGATTCACTAAGACGAATGAAAGCCACCAAAAAGCTAGTAAGCGACGCGATTTATCAAACCCCAACCAGTTGATGGTGTTTTGAAATCCAGCCTGACTGCTGATCAAAATATTGGTGAAGTTTCTAAGGTGAAGTACAAATAAAACTCCCCATCCCCAAACACAGCCCAAATAGAAGCTCTCCCAATCAAATCGAGCTCCCATGGACAACTGATACCCAACAGTCAAAAGTGGCCCTAACAAAAGAAAGAGCGCCACTTCGCCACCAATTCTATATTTAAAAGAATTTTGTTTTTTAAACTGAGCCCATAAGCCAATCGCCATCGCGACAAAAATCAAAATAGTGACTTCGGGATAGCTAAAAATAACTGGCACCGCACAAAGCATTGCTAAAAGTAAAAACCAGACTGAATAATTCTTAACTTGAATAGCGGTTAACCAGCCGTTTTGAATAGCCCGACTGCCAGCATAAGAAAAAATTCTATCAATTCCTTTTATATGATCCATAAAATCATTGCGTAAATTCATCGCAATGAATGAAAAAATCAAACCCAAGCTTGCAAAAATAGTTGTCGAAGTATCCCGCAGCGAATTGTCCACCAAGTTTTTTGTGAGAACTAAAAACATCGGCACGAGGAGCAACAAGAAACCTCGCACTTTCAAGGATTTCAAAGCAATATACCAAGCCGAAGGACGCTTTAGGTTGCTCAAACTGACAATTTTAAAAGTTACCATCTCAGACGCAGAATTTACATTTAAAGACTCAACAGGCAAGGCTCGCTTGTCATCTGCGAAAGTTCCCAGCAAGTAGGATTCAAATTCAGGTGAATTTTTAGAGAGGGTGACGAACTGATTCACGAAGGCTTCCTTCTCCAATACAGTATCTCAGTCAAAGGACGAAGCTGTTCAATCAGTTTTTCTTCTCCAGGCAAAAGGTGCTTTCGCAATCTTTCAAGATGATGATCATACATCTGGATGAGTCCTTTGTTTTTTTCATCAAAGGCTAAGACCAACTCATCAAATTTGTTTTTTCCACCTAGGGCCTGATAAAACTCATTCAGGTCATGACTCTTAACGATGGCGTCCATCTCTTGGTGACTACGTTCACAATATCGACTGGCAAAAGCTCCGAAGGAATTCAGATATCCAGACTTCAAATCACCCAGAATAGCTTTGCCTTCTTCATTGCGAATATCAAAGTCCAGTAAATCATCACTGCGTTGAAATAAGAGGCCAAGTAAGGTGCCCATTTCTTCTAATATTTGATGCAGCTCTAGATCATATCTCTCTTTAGCGATAAAGGGTGCCCGAATGCACCACTTAAATAAACTTGCGGTCTTTAAGTTGTGAATTCGATCTAGCTGTTCCAAATTCACAAAATAATCACCCACAACGGAATCTTGCAACCACTCACCCTCAAGAAGGTCTGAGATCACTTCAGCCGTGTACTGAACCAACTTAATATTCCCATGGCCAGAAAGGTTAACCATGACTCGCGCTAATAAATAATCACCAGCAAGAACTGCGTATTCCGGCCTGTATTTTAACCAAGCTGCTGTTTTTCCACGTCGCAGCTCGGAGCGATCAATCAAATCATCATGCAATAGAGAGGCATTGTGAATAAACTCAATAGTTTGTGCCAGCAGATGCTCTGAATCCCCATTCAAGGACAAGTGGGACGACATCATACGAATCAGCTTTGCACGGAAGCCCTTACCTCCAGCAAACAGATCATCATAAAGCTTATTTAGTTTTGGCAAATAAGCAGGAAAATCTTTCGAATCATAGACTTTCAAATCAATGACATTTTGCGCCAACACAGACTCCTTATTATTGCCCAAAATGGCGAGATATCCCCTTGCTGTCAAGGGGCTAGAGGATTTAATGTTGCTGTTATATGAATAAAGATAAAAATACCCTCTTTAAAACCACAAGGACCCTCACTTTTAGGGATATGGACCCCGCTAAAATAATGTTTTTCGGTCACATATTCGACTTCACGCACGATGCCTATGAGCAATTTGTAATGGCCTCCGGTTTTTCCTGGAAGGAATACTTCGAAAGTGCGGACTTTGCAGTCCCCATTCGCTTTTCTGAATCTGATTTTCGTTCTCCTTTGCTCGCAGGTGAAACTTATGAGATTTCTGTCAGTGTGTGCAGTTTTGGTCACACATCATTTAAAATGAAGTATATATTTTCAAAGGGAATCACTGTTTATGCCGTCGTCCACCTGGTTCACACGATTATTGATCTAAAAACAAAGCAAAAAGCTCCCATTCCTGATATCATTCGCCAACGCTTTGAAAAATATCTCGAACAAAAAGATTCAAATAGCCTTCCCTAGGTATTTTTATTAAGAACATTCCTTCAAGGAGTCCCAGCTCATGGACGATTTTAAATTTACCGGTAAAGAATGGTGGCGCCAGGGTGTTCAATTTGAATGCACGGGCTCCGGAAAATGCTGCACCTCCCATGGCGAGTTTGGCTTCGTCTATCTCAATTTGCAGGACCGTCAGAGATTTGCTAAGCACCTTAAAATCAGAACCTCAGAATTTACTAAAAAATATTGTGAAAAAACTGGCGGCATTTGGCATCTCAAAGAAGATCCAAAAAACCCTGATTGCCTATTTTTAAAAGGCAAAGGCTGCAGTGTTTACGAAGCTCGGCCTACCCAATGCCGAACATGGCCTTTTTGGCCTGAAGTGATGAACGCAAAAACTTGGGCAAAAGATGTTAAAGCATTTTGTCCAGGAGTGGGCCGAGGCCCAATTATTCCGGCTGACAAAATCGAGGCCCAAATCAAAGAGCAACTGGAGAGCGAAAGTGGCTGGGGAACTTAAAACTCATCCTGAATCAAATACTATTCCTGTTGAACCTTATGATGTTTTTAAAGTCATGCAGCTGACTAGAGGCACTGCTCTTGAAAATCATGTTGCGGCTGATTGGGTATCAATTTCCGCTCATCAAAAATCAAATGTTCATCGTCATAACTTTTCAGAAACAGTGCTCTTTATTGTTTCTGGAACTGCACTTGCCCGAGTTGGTGAGAAAACATTCCAAGTCAATGAGGGTGATCAGATCATTATTCGACCGACTGAATATCATGGATTCACAACCTCAGAACAAGCCTTGGTCTTTATTTCGATTCAGTCGCCCCCTATATTGAACAAGACAACTGGCGTCTTGGATCTTGAGCCTTTACAAACTGGTCCCTTAAATTGATGATGCCATCTTTTTAAACCTACTGCCCTCGGGTATGACCAAGTCTGGCCATCCTGTGCAGCCTTTCTCAAGCGCATCTTGAGCTTGAGAACTAAGTACTAAGCCTCTAGGTACGGCGTACCTTTAGCCCTCAAGAAAATGGATAAGGTCAGCTAGGCAATTGAGCTCTTTCAAAGTTCTTTCTGAAATTTTTGTTCCCGTAGAATTTTCAATCAATACTAGTAATTTATAAAAATCGAAGGAATCGATATCCACTTGAGTCCGTAATGGCTTGTTGAGGTCAATTTCTGAAAAAGTGATTTCAGGGGCTACGCTGTGAAAGGCCTCAGAAATAGCCTTTTCAATTTCTGGTTCCGTCATTTTCATATTCACTCCGACCATTATAGATTTATTTTTGAACAGCTGGTGACAACACTTTGGGGTCCCCCAAAACGTCTGCCAATTTCTGCAGGAATTTCGAACCAGACAGTCCATCACTCACTCTGTGATCAGCGCTTAAAGTCACATCGACGATATAACCGGGGCGCACTGTTGAGCCATCAACCACGGGCTCTTTGTGAATTTGTCCAAAACCGATCAGCGCAACCTGCGGTGGGAAAATGACCCCAATCACCTCATGGCTGCCGAGGTCGCCAATATTTGTGATAGTCACTGTACCCTCGGAAATTTCAGCCAATTTAAGCTTAGTATCGCGCGTTCTTTGAATAAGCCCCTTTAAATCCGAATTGATTTCAAAGATATTTTTAGTTTGAACTTTAATCAAAGCAGGAGCAATCACCCCTCCGGACTTTAGCGCAATAGCCATTCCAATATTGATGTCTGAACTGGTTGAAAACTTTCCATCAACATAAAATCCATTCATCAGGGGAAAAAATTTTAAGGCTTCTGCAACTGCAGCGACCAATAAGGTTGGCATCAACAAGCGATCTTCTGAGGATCTGGATTTGTTCATTTCATCTAGAAAATTAATTAAAGGATCCACGCCGACTCTTATTTTCAAATAATAGTGAGGAATTTCTTTCTTTGAACGAGACATGGCTTTAGCGACGGCCTCACGAATATCAACAAAGTTGGCTTCAACTTCTGTAGGCTCCTTTTCTGGGGCAGCCTTTGGCAGCTGAGCCAGTGGCACTTGGGGAGCACCGATATCTGCAGCTGCAGCCGCATCCAATTCCATTTTCGCCAACACTGCGCCCACTGGATAGAACTCATCAGGCTTTGCAATCAGTTCTGTGATTCTGCCAGCACGAAAACTATCCATCTCAACAGCTGCTTTTTGTGTTTCAATGATGGCGATCTCCTGATCTTTATCAATGTGATCACCCACATTGATCTTCCATTCGACCAAACGACCTTTATCCATATCGGCGCCCAAAGATGGCATTGTGACTTCATAAATCATTTTAAAATTCCTTTCACCATAATCTCGATGTCTGCAACTTGCGGAATAGCTGCAAGCTCCAGATGTTTTGCGTAGGGAATGGGAACCTCCTTGCGACAGAGGCGTTGAACTGGCCCGTCAAGATCATCAAATGCGGACTCCATAATTCTTGCAGAAATTTCTGCCGAGATGCTCCCCGACCTCCAGCCCTCATCCACGATAAGGGCTCGATGGGTTTTTTTAACTGATTTTAAAATAGTAGCTTCATCCAGGGGACGGAGGCTGCGCAAATCAATCACTTCAATTTCATAACCTGCCTTTGCAAGATTATTTGCGGCGGTCAACGCTTTGCAGAGCATCCCCCCATAGGTGATCAAGGAAAGTTTAGTCCCCGTTCGCCGAACAAGGGCTTTATAAGGAGTGTAGTCCGATTTTTTTTGTTCACACTCATCTTCTTGATTTAAAAGCATGGCGTGCTCAAAGATAATAACCGGGTTGTTGTCCAGCAAGGCTTCACCAAGCATATGCCTTGCATCTGTGATTGTTGCTGGAACCAAAATCTTAAGCCCAGGAATATGGGCAAACCAACCTTCAAATGAATTGGAATGCTGGGCCGCAAGTTGCCTTCCTCCGCCAGTGGTCGTTCGGATCACAAGTGGAATAGAAAATTGTCCCCCCGACATGTGTCGAATCATTGCCGCACAATTCACAATTTGGTCTAGAGCAAGCAAACTGAAATTCACCGTCATGATTTCAACAATAGGTCGAAGGCCCCCAAGGGCCGCACCTATACCTAGTCCAACAAAACCTAACTCTGATAAAGGAGTGTCTCGAATTCTTTCAGGCCCGAATTCAGTCAAAAAGTTTTTACTGACGGCGTAGCTCCCACCGTAGGCTCCGACGTCTTCTCCCATTAAAAAAGTGCGAGGATCTAATATTAAGGCTTCATGGAGTGCTTGGCGCAGGGCCTCTCTGTAGCTTATTTTCATAGTACACGTCCTTTTCAAGATCTTGAATGGGCTCATATTCGCTAGCCTCCGCGAATTTAACGGCCTCGCTAAATTCAATTTCAATTTCCTGCTGAATATTTTTGAGCATGTTGAGATCTAAAATCTTTTTATCAAAAAGTTCTTTCTTAAAATTTTCAATCGGACAGCGCACTTTCCACTCACTGATCTCTTGTTTGGATCTGTACAAATCAGGATCAAACATTGAATGAGGTCGAAATCGATAAGTCTTAAATTCTACAAAGAAGGGACCCTTTTCTGCTTTTATGAATGCGAATAGTTCCTTGGATTTATTATAAACCTCTTGAACATTCATTCCATCAACTGTGATGCCAGGAATATTATAACTGGCTGCTTTTTTTACCAGATTTGTTTCTGATTGATATCGATTCAGAGCTGTTCCCATAGCGTAGAGGTTGTTTTCACAACAAAAAAGAATGGGCAATTTCCAGAGCGCAGCCAAATTCATTGTCTCGTGAAACTCCCCCTCGGCCATGGCCCCATCTCCAAAAAAACAAATTGAAATGCGATCTTCTTTTAATATCTTAGCAGCTAAAGCCAACCCCGCAGCATGAGGAAGACCGCTAGCAACAATGGCATTCCCACCAAAAAAGCGCTGCTCTGCCGAATATAAATGCATGGAACCGCCACGTCCCCGAGAGCAGCCATCTTTCTTACCAAACATTTCTGCCATGATCGCTTTGGCCGTGATTCCCTTTAATAAGGCATGGCCATGCTCTCGGTAAGTGGCAACAACATTGTCTTGTTGCCGTGCATGCTCGAGGACTCCACAAGCCACCGCTTCTTGGCCGATATAGAGATGAAGAAAGCCGCGAATTTTTTCTTGTGTATAAAGTTCTGCACAAAGCTCTTCCATATGACGTAGTCGGAGCATATTTTTAAGTAAGCGCAGTAGTGTTTCTGGATTCATATTGGCAGCTCCAGAGTTGAAATATCACCTTCGGGAAGGCCCATCTCTCTGGACTTCAAAAGACGACGCAGAATCTTGCCACTTTTTGTTTTTGGCAGCGTATCTATATAGGAAATCTCTTTGGGTGCAACGACTGCACCTAAACGCTTTCGAGCAAAACCAAGAATATCGAGCATTAAGGTTTCACTCCAAATGAAATCTTTTTTCAAAGAGACAAATGCTTTCACAATCTCACCCACAGTGGCATCTGGTTTTCCAATGACGGCAGCTTCAAGGACTGCCGGATGCTCCATCAATACACTTTCCACTTCAAAAGGCCCAATCAGATGACCTGAAGACTTAATTAAATCATCGGTTCGACCGACAAACCAATAATAACCCTCCGAATCCATCGTTGCTATGTCGCCTGATAAATAGAAATCATCAACAAAGCACTTGCGATACCTCTCTTCTTCCCCCAGATATCCGCGAAACATGGCTGGCCATCCGACCCGAATGGCGATCTCCCCCTTTGAACCTGGGCAAGATAATTTTTCAATACCCCCCTCTTTATTTCTTTGCACAAGTGCCACTTCAATTCCAGGCAGGGGCTTGCCCATCGACCCCGCTTTGATCTCCATATCAATGTAATTTGAAATAATAATTCCGCCTGTTTCGGTTTGCCACCAATTGTCGTGAATCAATATTTTTAGTTTCTCTTTAAATTTGATAACGACTTCAGGATTCAATGGCTCTCCCACTGAGGCTGCATAGCGAATCTTTGAGAGATCAAAATTCGATCCTAAATCAAAGCCAGAGCGCATGAGCATACGCAGAGCAGTGGGAGCTGTGTACCAATTGGTGACTTGAAATTCATCCAGGATCAAATACCAACGTTCAGCTTGAAACTCAGCCTCATCCACTAACATCGTCAACCCATTGACTAAGGGGGAAACAATTCCATAGGAGGTTCCAGTCACCCAACCCGGATCTGCAGTACACCAAAAAGTATCTTCAGTTCTTAAATTCAATGCCATTTGCCCAGAGTGTTTATGATAAACTACGGCCGAGTGTGCATGCAGGGCACCTTTAGGTTTTCCCGTGGTGCCACTGGTAAAATGGAGTAAAGCTATATCCTCTGGATTTGTCTTTTCAATAAGGTAATCCGAACTAAAGCTATCAATAAATTTTTTAAAATCTAGGAAATCTGGAATCTTTACCTTGGAAGCATCTATATCATTCACCAATATTATATATTTTAGATCAGGCAACTGAGACCGAATAGGAGCAATTTTTTTTGCATAATAGGATGCCATCGTCACCAGAACTTTAGCTCGTCCAAACAATGCCCTTGTTTTTACCGGTTCAGCACCGAAGGCTGAAAAAAGTGGGCAAAACACAGCACCAATTCTTAAGGTCCCAAGGGCTACAACATACAGCTCATGCACGCGAGGTAACAAAGCAAAAACCTTGTCTCCTTTACCAACACCAAGACTTTGTAAGCCTCTGGCAAACTGACAAGTTTGATGGGTCAAATCTTTATATGTGAGATCAAGTATTGCATTTTTATCTGCTGGCCAGTTTTTTGAAATAAATCGAATGGCGACTTTATTTTCGATGGCGGTCCCTAAATGCTTATCGAGGGCCTCGTAACAGATATTAAGAAAGCCACCGGCACCAGTTAAACACTCAGCTACCTTTTCTTTCCATTGAAATTCAGCCATCTGGAATCACCTCTGAAACGAGGCTAGCAGTTTAAATCTAGACGACAAAGCCCCCAATGCGGAGGCTTGTTAGAGAACATTGGTTATAAGCAAATTTTGTCAGTTGCCTATAAAAGCAAAAATTACAGAATTAGAATTAAAGTCTTAGACTCATAGTTGATTTTATTTTTTTGGACTATCGAGCATTGCTTTGACTTTTAAACCAACCTACATGAATTTAATATTAATGAGACTTACGGCAAAAAAGCTTCCAAAGGTTGAAATAGATAAAATTATAAATTCTAAAATGAATTGGATTATGTCCTTTAGCAAACCACTAAAAGTTATTCTTTTTGGTTCCGCAAGTACTGGTGAAATGACAGAATACTCAGATATAGATATTATACTGATCTTCCCTAACGACTCCGATGTAAAAAAAATAGGACTTGAGCTTGAAAAGAATCGGCCCAAGGATGATTGGCCACATGATTTGATTTTTCAAACTCAGGAGAGTTTTGAATATAGCATTTCAAAGGGTGGCGGCGCTTGCTGGCTTGCCTCCCAAGAAGGAATTCTGCTCTTTGAAAGGAAATTAAATGAGCCCTAAAAAACAAGAACGCTTATTTGCCGTTGAATACTCTAAAGAGCTTCTAAAAATAGCGGAAGGGGATCTCTTCACTGCAATTGCTATTCAAAACAATGCAAAAGCACGACTTGAAAATGCTTTTTATATGGTACAACAATGCATTGAAAAAGCGTTGAAGGCCGTTCTTGTCAGTAAAAAAGTGCCCGTTCCACTGGTTCATGACTTGGGTGTTTTATTGGCAAAACTACCGAATGAACTAAATCCTCCATTCGGCTATGAGCTTTCCGATTTAAATCAATACGCCTCAATTCGCCGATATGAAATTGGTCAATTTACATTAGACAACGAAGAGTTAAAGCTTGTTATTGAAAAAGGACAAGAAATTCTTGATTGGTGCAAAGCCAATTCAACTTTTTAAAAACTTCAAAAGCGCTTCACAATCAGCCTCTGGATGCAAAGTGAAACTCTCGGTCACACCATCGACTGAAGCATAAGTGACAGCCTGCAGTCCATCCACGCAAATATCTAAACAGCTCGAAGTGACCACTCTCACTTTAGAGGAGTCCCCAGATTCTTTAAGACTCTTTTTAAGAAAGTTTTTTAAATTTTCACCGGCTTGCCCCTCTTCATGCAACGAGGATGCGGGAATAGCTTTTGCGCACTTTGTGCAGACAAGCAAGATTCCTTGGGACCAGGCTGTTTCTTCTTTTTTTATCATAGTTTTCTCCTGATTAGATTCCATTGTATTTTGCCTAATTCAGTTCTTGGAATTTCATCTACGAAATGAATCTTTCTTATTTTTTCATAGGGCAGCACAAACTCACTGTATTTATCTGCAACGCTTTCAGCAATATCCTGTTTTAAGGTCGATACTAAATGAATTTCAGCACCCAATCTTTCAGAGGGCATATCGATCAAACACAATTGCAGCGGCCATTTTTCTTTGACCTCTTGTCCGGCCACTTCAAGAATTGCCCTTGATAAATGCGAACGCAAACTGGCTAAATTGCAACCCTCTCCACCTATCTTAATATACTCACTGTCTCGGCCAACAATCATAATGCTTCGCTGAATCGGATTAAATTCCCCGTGATCCTCAGTGGTAAACCATCCCTCATTTTTGGGATCCCAATGATGAAGGTCTGTTGCACTTCTTTGCGCATAGCAGGTTAACAAAGATGTGGCCTTGATTTTTAACAAACCCGTTTCTGATGTTTTTACATCCGAGTGAGGTAATAAAAAAAGATCCGGCAATTCAAGCATTTTGGTTGCAATCAAAGATTCTAAAGAAGCGGTTGCGATTTGCGAACAAGTCTCAGTCATTCCATAACTTGGCAATACGGGCCAACCAAGGGCCCTCGCTTGGCGATAAAGACTTTCATCCATTGCACCGCCACCGACAATCATCACTCTTAAACTGCTTGGCGCACTTAGTTTTAGTGCGACCAGATCATAAACTTGTGTGGGCACAAGAGCTGACAGCGTCACTTTGTGATTGATGAGAGTCTGATAAAAATGTGTTGGATTCCACTTGCCGTTTTTGAGGGCGTGCACCACTTTCGAGTGACTTAAGTAAGCACGAATTTCAATACCCAAACCACCCACATGAAAATGCGGCAGAACCTGGGCCCAAATATCCATTTCAGAAATTTTAAAAAATTCATTCACAGCCTGGGCTGATGCCATCAAAGCTGACTTAGAAAGTGCAACAAGCTTGGTTGATTTTATAGATTCAGCAGTTGAGCCCGAAGTTGCAATCCAAACATGGCCTTTGAGATTTCTAATTTTAGAAACAGACTCTGCTAAATCAATGAGGCTTTGATGATCATCTTGGTTTAATCTTGGATTTAGAAAAACCAGATTTTCAGTTTCAAATTCCGCAGAAAATATTTTATTTATTTCAGAGTTTTTATCTATGGGCTCTTGATTTGAAGCCATGGCAAAGTCTCCAATAATTGATCAAATCCAATCCCTAACCCTGCGGCTGGAAAAAGCTCTGAATTTCGTACAGTCAGTTGTTCCGAAAATAAATCAGCTTTATAAAGATGTTGAGTCAAAAAACCACCGTCCAAAATCATGTCCCTATATTGTTTCCTAAGCTCCATAGCTACAGACAACGCATGGGCAGTGCCCACAGGATGATCCATATAGTTGGTGACCGCGACCTTTAAGTTCCATCGTGACGCTATCTCCATTGTATTTTGAATATTCAATTTTGCTGGTTTCAGAATAAGAACATCGCAAGGGGCTTTTGTCAGATCGGCCCAAGGAACTTTGTCGTACTCATTATCTAAGGCAATTTTAGCAAATTTTCTGGCTTCCTGCCAATCCTTGAGATCAAAAGGAAAGGGGTCTTCAATATACTCAATTTGATCCAAAATGAGAGGTTCTAATTGATTTAGATAATTTAGGAATAAGGGCAAAGTGGACGATGCATTAAAATCTAATCGCAGCCGAAGTCCAGCGCTGGCCGCTTCATTCATTGCAGCGATCTCTGATTTGAAATTTCGACCGACTTTTAACTTGAGGGTTTTAAAACCAGCCTGCTTTAAGTCGCCTAATGTGGCCAATTCAAAATTGTCAGCATCGCTCACTAAATAATTACTTCGGATCTGCACTGGATGCTGAAAAAGGCTTCTTTTTTGCGACCGGGCAAGGGCATCTCTATGAGCCAACCAAATAGTCTGTTCGAAATGAGGATTTTTTATCCCCAACTCAATATTTTTTATTTGATCCTGTATAGTGGCGTCGCCGAACTGGGACCAAGAATGAAAATCCGCATAGCCTGTTAAGTTTGCATTCTCAGAATTCCACGAGATTTTAAATAGCGCACCCGAATTCCCCTCCCCTTTGCTGTTCGCATTGAGGGATCCAAGCGGGGTCAAAGAATAAGGAAAATAACTGAATGAAATCAAATGACAAAACCCAGCGCCAGCAATAAGCCAAAGATCAAATGTAAGCCTGCCGCCTGACCTAAATATTGATTATAAATTGGACCAGGCTCATTGTTGAAAATATTTTTTGTTAATTTCACAGCCAGTGGCAGAGCCCCAAGTGAAATCACCGCGACAATCTTATACCCTTCAAACCACCAATATAGATTTAATAAAAAGGGAATAAAACTAAGCAAAGCAATTTCCCATTTTGCAAAGGCCACTCCAAATCTAACAGCCAGTGTCTTTTTATTCACCAAGGCATCACCTTCTCGGTCACGCAGATTATTCACCGCCAATAAAGTTGTGGCATGAAATCCAATTTGAAGTCCCAAGACAAAAGACTCTATCATCCACTCGTGGGTGTTTAGATAAACAATTCCCATCACAGCTAGAATTCCAAAAAATAGAATCACAAAAATATCCGCAATTCCTAGATAGGCCAAAGGAAATGGGCCAGCTGTATAGCAATAGGCCAAAAGAACTGAGGCTAAACCAATTCCAAGGATCACTGGGCCTCCCTTGATGACAAGGGGTATGCCACAAAGAACTGCTAAAATTAAAAAAGCGGCTGCTAAGGACATCACTTGCCGCGAAGTCAAAATTCCAGCCTGTGTGATTCTCTGCGGTCCAATGCGCTTTTCGGTGTCAGCACCTTTTTTAAAATCAACGGCATCGTTCACTAGATTGGTTCCAATCTGAATGCAAAATGAGGCGGCTAAAGCATAAAACAAGACGGCCCCATCCCAGCTGAGACCGATCCCTTTGATAAGTGCTGTTCCCGCCAAGCAAGGAACAAGAGCCGCCGTCAGTGTTTTGGGTCGAAAGGCCATCAGAATGCTTTTAATTTGAATCATGGGCGCAGCATACACTGTTTTTCCCGTGACCTGAAGCATTTCTGAGGGCAAAAAATGCATACTCAGTCAATTTGGAGGGTATTTTAATCATGAACAGCCTCGGCACTTTAAATAATCTAAATCTTCTGGCATCACTTTTGTTTTTTATGCTCGGAGCTATTATTGCCGGATTGCTTGTTCATTTCCGAGCAAAAGCGACCCACCTGACAGAAAAAATGCAACTTCAGACGGAAGCTCAAGCTTTGCTCATTAAATATGAAGTGCTCACTCAAAACCTCAATGACCAAAAAAAATCTATCATAGAGGCGCAAAAACACCAGGATCAGTTGACCGAACAAATGCAAACTAAGTTTGAAGTGGTCGCACAGAAAATTTTTGAAGATAAGTCTGCTAAATTTACGGATCAAAATCACAAAAATATTGCTTCGGTCTTAGAACCCCTTAAAGAGCGCATTAGAGATTTTGAAAAGCGGGTCGAGGAAACTTACTCCACCGAGCGGTCCGAGCGAGGCATGCTTCGCGGCGAGCTTGTTAAAATGATGGAGCTTAATAAAGTGATGTCCCTTGATGCACAAAATCTAACTAAGGCCCTCAAAGGGGAATCTAAAACCCAGGGAAATTGGGGTGAACTGATACTTGAAAATATTCTTGAGCGGTCGGGACTTCGCAAAGGCGAAGAATTTACGATTCAAGGAATTGACATGGATTTACGAGGCGACGAAGGTCAAATCCTTCGCCCTGATGTCATCATCAATTTGCCAGACAACAAGCATATTATTGTGGATTCAAAAATGACTCTGGTTGCTTATGAACAGTATTCTTCCTCAGAAAATAATGAAGATAATGAGCGCTTTGGAAAGCTCCACGTCGAGTCACTTAAAAAGCATATTGATGGCCTCTCAGAAAAAAAATATCATGCAGCCGAAAAGCTGATCTCACCAGACTTTGTCATTCTTTTTATGCCCCTTGAGCCCGCCTTTGCCCTGGCCTTTAAATTGAAGCCAGATCTCTTCCAATATGCGTGGGAAAAAAATGTCGCCATCGTAAGTCCAACGACCTTACTGGCAACTCTCAGGACGGTTGCTGCTCTCTGGAAGCAAGATCGCCAAGAAAAAAATGCTCTTGAAATTGCAAAACGCGGCGGCCTACTTTATGAAAAGTTCGCCGGCTTACTCAAAGATTTGCAAAACTTAGGAGAAAAGCTTAGTTCTGCACAGAAAGCCCATGAGGACATTATCAAAAAGGTTGCAGATGGCCGAGGTAATTTGATTGATCAGGTTGAGGATCTAAAACGCCTAGGAGCGAAAACTGACAAGTCTCTGCCGCAAATTTCTAGTTAATTGTACTAAGCTGAGACCTAAAGAGCGACATGGACTGAATCTAAACTAGGCAATCCTGAAAGTTTAACTTTTCCTAATTTAATCGCATCTTGAATATGCCTTGATGAGACGTTAAAGTCCTCAAGTTCATCTGGATCTGCACAAAGACCTTCCATCACCATCAAGTTGCTACGCAGCTCAACCACAGCGTCGGTTCGCAGGTCACTGACCGCAGCATTGCCGTGTGCAATGACATAGCTATCTTTGCCATGGAGTGTGATCTTCTCAAGTTTGCCTTCAAGATCTTTCTTTCCACCAATCTCGCTGTAAAAAGTCTGATTTTCTCCACCCTGCATCTCCACAACAAGGCGATCTTTTCCTTTTGTTTGAATCAATTTGTTTGCTGTGCACTCAAGCCTGAGAGGCTCAGTTCCGTTCCTGAACCATTTGTATCCAAAATAACTTGATATGACGAATCCAGCCTCACCTAAGGCTGATGTAATTCCAATAGCTGAAAAAAGCATCAGCCCACGAGAGCCATAAAGTTTTATTCGATGATTTTTAAAATTAGGCGAAAGATCTAGTTCCTTAAAGTGACCCCAGACCTTTTGAATTTTTTTAAAATTTGAACTGACCGACTTTTCTGGATTATAGACAAAGGGAATTTTTTTATAGTTAAACTCGCTAGAACTTGCGCCAATAGTGATTGGAACGGCCAGACCATCCATGCGAATTTTACGCCCATCGAATTCCATACTGATAAATGGACGACTTAAATCAAATTTATTTTTTGCAAAGATTCTTCGAGATTCAATTTCAAACTGACTGTCACCCGTTGCAGCTGTAACTAAGCTAAAAATAGCATCTACTGAATTCACCTGATCAAAGACTGGCAATGGAAAATGAGACAAAGCCATTGCAAATGGGGACATTATCCCGAAGCTGACCATAAAAAATAGAATTCGAAACAGACCTCTTCTAATAAAAATTTTCCTCGCACAGCGGAACAGCTAGCAAATGCTTGAGAGTCTCTGAATTAGAGTTCAGCGTCTTTCATAACAATATGAAGCTTAGTTGCCACGTCAATACCGGTGGATTGATTCTTTATCGCTACAGATGGATTCTGAACAACCCGCTGCTGAAGCTTTGTAAAAATAGGCTCACGTATTGCTAAATTATTGTCCTGCAATACACACTGTCTAGCCAACCTTGCTGTGATATTCACAACGATAGGTGCCTTCAGGTTTGCAGTCATAAGGGTAGGATCATCAGGAATAGTGACGATTGAAAAATAGCGAGCTTTTTCTTTATTTGTCATTTGAAGTGCTTCAAGATCACTTTTAGTCAAAGTAGCCTTATATTGCGCAGAAAAGAGCTCAGGCTCCAAAACAGGAAAAGCCACTTGCGGAGCTTCACAGCTTTGAAACCAAGCGAAAATCTCATCGTTTGGATCATCAAGAAGAACAAATTTTCGCAAATCCGCAAAACCTAACAGGCCTTCTGGAAAAGTCAGAACATCTTCTTGCTTCAGCTCAACTTGGCCGAATCTCGACGTCGAAATTATCATTCGTCCCCCTGTAAAACAAAATACTCTGCGGCTTTCATTCACCCCAGCTTGTCATCACTCTTATAGTTTAGACTAAGTTAGAGACAAAATAGGCGTACTGTTTTATAAATCTGGACCTAAATCCAGGGAGACTCAATAAATTTAATAAATTGACGGAGCGCTTCTACTTAAGAATAGACTTTTAAATCTATGGCTTCAAAAGCCTTGCAACACTCCTCGATTTATCTGCGGAGACATCTGCTGACTGCAAGTTTTGATCTTGAATAGCAACATAGACTTCTTCACGATGAATTTTTGTGTCTTTAGGGGCTTCAATCCCTAGACGGACTTGCTTGCCCTTGATTTGTACTACTCTAATTTTGATGTGGTCATCGATAGCGATGCTTTCACCCAACTTCCGTGTGAGAACTAGCATGACAACTCCTTTTGCTGCAGTCGTTATCGGTATAATTTGGCGGAACTGTAGGTATTATTTTTATTTAAGAAAGTCAAGGAGGCTTGACTGAACAAGTTTACCAGATGTTTCTAGAGTCGCTTTTAACGCACTATCTGCTTTATTTATATCAGACATTACCTGAAAGACATCCGCATCTTCCAATAAAGATGCCGTCGTCTTATTATCAACAACTGCCTTCTGAAGTGATTCGATATTATTATTGATCACCATCACCCTTGCTCCTACTTCGGAACGAGCAAAAATGACTTGTGAAATTGCCTGATCAAGAGTGTCTAAAGCCTCTTGAACTCCTTCTTTCTCATTTGAACGCAGTGATATTTCTAGACCCTTGAGCACAGAAAAAACATTCACACCTTTAGAGCCTGTGACAGGATCATTCTTTTCTGATCTGCCGCGTCTAGAGTCAGAAGCTGGACCACGAGTCGGCAGATAATTGGACTCGATCTCAATATTTTTTTCCTGACGCTGCACTTCTTGGCTTTGAAAGTCCTTGAGCTCGTCAACATCCTTCGGCGTTTCATTGTTAGGGCGAACAATTCCATCACCACCTAGACCTCGACCCAAAAAAACCTTACTGCCAGGAATATTCATGGCAACAAAAGCATCTTTTTGGATTTGAACCTTCATGTCTCCATCATCACCAAAATATTGGCCACTGATTGCAAATGGCTTTGTTTCGGTTTTAAAGCCACCAAATATATAACGCTCGCCTAGCTTTCGATTTCCAATCTGAACGGATTGATTATAAATCTGTTCGATTTCCGAAGCTGTAACCATACGACTTTCAGCATTACCGCTCGCATCACTAGCCAAATTGATCGCAAGCTCTTTGGCTCTAACTAACAGTTCAGAAAGCTCCGAAAGCGATTGATCTGACACTTCTAAAAAAGCTTTTCCATTATTAATATTTTTAAGAAATTGTCTATTGCTGTTCTCTTCTGTTCTTGCTGCTAGGACTCGTGCTGCAGAAAGTGGATCATCTGACGGCTTATTGATTCGTTTCTGAGTTGCAGCTTGATTTTGCAATTCAGCCATATCATTCCGAGTTTTACTCAGATTCTGATTTACCTGACTGAAAGCCATTTTATCTGCAATTCTCATCTTCGTCGGATTCCTTCTCTTAAACTAGTTTAGAATTCTATTTTAATTCGTTAATCTACATTCGTTTCAAGTTGAGCGCTGTTTCAAGCATCTCATCCGCAATTTTAATGAGTCTTGCTGAAGCATCATAGAGTTTTTGAAACTCCATCATCTTCGTAGCCTCTTCGTCCAAACTCACACCACTTAAACTTTCGCGAATATTCGCAAGTTGGTTGATTACATTTTTTTGCGATTCCTGTGCCTTAACAGATCTTTGCACAATGGCACCCAGCTGCCCCACTTCAGTGTTATAGTAATCATCCATAGTTGCTGAGTTATCATTCATCACTTGCTTGTATTGCAGCGAGGAAATGACATTCGCAACCGTATTATCACCTGGGGCATCAGCCTTAGATGCCGCCGCTATTCTTGTTACATCATTAAAGACTGTTTTATTGATACTGATATGAGCTGCCGCATTTTGCTTGCTATCTAGCATTTCAAAAAACAAAGTTCCTGGGTCTCCATTTTTATCAAAACCCTCAATGTGGGCTCGATTCACTTCTGTGGCCATAGTGAAGGCAAGTTCATCAACGTGTTTCAATAAATCTTCAACAACGTGATCTCGCACCTCTAAAGCGCCCCCAATTCGACCGCCTGTAATCTGCTCAGTCACATCTGCAGGTGTCGATGATCCCATAAAATAAACTTCCAGCCGGTCTTTTGTGTCAGATGTTTGAGCACTTAATTCATTGCTCGTAGTCCCTGAAACCAACAATGCTGTGGAGCCAGCAGTGACATTCACGATCCCATCTTTACTTTCGCCCCAGCTGATGTTGATTTTTTCACCAAGCTTCTTAAGCATTAGATCACGGCGATCTCGCTCGTCATTGGCTGGTGCACCCTGAAGCTCAACAATGTGTATTTTCTCGTTAAGAGAAGCAATTTCTTTACTGAATTGATTGATCTCAGAGACTGTCGTCCTTATCTGACCATCTATGTCTTCCTGAACGCCATGCAATTGATCAGAAACTCGTCCAAAGTCTTTAACCATACCTACAGCGGCTTCTCGAACCAGTGTTCTTGAGGCAAGACTCTCTGGATTATTAGAGAGCTCTCGAAAAGAATTAAAAAAATCAGTCACGTATTGATTCAATCCCTTATTTGTCTGCTCATTATAAATTTGTTCTACGCGGCCCATGGAATCTGCTCGGGCATCTTCATAGCCCATACTCATACCTTCGCGCTGAATCTGTTTTTCAAGCCAAGGGTTGTTAACCCTTGTGACAACACCAGCCCTAGCTCCCATGCCGATTTGCAGCTTACCTTCGCTCACTGGAGTGTTAGTCAATATTTCGACTCTCTGTCGAGAAAAGCCCTCAGTGGATTTATTTGCGATATTGTGCCCAACAGTCTGCAATGACGTCTGGGCATTGGCCAGAGATCTTTTTCCGGTATCCATCATTGCAGATATCTTAGACATCCTGACTCCTTAACTGACTTTAAAAAACAGAGTGACTATGAACACAAAATCTAAATTATTTTCAAGCCTCTTTACTTACAAAATTTCCTGCAACCTGATTACCCTGTTTGTATTGTCCCTTGCGCTCGTAAGTCTTTTTTCCAGTTAGAGTTTCCCTGATATTATCAAGGGCTCCATTTAGAGACTTCAAAGCAGACTTGGTAAAGCTTTCATTTTCACGATTAATTTCAGTGATTCGTTTGATCAACATATCGAGTGCGGCATGCTGAACTCGCAAGCGATCTGCACCTGGGAAACTACCTAGCTTTTGCGCAATTTCCAGCAAACGAGGACTCTCAACATCTGCTCCAACAACAGAAGCCAGATCCATTGCATACCTTGATCGCAAAGAATCTTGAGCTCTGAGTTTAAAAAGAATTTCTTCTTTATGAATATTATTTTGCTCGAGAGCTTCTCTGTCCGCCGAAACGAGTATTTCTTTTTCTTTGCGAACTGTCTCCAATAACGTGCGGTAAATTTTTGTGAGATCTTCCAAATTGGTTTCAAGCTTTTGATAAGCACGCTCAACAACTGAATTGGCACCTGAATTTAAGTCTGAATTGATGTCTAATTTAACTTCGGTCTTGATAGCATCCATCTTCATCGTCCTTGTGAAGTAAGGTTACTGACAGAGCAGACTAAATCCATTTAGCTGCCACTTAATTGTGATATTAAAAATCAAGATGATCATCGACCATTCTGTCGGCAATGGCTTCTGCATCTATTTTATAAGTTCCCTTCTCGATCATATCTCTGAACTTAGCAACCTTAGCCTCGTCAATATCTGGGGCTGCCATTGCGATTTCTTTAATGCGTTTTGCATCTTGCGCCTTGGCAGATAACTCAACCTTTGTTGAATCCCCAAGTGACGACGACAGCAGCGCCTCAGTTTTTGATGAGCCGATATCACCCGCTTTTTTTCCAGCCTTGTCCGCTTTATCCGCTTTGCCAGAATCTGTGAGATTTAGATTTTGACCAACTTTATTATGCGTGATTTTCATCGATAGCCTCCGTAATTTCGAGCGTATATTCGCGCCTGTCTTCGACTGTCAGCAAACACTCTCTTCATTCTTTCCATCATACCACAATGAGACAAATCTACCAACTCATTCTGAGACATGTTGAGACTGGGGTGAATTTGCTGGATCTACCACCCAGTACAGTGATTTTGAATCAGCACTAAAAACGCCAAGAGTCTCGCCAGCTTGGACCGCTGCACCTGTCGAAATATCAGACAGTTCACCCTTAAATACCAATTCGCTTTTTAGACCATTGTCGTGTTGGATCTGAACCAATGACTGATGATCAGCAAGGGTTTTTTTTCCTATCAAGACACCGTCCCATGGAGTTTTTACGGGTTGCGAAGCTGTTAACAAATTTGGGTCTTGATTCCCCAGAACACTTGGGTGCTCCCACAACCGGCTATCAATACGGTAAGCTAAGGAATTTTTTCGACCAGGATGCCTAAAAGGATGAGCGGTAAAATTGCTTTTTTCATCAAGAGGGAGTGGCCCCTGCGGCTTTAAAATCTCTTTCTTAATTCCCAATTGGACGCCGAATTTATCAATCAACTGTTCGTAAATTAGTTTCGACAATCCTATGCCACCCTTTTCGCTCCACTTATCAACGTACTGATCATCCAACTGTTCACGAAATATTTTTTCAGCTTGGTTTTGCTGTATAAAACCACTTTCGTGGACTGTCGAGCGCATCGCTTTCATCATCTCTCGCAAAAAATGTTTTTCATACATCTCCGAGACGTCATGTAGTTTCTCATCGGGATTTTTTTGAGCAGCCCCCTTCATAAATCGCGAAGGCATAGCTTTAAATTTATTTTGAATCTGTGCCTGTGCAGACTTGAGCTTTGCAGGGCTAAGAATGGATGCCGGTATTTGCGGCCCCTCAGTGATTGAAGGCAGGTATTCTGCTCTGGCACTGAAACCGGCGCTAACCATAAAGAATTGAACCAGAACAATTAGAAAGAAAAAAAGGGGGAGATGAATCGGAGAATCATGTGCATCCTGCACTCGACTCTTTAGAGTGTAGCTTCGGCTCAATATTGTCACTCCGTGACTTTGCTGACCTTTTGCTTCTGTTTCCTGCGAGAAACTTTTTACTCTTGACCTTCCATGGTTCGCGATCTCTTCCTCACCCTCCCCGTGCAACAAACACATCCATGTGTCTGATGCATATATTTTTATACTATTGGATGCTGCATCATTATGAAACAAATATTTCATAAAACTTCAAATTCCCCGTGCAAAGCTCCAGCTGCCTTGATGGACTGAAGTATAGTTATCAGGTCCTTAGGCGAGACTCCGAGCTTATTTAAGGCCTGGACTAGATCTCCAACACTCACTCCGCTATCAAGAACGGCGACTTTTTCATCACTGCCTTTTTTCCCATCGCCTACTTTTATTGAAAGTGAACCATGAGAAATTGCTACTTTTGATATTCTTACTTTATCGCCAATGACAATAGTTCCTGTTTTTTCATTGATAACAACACGTGCTTTCATGTCAGGATTAACATCGATAGACTCAATAGTTGCGAGCAACTCAACGCCGCGATTTTCATAGGCAACTGGTGTGATGATATCTATAGTGCCAGCATCTTTGGCTGAGGCGAAGTGCCCTCCGAGCTCTTTATTGATCGTTAAAATTGAACGTGCCGCCGTCGTAAAATCAGGATTGATGAGCGTTAGTCGATACATTTTCCGAGATGCAAAATCGGCTGTCATATCACGCTCAATGATTGCTCCATTGGGTATTCTTCCTACAGTCAAATGCTGATCCTTCCCGTCACCACCAATAATTATACTTCCCTGGGCAACAGCATAGACTTGGTCATTAGCAGCTCGAAGGGGGGCTTGTAGCAAGGTTCCACCTTGCAGAGATGACGCCTCTCCGATCGCACTCACTGTGATATCGATTGGATTTCCTGATTTTCCAAAAGCTGGCATCGTAGCTGTTAAAATAACTGCAGCAGCGTTCTTGCTCGCAAAATCCGGCGAATCAAGTTTCATGCCCAATTTATCAAACATTCGGACTACGCTTTTACTCATAAATTCATTTTTACCATCACCAGTCCCTTTTAATCCGACCACAATCCCATAGCCGATCAACTGATTTTCGCGAACACCCCGAATACTTGCGATATCCTTCAATCGTGCTGCCTGCAGTGGTGCTGCAAAAAAAGAAAAGATGCTAATCATAAAAACGGACGTCCTAAAAATTTTAATCATTGCTTCTATTCCTTCTAATACTGACGACATCATATTGTGGATCGAGAATTTTTTGAGAAGTGATTCCCTCATCATTAAAATCTTCAGGTCGAACCATTCCTGTCAGAATCACCTTATATTCACGCTTACCAATCATGAAGGGCTGCTGCCCTTTGATTCGATAATTCCCATCTGGCATTCTCTCAACAATGCGAGATGGAACGCCTTGCACATCGGCTAGCCCACCTTTTTCATCCTCTTTTTTTTCATCTTTAGCAGGCTGAGGTGCTGTCGCCGCAGGGGTACGGCCGGCCTCTGCCTCTGAAGCTGCGACCGTGTTTGCGGCCTGAGGAGTTGGATTATTTTCCTCATCAAGCTGCTTCAATAGTTTTTTAATTACAGAAACCTTTGTCTCAAGCTGCTTCATTGCGGGCCCTTCAAGCTTTACATTCAACTGATCGCCATCTCTGCGCATTTTATTCTGGGCGAATAAATAAGCACTTTGTCCTTCCATCACCCAAGCAGATCCCGCGTTACTGCCAAGATCGGATTCATCTTCCATTTTGCTCTTGGTCATTCTTTTATACTGTCTGTCCGTGGGCACGCTCATGTTCTGAGCTTCAGAGTAGCGAGGGGCTGAGTTTATTTTTTCCAACGAAGGGTTTTCTTTTTTATCCAGGGACGAGATAAAGTCCTCCATCGAGGCACATCCACTGGCCAGCATAGCAAAAAAAGTCAGAAAAAAGGAGATACTATTTTTTTTTGTATTTAACTTATCTTTTTTCATTGCAACTTCACCACACCTTTTTCAACAATCTGGGCCGAAAAATATTTATTGTTTTCAACGCTTTTTACTTTAACAATGTCACCGATAAAGCCGTTCTCTTGGATCTCAACATTCACAGATATTTCAAAACTTTCATCACCAAGTAAACCTTTGGCCGTTTGACCTTTTTGAGCAGCGGGTTCTTTCCGACAGTCTGTGGATCCAACGATTGACCCTACGGATAAAGTCCGAACAGCAATTTGACCGACTAAGTCCTCCGCTCGGAGGATATTGTCTTTAGAAAAAGTAATATCATTTAACGACATCACCAAATCATCGCGGGAAAATCGCTCTCCTTGTTGGATAAGTCTTGTTGTTGTTGGGGTTAATTTTGAAATGCGGATCTGACCCGAAATCCATTTTTTTGGTCTATTTTCTAAATCGCGAAGAGGCAACAACAGACCACCTTTTGCAGTCATCTGTTCAAATTCTGGCTCCCACTCACGACTTCCTGGCTCCGGTATAGTTTGAATACTCAGTCTGTATTCGCAGTCTATGCAGCGAATACTTAAGAAATTTTTAATTTTTCTGTCTATCTCTTCTTTAGAAATCAATGCCTGTGAAAAACCAATATCAATCCTTGTCGGTATTTTAAAGGTTGGATTGGCATGGCGTAATAACTCGCTGGGCTCAAGATTAGCTTTAATTGTCTTTAAAATTTCTAGTGACTCTAAATGTTGGCTGAGGAGAAGCCCCCGGCTGTCTTCGCGCAAAACCAAATTATTTAACAAGGTAAGCAGCTCTGAGTTTGCACCTCTAATTATGGCAATATCACCAAGTCGCAATTTTGGACGTTGAGATATTTCCACCTTGTTTGGAATTGTGATCTCTGGTCGAGCCACAGCAGGGGCGTTCGTCCACATTATAATTTGAATACAAAACAGAAAAGCGAAGGCAAATTTCATTATGGTCTCACCGGGCCTTTATCTCATGTTATTTATTGACTGCAACATTTGGTCAGAGGCTTGAATGACCTTAGAATTTGTTTCATAAGCTCTTTGCGCGGTGATCATGTTGACCATTTCATCAACGATATTTACATTGCTCGCCTCTAATTGGCCCTGCGATAAATAACCCGTGCCATTTAATCCCGGGCGAGAACCTATGGCCTGCCCACTGGCTGGACTTTGCATAAATAGATTTTTTCCCATGGCTTTTAAACCAGCTGGATTTACAAAATTGACGATATCTATCTGTCCAATAGTTTTGGGTGGATCATTCAAACCAGTGATCGTTCGAACTTCGCCAGTAGGTGCGACCTCTATCCCTGAAACATTGGCTGGCACAGTGATTTCAGGCTGCAAAATATTTCCATTTTTATCAATGATTCGTCCCCCTGGATCTTTTTTAAAAGATCCATCCCGAGTGTATGCAATTTGTCCATCCGGGGAAAGAACCTGAAAAAAACCAGATCCTTCAATTTGGAGGTCTAGAGGATTCTTGGTCACTTGTGTGCTTCCTCCAACAAAGTCCTTTTGAATAGCGGCAGTGCGAACACCAAGTCCAGTCTGAACTCCATTTGGCGAATAGGCGTTTAGACCACTTGCAGCACCTGGCTCTTTTTGTGTCTGATACATCAGGTCTTCGAACTCAGCTCGGGATTTTTTGAAACCTGTTGTGGACACATTGGCAATATTATTGGCAATAACATCCATATTTGTCTGTTGTGCTGCCATGCCCGTAGCTGCCGTATTTAAACTTTTAAGCATTCACGAATCCTTTCGTTTGCTTGGAAAAAAATCTCAAATAAATATTCCTAATTTTCAAAGCCTAAATTAGGACTTTTTAGATATTAGGGAGTCGTCTTTCCGACTACATTGACCATTTTCTCTGACATTTGATCATAGGCACTGATTGCCTTTTGCGTGCTCTCAAAAATTCGGTTGGTGGAAATCATATCTGTCATCTCTTGAACTATATTTACATTTGAAGTTTCAAGAAATCCCTGCTTCAAACTGGGATTGTTCGTGACTGACATTTCTGGTTTCATATTCTTTTTAAATCCATAGAGTGAACTGCCTTGCTTCTGTAAACAGTCTGGATTTTCAACTTGCACTAGGGAAAGCTTTCCAACGACCTCGGTGCCCTGATAAATGTCACCGTTGTCTGTGATTTGAATTGGTGCTGAGCTGTCAAATCGAAAAACACGGGCAGAAACATCACCCGCTCCTGTGCTGATCGCATCATTGGCCTTTAAGACGGGGTGTCCTTCTTTGGTAACCAGTTGGCCATTTCCATCGAGTGTGAAATTTCCAGACCTTGTCAGTTTTACTCCTCCAGGAGTTGCAACTTCAAAAAATCCTTTACCATCAATAGCGACATCCAAAGGATTACCAGTTGGTTTTAAACCACCTTGTGAAAAATCAGTAAAAGTTCCCTTGGTATCCACAAAACTTTTGTCCGCGCCTTGCATATTGTAGAAGCTCTCAATTGAGGCGACGTCACGTGGTACTTGCATAGTTGCCGGAGGTTTTTCATTCGCGGTTAAATACTCTTGGAATATTTGCTGGTCACGCTTAAATGCTGGCGTGTTCACATTCGCCAAATTATTGGCAATCGTATCCAGCTTTGTACTTTGTGCTATGGCTCCGCTTAATGCTGTATAGACGCCCTTGACTCCCATTGATCTCACCTCTAAATGCTTTTCAGCAAGGCCTGTGCCAAAAATTTCCTCGACCAAACAAGGTCTAGGAAGGAAGCTCCCTCCAAGACCTTTTGCCAGTAAGATAATTCTCGACTCAAGTTTTTTTCGATTTGGCTGCATTTTTCGCATTTATGGGCTTTTAAAAAAATTCTGATCTTTTTCACTGCTGACAGAGAATTGGCAGTTCTGCAATTATGGCGTCAAAGATTTGCCTGATTTTTTCGCCTAGCGCAAGGCACTCAATGACTTTCGTCGATGCCAAAATTTGGGTTGCAGTTCTTTGTCGACACTGTTCAATTTTCGGCTTCATAATAGTAATATGAGAATGTCATTAGTCCACATTAGAGAAAGAAATCAATTCCCAGCTAAATTTGCTGGAGGTATTTCAGCGACATTCATTTTTTTTCTAAGTAGTTTTCTATTAATGATTTTGTTTTTTGGATCTTTATCAACTTATGCTGAAACACATTCTGATCTAAAACTTGCTGCCACCTTGCAAGAAAAGAAAGATGGCCAACTGCAAAGCCTTAAAGAAAAACTCAAAGGACTCTCAGCCCGCGCATCGCAAAATCAACCTGACAGTCTAATTTTTGATTTACCCGTCACCTACAATAAAAAAGTGAGTCGATGGATTTCCTATTATCAAACCTCTGGCAGCAAATGGTTTCGCAGTTGGCTGCAGCGCTCACACAAGTTTTTGCCTTTCATCCAGAAGGAACTGAAGAACTCTGGCTTACCTTCTGACCTTGCCTACATGGTGATGATTGAAAGTGGATTTTCCCCCAACGCCACCAGCAATGCAGATGCCGCAGGCCCCTGGCAATTCATTAAACCCACAGGTACACGCTATGGCTTGGAAAACAATTGGTGGCTTGATGAACGGCGTGATTTAAAAAAAAGCACCGGTGCTGCCATCCGGTATCTGAAAGATCTCTATGATGAATTTGGCTCGTGGTACTTAGTCGCTGCTAGCTATAACATGGGCGAAAATGGATTGCGTCGGCAAATTAAAAAATATGGCACCAAAGATTATTGGACACTCATCAAACTTTCAGCACTGCCGACTGAAACTCAAGAGTACGTTCCTAAAATCTTAGCTGCAATGCTGATTTCCAAAGCACCTAATCTCTATGGTTTCAGAGATATTTTTAAAATGGACCCCCTTGAATATGACGTCATCCAAGTCAATGGGGGTACCGATTTGGATCAGCTCGCAGATTACATAGGTGTCACCAGAAAATCATTAAAAGATTTGAATGCAGAACTCTTTTTGGGATACATTCCGAGAGAGATCGGAAAGCATTATATCAGGGTACCAAAGGGCTCTTCACGTTTGGTTACTGATTATACATACAAAAAAAATCAGAGGGCTAGCATTCAATGAATACCCCCAAAAAATCAAAACCACTTATTGTCCAAAAGTATGGTGGGTCAACACTAGCCGATCCTGAAAAGATCAAGTGCGTCTCTGCTCGCATTGCCGAACAAGCCAAGATCAATTCGATCATCGTTGTCGTCAGTGCGATGGGAAAAACCACGAACTCATTGATCGAATTGGCTGGTCAAGTTTCTAGTCATCCAGAACAAAGAGAACTGGATATGCTGTTAACAGTTGGTGAACGGATCAGCATGTCTTTGGTGAGCATGGCCCTGAATGACCTTGGGTGCCCCGCTATCAGCTTCACTGGCAGTCAGGCTGGAATCTTCACTGATGATTCACACGTGAATGCCTTTATCAATGATGTGAAAGGCTTCCGTGTTGATGAAAATCTTAAAAAAGACAAAGTAGTTATACTAGCTGGCTTTCAAGGTGTTTCCCCACTAACCAAGGAAATCACAACTTTGGGTCGCGGTGGTTCTGACACCTCCGCCGTTGCCATGGCTGCCGCATTCAATGCAGAAAGATGTGAAATCTTAAAAGATGTTCCAGCAATTTTCACAGCGGATCCAAACATAGTGCCCACAGCAAAGCCAATTCATCAATTGAATTATGATCAGCTTATGGATATGACTTTTTGGGGTGCTAAGGTCCTGCACTATCGCTCTGTGGAACTCGCAAAAATTCGCGACGTCACATTGTATGTTGGACCTGCTTCAAATAAAAATTCCGATGGCACTATCGTTAAAAAAGGATTGAATATGTTTGAGACCTGCCGAGCCCTTTCTTTAAATTCACATGAAACTGTCTTAGAGATAACCATTCCTGAAAATGATTTTAGCAAGGCACTTAAAGAAATCCACAAACTCTTTTCACAAAAACAAATCACCTTCCCGCAACTTTTAAGTTGCGAGACTTTTTTGGAAAAAACAGTCTTGTATCTCACTGGTCCTCAAGAAATAATGTCAGCGATCAAAAAAGAATTAAAAAGCAATAATGAAATCACGATGAATTCAACAGACTTTTCCACAGTGACATTGACCTGCACTGGAGCCACAGCATCATTAATTCCCCAGTTGGTTTTTGATAAATTGTCAGAAGTTAAAATTAAAACGCAAAAGATGATTATGAGCGCCATGAGCATCACTGTGCTGATTGATTCCTCTGAGCGCCACAAAACAATTGAAGCCTTACACACCTTAATTTAAAAAACTAAGGCATCAGAGTTGGACTTACAACATTGTAACGGTTTTGAATTTTTCGCCAAATATCGGTGTTGGGTCCAGTGATACCATCCAATCCTCCACCGCCACTAGCTCCAGCAAGTCCTCTACTTCGTGGGTCAAAGGCGCCGCCCGGAAGGAACTGCCGAAGATTAGGGTCACCATTTGGCATTTTTCCATTTCCGGAATCATAGCCACCGTAAGCGCCACCTCCAGCACCGCCGCTCCCCCCGCCGAAACTTCCACCTCCGCCGCCAGAATAAAATCCAGCATTGACTTTCGTTGGGTCCGTCTCTTTTTCGCCGCCTCCGTGTCCACCACCAGCTGCGGCCGCAGACTTGGCATCCTCACCGCCCAGCATAGCACCTTTGCCTTGCCTTCCATCGATGGCTGGATCATTTGATCCTGAGCTTACTTTCCCAGGAACAATATCTGGCAGACCATTCAAATCACCACCACTAAATGCATCAGATCCTATTTTGCCTTTATCTTTATAGGGATCGCTGGGGCCTCCACCTGGTGGTAAAATACTTCCGGCATTATTCCCGCTCATACAAATCGGATTATTAGGATTTCTACTGCAAACACAGACCTTATCGCTAGCAAGCTCCGGCCGACTGCAGTCGATATTCCCTAAATTCGAACAGCCAGGCATTGTTGGGTTGGTTTTACAGATCTCAGGAATTAAAACACCTGTGCCGTTGACTGAATTGGAGCACTTATTTGCCTGTCCCAATGTTGTCATGAGATTTTGCATGCCCACTTTGGCTTGATCAGACTTTGCAGTTAAAGCTCGGCAGGCTCTTTTTGAATTGTTCATAGAAACTAATACAGGATCGCCGTTAGCAATGGAGGCATCAATTCCTAAAAAACATCCATTTTTAGCCATATAGTAATTCACGGCCGCATCACATGCTGTCCAGCAGTTCTCGATCGAATTCTGACAATTCATCTGATAGGCTGACATCGCTGCATTCGCTGCCGCTGAGATCATTCCCATCGTGGAACAAGCACCCTTTACGCTGCTGCTGAGTTGCTGCCCTAATCCGCCGATAGCTTGTTGGGCTGAATTCATTCCACTGTCTTTTGTATCATCACAGGAATTTTGAGCTTCCTGCGCACCAACATTACAGGCGCTTTTTAATTGTTCCATTTTAGAAATACAAATCTGTGGATCGGGTTCATCTGCTTTTTGGGACGTCATATTTTTTGAGACACACGACTGATAACAAGCTATAGGCTTTGCATCGGAGCTGCAGTTCAATTTGCAAAACTTATCTTTATCACCTTGAGATTGAGGGGTATAAAAATTAAAGTCCCCCTCGAGAGCATCAGTGTTAGTCAAAGGTGCATTTGCAGCTGGAGCTTTGTCCTTTGTTTTTTTTGCTAGAGCTGGAGCATTAAACAAAAAAACAAATGAAATAAAAACCAAAAAAATAGCACAAAAATTAATCTTAAATCTTAGAATATTCCCCATAATCTACATTATCGGTCACTCGACGAAGATCATAAAGCTTAAAGAACATTCATTAAAACGAATGCTCTCTAATACAAAATTAGCGGCAAATGGACAAAATAACCCCAAAATAAAAATAGAACCCGTCTCAATTTGATCAATTCGATCGAGCAGAAAGCAACTGAATCTCACCGTCCAGGGGGTATAACAATTTAAAGGTGGTTCCCATTCCAGAGACGCTTTCAACTTCAACCCGGCCACCAATTTTTTCGACATTTTCTCGGGCAGCATCTAAACCAACTCCACGCCCTGATGTTTCTGTAACATGATCTTTAGTCGTAAAACCTGGACTAAAAAGGATATTCATCAGTTGGTCGTCAGTCACTTTCTCCGCATCGACGTTTTTTAAAAAACGCAGGGCAATTGCCTTTTCCTTGATTTTAATAAAATCAACACCAGCACCATCATCGATAATTTCAATTTTTAGAAATTTATCTGTAGGCAGTATATTGACACTAATTTTCCCAGCAGCTTTTTTGCCAACCTGCAAGCGATCCTCTGCTTGCTCGATTCCATGATCAACTGAATTTCTTAGAATATGAACCATTGAGTCCTTAATTAAACCCAATATTCCTTCAGAAATTACAAAATGCGAACCTTGAATATCAAAATCTATTTCTTTTTCACAATCAATGCCGCTGGCCCTAATAGTGGATTCGGCGAATTTCTTTAAGTGGCTAAAGGATGAATCATCTAAAAGCTCCGAGAATCGTTCAGCCAAATCTTGAAAAACTTCTGGAGTGAAGCTTGTCTTGTTAGATGTGATAATTTTTCTAATAGATCCAATTTGTGTTTTTGATTTTGTTGATAAATTTATAGACTCTTTGTCTGATTGATAAATCTTCTTGGCGAGTGTTTTGTATTCTTCAAGTTGGCTAATTAGAACTGGCATCCAGTTCTTTTCAAACAAGGGAAGTTCTGAGTTGATATCTTGAATCTCACAGAACTGCGACTCCACTTTGTGAGTCACAGTCGACATCTGATGCATATTGAATGACCTTCCGTTCCCTTTGATCGTGTGAAGATTTCTAAAAATCAAATTAACATCATCTTTTGACCAAGACGACTTACTTAAAGTCATTTTTATTTCTGCCATCAACTCATCTGATTTTGCAAAGAGTTCAACAACATCATCTTCAGAACAAGAGATAAGTTCTTGCATCATTTGCAGATTACGATCACCCTTAGTTTTTTCGAATTTTACTTTTTCAGCCATGGATTCAAACTCGGTGATATCTTCAATGACATATATCAAAGCTTCAAGCTTTCCCTCGTCACTCCACATAGGATTTGTATCCACCTTCAAAACTTTTTCTTGGCCAGAAATATTTGTTACTATACGTGCTGGAAAATAACCGCTCATCAATTCCCATTGAATTTCATCTTCACCAAAAATAGTCATAAACGCAGTTTTTAGGGTTGAAAACCTTGGTGTGTCTTTAGGGATTGTTTTATATAGAATATTGAAAATATTTTTACCAACAATGGATTCACCAAAAATTGTTTCTGAAAATTTAGACACGGGCCCTTTTATAGTCCCATCTTCATCTACTGTGAATGCTGATTGTTTTAAATTATTTAAAAAATTTGCTACTTTTCTAAAGTGCGCCCGCAATGCCATATTTTCAGTTTGCATTTCATGGGTCAAATTAGCAAATTGATCATAGGTCTGCTCTATCGTGTCTAGAAACTTTGGAAAATTGTTAAATATTTTTAAACTTTTATCAATAAGCGATGGCGTCAGATGATTGTTTTTTAATTCATACTCCAGCTGTGGCAAATCAATTTCGATATCGCTGTAGACTAATTGTTCTTCAATCTGCTTTTGCAATTTTTTGCTTCTCATATTGCTCCCAAAACTAACAGTGCGAACTGTCTAATTCATGATATCGAAATGTTGAAATTAAATTCTGTTTTATTATATATAAATATTTTTAAGCGTGTGGACTTATTTCAGACAAGACCAGAGCACTCAGCACTTTAGTCTGGATTTTGAGCAAAAAAAAAGCCACCATTTTGCTATTGGTGGCTTTTTTATATTTTTATTTAAGTAAAAATATTTTTTGATAATTGATAATTAATGTTTAGCTTTTTTACCTTTTTTAGGTGTCTCAACTTCTTCTGGCATTTCATCCTCTAAATGTTCTGCATTTTCAGGATTATTCGCATCCAAAAGCAGTTTTCCAATTCCATTTGCCGCTAAAATTTTAGTCCGAAGTTCAGTCATATATTCTGGATGTTCTTTGAGGAAATTCTTTGCTTGATCGCGACCTTGGCCCATACGCTCTCCATTGATAGAGAACCATGCACCAGATTTCTCAACCATGCTCGCCGCAACTGCCAAATCAAGAATATCACCTTCCTCAGAGATCCCCTCGCCGTACATCAAGTCAAACTCAACTTTTGTAAAAGGAGGTGCCATTTTATTTTTTACAACCTTAACCGAAGTTCGATTGCCAGTTATGTCCTCACCATTTTTAATAGCTCCCACTCGGCGAACATCTAAACGAACTGATGAATAAAACTTTAAAGCATTACCACCAGTTGTAGTTTCAGGGTTTCCAAACATAACTCCAATTTTCATACGAATTTGGTTGATGAAGATCACCAAAGTGTTTGAACGATTGATCGCTGCGGTCAATTTTCGTAGAGCTTGTGACATCAATCGAGCTTGAAGACCCATATGAGAATCCCCCATGTCTCCTTCGATCTCAGCACGAGGAACCAGTGCTGCAACAGAATCCACAACCAGCACGTCAATGGCTCCAGAGCGAACTAGTGTTTCAGTGATCTCTAGGGCCTGCTCACCTGTGTCTGGCTGAGAGATCAAAAGATCTTCCGTATTCACGCCCAGTTTACGAGCGTAATTAATGTCTAGAGCATGTTCAGCATCAACGAAGGCAACAACGCCACCTTTTTTTTGTGCCTGAGCGATGACAGACAAGCAAAGAGTGGTTTTCCCTGAAGACTCTGGTCCATAGATTTCAACAATACGACCCTTTGGAAGACCGCCGATGCCCAGAGCGATATCAAGGCTCAATGAACCCGTGCTGATGGCCTCCACATCTTTAACAAGACTTTCATTTGCGCCCAGACGCATAATAGAGCCTTTTCCGAATTGCTTTTCAATAGCTGAAACCGCCAATTCCAGGGCCTTGTTTTTCTCAATCATTGCTTTGCTATCTACAGTTGGATTTGCCATCTGTGATTCCTCTCTTGTGACTAAAGCCACAATGCATTTTGCGGCACATGCCGCAACACACTTATTTGTTAATTAAATTCATTTTCTATTTCAAATATATACAGCAGTTCGTCCTACAGCTTCGAGCGACCATCATTGTCCCCCTCATCCGCATCACTTCAATTTATCGAGAACTTCACACAGCCATCTCACAGAATAGTCTACGGTTTCTTGCTGAATGGCTTTGCGATTTCCCGAAAATATTACTTTTCGAGATTCTTCAAAACTTGGGCCAGCAATAGCAATACATACAGTGCCTACAGGCTTCGTGGCTGTTCCACCACTCGGACCTGCAATACCTGTCAATGCAACAGACCAATCAGATTTTAGCTGTCGACGTGCTCCGCACGCCATTTGACGAGCGACTGACTCGCTCACCGCACCCTCTTGCATGAGAGTGTCTCGACGGACCCCCAGAAGATCCACCTTCGCCTCGTTAGAGTAAGAAACCACAGAGCCTAAAAAAATGTCGGACACGCCTGCTTGCTCTGTTAAAAAAGCCGAAAGTGCACCTCCAGTACAACTCTCAGCAAAACTCAATGTGAGTTTTCGGCTGCGAAGGGATCGAATTAATTCTTGGAGCTGCTCTTCCCTTGTGTTCATCAATTCACTAACACTTGGGACCCCAACCAGTTGGTATGGGAATAGAGTAACTGCATGACAAGACTAGCAACTACACCGGCTGCTATGTCATCCATCATGACACCAAGACCTCCTTGGATCTTCCTATCTAAATATCCTATGAACAAAGGCTTGGTAATGTCTAGTAATCTGAACAGAACAAATCCGATTAGAATAGCCTGCCACGTCATTGGCAGCCAAACCATTGTAATCAGGAAGCCAACGACCTCATCAATCACTATTTCTTGTCGATCATGACCACCCATGTCTTGCTCATAAACCTCAGCAGCTATGATTCCCACGGGAACTAAAAGAAAAGTAAATATCATATAAACTAGAGGACCTGCCCAATTAAGCAGCATAAAAAGAGGGATCGTCGCAAGAGTTGCAACAGTTCCAGGTGCTTTAGGACTAAGCCCAACACCGAAAAAGATAGCCAATTTTTTAAGAAAGTTTCTTATGAGAGAGCGCTTCATACCTAAGGGGTACGCTCTAGATATTTAGAGTGCAATGCGGAATGAATAGCGTCAAATATTCGACCCGCAAGGCCTAATGTTGATGCTATTATTCAGCAGCGCGAGGATCAATATAGGGGATTTCTACGATAGCACGAATGCCTCGGCGAGCCATCATTGCTGAAATGACTGCTCGAATACCACTAATATTCTTTCCTTTGCTGCCAATCAACTGCCCAAGATTTTTAGGGTGACAATTGACTTTGTAGACTGTGGTGCGATCCCCAGCCGTATAACTCACTGAGACATCATCCGGTCTATCCACAACCTCACAGACCATTTCACAAAGAAAGGCACGACCTCGCTCACGAGATTTTTCGATCTCTTTCTCGTCGATACTTTCATGTGCCCCTGAAGAATGATTTTCACGACTTACTTTTGCTTCATTTCCGCTTGTCATAGTTCCAACCTCTCAAATGTCCAATATATAAGTCTCATCGGCATTCTGCTTTAAAACTTTAGACAATCCTAAACATAAACTTTATATGTCCGAAAGGAAGTCATACCAGCACCTCAAACACTCAAAAATGAATGACTCCCAGACCTTGAGCGAGTAAATTGCCAAAGTCATGCCTAACAGAAAAAACGCCCCCTCCTTTAAACCTTACATAAAGCCCAGCACCAAAGTGGCTGCTAAGCGCAAGACTATGGATTTGATTGCACGCAGAGATCATTCAGAAAAGGAACTTCGCAAGAAACTTCACCTTAAATTTGGACATGAAGAAGATGGCCTTAGCGCTATAGAAGAGGCCATTACCTTTGCAAAGGACAACAATTGGCTTGGCGATCCATTAAAACTTGCCTACCGCCTGGGCGAGATGCTTCATCGACGCAACAAAGGTATTTACTTTATAAACAACTACCTTAAAGAAAAAGGCTTGCCTGCAATTGAAATAGACCGCGCGTTGGAGCTTGAAAAGGCTCTGGCAATTGTCAAAAATAGATATGATGAAAATTTTAAATTTTCTCGCGAAGAAAAAGCACGCGTTGGCCGCGCTCTCACTTCGCGTGGATTTGATCCTGAAACCGTAAGAAAGGTTCTTTATGAAAAGCTATGAGATTAGAAGTGCTTTTGTCGAATATTTTAAGCGCAATGGCCACACCTATGTGGATTCATCCTCTTTAATTCCAGAGAATGACCCCACTCTGCTTTTTGCAAACGCCGGAATGAACCAATTTAAAAATACTTTTCTGGGACTTGAAAAACGCGATTATGTGCGCGCAGTTTCTTCACAAAAATGCGTTCGCGCTGGCGGCAAACACAATGACCTTGAAAATGTAGGGTTTACGGCGCGACATCACACCTTTTTTGAAATGCTTGGTAATTTTTCGTTTGGTGACTACTTTAAAAAAGAAGCCATTCATTTCGCATGGCAGTTTTTAACCGTCGAGTTGGGAATTCCAAAAGAGAAGCTTTATGTCACCGTATTTAGAACGGACGATGAAGCTGCTGAAATATGGCACAAACAAGAAGGCTTGCCACTAGATCGCATCTTTCGTTTTGATGAAAAAGATAATTTTTGGAAGATGGGCGATACGGGCCCGTGCGGTCCATGCACAGAAATATTCTATGACCATGGCCCTGATGCTGGAACAATATCAGACCCTTATCAGGGAATCGCTTCGGGCGAGGATCGATTTGTAGAAATTTGGAATTTAGTATTCATGCAGTATTTTGAAAACCCGCCGGGAACTCTCACTCCACTGCCAAAGCCTTCTGTTGATACCGGGTCAGGATTCGAACGTCTTGTTGCCGTCATGCAAGGAAAAAGCAATAATTACGACACTGACTTATTTCAACCCATGATAAATTTGGCATGTAAAATAGGTGGGGTTAAATACGTCAATGATAAAAAAGTTTTAGCCACTGATAAAAATGCCCTTGAGACAACAGCTGCACTTCGCGTATTAGCTGACCACTGCAGATCTGCAGCATTTCTGATTGCTGATGGCGCCCTCCCAGCCAATGAAGGCCGAGGATACGTCCTTCGCCGAATTATGAGAAGAGCTATTCGATATGGTCGAAAGCTTTCTGCTGATAAATCTTTCCTTCCAGGGATGACAG
The DNA here is from genome assembly GCA_947449255.1 of Pseudobdellovibrionaceae bacterium. Taxonomy (GTDB): domain Bacteria; phylum Bdellovibrionota; class Bdellovibrionia; order Bdellovibrionales; family Bdellovibrionaceae; genus Bdellovibrio. The sequence continues at coordinate 60,024 of CANFQX010000006.1, forward strand.
AAGCACTCATTGAAACAATGGGACAATTTTATCCTGATTTAGTCAGTCGCCGCGATTACATCTTAAATACAATTCGTGATGAAGAAGATCGCTTTTCAACCACACTAGACAACGGCACTGAGATCTTGATGGTCGAACTCAAAAAAGCAAAGGCCAATGGCCTCAAGGAACTTTCTGGTGAAGTTGTTTTCAAAATGTATGACACCTATGGCTTCCCTGCTGATTTAACTCGAGTGATTGCCAACGAGAATGGCATCGAGGTGGATGAAACTTCTTTTGAAAAAGAAATGGAAACCAATCGTGCAAAATCAAAAGCGTCTTGGAAGGGTCGAGCCCTCGGTGCTGATGAACAACACATGATTAAATTTGCCAAAGATTTTTCATCCGCTTCGGGCACTGTGATGTTTTTAGGTTACGAAGGTTTGAATGTGAGCGCTCAAGTGAAAGCCCTTTCAAACGGACATTCAGTGGTTAATGAACTTAAAGTGGGCCAAAGCGGACTCATGATTTTAGATAAAACATCTTTTTATGGTGAAGGCGGCGGACAAGCTGGCGACGTTGGATACATCACTCACGAAGAGATCCGAGCTCGTGTTATCAATACAACAAAAATTGATGATATTATTTTGCATCATGTGGAAGTCGAACATGGCTCCTTCAAACTAGGAACACAAGTCACAACATCTGTTGACTCCGTGGAACGCCGAAATATTGCCAGCAATCACTCGGCAACACATCTACTTCATGCAGCTCTTCGAAAAGTTCTAGGAACCCATGTGACTCAAGCAGGATCTTTGGTTGACTCACAAAAAACGCGTTTTGATTTTACTCATAACAAACCACTCAGCTCAGACGAAATTAAAAAAATTGAAGATCTCGTCAATGAACAAATTGCATCCGGCTTAGATGTTACGACAGAAGTTATGTCGCACCAAAAAGCCATTGAAAAAGGAGCTATGGCTCTCTTTGGCGAAAAATATGCCAATGATGTTCGAGTTCTAGCCATGGGAGACTTCTCTTGCGAACTTTGCGGAGGAACACATGTTAAAAACACCTCAGCCATTCGTCTTTTCAAAGTATCCTCTGAAAGCGGTGTGAGCTCAGGCGTAAGGAGAGTTGAAGCCATGACAGGTGATCATGCAGTAAAATTCGCCATGAGCAGCATTGAACATTTAGATGAGGCCCTCTCTGCAGCAGGACTGCAAAAATCAGTGCATTACTTAAAACATCTTGAGATCACCGGTGAAAAAGCAACTCTAGCTCACAGAATTGAAACCATAAAAGAACAAGTTAAAAACTTAGAAAAAGAAATTAAGAAACTTCAAGGCGGTCAAATAAACTTGGACGATCTGACATCAAAATCTTTTCCTTTCAACTCTAAATCAGGCATCGCTGCAAAACTGATCTTAGCCGACTTGGCCGTCGAGGACAGAGACGTTCTGGCTCAAGTAACAGATGATATTAAAAACAAAATTCACACTGGAATAGTCGTTGTTGTCGGACATGGAGAGAATTCAAGTCCAATCATCGTGAGCGTCACAAAAGACATCTCGAATGACCATAAAGCTGGCGATATTCTAAAAGAGGTTGCCGCAATGATGGGAGGCAAAGGTGGAGGCAGACCTGACTTTGCCCAGGGCGCTGCTCCTGACCGCACCAAAATCAATGAGGCCTTTATTAGGGTAAGATCTTTCTTGGGAATCTAAAAAGAGAAGTCTACCAAAACAAAAAATAAACAAAGCTCTTCATTATTGAAGAGCTTTGTTTTTATTAACTGAATAAAAATTTCTCAATGACATTTATATGCGATTGCTGAAAGCAAACTTTGAAACTCGCTGGCTTTGCTTCCACAGAAATCTTTATATCCATGTCCACAACCATCAAAGGCCTCTCCCAAATTTACTTTACTTTCGTTTAATACAAGCGTCGCGTAAGGCGATTGATACTCTTGCGTGCAAATTTCTTGGCCTGCATTTGCATACCGACCACTTTCGGCAGCATTGCAAAGGGAATAAGAATCTGAAAATACTTTTAAATCCTCAAAATCACTCACAGTCATACAATTCAACTCTGTTGAGCTATTTTGCCCAGATATTCGAACGACAGTGGATGTTATCAAGTCAATGGAAAGAATCCCCATATTTGATGGAATCTCTAGGGCAATAAAGGGCTGAGTTTGCGTAGTAGTAGCTTTCATATTTGCATCAGCACTTGTCGCCTGTGGGCTCAAGTTGCTCTGACTGCAGTTTTGAAAACCAACCACTAGTCCTGCTATAATTATAAAGACCCATTTCCTAGACATAAAGTTCCCCCAAATCCAGAATAACTCAATACATAAGGAAATTCAGAATTTCGTCTTGTTTGTCTCAATTTAAGACATGAAGTCAGGAAATTGTTCCAAAATGAAACGATCCAAAAACACTCTTAGGAAATGAAATTTCAAAATATGAATAAATAGATGGTGTATTGATGGAGTTTAAAAAAAGGCAAAAAAAAAGGGAGCCAAATAGCTCCCTTTTTTTTGCAATATAGAAAACATTTTTCCATACAGGTAAAGCTGAAGTAAATCCAACTTTGCCTGAAATATGAAAATTAGCGTTTTGAGTATTGGAATCTGCGACGTGCTCCTGCTCGACCGTATTTTTTACGCTCGACCATACGTGGATCACGAGTGATAAATCCTGCTTTCTTAAGAGTTCCTTTGAACTCTGCATTGAAAGCGATCAAAGCGCGAGTGATACCCAAACGGATTGCACCGGCTTGACCAGACTCACCGCCACCTGCAACAGTGATTTTCGCATCAAACTTACCGATTTGGTTTAACAAATCAAGAGGTTGAACGATCACCATGCGAGACTGCATGCGAGTCAAGTAATCTTCAGCTTTTTTGCCGTTGATTGTGATAGTACCTTTACCAGGTTTCAAGAAAACACGTGCTGATGACGTTTTTCTTCTTCCAGTAGCATAAAAGAATTTTTCAGTTGCTGCCATAGTCTACCTCTCCAATTACTTTTTAGTTGGGAGCGTGAATAGTTCAGGCTTTTGAGCAGCATGAGGATGCTCAGCACCAGGATATGTCTTCATTTTCATAATGACATGACGAGAAAGCTTATTTGTTGGAAGCATTCCACGCACAGCTTCGTGAATGATGAAAGTTGAATCTTTCTCTTTCGCTTGTGCTGCTGTCATTTCTTTCATTGAACCAAAGAAACGAGAATGACGATAATACTTTTTGTCTTCCCACTTAGTTCCTGAAAGTTCCATCTTATCCGTATTGATAAGGATGACAAAATCACCAGTATCAACATGAGGAGTATAGATAGCTTTGTTTTTTCCACGTAGGATAGTTGCTACTTGAGTAGCTATCCGACCAACCTTTTGGTTAGCGGCATCAACGATCCACCATTTTCTTTCAACTTCTTCTGCTTTTGCATTGAAAGTTTGCATTTGTAGAGTCTCCAGTTTGATTTTGAACGCATGGTTTTACCGTCCGTGCATTCGGCAAAAAATATGTTTGAGTTTACAACGGGCTCTTACACTGTTTTGCGGGAATGGATGTTTTAAAGTTCTAGGCACCTATTGTCAAGGTCCTCAGGATAATAAACCTTCATCAAATATAAACCCTGAGCTGGGGCCGGTGGCCCGGCCTTCATTCTGTCTTGCGCTAAGATGATTTTTTTCATCTCATCTGGAGCTTGATTCTTTCTCTCAAGCAGCAGAGAAGTTCCCACAATATTGCGAACCATCTGCTTCAAAAAACCACTCCCGGTCACCGTAAACTGCAAAACACCCGGGCGGCGCCAACACCACTGAGCCTGATAGATCTCTCGAAGGGTATCTTTGACCTGAGTTCCAACCGACTGAAAACTCTTAAAGTCTTGATTTCCCAATAGAAATCTTGAACTAGCCTGCAGATGTTCTAGATCAATAGGCAGCCTCGCCCAATCGGCATAACGATTTAGATGGGCACTGGGTCTTTGGCGGTTCAAAATTAGATACCGATAGGTTTTATGGGTCGCCGACAAGGTGGCATGAAAATCTGGCGGCGCCAGCCAGGCCTTTTTGATGACTATACCACTTGGTAAATTGGTGTTTAAAGCCCAGCAAAAGTCCCATTTTTTTTTGGGATCTATCTTGCGTTGCGTAGTAAAATGACAAACTTGGTTTAAAGCATGGACGCCCGCATCAGTCCGTCCTGAGGCAAATAAAGAAATTTTTTCATCAAAAACTTTACTAAGGGACTTTTCAATGACTTGCGCGACCGAGACTTGATCCTCGGGTTTTTGTTTTTGCCAGCCGCAATACCCAGTTCCGTCATAAGAGACTGTAAAACGAATTTTAGTAAGGTCCTGCTTGGATTCTTCTGTTTTCATGATCTTTCCAATAGCATAAAAAATTTGAAATAATTAAAACAAATGAACCTTATCAGAAATAATCAACACTTATGCCAGCAGAAATAATATTTGAGCTAAAATCAAGATCCGCATTGAAATTCTTTAAAACACGGTATTCACCTGTGACCCAAAGATTTGAGATGCCGTATTCCTTCTTTAAAACAAAGGCCGTGTCCTTGTCGAGAGCCGTAATATTAAACATCACTCCACCAGCGCCATAGGCTCCTGGAACGCCAATTCCATGGGGCGTTGAATTGTCATCACGAATCTCAAAGACGGGAATGTAAGCCCCACCACCCGCTATATACGGCGCTACCCACTGATGAGTAGTCAAATCCAATCTATAGAGACCTCCCGCCGTCAATGGAACCGCTAAAAAAGTATAACTTTCCTTAGCAACCTGCCCATTAATAGTGCAACCGGTATCACAGGCAAAGCGCCCATTTCCGTGAGAGATTAAAAAACCTATGCCTAATTGGATGCCCAGCCGACCAAAAGATGTAAAGGGCTGCCATTCATAATCAAACATAAAATAAGGAACTGGCGAGCCCTGATACATTGTTTCAAAAGTAGTCTGCCCATCCTTCGCCAATATTTTCGGCGCATCCATACTCCCAAGGCGAAAAACGCCCGTCTTATTATTATGCCCAACTTGGTCGACATCAGTCTTATATATATACGAGCCATCTTTTTCTATTCTTATAAGTCCCTTTGCAGCAAGGGGATGTTCAATATATTTTGTTCCTTTTTTTGAATTGTAGACTGGGCTTTCAATTTGAACTGTCGATTCAATTGGTTGTTCGTCCGCCGTTTCGATCTTAGATTTCTCTATCGGCATTTCGCCGTTGCCTAGCTTCTCAGCTTGGGAGTCCTTCACTTCAGACTCAAGGTCTACAGTCGGCCGACTGCCACTTTCGAATTCACTTTCTTCTTGGGTGTAAGGTGGTTCTTGGGGACCTTTATCCTCTTGCTGAGCTAAAACAAATTGAGAAATCGTTAAAGTGAATAGAATTATGAAAATAACAAAAGTTGATTTCTGAGCCCTTTGATTATGCGTCACTGCTCGCCTCTCGTTTTTTTCTCTGCTTCAAAAGTTGTCTAAATAGTGAATTGACCAGCAAGAATATCATCGAGACTCCAAAAATCACGACAGAAAGCATTGCCAAGGCCTGCAAAAAACCATGATGAGTGGACATTTTTGCAAAATAGAGAACAGGCCATAAAGCACTTCTGACTATCGCTCTGATGCTTTCATTTCTAGAAATCATGGTGGCAAATTTTGGACTGTATTTATAATAGAATTTTACAGCCTGCCTGCCCCAGGAAAATGGCAGTAAGAACTGGTTTCTAAACTCACGAAGAGACTGCACTTCTGGAGCCATTTCGCTCCCAAAGGCTGCTGTGGCGATAAAGCAATGTTTGTCATCTAACAAGCCCACCACTGGCTCTGGTGTTGCACATAGGGTTGAGGCTGCGACTGAACTGGGTGTAAAGTAATTTATTAATCCCGTCACATCTTGGGTCGCCATTTTTAAGCAATATCTTGAACCATTGACCAAACCATCAATCCGACTGTCTGCCACCGGTGGCGTTGCTGAAACATCAACACCCAATTCAAATCTATCTGACCCATTCGTAATTCTTGCTAATGTTGCTGCATCTGGATCTGCAGTGGCCTTGTCAGCATCAGTCTGCAACTCATAGAAAAAAATAAGATTTTTATAAAGCACGGCTGAATTGTTCGTCGCAGGAAAGGAGGACGATACGGCGAGGTCACCTGCATAGATTTTCTGATCCCCGGCATTGGCGACAAAATGACAAAACCCAACTTTTGCCGTATTTAAGTCATCGGCTGGGCAATCAATATAATTCCAGCCGATCACCCCTGCTGCCGTGGTGTCTGCATACCGAGTGGCAATTTTTACAGCTGTTGAAACTTCGCCGCCCGTTCCGCCTGTTGTTCCACCCGCTGATGAAGTCACAGAAATATACAAATCCAGATCAATATCTTTTTTGCAGGCACTGTCCGAATTGACTGGAGCTTTGCCACAAATATCAGCCCAGTTCGCATTCAGCGTAAAACTGCTTGTTCCTGAAGTCCAAGAGACCGTACCCACTGAAAGACCTGTGGCATTGGTGATATGTGCCTCTGGTGCAGTCAATATGGGAACTGACGAAGTGAACACAATACTTAAGTTTGTCGTTGAATTGATGTTGTTTGGACTGCAGGGAAACAGTCCCGTGGTCGTTCCAGCTATAATCTCACCCGTACAACTATTGCAAGAGACATCATTGGATGAGCAAGTTCCGGCAAAACTTCCATAGATGATCGGCGCTGCTGGATTACTCAAGTCAACTGCCGACGAACCCGATGATTGACTGTAAGTCAAAGTTGCAAATACTGAAGGCGATAAAAGAAAAATCAATGAAGAAAAGAAAAGTCCCAACATATTTCCTATCGGACCATTAGTCGGGGACATTGTCAAAAAAACCCAAGGGACTTAAAGCCAGCATAGACTTTAGTCAGTCCCATTAGGGATTGAAATTAAAATTTAAAAATTTTCTCGGCTATTTGTATTCCGTTAAGAGCAGCACCCTTTCGAATGTTATCTGACACCACCCACATCAACCATGTTTTTGGCTGTTCTGGGTCGCGATGAATTCGCCCCACGTACACGGGATCATTTCCAGAAACATCACGAGCCAAGGGATAGATACTTTTCTGAGGTTCATCCTGAACAATGAGCCCACTAAAACTTTGCAAAGCATCAACGACTTGATCCCTGCTGGCTTCTTCCTTTAGAGTAACCCACACAGATTCACTGTGCGCATTCAATGCTGGAATTCGAACGGTAAATGCTGAAATTTTCAGATCAGATTGTCCCAAGATTTTACGAGTTTCAGTCATAATCTTGACTTCTTCACTGCAAAAACCCTCTTCATTGAACGAACCAATTTGCGGGATGCAATTAAACAATATTTGATGAGGGAAAGTCTTTGGAGTGTGATTGATTGAGTCATCCTTTGTCTGAGCGGAAGTCTGAGAAATCAATTCATCATGCCCTTCTTTACCAGCACCACTGACGGCTTGATAGGTGCTGACGCGAACATCCTCGATCCCAAATTTATCCATCAATGGCTTCAATGCGACAACCAACTGAATCGTAGAGCAATTTGGATTAGCAATTATTTGAGGCTTTGAATCACTATGAATTAAATGGCCGTTCACTTCTGGAACAATAAGAACTGTATTTGGATCCATTCTAAAGGCCGCTGAATTATCGACAGCAAAAGCACCTGATGCGACCGCCTTGGGTGCCCATTCCCTTGATATGTCATCTCCAGATGAAAAAAACACTAAATCAAGACCATCAAAGCAGTTTTCGCTTAAAACCTGCACTGGCCATAATTTACCCTGAAGCTCAATTTTTTTGCCTAAAGAATTCTCAGAAGCAAAGGGTCGAAGCTCCTCAATTGGAAACTCCCTCTCTGCGATGATATTCATAAAGGTCTGACCGACCATTCCTGTTGCGCCGACAACACCAACCTTCAGTTTTCTGGTCATCTTATTGAACCTTTCCACTTGAGCCATCTCCATGAGGCGACTTTTTTTCGGGTATTTCCTGCTCATTTTGATCGTCATCCTCTAGAACTAGATCACTTTCATGAACAGAAGCTGGAGCATAGACACTCGGCTTTATTTTTCGAATGTTTTTACCAAGTTTAAATACACCAAAGATTGCACCCAACAGAGCATATCCCATGAACAAAACAAACAGCATGACTTCTGGGCGCAGAGCTACAACAAAAATTACACCGACTCCAAAAATGAGATAACGAAATGGCACACGCTCTTTAAAATCTAAATCCTTGAAGCTCCGAAAGCGAAAGTTACTGACCATGACTAGCGCTAATAAAATGGTCATAATTAAAAGACCAAAACTCCCCGTCGCATCAAACTCCAAATCCTGAAATGCTAAAACTGAGGAAGCCACTATACCTGCTGCCATTGGAATTGGCAGACCCTGAAAATAATTTTTTTCAACAACATTCGCTTGAACATTGAATCGCGCTAATCTTAAAGCACCACATGTGACATATAAAAAACAGGCTGCCCATCCTAGGCGCCCGAAAGGTTGCAAAGCCCAAAGAAACAGCAATACTCCCGGCGCCATGCCAAAGCTAACCAGATCACAAAGTGAATCGTATTCTGCCCCAAATTTACTAGTTGAACGAGTTAAACGGGCCAATCGACCATCGAGCTGATCAAAAACGGCTGCCACAACAATTGCTATTGCAGCGTACAAATAATTTCCCTTGATGGACTGAATGACCGCATAAAATCCCGAAAATAAATTCCCGGTGGTCATCAGATTAGGAAGTATATAGATATACATTGAAAGGCGCTGAGCCCTTGCATCCTCTGAATCTAAATGATCCTGTGATGTCGAATGTGATATTGATGACGAATTAGCGCTGGTTTTTGTATGACTGACTTCTGTTCCCATGAACCAAATCTAGCCGACAATAGCAAAAATTCCAAAGAAATAAAAAAGGATCGAAAGACCCACTGCACTCAAGACAGGAAGTGTTAAGTTATCATCAAGCTTACCGATGGGGATCAATTCTGAACAGGCCCCAACCAATCCGGCTAACAAACTGACAACGATCAACCGCCCTGTCATCGAACTAAAAAATAAAAAGTAAAAAAATGTAATCCCTACGCAGACAAAAAATGCAGCAATAAAACCTTGAATAGATTTTTGTCCAAAAATCTTATCTTTGCCATATTTTATACCCACTAAACTTGCGATTGGGTCAGCAAAAGCTAGGAATAAAAGTGTCAATGAAACAATCGGGCGAGGAAATATGATATCGATCAGCAACACGCCAGTTAACAGATATGTTGTTCCGGCCAATCGCCTCACTTCATTTTGGCGCATAATTGATTTGAATGCATGAATTGCCCACTCATTAATTGCTGCACTCCTCTGCCGCAAAAAATCAAAAGGAACAAAAAGCACCCACCCAATACCCAGCAAGGATATTGCGACAAGTTCTGATAGATAAATATGCGCAAAAAACATAGTTAGGACACCTAACATATGCCATATCTTTCTTGCATAATGAATTTCAGATCGTTTTTTTAATTCCACGCTTTATGTAAGCCTTTCAAGTAGGAAGTTACATTAAAGTCATGAGGGGGTTAAGATCAATTTAATTGGCTCAATCTGGCTTCATGCATTAAGTTAAGCTACACAGACAATGAGGATGGGGCATATAAATAAAAAACGAGCACTCATACTAATTATGAGGGCTCCTAGCTAATCCCAAATTATTATAAAGTCTCTTTGGAAGAATGGACCTGCAGTGTCTCCTGGCTTTTTTTGCCGGAAAAATCACGGAATTGAACGGTTATTTTATTCTCGCCTTCTTGAAGCTGAATAAGGTCTGTTTGATATCGATCTGCTCCATTTAAAAATACTGATGCTGTGTATCCGTTGGTCGTATTGGTAATTTCCAATTCAGAGAGGTTAAAGTTTTTTACGCAGCTTTTTCCCTGCATCTGAAAAAGATTACCTTTTACAACAATATTTTGTTTATTTTTATCTGAGCAATGTAAATCTAAATGCGCGGCATGATCTATTGTGGATAGAGTATGGATAGGTATGTCACTTGAAATGCTCGCCGGCATCCGCAAATCTCTTGCCACATCTGGCTTCTGAGAATCTGATGATAACTCCGCAATAGTTGATTCTTCATAATCTTCTGAAATTAGATCACGAAAGGTCTGGGCACCCAAAAGTGCAACCACAACCAGCGTAATAGCTATAAAATGAGTGTCAGAAAATTGCCGATTAATCATTACGCTTCTTTTCGGCAATTTAATCCAGGACTTTAGCAGGAAATTGGCTACACTAACCAGTTCTCAAATTGAGATTAAGAACTAAAAATTTTCCAGATAGTATTATTTTTAGAAATCATTTTTTATCAATACTGATTGCAAATTTCTTTACACCAGCAGTTTTGACGATGTCTAAGACTTCGACAACTTTTCCATGAGGCACATCTTTATCGGCTGAAATAATAGCCTGAATTTCTGCATTTTTTGCAACTTCATCCATTGCACGTTGCTTAACAAGCCCTTCACTCACAAAAGTCCCGTTTAAATTAATTCGACCATCCGCAGTAAGAGTGATGTTGAGCTTACTTGGAGCAGTTTTGTCCCCACTAGCAGCTTTGGGCAAATTTACATTAATAGTTGGCTTGAGAAACATTGGTGCCGTCACCATAAAAATAATAAGGACCACCAAAATAATATCCACGAGGGGAACTACATTGATATCAGAAATAGCTTCATTGTCCTGCCCAGATTTCATTGCCATTTTTAAACACCTTTTTTCTTAGCGTAGGCAAGGGTGAGCTCTTTGACACTTTCTAGACTTTGAAAAATGCCTCGAACTTGCTTGTTATAATAATTGTAAAAAATCACCGCAGGAATCGCAACGAACAATCCCGCGGCGGTAGCCACAAGAGACATTGAAATTCCAGCCATAACTGTTTGCTGACCCGCTTCACTAGCCTGAGCTAAATCATTAAAAGCTTTCATGATACCCAAAACTGTTCCAAACAATCCAACATAAGGCGCATTGGATCCAACTGTTGCTAAAAAATTGAGTGATTTCTCAAGCTCAGGACGCTCTGTCAGGGCAAAAGTATTAAAAATCTCTTCAAGACCCCGACTTCCAGATTCCTTCATGTGTTTCATCGCGTATCCGGCAGCGCGCCCCTCAAGAGAACTTGGATCCTTCGCTAGATCTTCTACATCTTCCACACTATTACTCTGCAAAGCCAATTTTATTCGTAGCCTGACCCTTTGAGACTCGCCAGTGACCTTTTTAAGGGAAAAATACCTCTCAAGAATCATTCCTATACTAACGACACTTAAAGCCAATAGAAACCACAACACAACCTGATCTAACAAATGAGCGACCGCAAATATTTTTTCTGCCAGCATGATATGAATCTCCCCTTTGACCTTCTACAATTTATCAATCATTATCTCTGGAGCAATAATGCACAGTCAAGGTATGCTGAGAGTCATTTTAATTCTCACTCTTTTATTTGCGAGTTTAGTCCAGGTTTCATGTCAAATAAATGACAAGAAGTCTGTGTTGATTATTGCCGTAGATAAACTCGCAATTTCTGACGTCAATTGTAATGAGGAAACTGAGTCTGGTATTCAAAGCGGAATTCAAAGCGGAATTCAAAGTGGCCTTCACACCCTCTGCAAGGAGTCCGTGCGATTTACACATGCTTATACAACTTCAACAATGAGTGTGCCGGCATTGGCTTCGTTGCTCACTGGGCTCTATCCCTTTGAACACAAAGTAAGACACAATGGAGGACCAGGCATAGCTCCTGAATTTGAATTGTCTTCGGAAATTGCGATCAAAAATAATTATCGCACGAGCTTTTTTTCTGGGGGAGCGCCTGTCTTTCGACGTTCTGGCCTCCAACAAGGGTTTGAATTGTTTGATGACGGCTTTAATCCACAATTGAATGCCCTTTTTCGTTCATTTAAAAAAACTTCTTCTCAATTTATACAGTGGCTAAAAACTGAATCCATGAATGCAGCTTTTTTCAGTGTTATATATGCTCCAGATCTTTCATTCACAACCAACATAACAACGACCAGTCTTGGTGAAACACGCAACTTGAGTTTTGAAAGCCAAATTGATGACTTTAATGAAAATCTTTTTGCTTTAATTGGACAGATTAAAAAACTTGGCCGATGGGATGACACAACCGTCATCTTGGTAGGACTAAATGGGCATAATATTGATGAGAGACTGGGCGAGTTGGAACCAACAAATCTGCACAGTGAAAACACACAGGTGGCCTTGCTTATTAAGCTGGCCGCTATAAAAAAGAGAGATGAAGCCATTTACTGGAAAATCGATCAGAACGTTAGCTTGGCTGATGTCGGGCGAACTCTCTTTGACCTTTTAGGTGAAGACCTTACTGACAAAAAAGAGAATCAGAACTTTCCAATTCACTCTCTCACTTCAACCTTCAACAAACCCATGATAAACTGGCCAGAGGATCGAACTATTCTTATCGAGTCAGGATGGCCAATTTGGAGAAGCATGGGAAGCCTCAAGACTGCAGCCATTTCAAATCATATCCTATATATAAATAATGAGTCGCCCCTTCTATACAACACTCTCCTAGATCGCCTCGAAGTGAATCCCTTACCGCTCCTACAAGAAAGCATTCTACCCGTAACGAAATCAATTCGCGAGGCACTTCAAGCACATCAATTTCTACCCTATTCTAGTCACGATAGTGATTGGAAAATAAATCTTAGCCTACCATTTAATCGGTGGATGAAACCTGAAGAAGAACCACTTTTGCTCCGTGACCTCAAACAACTAAATAGGGCACACACCTTTAATATGGATTTGGTCCACTGGACGGGGCAAATTGCATTGAATCAAAGAGATTGGGAAACCTTGAAGGAACTTGGTCGAAGATATAAGATTGCTAATTGGCAATATGTTGCAGAGAAAAATTTGAACATCAAGGGCGCACACACGTCAGATCCTTGTTTCGAGCTTTTGGGTCTACATCAGCTCGAGTCTTCGAACCTTAAAAAGTGCCCTGATCCTTTGTTTTTAGAAATGATTGACTGGGTTCGTTCCGATAGTCGAAGTCTGATCAAAGATGCACAAAAAAAGAAATTCGAAAGATCCTATAAATATCAACTCCTCGATCAAATTACCGATAGAACAAATATAGCATTAGATCTTAATTGGGATACAAACTTGGAGAGCTCATTCGCTCCTTCGCGTACACAACTCGCTTTAAATCTTCCAGAGCTCTCAAAGATTCGAGCGGCTTTATATAAATCAATTATGAATGCTGAGGACTTCTAAGCTTTGATCAAAGCTCAATGATTCCCAGCCAAAAAGGAGAGTCCGGGGACTCCTGAATCATTAGTTTTGTCACTTCTACCAAGTCTAGCTTACCTGAATTATTAGCCCACAAAGCTGGAGAAATGAAACTGCTTGAAAGCAAAATTAATTGATCTTCATTTCCAATGACGGTGCTTCCACACTGAACATTGCACGACATTTCCAAACCCATCAAATGACCTGGCAATGGAGACAATGACCCGCCAATCTCTTGAAGTTCACTGGATAAATCCTGACAAACGGACAGGGGCTGCAAACGCTGTTGATTCCTTTGTAAATATAGACTTGGACATCCAACCTGAGCCCATGCAACTTGATTCCCCCGACGAAATAACGCCAAAATTTCAACTCCAGCGAGGTATTGATTTCTATTGCTTCCTCGATACAATATTTCATTGGCGACTAAAACTCCCGTCCTTGCGTAATTTACTTCATCACTCAAACAGGTTAAAAATTCGAAGGGCGATGTCACTTCAACATCTGACTTTGCGCTATTGATATATTTAACAACCTCATTCATGGCAATTTGTGCTTGTTCTGGCTGACCCCAGGAATTTGCAACAACCAGCAAAGACCCATCTGGCTCTAAATGAACAAGCGGTCGGGGGCGAATAACTTTTGTACTGTAGCACCTTTCCTTGAATTTCATAACCTAATTGGCTCCATATTTTTTTAACTTCAGATAGGCCTTTTTATAGTAATCACCATCTGACACATCCTGTTCCAAGATTTTTTTCCACTTGTCTTTAGCACCAGCCTTAGACTCCCCACCGTCAACGTTGCCAAAACTTTCCTCCAGAATACCCTCTTGATAAAACACCATCATTTTTTTTCTAAGCTCATTGATGTACTGATCAATTTTAGGCATTAATTCGGGATTCTCTGGGTCAACCTGGCGCGCTTTCCGTAGTGCTAATATTGCGCCTTTCAAATTGGAAGCTGAATACAATTTTTCTGCTTCAGCCTGAAAACTTGCGGTCTTAGAGTTCATCATCTGTCTGATCGATGTAATATTGCGTTGGGATCTTGCCTTCAGACGATCTGGATCGGGCAGACTGCTCCGTATAACAGCCTGAAATGCATCAATAACATCGAGGGGGTTATTTGTGCCTTTTTGCATTTTCTCAGCCTTTGAAAAAATTGTTTTTAGCCGAGCAACATCGACTTGATAGGCACGCTTTTGAGCCTCACTCGCCTGTTTTAGAGAAACCAATTCTTGAACTTTTTTCCTGAGCGAAAGTATTCTAGGATGATCTGGATCAAACTGGATCACCGGACTTAAACATTCATCCAGTTCAGCCTCAGTGTAATTTGGATTAACTTTTTTATCGCAAACACTAGCTTGATTTTCAATCTTTGCTGAGGTCTCAGCTTTATCCTTGGCGATCTGATCGATTTTAAGCTGCTGTTGTTGAATAAATATCGCTTCTTTAGCAAGACGGTCTAAATCTTTAATATCTTCATAATCAGGAATGACCTCCCTGATCTTCATAATTTCATCTTGGGTAAGTTGATATTTCCCCGCCATATATAGGTTTTTCGAGTCTTTATACCTTTGCCTTATTAACGTTTGTTGCTCTGGCTTTAACTTTAAAAAAGCTTCCTGAATAGGATTCACTGATGAACTTGGTACTTTATTAGCAGGCTCTTGGCTGTTTCCACCGAACAAATAGGCAACCAACAGTACAACAACGGCTCCTACAATAATCTTAGGTCGATGCTTCTCAAAATCGAACCCCGTTTTTTGTTTATTCATTGAAAAAGAGACCGGATTCATCATCGGAGTTACACCCATGAGCGAGTGATCCTCAAGCGAATATTGAGCTACCTCCTGCCCCAAACCGCGCCGATATTCTTCCGGCAAAAAACTGACATCTGTATTTTGAGGAGTGCTTAATATGGCCGCATTAACCAACTGTAGTTGATTCTGAAAGTTTGCATCGTGCAATTCAAAATGAAAATTGTTATCTAAAACCTTTATCGTATCACCACTTTTGATTCTTGTCGGCTGAGAAGATGATATAGGACTTCCATTCAGATATGTTCCATTAACACTTGCTAAATCCAATATGCTATACTGTGATTGGTTTTTGTGAATTTCGAATTGACGACGGCTCACTCTCTGATCACGAATATGAATATGACAAGTCGCATCTCTGCCAGCCAGCCAAGACTCTCCCACTTCAAGTCTAATCAATTCTTGGGCCTCATTTTCACTATCGACAACTTTAATGAAGGCAATGGCTGAATTTCCACCCACGACAGTATTGTCAAAATCATTTTGCCCCTCCCCTAAACTAACTCCAACGAGGCTATTTGGAGAAACTGCAAGATCGGAATTCCCTAAAAAATCAAACTCATAGGGTGGCACAGTAAAAGCTGACCCATGTTTCAGTTCAAGAATTTTAAGCTGCTCCCCATTTTGAATCAATTCACCATATCGTGAGATCATTTCGACATTCCAACTGCCATTAATAAAGGATAACCTAAGGTGTTCTCGTGAAATACCCTGTCCCGAGGCAAGAACGATATCGCAATCATCCTTCCGGCCTGCTATATAGGTTCGCTCGTCTGAAAGCTTTAATTCTTGAATTGTCTTTCCTCGCAGGCGCACTCTAATTTGAGCCATTAGAACCTTCCTGTTTCTACATTTAAGCTGCATTCCTGGTACAATTGTCTTGCTTCCTTAAATGTTGGGTCATCCTTTCGACCCTGAAGCATAGTCATGACATTTGAATAGTTTGACTGGCACATGCGCCAATTTCTTTTTTCACGATAGCGATTGCCTTGGATAAGATTAAACTTTACCAATTCATCAAATTTGATATTCGATAATTGATAGTATCTTTTTGCTAGCTCATTTTCTGGATCTAAATTTAGAACAACTTGAAAAGCTTCTCGAGCCCTATCGTATTGACCTTGTTGAAAGTCTCTAAAACCTCGAATGAAATTTTCCTGAGCTCTTCTGTATTGAACGGAATCATATTTATCTTTTTTTAATGACAAGATTTCTTGAGACCTTTTATCTGCATCAGCTACATTTTGCATCACTTCAGAACTTGTCCTAATTGCATTTGGGTCCCTAGAATTTTTTTTCTTTGATGATGACAAAAGCAGCCAACCGAAAAATGCAACAACTCCAATAATTAAATAGAATCGCATTTTTTTATTTTCAATCAGGGAGTCGCTAGAAACAGGGCCCCTTCTTTGAGGTCGTAAAATTTGGGCCTGTGTGGCTTGAGGTCCTGCGAACGGACCCACACCATGACCAATTTCACTGGGAAGACTTCGCACTGAATTTCTCAATGGCTGCAATGGCGGAACGGAATCAAGGCTCGTTATTGACTCACTCACCGCGAACGGACTTTTTGTTGATGCGGCCTTTTGAGGAACTGATTCCTTCAAAACGACAGTCTTAGAGGCTGATTGTTCTAAGTGAATCAGCGAAGTTTTTTGATTGCTATCTATCGATTGTGACGGTGTAAATCTTATTTCAGATCCGCCAATCTGAATGAGGGATCCATGCTTAAGTTTTCCTGCTTGAATATTTTCACCATCTAACAAGACAAAGTTTTTTAAACTTAAATTTAATAATACAAACTCATCTCCCTGAAATTTAATTTCAGCATGATTTCTGCTGACTCTCGAGTCGCTGCCTAGAGTGATATCATTTTCAGAATCTCGACCAATAGTCACAACATCCTTTGAAAAGCTTAAAGCAAGTCCGAGATGGGGACCATGGGTAACCTCAATTTGAAATTTCATGAAATCTTTAACTTTAGGGACTGCACTCATGAATTCCCCGCTTCCATTGGTGAAACGGTAATGAGATAGTATTCAACTTCGCTTGCCGAAGTGCACATCGCCTGACAAGTCAATAGGCACATATGACCACTAAACTCCAGCTGGTCGGAATTCAAAATTTGAAAATTTTCTTTGCTTTTAGAAACAAGATTTTCAAGGTTCTGCTGTAGAGCATTGTCTGGGATAACAGTATACATATGACCCTGAAGCGCTAAGATATCAATTCTTACAAATTGAGCGAAGGTCGCATTGCAGGCTATAATTTTCCCATCTTTTGCAATTGCCACTGAAGGGTATCCAATCATTTGAACTAAATTCTCCGCTTCAGCATCTTTATTAATGTATTGAGGCGTACCCCCCTCATGATTAACTCCATGGGCGTTTCTTGTTAGCAGACTATTTATATTTCCAATCAGTGCCTGAAGTGGGGGGAAAATAAAATCAACCTCTGTGCTGTCTTTTTTCTCTCTCATTGCAATATCAAGCTGAGAATTTAGACTTGATATTGGATATTCAATCAACTTGTACATTAAATAAAAAATCAACAACCCTACAATCGATGAAAAGACCAGAGCCTGCAAAAATAAGCTTATGGTCCTTCCATCGTCGAAGGCCAAACTCCCCACATCATAGAGCACGATGGCATGAGCCTTTACTGATTGCTCCCCCGTATTCGCATCAAAAAGGCCAATCGGGAAACTTGCACCAATAGTGCTTGAATCGACTTCGACGGATTGAGGTCGCATTTCACGCCGAGCAACATGAACAAAAGGCAAATCTGGCGTGGTTCCAGCCCTTGTAGCTGGAGCTAAAATCATTCCATCGGATTGTTGAACAATGAGAACCTGCTTAACTCCATCTTCAGATTCAGCCTGATTTGTTGTCAGATTTGAATAGCTGTTTTGTAAAATAGCTGCTTGATTTAATACGGCAATGGTCCTTGCAAGAGATCCTGCGCGACGTTTACTTTCACCGATGACACTTGATCTAGAAATAGCAACCATCGGTATCATCGCAAGCAGAGTCGTTACAAAAATAAACGCGGCAATAAATCCAAGCAAGACAAGACGAAATTCAATGAGTGTGGGCAGCTTATAAACGCCCGGCAATACAACCCTATCAATGTAATCTGAAATTTTTTCTATGAGCCCTTTGATTCCTCCGCTTTGGTAGGCTGGTGCCGGTCCAACCGAAATGGGCTCAGACATTGAGTTTGGAATACCCGGATAATGCGCATTATTAGAATTCGTAGAGGCTCCCAGATTGCGTTGAGCCAAACCCGTGTTTGGAGACTTACGCCTTCCACTTTCTGAGGGAACAATATCGACAAGGATATTATGAATGCCAATCTTATCGCCGAGCCGTGTAGCTCCAGTTTGCATTCTAACACCATTCAAAAAAGTGCCATTGCTTGATTTCAAGTCTGTGATAACGATTTTATCCTGATAGACCATTATTTCACTGTGTTCTTTAGAAACTCCGCCACTGTTAATTTTAATATCACATTGAGGTGAACGACCTAATAAATTTCGGCCCATCCTCAAATTGAAAAATTCACCAGCCTGTGGTCCTGTCAGAACTCTAATCGCCCACATCGAGTTGATCCCCCACCTTTATATTGCATCTGCTACTAGCTCCCGCGGCCAACTCGACAACAGAACTTGCCCCCCATACGGGCAAAATGATCCTTCCGGGTTTTATATCAGCCCGGATTGATTTCACTTTCATATTTTTATCTAAAAAAATGCAATCTATTGAGAACTTCATAAAAAATGTATGAATGCTGTTACAGCGTGTAATTAAAATAGCTTCATCTGAAGTCATTGAAGGACGTCCTAATAAACCAACACCTCTCGTCCACAAGGTATTGGCTACAAATAACTTTTCAAATAAAATTATATTTTCAATTTTGTTTTTTAGAACCGCCATTATTATTTACCACCATTCATAAACGAGATGGCTACTGGTCCAAAAACCATTATAAAAACAGCTGGCAATATAAAAAGCATCAAGGGAATCAAAATTGTTTGCGAGGCTCTCGCTCCAGCTTTTTCTGCACGAACAAAACGCTCTAATCGCATTTGCTCAGTCTGATCCTTTAAAACTTGAGAAATACTTGCCCCAGTAGCCTCGGCATCAATAAGGACGGCAACAAAGCTTGTGACCTCACTCATATCAAGGCGTTCTGCCAATTCTTTCAAAGCCTGTGTTTTTGAGGATCCAATTTTTATATCTTTAAGTACAATACCGAGTTCTTCTGCAAGTACACTGTCTGTCCCGCGCGATTTATCTACAATTTTTTGAATTGCAGAGAAAAAATCTAACCCCGCCTCCACCGAAAGTGCTAAAAGGTCCACAAAGAATGGGAGATCAGCTAGAACAGATTGTACCCTTATTTTTTTTTGACCGCGGGCATGAATTTGCGGAAGATAAAAACCAATTAATCCTATGCCAACACACACAATAAGAGAGAGACCCAACTGCAAAGAAAAGTTCATCACAATCAGGAATAAAGGAAACATCACACCCCATAAAATCTGTAGGCCGATAAATTCATCTTCGTTCAATTCTGAGGAAAGTCCTGATGTTTTAATAAACATCCGAACTTTCTTACGATAACTTTGACTGCGAATTCTCATTGAATGTTGCAGTGTAAATTGATGAACTAGCGGTCGAGAAAAATTAATGACTGGGTTTTTAGACTTAACGGGCTCATCATTATTTGCCCAAGACAACTGAGCCTTGTCAGTATTGCTTGAAAAAATGGCACTCACAAAAAGGAATACCGACACTCCTGCAAGTGCCAATCCTAAAATGAGCATGAACTCTGCGCTTCCCATTTTTGCCTCTTTGTGATTCATTAAAATTATGAAACAAGCTCAACCACTTTTGATTCTTGCCTCTGAATCCCCACGTCGAAAACAGCTCCTTTTGGAGGCTGGATTTCAATTTAGTGTTATTCCATCTAAAGTATCGGAAATTCCTGACGAAAACCTGAATATAAATGATCAAATTTTGGATATAGCACGTCGAAAGGCCACTGCCATAACCACAGAGAGCCTTCCACTCCACTCCAGTGAAATACAAGAATTCATTGTTATTGCTGCCGACACTGAAGTGATCTTTGCTGGTAAACCTCTGGGCAAGCCCCAAAATAAGGCGGATGCCTTTAGAATCTTAAGACTTTTGTCAGGCAATGCTCATGAAGTCAAAACTGCGATTTGCCTGATCCATTCGAAGACATTAACCGAAGTGTCTCAAGTCGAGACGACTAAAATTATTTTCAAAAGCTTAAGCGAAGCGGAAATTTGGTCCTATATTGAGACGGGGGAGCCCTTAGATAAAGCTGGCGCCTACGCAATTCAAGGATTAGGTCGTAATTTTGTCGCTGAATTTGAAGGTTCTTTCGATAATGTCGTGGGGCTCCCTATACAGGTCTTAAAATTATTACTTGAGCAAATTGGCTTTAAAAGCTGAACAGCAGACTTACTGTCGTTATAAACCTTGAGCCCATCTTCAATGCCTTGCGATGGTGTTAAGTTTGATTTTTAAGAAACTGCAGTTTCAAATGACAAATACGCCGCGCATGCCTGTAATCGGAATTAAACTTGAAAGTCATCAAGGACAGATTTAAGACTTTAGCATCAACGAAGGAGAGTCTATGCGTAATCTATTAAATTTTTCTAGGGTTTCACTTTTTGCTGCTGTCATGTCCTTAGTTCTGCCTCTTCAAACTTTTGGTCATGATCATAACAGTCCAATACACCAAAGCATGAAACAACTTGGCCTCCTTTCAAAACAAGTTGCTGCTACAGTCGGAGATCCAAGTCAAAACCAAGCCAATGCAGCTAATGCAAAAAAAATGATTGAGCTTTTTCAAATATCATTTGATCACGCCTCGGAGGCCGTTGAGGATTTTCCCGTGAATGAACAGTCTGGCGCCCTCTTAGAAATTCAAAATATGATCAACCAGGAAATTGAAATGGCTTCCGATCTTGAGGAAGCCTTCATCGCAAATGACAATGCAGCTGCAAAGTTGATCTTAAAAAAGATGGTTGATCTTAAAGAAGAGGGTCATGATAAATACAAGCCCTAAAGAAAAAACTCTTACACCTTGAAAAAAGTGTGACCTTGATTGTTCGGCATTATTATTGCTTTTGTCTGAGAGTCAGAAACGGATACAAACAGGATGAAAAAATTCTCGAAGCACTTTAATGCCAAAATAATTTTACTGCTTTCCTTGCAGATTTTCACTCAGGGCCGTACCGAGGCTTTTGGAATTCAATCCAATGGCGCGACGACTGCACTTGATTATCAAGCTCCATTTTATGTACGATCAACACAGCCAAATCAGGTGCAAATTATTCAAAATGGGTTGGGTGGATTGCAGCGGCGAATTGAAATGATTGAAAAAGCCAGGACAAGCATTGATATAGAATATTTCATTTATAATATGGATCAGGCTGGACGATTAATGACTCAGGCCCTTCTAGCTAAAAAGAAACAAAACCCCGATATCAAAATTAGACTGCTGGTTGATGCCTCGCCTACTGTTTTGCAAATCACGAGTGCTCTTGTATCAAGACTGACAGATGCAGGAATAGAAGTTCGCTTTTACAACGCAACCCCTCTCATCTCATTAATAAAAGTTCAATACCGAGACCACAGAAAGCTTCTTGTGGTGGATGGGCCAGAAGGATTTGAGGCCATTACTGGCAGCAGAAATATTGCCGACGAGTATTTTGAACTTCATAAAGATTTTAACTTTAGAGATCGAGACATCTGGATCAATGGGCCAATCATAAAAGATTTGAAAATGTCTTTCGAGCTCTACTGGAACAATCAACGCGTTTCTATTGCTCAAAAATTGGGTGCACCTCCCAAACTTTCCAGAGACCCAAAGAATCAAACAGCAGCTGACCTTCAATTTGCATTGCGAACTAGAGAATATAAAAAACAAATTCTCAAAGCAAAGGACTTCATCACTGAAAACAGCTATGATCGATTTATTAAAAATCAGGTGAGTGAATTGGGAAAAGCGGCCTTGTCAGAGGCTCAATCTAGGGGTGTTTGTGATAACATGACCTTTGTCACCGATAAGCCTGGCTTTGACACTGGAAAAAATGCAGGCAGCCCAAAAAGACAAGTTTTGAGGGCCTTATTAACTAGAATTAATAAATTGCAGACTGGAGAGCGACTTTGGATTGAATCTCCATACTTTATTATTGATGATCACGATGCTCTTGAAACTATGGATTCCTTGGATAAAAAACATATCAAGGCCACCCTTCTGACTAATGGCTTGAGCTCCACCGATGCATTTTATGTTGCTGCGAACTTTGTACCACGAACCTCATTTTACCAACACATGACCGCAAGTGATATCTATATCTATTCGGGAGATTCACCCGCTCATTTACCACAAGTTCAAGGCTCCGATGGAAAACCCCTCAATGCTCAATCAGTTTTTGGTCTGCATTCAAAAACCTATATTTTTGGAACCAGCGATTTTGGTATCGGAACATTTAATGTGGACCCCCGATCCGCAAATTTAAATTCCGAACTGATGTTGATATGTGAAGATAATTTAGCATTAACAAAATATATCACGAGCGATATCGAAGATAGAATTAAACTTAGTAGAGCAATTAAAACCAATGGCCTGGCTGCAGATGGCAGCAGTGTTTTACAAAATGCAGGACTTATGAAGCGAATCAAATTTTATCTGTCTCTGATTCCGTCGTCACTCTTTGAGTGTTTAATGTAATCAATTATGGATATGTTTAGAGTCTATGAAAATGATCTAGCTATCTGTTGGCCTTTTTCGTCACTTTCCCTTGTTTTCTACCTCTATCTTGCGCTAAATCGATTTGAAATGGCATAAAACTAGCATTTGAGAAGACCAAGAGGAGAATCTGAAAATGAAAATAATTAAAACATTAATGACCCTTGGGGTTATCAGCCTATTCATTACAACTGCCCATGCAAACGAGGACGACCTAAGAGACTTAGAAAACTCAAGAATCGAAGCCGCACAGCTTTCCCAATTGGAGTCCAACGTAGAAAGTATTGACTCTATTTCTAACGGCATTCAACAAATCGTGGACCAAATCGGACGCGACACAACAGATGAGTCTCATATCATGACAGGCGTCAGCCAGCTCGAAGAGGAAGCGATCAGGCTCAACAATAGCGCACAACAGCTAAAATACAGCTGCGAGTCCTCAATGGATGGCCGGATGATCGACAAAGCTTCTTTAGAAGTCCTACAAATAAAAAGCAGGATTCAGGATATTCACTCGGTATTAATGAAAATCAAAAAGAATCCTTAGCCTTCAGATTTTTCATTCTTATAAAAAATAACTTAAACCCGCCGTCCTAGATCAACGTCTAGGACCCGAATCCTTTAAAACATTATGTTTACAGCCCTAAGTTGTGTTAGAATTTAAAAAAGGATAAACATCTAAGTCATGCAAAAGAAAAAAATTCTATCCGGCACTATTAAAAGACATCCCGACGGTTTTGGTTTTTTCGTCGCCGATGATAAAGAACAACCTGATGTCTATATTCCCCGCCATTCCATGGAAGGCATAATGACCAACGATAAGGTCGTGGCTGAAATTTATGCAGAAAAGGGTGGTGAGCGCTTTAGAGGTGATATCGTAAAAGTCACCCAAAGAGGAACTAAAACCTTCGTCGGCCGCTTTTTAAAACTCAATGATAAATATGGCATTCTTCGTGATGAAGGCAAAGGTTGGGGGCAGGATCTTCGAATTAAAATTGAAGATTCACTAGCCGCAAAAGATCAGGAATTGGTTGCAGCAGAAGTCATTTCATACCCCGCTGATGGCAAACAATTTACGGGCAAGGTCACTTCAATCATCGGAAATGCCCTCGATCCGCTCACTGATATCAAACGAGTCATCCTCTCCAGCAACATACCTCAAGAATTTTCTAAATCTACTTTAGAAGAATCAAAGCACTTTAAAGAAATTCCCGATGAAAAAGACTTTAAGGGCAGGAAAGATCTCCGACACTTAAACTTGATTACCATAGATGGCGCCACCGCAAAAGATTTTGATGATGCTGTTTATGTGGAGCTCAATGAACGTGGATTTTTATTGTTTGTTGCAATTGCCGACGTCAGTCATTACGTCAAGAATGGCACTGCCATTGACCGTGATGCTTATGAGAGAGGCACCTCGGTTTATTTTCCCAATTTTGTTGTTCCAATGCTCCCTGAAGTTCTTAGTAATGGCCTTTGTTCATTAAATCCTCATGTCCCACGACTTTGCATGGTTGCAGAAATGCAATTTGATTTTACGGGCGAGCTTATGACCTCTGACTTCTATGAAGCGATCATGGAAAGCAAATCACGTGTGACCTATGGTGAGGCTCAAGAAGTTATTGATGGAAGCGTTCCTGAAAAACATCAGCATATAAAAGAAAACATTTTACACCTTGCTGATTTGGCGAAGATTTTAATGGCTAAGAGGTTTAAAGATGGATCACTCGATTTAGAGATCCCAGAAACCGAATTGGTCATTGATGGCGCTGGAGTGCCCATTGATATTCAAAGATCCGAAAGATTATTCGCGCACCGCTTGATTGAAGAAATGATGCTGGCCGCAAACGTGGCTGTCGCTAAATTTTTACACAGCCGAAATATACCAGCACTTTATAGAATTCATGAACCACCCAATGAACAAGCCATTGCTCTGTTAGAAAAGTATATGCTGACCTTTGGTGGTAAAGTTAAATTGAATCAAGGCAAGCTGCAAAAACGACTGACGAAAGCTCTTGAAGAATTCAAAGGTCGTCCAGAAGCACAAATCTTAAATATTTTAACTCTTCGATCAATGAGTCAGGCAAAATACAGCCCCAACAATCTAGGCCATTTTGGCTTGGGTTTTGAATTTTACGCCCACTTTACGTCACCTATTCGACGTTATCCGGATTTAATAATTCACAGACTTCTTAAAAGTCAGGTTGTTAAAGGTCCCACCTACCGTACAATTAATGAAGACGACTTGGCTTCCGCAGGCACCATTTTGTCAGCTGCTGAACAGAGATCCACAAAGGCAGAACGCCAAGTTCAATCCATCAAAAAAGCCCGCTTCATGGAAAAATTTGTTGGCCAAGAGTTTGATGGCATCATCAGCTCAGTTGCCAAATTTGGGGTTTTTGTCATGCTGCGCGAGTATGACTGCGATGGCTTAATTCGAATTGATGACCTCGGTAAAGACAAATTTGAATTTGATGAGCAAAGTTTAAAGCTGATTGCTCGAAGATCTGGTTTTACCTACAGCATTGGCGACACACTTCGCATTCAAGTGGCCGCTGCTGATCCAGAGCTTGGACAGGTCAATTTTGTTAAGGCTGGCGAAGAGTACAACAAACAGCCAGAAAGTCGCAGTCGCTCAACCTCACGTGGAGACACTAAAAATGCTCCAAGAGCTCGAGAGAAATTCAGGACCACCAAGTCAACAACTCAATCGACGACTGCACCAGCAAAAGCAAAAAGTGCTGAGTATTCATTTAAGAAAGATCGAGATCAAAAGAAATTGAATTCAAAACCTGAACGATCTCGAGGCGATGAAGCTCAGCCAAAAAAGTCTCGCTTCTTTGCAGATTCTCGAGCTGAAAAATCGGGTCAGGAATTCAAACAGCAGAAGGCGAATCAGTTTAATAAATCTTCTGGAAAACCTGAAAAGAAACGGACCGGTATTGAAAGACCGCCTCTTCAAAAGAAGCTCAGAGCCGTCCCAATGTCTGATGAAGAAATAAAGGGACCCGACGAAAATCTAATGAAGATGATCTTAGGTCCAGACAAATACCAGAAGTCGAGAACTGAGAGCTCTACCAAGGACAAAGCGAAGCAGAGCAGAAAATTGGTGTTTGCCGAAAATTCTAAACTTCGAGATAATGATGAAACCTCGGAGAAAAACAGTGACAGCTTTAAAGACCGGCAGTCAAATCGGAAAGACGTTGAAGAACGCAGCACGACTAAAAACGATAGTCGGGGTGTTCGCAAAACACGGCTTTCACCAAATCGCGGAAAAGGCAAATCTCGGTAAATTTATATTTGAAAGACTCAGTTCAGAATCTGAAATTGAGTCTTTCTCTATGCCCGAGAGGGTGAGGATGAGCTTTGAGGAGCTTGGCCCCACTTTTGTGAAGCTAGGTCAACTCTTAGCCACTCGCCCAGATTTAGTTCCTGAAGAATACGTCGTTGAATTTGAAAAGTTGCACGACAGAGTTCACTCCTTGCCCTTTTCAGTGATCGAAAACGTACTCAAAGAAGAATTTGGCCGTGAGCTTTATCAAAAGTTTTCAGCCATCGAAGCTGAACCCATTGGCGCAGCAAGTATAGCCCAAGTTCATAAAGCCCGCCTCCTTACAGGAGAGCACGTCGTCGTGAAGGTACAACGTCCTGGCATCTTACAAACCATCAATGACGACCTCAATGTTCTCTATTTTCTGGCGGAACTTTTAGTCGCTTATGTCCCTGAGACTCGCCCCTTTAATCCACTCGGGATTGTTGATGAATACTTTAAAACCTTAGAGCTCGAAACAAACTTTATCGTTGAAGCCAATAACATTCGCAGATTTCAAGAAAACTTTGTTGGCATGGAATCCGTAAAAATCCCTCACGTTTATCTTAATTTTACTACAGAGCGAGTGCTGACAATGGAAGCACTGCCTGGAATTCCATTGAGTCAAGAAGGCTCGCTGCAACAGGCCGGTGTTATTCCCGGGGAAGTTATCAGAGAGGCCTTAAGTGTTTACCTTAAGATGATCTTTCAAGATGGACTTTTTCATGGCGACCTTCATGCTGGGAATTTTTTTATTCTTCCCAACAATCTGATTGGATTGATTGATTTTGGTGTCGTCGGACGACTCAATCCAAAAACACAAACAGCGATAGCAAATATGTTGCTAGCACTTTCCAAAGAAGACTACGAGCGCTTGGCCTTTGAATATGTTGATCTTGCCCCTTTTTCAGAGGATGTGAATGTCGATTTATTTGCCAAAGAGCTCCGAGAATTGGTTGCACCCTTTTACGGACTCACACTCAAAAATGTAAACTTAGGCAAAATTCTCATGAAGTCTTCGAATGTGGCCGCTCGTCACCGCGTGCATGTGCCCACCGAGTTGATGTTGTTTTTTAAATCCATCATCTCCTTCGAGGGCATTGGCAGAAAATTAGACAAAGATTTTGATTTTTTGAAATACTCTTTAGAGTTTGCAGGTGACTTAGCAAAAACTCAGCTCGACCCCAACCGTATGATGTCAGACATGTCGCAACTGTTGAGGGAATCCAGGTCCTTCCTGAATTCCCTGCCAAGGCAGCTCAACTTTTTCTTTAAGAAAATAAACAGTCCCACACACGCGATTAAAATTCAAATTGCTGAAATTACGGATCTGCGTAGATCGATCGAGGTTTCATTCAATTTGCTTTTTTTAGGGACTATTATTTCATCTCTTATTTTGAGCGGATCCTTTGTTTTGGTCCATCCATCCGAAAACTTAATTGCAGGCATTCCTGCAATCAGCTTCATTTGCTATACCCTTGCAGGAAGCTTGGGACTGATCGCCTTTGTAAACTACATTAGGAAACCCTAGATAAAGATAAACACTATTTATTAAAGGACTTCCCCATAGACATGAATTTTGCCATGTTACGCATATTGTAATCTCTGAATGCGCAGATACGTTCTGAATGATTCATCGACTTCTTCATTTGTACTGAAAGACTTGCATCATTGAAATGCTCAGCTAATTTTTGATCATAAGACATATTCATTGAAACCATATCTTTGCCTAAGGGACTTTTCAAGACAGCACCACGACAAATATTTCGTATCGCGTTTTGATCGTAAAAAGCCAAAGACTGAATGCATAATTGCGCCTTTACGTTTTCGGCATCCTGAAATTCACTTTGAGGGCTGTTTTTGATGTCATTAGTTGAATAAACATAACGATCTGAATGGTTTATCCAAAAGGAAAAAGAGTTAAAAATCTCTTTCGAAAGGGCATAGGGCTCAGAAATCCACAGACTTTTTTCGTACCACGTTTTCCCAGCCATATTTTCTTCATGCTGATCCTTGACCACGCTTTTGAGTGCACCAAACAAAGAAGCTTTTCCGTCATTCTTAATTATATCCAATTCAGTGATTGTTCTAATCATGCTGTCTTTTAAGAGCATTTCTAAAGCTTCAATATTTCCCTTATTAATTCTTAATGCCATGTTCAGATCTGTCTGAATATTTGCAGGATTGCCATTGTACATTTGCATCATCTTATCCATCGCAGCCATCCCTGTCGCATTGTACAGTTCTTGCTGATAAGGAGTGAAGTCCACCTTGTTCTTAATGAGCATAATATAGTCTTCGTAAACAAAATTCACCATTCGGTTAGCAATAAATCCAGATCGTGACTGCATGACATTGAACTGCTCATAAACTAGATTCACCAATTTCTCATAAGCATTGGCGGTGTCTTGAACTTGTTTTTCATTTTGGCTTAGACTGTTTATATCATTGAGAGTGATAGTTCCAAGTTTATCAAGTTCATCATAACCCTTTAGAACTGAATTGATTCGGATCTGAGTATCCACAATTGTGGGAACAATGGATTTGTTTCCTGAGTACTTTAAAATCCGTTTTTTCTCGGCTTCTAAATATTCGTTCACTGCTTTTAGACTGTCTTGAACAGTGTAATTGATATCTATTGTGGATTCATTAACAAGAGCTGCCTTGTCAACAATATACCATTTATTGAAGTATTCGATAGCGGAGATATTTGCAGATCTAATAATTTCTTGCATATTGCGACCGATAGTCTCAGCCAAAGCCAAAGGATCCTTGAACACCTGAAGATCCTGCATGTTAGCCTGATACCATTGATCAAAGGACATTTGCGGCATGGCTTTTCCTGAGACTTGATCTGGCACTCCCATGCCAACCAAATCAAAAGGAATTCTCATTGGGTTTTTACTCATTGTGAAGAAATTAGTGTGCTCACTGTCTTGACGTGAAAACCCTCCAGATTCTCCGCTCATAGATTCCGATACTTTTACGAGTAATTTTAAAACAGCATTTTGCTTAGCCTCAAAGCTTTGCATCGATTTGATTGTCAATAAGCTTGAGTTGTAATCACCAATGAGAGTCTTAACTCCTTTATAGAAATCAGCAACTTCCTGTTGAATCTTATTCTGAAAAATTGCATCCGTTGGCAATTTAGGATCAACTCCTATTTGGATTTTTTGCAGCCATTTAGTGATATTCGGTACATGAGTATTTAGAATGTAATAACCAACAAAGGGTCCTCCGGACTTAACATCTGTTCCAGTATTTTCACGCCCAGTTAAATCTTCCATTCCTTTTTTAAATAACTGCATCCCAACTCTTGCTTGGCAATAAGACTCACTGGTCACTTCCATTAAACAAGACATTGAGGACAGAAATTCCTGCTTATTTAATTTTCTCAGAATTTTTGAATACTTTTGGTCACGAACCAAAGTTGTTAACTTCGAAACGGTTGTCGCAAGCTGACTCCCCGTTGCATCCTGGCCAGAAGAAGCAAAAGCAGAAGCCACTTGAACCGCTGTTGCTATCGCTGATCCCACAGCTTGCTGATTATCTTCAGCTAAACATTCCGTGAGCTTAGGAATTGAATCGACCACATCATTAAGTATGGATAAACCCGTCTTAGTACTTTGCTGAATTCGCGAGCCAAAATCGGAAATACCCTGGGACATCATTCCCACATCTTGCCCGACCTGCGCTGATAAGGTCGCACTTTCTATGGATTTGTCCATCATGACTCTTAAGACTTGCTGTTTTAAATCTGGAGCGCTGGTCAAAAAGCTTCTTAATGCCCCAATTTCTTGTGGCAACTGTGACAGTCTGGCTACTCGAGCAGGAGAGTCCGAAGCTCTATTGATCGCTGATTCAAGATTTTGAATCGAGGCCTGAATCGATGTCCCCATTGCCCTGCAATTTGGATCATCCCTGAGTTGAAGAGCGACTTTACGTAAATTCTGAGTGGCTGATAAGGCCGTTTGCGTCCAGACACCTTGAGAGGCACATGCTCCACCAAAAGAGTAAGGGGATGACATCCCTGGCTCTTGCCCCAGGGAACTTTGCGCTAAAAAAAGCAATAATGAAACTGCAAAAATCTGTTTAGAAT
Organism: Pseudobdellovibrionaceae bacterium; assembly: GCA_947449255.1. Lineage (GTDB taxonomy): Bacteria > Bdellovibrionota > Bdellovibrionia > Bdellovibrionales > Bdellovibrionaceae > Bdellovibrio. Next base: position 90,394 of record CANFQX010000006.1, read on the forward strand.
TCATCATATTTTTATATCGAATATCAATTCCTCCACTCAAACCAACGCTCTCAGTTCGTCCAGCCGAAATTTCAATCCAAACTCCTCGAGTTCATCCTTGCTATTTGTATTCCAACCAAGGGGCCTCTATTTTCGACTTGGGCCAAAGAAACTAGACTGTAATTGGGCCTCTGACCTAAATTGGGCCCTACTGAAAAAAAGTTAGACAGTGGGGCTATCCAAAAAATTCTTGCCTCTTAAATATCGCCAATTTTACTTGGTCCAGTTGAGCAACTGATAGCTTTTCAAATAGTTGTTTTTCATTTTATTGGCTGTCAAAATACTCGAATGCCAAAGTCATCAAAACTAGGACAAAAATTAAAAGCCGCCATAATTATAAGCTTCATTTCCTTCTGCACAATTCTACACGCTGAGGGCCCAAAGTCGTATTCAAGTGTGTCGCATACAAATAAAAATGAAACACTGCTGGCGTTAGATAGCATCGGGGAACTGCCCCATGAAAATGAAAAATGGTTTCAACACAATGAAGAGCTAAGGATGAGCTATGAAAATGATTCTGAAGCGTTGAACGCTCGACTGCGAGCAGGGCTTAGTCTCAACCTGGCCGACCAATGGAATGTTAAATTTGTGCCGCAGCTGAATGGAATTCTTCTTCCTTCAGGGCGCGAATCAAATATTTTTTCAAATAAAACCAATTTTAATTCAATACAAACCAACCTACGCATTCACGAAGGCTTCGGAGAATTCGACAATGACCACTTTCGATTGAGAGTTGGGCGACAAGAGCTAAATATTGCTCAAGGGCATTTATTGGGGCCAGACGATGCGAGTCCTTTGGGGCGATCTTTTGATGCTTTGAAGCTTGATTATTTTAAGGGCTTAGAAAATTTTTCCTTTTTCTACTCAATAATAAATAGCCAATCTGGCGCATTAAATCTGAGCCTACCTAGGCACGAATTCCTCGGGCTAACTTACACTATCCAAGACTCCTTTTCGGATCAGTTGGATATCTATGTATTAAACAATTCTAACCAGGGGCTCTTTTTACCACAAAGTAATGAGACTAATTTCTCATTATTAAGTGTTGGCTTGTTTTCTAAAAAAAGATGGAGCCAATTCACTCTGAGCTTCGATGGTGTATATCAAAGCGACTCTACTTCAGATCCAAAAATAAATGCAGAGTCTCAGGTTGATGTCGAAGCAAACTACAGATTTATTGACCAGCCAGGTCTGTCAGCTGGTTTTGAGTATTCAAGAACATCACCAGAATTTAATACTCTTTTTCAGAATTCTCGAGGCCTCATAGGCTTGTTTGATTATTTTTCACCGCGAAACCTGCAAGATTTAGCCTTCCATCTTTTAAAAAAGACGGAAAACAAGTTTACCTTCGGGCTTGATATTCATACTTTTACTGTTTTAAAAAATGACCCCAATCACCTTGTCGTTTCGCCAAATGGATCAGAAGTTTTTACTGGAAAACCAGGAGAAAATAGATTAGGCGAAGAATTAGATTTTTCCATTGGAAAAAAAATTAGAAATCTTGCACTCACGGGTGGAATTACATTTTTTAAATTGGGCCCCTATTTAGACAGCCAAAACCATGTGGACGACAAATACCACTGGATCATTCTAACTTATAACCAATAAAAAAGGCAAACCATGCGACACCAATCAAATTTTCTGGCGATCTTTTCAATTCTAGCCCTCCTCGGTGGCACATTTTCAGCTCAGGCCGCAACCTCAGCTTACTCCCCATCCGCAGACTTCGTAGGAACCTACTCAGTGCCAGTACAGCATGAATTATCGGCCTATGCTGAGTGGAAACTAAAAGACTTAAAGTGGTTCCGTAATAATAAAAACATATCGGCCCAATATCAGCTCACTGAGCTTTTACTTGATGAAGGCAGCCAAGAAATGAAGTTGACGGGAAAAATTGACGAAAAAAGTGCCTTTTTTTCAATGAGTGGGCCTACAGCCCACGCATCTTGCACCGAGCTGAAACCAGATCAATTCATTTGTTTAGTTCACTTCCAAAAGGAAAAACTCAAGTTCAGAAATGACAAAGCCTTTTTCACAAAAACCTTTAAGGATGCCAATGAGGCACAAAAACGCTTTGAAGTTGCCCTGGTGTTTTCAACCGACCCTATTGGCATTTTGCGTATTGAAAAGCGCTAATGTGTATTTAGTTGCCCGCGCTTTACCCAGTCGAGATATCATGTTCCTCTTAAAGAGATCTGACAAATCTCGGCTGGCAGTGATTGGTGAAACCTGAAATAATTCTTGGCAGATTTGAATATCAACAAACGTATTTTTATCAAGAAATTGAAGAATTTGAATCTGTCTGTGATTCAAATCATCCATTAACATTTCCTTATTTGGCGATTTCAATGATGATGGCCCCGGCATTAGATGTGCCGATGCCGATTGTGCTACTGGAAATGTTAATTTTGATGGCGATAAACTTGAAGAACCAGTCCCAAGATCCTTATTGTGTTTAGCATGCATTGCTCTGATATCGATGTCGGATCTAAGACTGTAGCCCTCTTCTGTCAGCAGCAAAAAATCACGATAGTCCCCCAGTAGGTTTCTGAAACGGTTCAAAGTGGCATGAATGAGTGGATCATGTAACAATGGATTGTATTCATATTGCCATATTTTTTGAACAAGTGCTTCCTTACTAAAACTCAGTCGTGACTGTTGACCACTTTCAAAAATCAAGATGAGTTTTCTCAATGTTTCTGTCAACATTTCGGGCTGATGATCCACTTCTCCTTGGTAAAAAATCGTCAAAGATTTAGGAGCTAGGTCTAAATAAAGACAAGGCCGAAAGTCGTTGATCTTCAAATGCTTTCGTAAGAGTCCTAAATAACCGCTGTCTATGACTTCGTGGACCGCCTTTTTTGTATCAGAAATATCCATAAGATCACCAATAAGGTCCTCATCAGATTTCCACTTGGTAAGGTTATTTAATTTGACTCGGTTATGAATCCTAAGATTTTTATAATCACCTGTTAATTCAAGTATATTATCAAAAGAAATTCTAGCACTTTCAAAACGGCTTTTTTCAGTCTGCAAAGTGGCCAAGATCTGAAGCTCATTGCTAAGAATTTCCAAAAGCAGCGGCTTATCGACAATGGGATCTGCAAGCCGAAGGCAAAGCTGCAAAGAGGCCAACGCTTCACTGTAACTTCCAGATAAAATTTGCAACTGTGACAGTTTCAAATTGAGCATAATTTCATGTCGTCGATTTTTTGTTTCATAGATAAACTGAGAAGCCTGATCCAGGCAATTGCGTGCCTTTCTACATTGTCCCATATTGGTATGAACTTCAGCTAGTTCTAAAAGCAAACTCGATTTTGAATAATTGTCATTTGCAAATTCTAGAGTTTTACTTTTATTCAAAAGTCGCACGGCTTTTGCTGCATTCATTTTATATTTTGCATTTGTAATTGCTATAGCAATGTCTACTGACTTTTCAATACCAGTGGAGCCTAATGTAAATGCTTTTTCTTTTGCATCTCTCAAGTTTTTAAGACCGGATGAAATTTCACCACGACGAATCTCACAGTGACCTAATAAGTCTGTTGAAAGCAACTGGCCAAAATAAAAATTTATTTGATGCGCAAAATAGTAGGCTTTTTTTGCCTTTGCATAAGCAGACTTGTACCTGCCACAGATAAATCGATAGAAGCCAATTCCCTGATAAATAAAAAATAAGGACTCTGCTGAATGCGTAGATTTAACTGCAATAAGGTTCTGATAAATATACCGTCTTGCCTCTGTGTATTTAGAAATGCGAATCATTCCTATCGCAAGGTAAAATCTGCATTCAATATTTAAGCTGTTTTCTATATCATTAGCATCTACTCGGTACCCTTGATAGATATCCAGAGCTTGGTAAATATCTCCTGATAGGCTTAAGGCACCAATAATCTCAGCTAAACAGACCTTCTTAAGCGAAGCATCATTTTGCCAACATTCAATGACCTTGGCATTTAAGCCACTATAAAAATAGTTTTTGATTTTATTTATTTTTGTTTCCACACATATTTATTGTATTTGAAGTCACGTCAAATCACATCAAGATACAGGTGCTCATCTGGAAATTTAGTACCAAAGTAAGGATGCTTCTAACAACGGATACCATGGTGTTTAATAATGAGACATGCGAACCCCATCGCAAGCAATCTAAACCTCTTGCCCAACATCTAGATATATAGACTTAGTATTGTCATTGTATCCAAAGTACTCAGCGTATCGACCCCAGGAAATTAAGATATCAACAATCTTATCCGGATTTTCATTAGGCAGCCACTCACTGACTTTTTCTTTTAATTCTGAAACAGGAATTCGCACATTTTCACTTTCCCTCAGAAGTTCACTTGTCTTTTTCACAATAGCCAATTGGCCAAAATGTTCATTCAACATTTTTTTGCGTTCATTGACATCTGCCTTGGCGAACATTTGTCCGGTTTTTGTTAAGATCACCTGCTGTTTTGGAGTATCCACCAAATCAAGCAGCTCGGCGGCCTTGACCAGATAAAGAGTATGACCAAAATCTTTTCTAATTTCAGACGAAAGTACAAAGACGTCCACGGCATCGCCTTCTGCTGCTATCGCCTCAACAACACCAACGACATCAATGAGGTGAACATCTGGTAAAATTTCTACCGAAACTTGTCTGAGACGCTTCTCTGCAACGCTATTAGATAATGGCACTGTATCTGGAATGTAGGCCTCAGTGATCAAGCCATGAATCTTAGAGACTAGATTCATAAATGGAACCGTATCCGGTATGCGAGGATAAGGCAGACGGTTTTCAAATTCAGCCCGAATGCGACCTGGATTTGAGCTCATCACCAAAATTCGGTCTGCCATGATGACGGCTTCTTGAATATTATGTGTCACAACAACCATGGAGCGTGTTTTAGTTTTTTTGCTCATGAAAATTTTCATGATCTCATCGCGCAAAGTATCCGTCGTCAATACATCCAAGGCACTAAAGGGCTCATCTAAAAAAAGAATAGGCCGTTCCATAGCAAGAGCTCGCGCAACACCAACTCGCTGCTTCATTCCACCAGACAACTCGCGAGGATAAGCTTCCTCAAATCCCTCAAGACCGACGATGTCGATCGCATTCTTGACTCGAGCTTTTAGAATTGAAGGGTCCAAGTTAAGTGGCAATAATGAAATTTCAATATTTCTTTTGATCGTCTCCCACGGAAAAAGTGCAAAGGATTGAAAGACCATGGAGACGTCAGAATTGATCCCCTCTAAAGGATGCTGTTGAGCAAAAACCTCACCCTCGGAGGCATTCTGCAATCCACACATAATGCGCAAGCAAGTGGACTTACCTGAACCCGAAGGACCAAGAAGACCCAAGACCTCGCCCTCTTTTAGACCAATATTTATTTGATCAAGAACAATAATCTCTTTGCCAGATTCTAGTACAAAAGTTTTAGAGACGTCCTTTAATTCAAGGATATTTTCTGCCATCTTCATCAATCCTTATAAATCCATGCGAAAACGAACTTGGGCAACTTTATACATTTTTGACCAAAAAGTTCTATTTAAGATCACAACAAAAATCACCATCACAGTCAGACATGCCGCTAGTTTTGCGAAATTGCCATGTTCCGCAGCTTGGCTGATCAATGCCCCAAGTCCTTGTGCCTTAAGCACTTGTCCCTTGTAGACAACCAACTCAGCAACAATACTCGCATTCCAAGCGCCGCCAGCGGCCGTCACCCATCCAGTAACCAGCGCCGGCAATACACTGGGAATATATAAATACCGCCATTGCTGCCATTTGCTGGAATTCATTAAATTCATCGACATCTGAAGCTCCGATGGAATTCTTAATGCTCCGGCCAAGACATTGAAAAGTATATACCATTGAACACCCAATAACATCAAAAGCATCGACCCAAACTCAAAGTCGAACTTAAAATAGAGAAACACAGCGATAGCTAAGGGATACAGCATAGGCGCTGGAAAGGAGGCCATAAGTTGAACAATGGGCTGCATAATCTGTAATCGGCGTGGCGATTGAGCAATCCAAATGGCTGCTGGCGTCGCCCATAATGTTCCAATGACAACGGCAACCACAACCCGACCAAAAGTGAAAGCCGTATCACGAAGAATTTCGAGCCACTCCATTAAACTTAAAACTGACAGTACCCTTAAAAGATTTACCGCCAAATATCCAATCATTGAAATGACGACCAAATACATCGGATATCTTAAATACTTTAACGGATGCCCAAGAATGGCCCAGAGTTTAAACTGCCTCATTTCTCTAGCAGGGGCCTGTATTCGTTTACTTAATCGTGTCCTATTTTTATTTAAAAAATATTGAAGGACTTTAGTTACGCGCATCACAGAGGATCTTTTTATCAAAAGTTGAATCAAAGGCTCTTCAAGTTTTTGATTCTGATTGTCCTCAAGGCGAAAACGATGTGCCCAGACCAAGGCTGGTCTCCACAAAATAATATCATAAGTCAAAATCACAAAAGCCATGGCTAATATTCCAGCAACAATGGCTTGTCCCTCGCCAGTTTCGATAGCTACAGCCATATATGCACCCAAACCTGGCAAGCGATAAGTTTGGTTGCCTAATGTAAAGGCTTCGCATACCGTAAGAAAAAACCATCCCCCAGCCATTGACATCACGCTATTCCAGGTCAAATTCATCGCAGAAAAAGGTAATTCTAAATACTTCAATCTTTGGCTCCAGCTGAGCTTCATGACCGTCGCTGATTCTTTTAAATCTGTGGGCACCGATTTAAGTGAAGAATAAAAAGCAAACGTCATATTCCATACTTGGCCTGTAAAAATCATCAATATGGACGCAAGCTCCAAACCAACATTGGTTTTTGGAAAAATAGCAACCAAGCCAAGAACCAGGCCAGGTAAAAAGCCCAGTACGGGTATGCTTTGCATGATATCCAAAAAAGGAAGAATGATCCTTTCAGCTTTAGCTGACTTTGCCGCCCAGTAACCAATGCATATTGTGAAAGTTAATGAGATCAGATAGGCAATCAAACCACGTAAAGCTGAGAAAGCTGTATAAACGACCAAGGACCCCATCGAGGTGCTAATTTGAGAGGTTGGATTGAAGCTAGCCTCCCACTGATGCCCAAATATCGTCAGGCTATAGATAAAGGCACCTATAAGAATAAGCACCGCGCTGTCGGCTAATAATGACGAAGGTCTAGAAAATGAAATTTGCCTCATAACTTTGACCCTCCACTCTTTTTATTTCGACAGCACAATCCAAAGATCTGTTTCGCCATTTTGTACGGACAAGTCAAAAAGATAAACACAATACATGAAAAAACTCGCAAATTGCTTTTTCCACGAGTTTACTTCTTCGGCTTTTTTTTAAAAAAATTTACTTTAAATAAAAAAAGGCAGCTTTTGATTTACAAAGCTGCCTTTTTAAACACGACCTTTTTAATTCAGTTTAGCTTTTTAGCGCTCAAAGAAGAGTTTATGACTCATCCATGAGGGCTAAATTTTCTCGAATTAGCCCAAAAGCTTCATCGCTAGCTGCTGCGACTGATTCGCTTGTCCAAGTACTGAAACACCTGCTTGTAGCAATATATTACTTCTTGTCATTTCAGAAGTTTCTGATGCTACGTCTGTGTCACGAATCCGTGAATTTGCGGCCGACAAGTTTTCGTCAGCAACCAACAAATTGCTTGAAGTGGATTGCAATCTATTTTGCAAGGCACCCAAGTTCGCACGAATCGCGTTCACTGAGGTCAAGGCTGTATCAATGGTTCCCAAGCTGAGCTGAGCACTATTCTTTGAGCTTACCGTCTCTGCAGACAAACCCAGAGCTTCCAATGAAGCATTTGCTGCGCCTGAATCGAAACTGATTCGATCTTGAAATGCATCGTTATGCACGCCAACTTGTATGTCCATTTTTCCGCCAGTTCCATTCAGCAGATCATAACCATTGAAGTTTGTTGATTCAGTGATTCGCTGAACCTCTGACTTCAATTGTTGATACTCCACGTCCAAGAACCCTCTTTCAGTGTCTCCTAAAGTATCAGAAGAGGCTTGAACACCTAACTCCCTCAAACGAATGAGCATGTTAGAAACTTCGGTCAAACCACCCTCAGCAACTTGCACTAAGGAAATACCATCGTTGGCATTTCTATTTGCTTGTCTCAATCCGCGAATTTGACCTTTTAGTCTTTCGCTGATCGCAAGTCCCGCAGCATCATCTGAAGCTTGATTAATTCTATTTCCAGAGGCCAATCTTGCCATTGAACGGTCAGCGGTTATGCGATTTGCATAAAGAGTCCTCTGCGCATTCAAAGCCGTGATATTTGTTCCAATTCGTAATCCCATTCTATCCTCCCTGCATAAGTTTCTTCCTCCGTGAAGTTTAGCCATCCATTGGCCGAAGGCGCGATCCGTGCGCCCGTTAGTTAATAATATGGAGCCCACTTAAAATTAATTATGAGTTATGCTCCGCTCATTTATTCGACAAAAAACGTGAACTTCTTGAGTCCAGTTTTATTTATTTTTCTTTTTTTATTTAATTATTTTATTTATCAACAGACATTAAAAATGCCATGAATGATGATCAGTGAAGATCACATGAAGGCTCAGAAATTAAAAAAATTTCTGGCGAAAACTTTGTTTTCAATAAAATCAAATCGACGCACATAGAATGCATCTTCTTAATTCAAAAAAATATTTTATCAATAAAAGTGGCCGCCATAAAAATGGCGACCACGATCGCAGGAAACAGATCGTTGTCAGCTCTAATATAGAGCTTTTCGGACTACACCAGAACCACCACTTGGGCAGTTCTTATGAGGGTGATCTTGTGTTATAGGCAAGATCGTAAACCATCGTCATTTAAAGGTTAATAATTAACCTTGGAATGACTTGTTCAAGAGTCCAAGTGCTACATTTGCTTGTTGGTTCGCCTGTGCTAGTACACTAGTACCTGCTTGCAACAAAATATTATTTCTAGTCATTTCTGATGTCTCTTCAGCTATGTCCACATCTCTAATACGAGAGTTTGCAGCTGACATATTTTCCATAGACACTTGAATGTTCGAAACTGTCGATTGGAGACGATTTTGAATCGCACCAAAATCAGCTCGCATTGCGGAAACACTGACGATGGCTTGATCTATCGCTGCAAGCGCATTTTGCGCCGAAGCTTTATCTGCCACCGAAGTCAGATTCACGCCTAGAGCCGCTGAATTTGCATCGGCTTTAGAAGCATCGAATGAGATTCGATCAATTTCAGGATTATTTCTAGTCCCGACTTGGAAGTCCAAGATTGATCCGACACCCGCAAGCAACTGAGTTCCATTGAACTCTGTTCCTTCTGAGATACGATCGACCTCTGAAACTAGCTGATCATATTCCACATTAAGGAACTGACGCTCTGTCGGTCCGACGGTATCAGAAGCAGCTTGCACTGACAACTCTCTCAGACGAATGAGGATCCCAGAGATCTCATTCATCGATCCCTCGGCCACTTGCACCAGAGAGATACCATCTTGAGCATTTCTTGAAGCTTGCTTTAGACCATGAACCTGAGCTTTTAAATTCTCAGAGATCGCTAATCCTGCAGCATCATCGCCTGCTCTGTTAATTCGGAAACCTGATGCTAGCTTTTCCATGCTCTTATCAAGTCCTGCCTTCGTACCCCAGAGTACCCTCTGGGCATTTAACGAAGCTGTATTCGTATTAATGCGCAAACCCATATTTCCTCCTCCTTGAAGATTTGCTGAGTTTCTATCCTTGAAACTCAGGACACCAACCATGATGTCGATGGGCAATTCGTTCTTAGCCTACTCATCGGTGCATTTAAAAATTCCTAAAGTGATACGTATCAAAAAAGTTCATTTCTAGTCCAAAATCCAGGTTTTAAGGTACCTTTTTGCCACTCGCTGCGTTACTAGACAATATTGTCTTCCAAAAAGTGAATTCGCTGAGTTGTTTCATCTCGAGGAAATGAAAACTCTGCTCTACGAAGCGCATATCGAATAGCTGCTTGCATTTCAGGCTGATACTCTTCATTCAGCCAAGCCAACTGTTTGTGAGGATTGTGTATGAGATGTAAATTGTCATAGGCCGGAATATGAAGATATTCCAAGCCCAACAACCCCCTCAGCGTACTGTAGGGATAGTCTTGGACCGTATCGGAAAGCCCCGCATGAATTGGATTTCGATAGATATATTTATAGGCATGATGATAATGCACGGAATTCTTAATGACAGTCCAGTGGTATGGACCTCCAAATATTTGATTTATTCGACCAGATTTTTCTCCAATTCGTTTGCTAACCTCCCTTAATAAATAATTCATTGCTATATCAAGATTTCCACTTGGAGTCGTAATGAGCATATGAAAGTGATTGCTCATCAGAACAAAGCTATGAATTCGGACATCATAAACTCGCCATATGAAATGAAGGTAGTCGGCAAAGACACACCATACGTACTCAATGGGCACTCCAAACCACTCTTTATTGGTTGTTCTGGCCGTGACATGATAGGGAAACTCAGTGGTTCGATAAAATTTTTTTCTAGGCATATCCCGGGTGTACATCAATCTATGGGCCAACCCTTGCTGGTCTTCACTATGGGTAGGTGGCCTTATTTAATTCCGAAGTCCGGTCTGGCACACAGTTGACAGACAATACATCAAGTTCGATAAACTATTCATTCAGAGCCAAAAATTATTCGGCGTGTGGCAAAAAGGTACGGCGTACCTCGGAGGATTAATGGAAATTCGGGATCCTGTTCATGGTTCGATTTATTATGCTGATCCTGAGGTTGCAATTCTTGAGACGGCTGAGTATCAAAGACTCCGAGCAATCAAGCAGCTTGGCTTTTCTGAGTTTAGCTTTCCTGGAGCCACTCACAACCGTTATATTCATTCCATTGGCGTAGCCCATTTAGCAACCTTGGTGTTTGAGTCTATATTTAGAGTCTATCCTTTTTCAAAACCCGCAAATAAGGCTAGATTTAAGCAAACCGTTCGCTTAGCAGCACTTCTGCACGACGTTGGTCATGGCCCCTTAAGCCATACAACAGAACAGGTGATGCCCCAACTTTCTGATCTTCAAATAAAAGTTTACGACGAAGAAGAACAATATGGCGATGCCACTCACATGGTCATGTATAAAAATCGCAAGGCTAATCATGAAGATTACACTATTAAATACGTCACCGACTCCACAATCGCGGATACAATAAAAAAACAATTTTCTGATATTTTACCCATTCATGTGGCTTGCCTCATCGATAAGGCCCTTCACTGTCCTGATGATTTTTTTATTGAGGGTGGCGTTGACCTTCGGCCCATACTTTCACAACTTATTAGCAGCGAAATTGATGCGGATCGAATGGATTATCTTGATCGAGATTCCTATTTTTGTGGAACAAACTATGGGAAAATTGATTCTAATTGGCTGATTCAGAATATGACTTTTCATCGCGTAGAAAATCAACTTTTTTTAGCAATGAATCGTCGTGCACTCTATTCCTTCGATGATTTTTTAATTTCCCGCCATCATATGCATTTAATGGTTTATGGCCATCATAAAAGTATTATCTATGAAGAAATGCTTAACCGCTATTTGACATCTCCTGAGTGCACTTTCAAACTTCCAGGCGATATCAACGAATACACAAACTACAATGACTATCGGCTCCACGAGCACCTCAGAAGTGCTTCTAGCCCTTGGGCGCGCCGAATTGCAGAACGCAGACCTTTTAAGGTCTTACTCGAACAACACAATACGACGGAGTCCGAACGCCCCGAGTTTATGAAGAAAATATTGGAAAATGAAGGCCTTGAGGTTATTTGGGCCAGCTCTAAGGCGCGTTTATCAAAATATCATACGGCCTCTCCCGAGGAACGAGCTGCCCAGATCTTTGTCGTGGATCAATTTGACCCTTGGAGCAAACCAACACCAATCAATCAATCCACCGAAATTTTCAAACGATATGAGGGCACACGCATCATTGATCGAATTTATGTGGCTCCTGAAGAATTCGTGAATGCTGAAAAAATTTTCAAATCTATGAAATTTTAGGTCAATTTGATTTTGAAAAAAACCATATAAGCGCCTCCTCGAAGGAAGTACTTATATGGTTTAGATGTTACTAGTAAGTGTGATCCCTATGACAATTCAAAATTTTGTCCATTTAATGTGGCCCCCATGGGGCTCACTATAAATGCGACTGTCTGTGAAACCTTATCGGCCTCAGTGACTTTCATGTAAGGATCAATAACCTTGATCTTTTCCATTGCCTCTTTGATCGTTTTTGAATCTGGGTCATGAGCTAAAATATACTCTTCAGTCAAAGCAATCGACAAAGTATTCACAGTGACATTAAACTCGCTGGCCTGTCTAGCTAAAGCTTTCGAAAAATTGATAAGACCTGACCGAACCGCGGCCCCTACGATATCTAATTTTATTTTGGCCGCTGGAGATTGATTTAATAAATAAATAACTCGACCTCTCTTGCGACTTTTCAAATAAGCCATCACATTTTGAGTTAACATCAGTGGCAACTTCAGATGCTTGTCAATTAAGCCATCATAGTTTTCAATCGATCCATCATAGCTCATGGGTGTTGGTCCTTGAATCATCAAGGCATCAATGAAAATGTCTAAGCCACCAAAAGACTGTGCGGCCCTTCCAACGGCATCCTTAACATCCTCAGCAGTTTTGAAATCACTCTGAATAACCATTGCTCGCCCAAATTTACTATTCACTTCATGACCATCATTAATTTGGTTAATGAAAGATGATAAAACGGACTTATCGGGATCAAGAATGACACAATCAGCACCCAATCGAGTGAGACTTAAAACAATGCTAGCAACCGTTGTTGACATTGGACCTGCAATCAAAACGACTCGTTGATGCAAGTTCATAATATTTTCCATGAAATTCACTTTCTTTCAGCCCTTTGATTATTTTTTTGACACACCGAGTGTCAAAAAGGTACGGCGTACCTTAAGGATTAAACAGCGTCAGCTGCAGACTGAATAACATTTCCAAACACCACGTGATCAGTCAATTCAAACGCTGTTCTTTTTCCAGATATAAATACTATTTTTTCCATGGATAAAGGGTAGGACTCTTACCACGGCCAGGCAAGGCCAATCATTGAAAAATCTTGGTCTTTATTCGACTCATGTTTAAGTGATAAAACCTTATCGCTAAAAATCTTTTCAGATAGCGAAACTATCGTCGATGCCACTCTAATATTGTAGTTAATAGATGCGTCAAGCCAACCTGAATATTCCATTTTTGCAAGAGATTGAAAAGCCTCCAACTGCACGGTAAATTTATGCGTTGTTCCCGCTTTTTCTTCTGGCAGAAGTACAAGATCTGACCTGAGTTTCTCTTTTGTCTTTTCTGCCATTCGAGCTAAGGCCGTCTCCTTCAATTGTGAAGTACTAAAAAGATAACCCAAAGTACGATCTGCTATCTTTGAAGCCACCTCAGTCGAAGTTGAGCCCGGAACTAAAGATTTATATGGAATCATTTTCGAGACATCATCATTGGTTAATTTAGGAGTAAAATTATCGATAGGAAAGGATACCGGTTGAGTTGACTCTAGGTCCAGGTGAGCATGACAAAGCGAATTCAAACTCAAGATACTCATTAAGACTATAGCTAGATTTTTTGTAATTCTTAATCCAATGTCCATAACAGATGTATCTTCAATTCCCATTCCATCGCGAATTTGTCTATGAAACTACAAAGGACTTAAAAACCAATTTAATGGAAATGAAAATGATGAGAACTTTGGGGACAAAAATTGCCATCCAATACAATCAACATTTTTACAGGTGTAGAACTTTTTGACGGGCCTTAATTAATCCCAGCTGCCGCAACCGAAACTCTATTCATCAAGAATATAATTGATTGGATCAACGGGAGTACCATTGATGCGAACTTCATAATGAAGATGTGGACCAGTCGATCGACCTGTATTCCCCACGGCCCCCAGGACATCCCATTTAGTAATTCGCTGTCCAACTTGGACATAAATCTGTGACATATGACCAAATCTAGTGCTGACGCCATACCCATGGTCGACGCTCACAAGCTTCCCGTAGCCTTCATCATAGCTTGCAAAGGTAACTACGCCATCTGCTGGGGCGTATACGGGGGAACCTGGCGCAGCCGCTATATCCAAACCAGCATGTAAAATTGATTTCCCTGAAAAGGGCGACATACGATAGCCAAATCTTGAGGTGAACCACCCCTTTGCAGGTTTTATATTTGGTGTCGCGCTCAGCAAACTTTGTCGCTCGGATAAGCCTTCCCATAGATCAATAACGCTTTGTTCTTTGAGCTGAGTCTCTTTTACGGCACGCTCAATTCGAATGACTAGAGAGGCATAATCCTTGTCAGCAACTTCTTGCGCCAATTCGCCAGCTTGGTCATTTAGAGGCTTTTTATTTACAAAAACTTGATCCTGCTTAGTCAGGGTTTCTGTATCTGCCCTTTGCTCCATGGGTTCATATTCTTCTACTTGCTGACCTGCTGAAGGTTTTGCACCGACGGTCAATTTAGTAATACGATCCGTTGAATCAATATTAGTGATTAATTTCAATTTACTGGTAAATGTCTTTACCCTCTCAAGTGAGTTTTCAAGCGCGCTGACCTTACTTTCAACAATTTGAAACTGCTTTATCAACTGAGCATTCTCAACCTTAAGTCTTTTATTTTCCATAGCTTGCAAGAGTAAACCAAAATAATCGACTAAACCCGCGGCAAAAATAACAATCAGCACCGCACAAATAAAAGAAAGTGCCTTCAACCAGACAGCTGAAAGAACAATTTTATGAGTTCCACCACTTTGGTTATTAACGATAAATAATGTAACTTTCTTTTTATCCAAAATACGGTCCCTATTCGTAGAAATGCACTATCATTACAGTGACATTATCATGTCCACCATTTGCTAAAGCTTGGTCAACACATTCTTTCACTGCTTTTTCAGGATTATTATTATTTAGAATTTCTGTTATTCGCTGATCAGTCACCAAACCAGAAAGCCCATCTGAGCAGAGCAAAAATATTTCACCAGCTTTGATTTCCCTCTCGATAATATCGGGAACCACATCACGCTCAAATCCAACGCTTCTCGTAATCACATTCCTACCGATGAGCTGATTTACTTGCTCTTCGCTCATGACTCCAGCGCGCAACTGCTCATTAATAAGTGAATGATCTTCAGTAAGTTGCCATAAATTATGGTTTTCAAATAGATAACAACGAGAATCACCCACATTTCCAATATATAAGGTATCTTTTGAAATATAGGCAAGAACCATTGTCGTACCCATTCCTAAGAGCTCGGGGCTTTCATTTAAAGTTCTATCAAAGATTCTTCTTGATGCCTCTTCAAAGGTCATCTTGATGAGCTCTCTGGCGGACATCCTTGAATCGCCAAATCGCAAAATGACCTCTTCGACAACTGATACGGCCATTGCGGAGGCCACTTCACCGCCAGAATGACCACCCATCCCATCAGCGACTATAAAAAGGCCAAGGTCCTTATTGATCAATAAGGAATCTTGATTTGATTCACGTCGGAGTCCCTTATCTGTTAAATACCAGCAGTCAAATTTCATAGTTGTCTCATTTTCACTCAAGTTAATACCAACAGTCAAATTTTGGCCTATAAGTTCAATAAACTTGACTCGACCTCAGTCGAATTATTTTAACACTTGATCACCCAAACCTCATTTTAATGTGTCATAATGCCGATAGCGAAGGATGAGGTGCCATGAAGAAGTCATCATCTTTCAAAAAGTTTGTGTCTCTATCCTTTGTAGTCCACGTTGTAGTCCTTGGAGGGCTCTTTCTTTTTGAAAAAAAAGACATTTTAAATTCAGAAAACAAAAGCGTAAGTATTGATTTGCTTATGAATGAGGCGCCATTAAAAATAGCTGTCGCGCCCAAGGACATCCAAAAGAATCCAAAATATCAACCAAAAAATCAAATTGTTGAACAGAGCGAGAACTCAGTGAACGAAAAAGAGCGCATCGATGCGCGCTATTTGAGTGCAAAAAATCAGAGCGTCACAAAAGAAACTATTGCTGCAAACAAGGGACAATTTCAAAACTTGAAGGAAAGCACAAAAGTACAAATTAAAATTGGAGATGGGAAAGCTAAATCGCTCGGACCATCGCCGGCCAAAGAAATTCAACCCAAAATAACCAAATCAGAGCAGATAAATAAAAATCTATTCGAAGGATTTAACCCCACAGCTGCGCATGAGCAAAAAAAGCAAAATATATCAAATGGGGGAAGTGATGCCCCATTGGGTAAAGGACTAGGTCAAAGCGACCACGAAATGAACGTCGGTGCTGATGCAAGTCGAACAAATGATTACCTCAAAGACGTTGATAACGGCCTAGAGACAATGCTCAACACCAGAGAATTTAAATATTATTCTTACTATAACAGGATTCGACGACAACTCACTCAACATTGGGAAAGCCGAGTGCGTGAAAAGCTCACTAAAATGTTTAGAGAAGGCCGAGCTCCTGCATCTTCTGGGCAAGACAGAATGACCAAGTTGATGATTCACTTAGATACTAATGGCACACTAGTTAAGATTCAGGTTTTATTTGATTCTGGAGTTCGAGACCTAGATGATGCTGCTATTGATGCCTTTAGAGCTGCAGCACCATTCCCAAACCCACCCAAGGGAATCATCGAGAACGATGGTACAGTAAAAATTAGATGGGATTTTGTGCTTGAGAGCTGAGTAGGTGAAGGAGAGCTTCGACCTAAAGCCGTGGCTCAGCTTTAGCTTTTATTCTAAAAAGCCTTCTGCTGAACCACCAAAAACAATTTCTAGTCATGACTTCGATCATTGAGATGCTTTAAAATATCACCCGCAATCCGGTCCAGGGGAAGAATTTTTTCAATTCCACCAAGAGCCACTGCTGAACCAGGCATTCCATAAACAACACAAGTTTCTTCATTCTGGGCTATAGTGTAAGATCCAGCTTTATTCATTTCCAAGATGCCTTCAGCACCATCTTTACCCATACCCGTCAAAACTACGCCAATCGCATTTTTACCAACATGTTTCGCCACGGATTTCATTAGATAATCTGCTGCAGGGCGCACATTGTGCAATGTTGCCGCTTGATTCAAAGTCACATAATAAAAGGCACCGCTCCTTACAATTTCCATGTGATAATTTCCTGGAGCTAACAGGACTCGACCAGGGACAATTTGATCACCCTCTTGGGCTTCTTTGACTTCGAATGGAAAAAGATTATTCAGCGCGCTAGAAAAGGATTTTGTAAACCCTGGGGGCATATGTTGCACAATAACCGTTCCAGGAATATTAGTAGGCATTCCGGCAAGAAAAACTTTGAGTGCCTCCGTACCACCTGTCGATGAAGCAATGGCAATCATTTGATGCGTAGTCTTTGCCATAGAAGTGGTATTTTTAGGAACATTTAGGCGCGTCGTGGGCATTTTTTTAAGGGGAATAAATCGAGCCTTAGCGACCTCTCGAATCTTATCAACCAGATTTTTAGATTGCTCTTCTAAAGAATGCGAAACGTCCAAAGACGGCTTCTCCATGATTTCAATTGCACCGGCTTCTAGCGCCCCAAAATAAGTCTCTGAGCCCGCCTTTGCTAAGCTCGAAAATATTATTGTCCTGGTTGGAAAATGCTCCATCACTTTAGTTAAAAAGCTGATTCCATCCATACGAGGCATCTCTACATCTAAAATCATGACATCTGGCTTGAGTTCCACTAATTTATCACGCCCGATGTAGGGATCTGAAGCTGTCCCCACAACTTCAATATCTGTGGTGTTCGTGAATATTTTCTCTAAAAATCTTCTAATAACAGCAGAATCATCAACGATCAGGACTCTTATTTTTTGCGCCATGGTGAAATCCTTTTATATTTTTTTAAAAACTGCAAGTGATAAAGGCATTAATCTTGGGTGCCTCATATTACCTGATTCGGAATGTCCCAATATCAAATAACCGCCTACTTCAAGGGCTTTAGTCAAATTATCAACCACCTTGTTTTTGGTCTCATCATCAAAATAAATCAAAACGTTTCGACAGAAAATAACATGGAACTTCTGCTTAAATTCATATTGTTCATTCATCAAATTGAATGGAGCGAAAGTCAGCAACTTACTGACTTGTTTCTTAATTCTCCAGGAGTCCTCACCCTTTGTCCTTGTCTTATCAAAATACTTCTGTCGCATGAGAGGATCAAGACCTTCCATCTCGCGATTATTGTACTCACCCGCTGCAGCTTTTTTCAAAACCTGCAAATCAATATCTGTTGCTAGCACACGCACCGGAGAAAAATGAGTCTCTCCATGGGCTTCAGAAATCGTTATTGCAATAGTGTAGGGCTCTTGCCCTGTGCTTGATGCCGCACACCATATTCTGAGATCTGTGCCAAATTTATTAGTTAAAATGGGAAGTGTCTTTGTAAGAAATTCGAAGTGACTTTCTTCTCTATAGAAGGAAGTCATGTTTGTCGTCAATGCTGATGTGAACTCAGAAATTCTATCTGTGCCACCCACTTCAAGATAGTCCCAATACTCTTCGAATGAATTCAGGGAATGGGTACGCAATAGTTTGACGATCCTATTCTGAACCAAAGATTCATTTTTAGGCGTAAAAGGCAGGTGAACACCCGAAATTTGATACATTTTTTCAGCAAATTTCGTAAACATTTTTTCTGATATTTTTTTTCTTTCGACTTCCTCACCAAGTTGTTCTTTTTTTCTGGCTAAGCTCATGCTGACATCTCCGAAACTTTCATCACGTGATTAATCAAAGCACTGGGATCCAAAATTAATACGGTTCGTCCATCACCTAAGATGGCCGCTCCAGAAACTTCAGGAATATAATGACCGGTCGAAATGGGCTTAACGACTACCTGTGCCTGTCCAAGGACATCATCAACTGGGAAGGCCATTTGTCCTACCATTGACTCAATAATCACCAACATGGTCTCTTCTCGACGTTCGCTCAAAGAGCCATCTCGTCTCTTGTCTGAAGTCTGTCCCTCTAGATTAAGTGCCCAATTTATAGTTCCCAAAGTGGTTGAAACGTCGATAACGGGCAGTAAATGGCCCCTTATATTTGCGACTTTTCCAGCATTTGAAACATTTGTATAGTCCTTTGGAACCACACGAACAATTTCTCGAATGGAATGAATTGGCAGAATATACCTTGCTCCATCGAGCGCCACTATAATTCCATCAGTAATAGCTGTCGTTAATGGAATAGTTAATCGGAAAGTTGTCCCCAATCCAGCTTTTGATTGAATATTAATTTTCCCATTTATTTTGTCTAGATTTGATTTAACAACATCAAGACCAACCCCTCGACCCGATAGATCTGAGATTTTGTCAGCTGTTGAAAATCCAGGTTGAAATATAAATTGAAAAACACTTTCATCGGCCAGGGAAGCTGGGTCAACACCATGAGGAACTAGTCCTCTTTCAATAGCTTTTCCCAGCACTCTTTCTCGATTGATTCCACCACCATCATCAATGATCTCAATGATAACGTTTCCACCACTTTGTTTTGCAGAGACTGTCACCTTAGATACGGCAGACTTTCCGCGTTGCTGACGAAGTGTCTTGTTTTCAATTCCATGATCCATAGAATTACGAACTAGATGGACAAGAGGATCCCCAAGCAATTCAAAAACTGTTCGTTCAACCTCTGTCTCCTCACCAATTAAATTGAGGTCCACTGGCTTTTCCAAAGTTATTGATAAGTCCCTTACGATCCTTTGAATCTTTACAAACATTGACTTTAAAGGGGTCATTCGAATGCTCAATGTCTTTTCGTAGAGCTCTCTCACCGCTTTGTCTAGCTGATCAACAATGGCTTCTAATCTCAAATTTGAACCATTATGAACTGTTTCATCATGAACCAACTGATTTTTCAAAACAACCAACTCGCCAACCGCATCAAGCACTGAATCGACACGACCAGTATCAACTTTAATTACGCTGTGGGCACCTTTCAGTGGTGCCTTACCCGATGGTTTTCCATGGCCATCCGAATTGGAGCTGTCGCCTTTTTCTTTAGCAACGACTTTTAATGGAGCGACTGGAGTTGGTGCTGGTTTTGATGCTGTTACAACAGCAACCACAGGAGGACTTTCTGGCGAAGGCTCCGCAGATGCAACATGTGGAGCTATCACTGGAGGATTTGGTTTTGCGGACTGAGCAAATAAATCTTCAAGTGATCCATCAGTCATAAAAAGAGGAACAGGACTTTCCTCTAATTTTGGCATTGGCAAGTCTACTGTTGTTGAAACTACAGGTGCTACTTTCGGCTGTTCTGACTGCTCATACTTTATCTGCTCTTCTTGAGGCATTTGGGAAAGCAATTCTGCCAGAAGCTCATAGTTTGTAAAGTCCTCTACCAATTCAGTGGGATCAGTGACTTTGTAATCCTTCTGATATTCTTTTGAAAATTCTGTAGCAATTTCTGCTGCAGGATCGAAGGACATCGAAAAAAAGTCATCCGATGTCGGCGCTGGCTTTACAGGTTCAACACCATGACCGTGAGATTTCTCCTGACCGGAAAGTGATTCGGTGAGCGCAATAAGTTCAGCGACTAAGGCTGAAGTATCCCATGGTCCATTTTCATTTCTTTGAAGTGCAGAAATACGATTTTTAAGTTCGTCCCCTGAGGTTAACAAAAGAGATATGACATTGGCGTTCACCAGAGATGGCTGCGATCGCAATAAATCCAGCAAATCTTCCATAACATGGGCGAACTTCGCTAGATCTAGCAAGCCAACTGCAGCAGCTCCTCCCTTGACGGAATGTGCTACCCTAAAAATATCAGTCAAATCCTTTGCAGGTTCTTCGCTGTTTTCTAGCTTCATCATGGATTCTTCATATTGTTCAAACATGAAAGAAGATTCATTTAAAAAATCAGATTGCAACTCTTCAAAGAAAGCACTATCTCCGCTCATCTACTGGCTCCAAAACTTCATGCTAATGCAAGTTAGTCAATTATGAACATTCTTATTCAATGGCACTATCGGAAATTGCGTTTAATTTCTATTTACTTCCTAAGTCCAGAGTGAAGAACCCAAATTAAAATCTAGACATTTGGATAGTCAGAATAGGCGATTCATAAAAAATAAGATTTAGAGATAGATACTGATAGCCATTTAGACCAGACATAGACTAACGGACTGAATTGAGCTCTAAATATCAAAATGAGACATAATATAATAAAATAAAAAAAAAATTTAAGTCTTTGCCTAAAATTTACGACAAGGGTAGTGATTGCATTCTTTTTACTTTGAAAGGCGAACAAATAATATGAGCGAAGTTTTTACAAAAGCAAAACCGGGTCAATATCTAACCTTCCAACTAATGGAAGAACAATATGGTGTCGCAATTGAGACGGTTAGGGAAATCAATCAGTTTGGGGACATCACTCCGGTACCAAGAACTCCTGAATATGTAAAGGGAGTCATGAACCTTCGTGGAAAAATAATTCCAGTTGTCAATCTTCGCATTAAATTTGGTATGGAAGCAAAAAACACCACACGTGATACATGCATCATCGTGATCGACACTGAAATAGGTCAGGTTGGAATGATCGTGGATTCAGTCAAAGAGGTTGTAGATCTCCAAGAAGCGCAAATTGAACCATCTCCAGTACTGGGAAACCAACAAGCGATGTCGTTTGTTCGTGGCATGGGTAAGGTTGAAAATTTGGTTGTCATCCTGGTTGATATTGTTTCTGCCTTTTCTGCAGATCAAATGGGCCAAATGGCTCAACATACTTCAGGGATTTCAACACCAGAAGCTGCTTAGGTTTTTTAAGATATAATTCGCTATTATTAAGTAATAAAAAAAAGGAGCGCTGAATCCAGCCGCTCCTTTTTTATTTTAATCGAGTGAATTAATAAAATTTAAATCGATGCCTTCACTATTGATGCAGAATCGATTCCGTGCTTTTTATATAGCTCCAAAGCTGTATAAGAACTTTGACCAAATTCACCTTGAACACCTAAAGCCTTTAATTTGAACTCTAGTCCTGCCTGTAAAAGCGCATGGGTAAGAATCTGACTAAATCCACCAATAATTTGATGGTCTTCAACTGTCACCAGACTTCCATGACTCTTGGATAAAGCCAATTTAAAGGTCTCTAAATCAATAAAATTTACGTTTGGACAATTCAATACTATGGCGCCGATGCCCTGTTGCTCTAGTTGCTTTGCCGCTTCTAAGGCCTGCAAAACCAGCGAGCCGGTTGTGGCGATGGTCACAACCTTAGCTCTGCCATTTGAGTTATCCAAAAGCACTTGTGCTTTCTTAAGTTCATAAGTGGCACCTGCAACATAATTTTTGGGAAAGTTTTCACGCCCCAAAAAGAAAACTGAACTATTTGGTACTTTACCTAACTTACGATCTTTCGCAAAATTTTCAAGAACTGCACTCATCAAAACATCAGCTTCTTCGCTGCATGAAAGCGAATATACATCCACATGAGGAATCGAAGAGACCATAGCCAGATAGCTCAAGGCTTGGTGAGAAGCCCCATCTGCAGCATCTTGAAAACCCGTGTGCGAAAATACGGCAATGATAGGAGCCTCAGACAATGCACCCATAATTAAGGGCAAAGCACCTTTCGTCACACCAAATTGTGCAAACGTATCCACTACCGGTATATAGCCTAATTTTGACAAGCCTGCTGCTACAGAGACCATATTGCTTTCAGCTATTCCTACATCGATAGAGTCCAGTGGAAATTCTTTTCTAAATCCCGCAACTCCTGTTGAACCAGGCAGATCAGATGTCACACTCAATAGCGGCAATCCAGCTTTTCTTGCTTTGATCATCGCCGAAGAAATGCCCATCTGTATTTTTTCACCTGTGTCTTTAATTCCATGAGCCTTAATATCTGCTTCCCAATTTAATAGCTCTGCTATCCATTGATTAAATTCATGTGGGTAAGCCTCGCCGCTATATATTTCAGTTAAAAAAGCAGCCATTTCAGACGGCGATTTTAATGGAAATCCATGTCCGCCCGAAGAAGACTCTGCCGTTTTTTTGGTACCAATACCCTTAATGGTTTTGGCGTGGATGACGACAGGAACTTTTGGATTGGACTTAGCACTTTCAATGGCCTCGGTAATGGCATCATAACACTTCTGTAGATTATTTCCTTCAGGGAGGGATATAACTTTCCATCCCAAAGTCTCAAGGGATTGAAATGTCGGTGCCATTGCAAATGACTCTTGATCTATGCGACCGGAAAGTTTTGTATTGTTGTCGCTCACAATCAAAACATAAGGTCCCATTTTTCCATTTTTAGCAAATCCAGGAATTGCTGTAAGCGACTCCTTAGCTTCACCCTCCATGCAGGCGCCATCAGAAATAGCCGTGACCGTGATGCGATTTCTTCCTGACAAGGCTTCACCCATTGCCAGACCTTGAGTTTGTGGAAATGCCGATCCCAGTGGTCCATTTGAAAGGAAAACTCCCTCGGAAAAACAATGCACTTCGCCATGCCCCGTCAGTCCACTTTCGATGGAGCGAAATTTCTTAAGGCTTTCTATGGTCAAACCTGCCATTTTATAATTTGCCTTAAGAGCATATAGTCCATTTTCACAGTGACCAGCATCATTAACCACATGGAAAAGATCAAACCACTGTTTCTTTTCGCTCAGAGAAATATCAAAAATATAGCCATGCAAGGCAGACATCAACTCAGCAAAGGCAGCTGGGCCACCATAATGTGAAGCTGCACCGCCCAAGACTGCATTCATATCCATCAAAGATACGAGGGCGCGAGTCGAGCGAGGATCAACAACCGGAATAGTCCGACCGTCTTTGCTTTTTAAAAAGCTTTTGTATTGGGGTTCTTGTATTGGATTGCCTGCAAGTTTTGTTTTTATTTGTATAGGTTCTGTCATAGTTTTATGTTTTACTTCTCAAAAACAAGAACTTCAAATGCAAAAAAACAAATGCGATCGAAAAAAATCATGAATAAAAAAAATCTGTTTTCTCATAATATTCGCTCTCTTCCAAAAGTTGACCTCCATCGGCACCTTGACTGCTCGGTGCGTTGGAGCACATTGGTCGAGCTTGCCCCCCAATTTGGGATCAGCCTACCCAATACGGCAGGCTGTCAATTTGATGAATTTCTTATTTTAGAACCCATGAAAGACTTAGCCTCAGTCTTAAAGAAGTTCACAAATGCTCAAAAAGTATTGGCGAGCGAAGAAATCTTAACTCGTATTGCCTTTGAAGCCTGCGAAGATGCTTATAATGATGGAGTCCGTGTATTGGAACTTCGCTACGCCCCAACATTTATTGCTGATGGTCATCCTCAACTTGATTTTAATAAAATACACAACTCACTTCAACGCGGAATCTCAATGGCAAAATCTAAATTTCCAATGGCGATTGGAATGATTTGCATTGTTCAGCGCACAAAATCTTATGAAATTGCAAAAAAGGTCATAGAGTTTGCAGTGAATCAAAATGGAGGCTTCATTGCCGTAGATTTGGCTGACAATGAAGAAGGATTTGATCCCAAAATTTTTGCCCCCCTGTTTCAATTTGCGAAAAAAGAAGGTCTTCACATTACTATTCACTCAGGAGAATCACCATGCGATCTTGCCGCTCAATGGGTGAAGGATTCCATAGATTTTCTCGGAGCTGAACGAATAGGGCATGGAATTCAAGTTGTTCGAAATATGGATGTTCTAAATTATGTACAGGAAAAAAAGATTCCATTGGAAGTCTGTCCCATCAGTAACTTTTTGACTCAATCTTTTCCAACTTATGAAAGTCATCCAATTCGATCTTTAATGAACTTGGGACTTCAAGTGACTATTAATTGCGATGATCCAGGTGTTTTTGGCACGACTCTAAGTGATGATTATGAAGTCCTTCATCGTGTTCATGGTTTTGATTCTGAGGACTTTAGAAGTTGCAATCAAGTCGCCTTTAATGCGAGCTTTATTTCTGATTCCGAGAAACAAATATTTAGAGATAACTTTTTCTAATCGAAATTTAGTTACTGCAAAAAATATAGGACTTTAATACCTAGAATGGACACTTCAATGAACCAGAAACTCAATGATTTTTTTCCCCCAATTGAACCCTACAATCAAGGCCACTTGAAGGTTTCAGAAATACATTCCTTGTATTTCGAGGAGTCCGGAAACCCCCAAGGTCAACCGGTCGTTTTTCTTCACGGTGGACCTGGAAGTGGAACTTCTCCTGATAATCGTCGTTTTTTTGATCCTAAATCTTATAGAATCATCCTTCTTGACCAAAGAGGTTCAGGAAGATCAACACCTTGTGCTGAGTTGCGCGAAAATACAACCTGGGACCTGGTCGCTGATATTGAAACACTTCGTGAGCTATTAAAAATTGAAAAGTGGGTTGTATTCGGTGGCAGCTGGGGTTCAACTTTAGCTCTGGCATATTCAATCACCCACACCGAAAAGGTCAAAGCGCTCATACTGCGAGGTATTTTCCTTTGTCGTCCCACTGAAATAAAATGGTTTTATCAAGAAGGAGCTTCTCAAATTTTTCCAGACATTTGGGATGATTATTTGAAGCCAATCCCCGCCATTGAGCAGGGCGATTTAGTTGCAGCTTACTATAAGCGATTAATTCATGAAGATATTGAGGTTCGCTTGGAGGCCGCTAAAGCCTGGAGCAAATGGGAAGCTTCCACTGCACGTTTGTTTGTAGATTTTAAAGCCATCGAAGAATTTGACGAACCCGAATTAGCATTGAGCTTTGCGAGAATCGAATGCCATTATTTTACCCATGGCGCCTTTTTTGATACGCCAAATTGGATCTTAGAAAACATATCAAAAATTCGACATATTCCAGGTTTCATCGTTCAAGGCCGATATGATGTTATCTGTCCATCCACGTCAGCTTGGGATCTTCACAAAGCCTGGCCGGAAGCAAAAATTACAATAATTTCAGATGCAGGACACTCGGCCTCAGAGCCAGGGATAAAATCTTCACTCATAGAGTTCACTGAAGTATGTAAAAAATTGTAAAACCCCCTTTGAGAAAAATTATTCTTGCAAAGTGGTTCCAAATTGGGTCTATTGCGGCTGCTTCGGACTTGTGCAATGAACAAGTTCATTTAGCCGACATAGACCAGAGCAATTGGAATATAGGATGGTTCAGTGGAATTAAGAAAAAGTTTTCAAAGAAGTCTTTTTGTCAGCTTTCTTTCAATGATTTCCTTGGGTGGGTGCGGCCTTCAAGGACCTGTTACAGATTCTCAAATCTCTCAGCTTAACATTTCAAAATCTGACAATTTAGGAATTATTGCTGGGGCCAATGTTGGCTCCCAAGAAGAGCTATCTAGACATACAGTTGCCCTATTTAGCAGGCATCAAGGCAGCGATCCAGGAGGAGCCATTTGCACAGGTTCATTACTTCCAGGAAATTTAGTTCTCACAGCGGCACATTGTATCGACAATTTAATGGTTGTTGTTTTCTCACAAGACTTCGATTCAGCACAGAGCAGTCAAATTTTTCCAGTAGATAAAACATCTGTATCAAATTTTTGGAGTTCACGAAGAAGTGCCGACAAAGACCATGGTGATATTGCATTAATTCATTTCCAAGGCACTGTCCCTGAGGGTTTCAGCCCCGTCAAACTGATTGGAGATGCGTCCCTTTTAAAAAATGGCAATCCCGTTATACTTGCTGGATACGGCGTAAGTCATGTCGCTGAAACTCCCATTGATGAACGAACATACCCTGACCTCATTAAATCAGTTGAAACTGGCAAAGTAGTTTGCGATGACCCAAAAACGCTAACAAACTGTGCGCAAGTTGATATGACGGGAGCTGGTTTATTACGGAAAACCACCGTCACAATCGCCGATAAGAATTTTGCGCAGTCAGAAATACTATTAGATCAAACAAAAGGAACTGGGGCATGTCATGGTGACTCTGGTGGACCAGCCTACATTTCAGTCGATGGCTCCCTTTACCTTTGGGGTGTCACGAGCCGGGGCGAAAGAGATCCAAAAAATGATTGCTCGCAATATGCTGTTTACACGAATGTGCTCTACTATCGCGACTGGATTGACAAAACCAGCCAAAAGATTTTTGCATCAGAGGCAAGTGTAAGAAAAATTCAAATTATTCATCCTAGAAAATTAAATTACTGGTAATAGTGATCGCTAGAAATTCAAAGTTAGGCAATAGCACCTTTTAAGTTTTGCAAGACTTTTTGAATCTCACCAACTAGACCCTGAGGCTGATCAAACATCACACGATGGGAAGCTTCAGGGATGACTATCAAATCCAACTCAGGAAGCAACTCTTTGAGTTTTTTGGACAACTGCAAAAACTTTGCGTCCCTCTCCCCGACCATCCATCGTACCTTGCTCGTATGATTTGCCAGGAATGGCCGAAAATTTTTCTGTTTTGATAATGACCATTGGCTCAGTGCCAATGACAAATAGCTTCGATTAAAATCACTTTCTTTTCGCCTTGGCTCATTTAAGCTGCCATTAAAAACTGCCTGAGAGTTCCACTCGGCCAGTAATTCATTCCACTCAAAATTTAAAAATTTTTCGGACCAACTGGTGTCCTGTAAAATTCTTGCTTCTCGCTCAGAAGATTGAAAGTTCTCTGCACAATCTTTTGAATTTTCGTCATAGCTGTCATCAAATCCAGGATTCGCTGAAATCAAGATGCTGCTTTTCCATAACCAAGGATCCAATTCCAATGAATGGAGCGCCAGACGGCCTCCTAATGAATAACCAATGAGGATATTATGGTCACCTTCTTGCACCCTCTTTTTAACATATTCATTAAAATGAACTGCCCACATTGAAAAATTATTGTCCGGAGTAAGCCCTACATCTGCAAAACAATCCACAGCAAAAACTTTGACCGAAAATTTATTGGAAATCTTATCTCTTATGAAATCCCAGTCTTCTGGCTTCCCTAAAAAACCGTGCACAAAAAATAAATTTATAGCGACCACAATTTTTCCAATTCATTCCAAAATAATTTCGTTTGAACAGGATCTGGACGAACTTCGATAATTTGTTGAGCATCTAAGCTGATTCCTTCAGGAATACTGGTCCAACATTGATAGGGCCAATTCCACATCTTCGCCCAGAACTCGAACGAAACATTATGCTTATTAATAAAAATATCCTTATTAAACATCCTTGAAAAAATCTGACCGCCACCATTATTGATTACGATGATCTTTAGCTTTTTAGCATCCATTTGGGACGTCACCCAGAGTGAAGATAAATCATACATAGCAGTGAGATCACCAATCAGACACCAATTTTCAAAATCGATATGGGCCCATCCTAAAAAGGTTGAAATCTGCCCATCAATTCCATTTGCACCGCGATTTGCCAATAAACTTTGGGGTAAGGCTGACTGATCAGCACACAAATCCCACTCTCGAATGGGCATGGAATTTCCAAGATAAACCCTGCCACCCTTCATTAGCTTAGATAAAGAATAGACCATTCCTTGCTCTGAGCTCGGATGCCTTTCTAGCAAATTCTTAATTTTCTTTGCTTGCACTTTATCTAATTCAAGTGTTTTGGCAATTGTCTCTTTATTTGAATTTATCTTTATTTGGCCTAATATTGAGAGCGAACTCAAATGTTGAATTGGGCGACTTAGACCGCTGAATTGATTGAAACCTACTGAGTAAACTTGAACACCCTTGTGCTTAGTTTCAAGATCTCGCCATATCCTAGCCGTGGGGACTCCGCCAATCCTTAGCACTGAATCACAGGCTGCGGTTTTCAAAAGGTGTTCAATCATCGGCTCTCCGGATTGAATCAGAAAATCAGCCAAATCAAGACTTCCTCTCAAGCCCGAAATGCTTTCAGCATAAATGGGCGCCTTTAAGCGCCTTAGAAAATCTAAAACAACAACAGATTCTGCATCAGGCAGTGACCCCAAGAGCACAAGGGGATGACTCTGCTCTAAAAAGTTCTCAAGACTTTCAATGTTTTTATCATGTGCAAATGAACTTGTTTTTTTTTCTATAGTTAAAGTTGGAATGATCAGTTTTTCCACTGGGCCATCAATCAAGGGCTCTTCAAAACAAATATTCACCTGCAATGGACCCTTCGAAGTCCATTTTTTAAGCGAGAAATTTGCATCCGAAAAATCTAAATCGAATGAGCACTCTACATAGGATGAAAATAGACCAACCTGTTCAATGGCCTGTGGAGCACCTGTCCCACGATAAACTTTGGGTCGATCCGCTGTCACTAGAATTAGGGGTAGAGATGAATATGTTGCCTCAACAGCTGCCGGCAATAGCTCAGCAACTGCTGTTCCAGAAGTTGTTATTACTGCCACGGGTTTTCTAGTTTTTGCAATGCGACCCAAAGCAAAAAATGCGGCTGATCGTTCTTCAAAAAATGAATAAATTTTTAGATTTTTGTTTTCATCTAAAATATGTACAAGGGGACTATTTCTGGCCCCAGCACACAAGATAAATTCCTCGACACCTGAATTTAAAAGCTCTTGAACTAAGTTGGCGCCAAGCTGCATATTTGTCATCATTCTAGCCCCAAAATTTTCTTTACTGAATATCGTTTTTGCTTAAGTTCATTCCACTCACGTTCCATCTGACTTGCCTCGACAATTCCACATCCAGAACCAATCATGACCTCTTTGCTGGTCCATTGCAAATTTCGAATGGCGACAAGGCATATTGCCTTGTCCTTTTCGATAAAGGCAAAAGGCCCTCCAAATCCGCGGCGATTTTCTTGCCCAGGATATTCTGATAGCCAGTTAAAACCGAAGGAGCGTGGCGCAACACCCAATGCGGGGGTTGGATGCAAATCATAAATCAATTCAATAAATTCTGGAATCGACTGACAAGAAACTTCAAAATCAGTTTTTAAATGGCACAACAAAGGCAAATCTAAAACAAATGGTCCAGAAGTGGTTATTCTTCCCCATTTTTCTAATCGGGCTTTGAGATCCTCAACGACGAAATTGTGCTCAGAAATTTCCTTAGGATCACTGAGCAGTTGATTAAAATAAAAACTAAATTGAGCAGCCGAACTGTTTTCTATTTTTGCTAATGTGCCAGCTAGGGCCATGGTTTTAAGCTTGAAATTTTCAAAACTAAATAAAATCTCTGGCGTAGCCCCCAAAACACCTTCACCATTTTGCCAAAATCCGAAAACATATAAGCTTTCAGGAGCCTTTCTAAGGCACACCAAAAGCTGCACCAAATCTTGAGGGCTCAGAGTTTGTGAGCTGCGACTGAAAACAACTGGGACAGCTTTTTTAATTTGATCGCTCTGAATTTTGGCTAAAATCGATTCAAAGGTGTTTACAAAATCAGCCAAAGATGGTTCCAACCAAGGAGCCTTGGACAGTGGTTTTGAAAAACCTGACGCTTGTTTTTGCAAATAGTTCTCGATAACCGCAAAAAAGCCAGCATCATCAAGAACAAAAACTGCAGATCCCTGCAAGAGCTGACCTTTGTCTAAATCATAAAAATCTGGCCAATACACTGAAACCACTGAACTATTGGCTTTCTCCACATCTTTAAATGGTCCAACAATAAGGGTCCACAGCCCCTCATGTCGTAAAAGTGCTCCAGATTGCAAAAAGTTAGCAAAGCTATTTGTAAAGCTCTGAATCGTTATGCTATTGTCGTGATCCACATTAAGACCTCAATTTCATTAGTGAACAGAAGAAGTTCGTATTATGGAAAATCAAACTATGCAAATAAGTCCCTCAACCCAAATAGTCAATATCGGTGGGTTTGATATTGGTGGTCCAAACTTTACAGTTGTAGCAGGCCCATGCTCAATTGAAAGCCCAGAACAGTTTTCTGAAACGGCTCACGGAGTAAAAGCCTCTGGAGCTCATTTACTTCGGGGTGGTATATGGAAAATGCGAACCTCGTCGCGAGACTTTCAGGGGTTGGGTACTTCAGCTTTTGAATTCATAAAAAAAGTCTGTAAAGAAACCAACATGTCGTTGATCTCAGAGGTCACCGATATTCGACAAATTGAAGAGGTCTATGACCTTGTGGGTTGCTTCCAAGTTGGATCAAGAAGTATGCAAAATTATGAACTTTTGCGCGAACTCGGCAAGCAAGATAAGCCCGTGCTTTTAAAGCGTGGCCTGGCAGCCTATATCAATGAGTGGATCAAAGCCTCTGAGTACATCACCAAGGGTGGAAATCCAAATGTGATCTTATGTGAACGTGGTATTCGAACATTTGAAACTGCAACCCGCAACACTCTTGATCTTAATGCGGTTGCCTTTGCTAAGAAAAATTCTCCGTTGCCTGTTATTGTTGATCCCTCTCATGCTGTAGGTATTCGCGCCCTTGTTCCTGATTTGGCTTGCGCAGCTGCAGCCGTGGGCGCAGACGGCATCATCGTGGAAGTCCATCCTCGTCCAGAAGAA
The DNA here is from genome assembly GCA_947449255.1 of Pseudobdellovibrionaceae bacterium. Taxonomy (GTDB): domain Bacteria; phylum Bdellovibrionota; class Bdellovibrionia; order Bdellovibrionales; family Bdellovibrionaceae; genus Bdellovibrio. Next base: position 121,875 of record CANFQX010000006.1, read on the forward strand.
GCCCTTTCAGATGGCATGCAAGCACTTACACTCGCTGACTTTAGCTTGATGATGAAAAGACTTGATAAAATTTTGAATGCTATTGAACGACCACTTCATAAGGCGAAAATATAATGAAAACTAAAGTTCAACCTAGTCTTCAAACCAAACAGTCTCCTAATCCTGAAATTATTCGCACGATGTTTTCAAAGGTTGCTGCTAACTATGACAAGGGCAACAATGTTTTATCTATGGGTATCCACCATCTTTGGAGAAAAAAACTGGTCAAATATGCTGGCTCAAAAAAGGGCGACAAGGTTCTAGACTGCGCAACTGGGACTGGAGATCTAGCCATTGAGTTTAAAAAAAATGTAGGCTCCGAAGGTGAAGTTATAGGAACCGATTTTTGTGCCGAAATGCTCATACCGGCCCCCGGCAAGGCTATAGATCGCAGCCTTGAAATTAAATTTGAACAAGCTGACGTAACAAAACTGCAATATGCCGACAGCACCTTTGATATTACAAGTATTTCATTTGGAATACGCAACGTCAGTGATCCTGTTCTTGCACTTCAAGAAATGGCAAGAGTTACAAAATCAAATGGCAAAGTCTTGATCCTTGAGTTCGGACAAATGGATATTCCCATTTTGGGAAATCTGTATAATTTCTATTCACAAAATATTCTGCCAAAAATTGGTGGGCTTGTAACAGGCCAAAAAGAAGCCTATGAGTATTTGCAAAAATCCTCAGCTGCTTTTCCATGTAAAAGTAAATTTGTGGAGTTGATGAAGCAAACTGGTCAATTTTCCGAGATTGAATACATCAACCTTACAGGCGGAATTGCCTATATTTACAAAGGCACTGTTAAATAAGGTTAAGACATTGTCAGGCTAGCATTTTCACAAACCAGGGTGCTGGTCCAACCAGCGGAGCCTCTCCCTTTAGAATATAAATTACGTCCCGCCAATTATATACCAACTGAAAGTTGGAACACCTGATAGTTTTCCCAACAATTTGATTTTCCTGCAACACCTGAGGCTGTGGCCTCAGAGGGTCCGGAATATACCTCCGAGTTGGACAACCCCACAGCGCGCCGATAATTAATATAAATATCAAAAGAATATAAAAATTGCCGAAAAATATATTCCATTTCATGAAACTATCTTCTGCTCTTTATATTTTTAATCCAGATGTATTAAAACAGCGCTTTATAACCTTAAATTTTAGAAATCATCAGTAGTGCCAAGGGAATTTCGAGAAATCTTTGGGTCTTTTTTCCACAAATGAATTGCGACCTTCCGTGGCTTCTTCCGTACCATAAGCCAGTCGAGTGGCTTCGCCAGCAAACAGCTGTTGCCCCACAAGGCCGTCATCAATCATATTGAATCCATATTTTAGCATTCTCATTGCCGTTGGACTTTTGGAATTCATTTCTTGAGCCCATTCCAAAGCAACTTTTTCTAAATCTTGATGTGGAATGACAGCATTAACCATCCCCATATCAAAGGCCTCTTGTGCTGAATAATTTCTACCTAGAAAAAATATTTCACGAGCTCTTTTTTGACCGACCATCCTGGCCAAATAAGCAGATCCATAACCACTGTCAAAACTGGCAACGTCAGGATCTGTTTGCTTAAATATTGCATGTTCTTTACTGGCTAATGTTAAATCACAGACAACATGCAATGAATGCCCTCCTCCAACAGCCCAGCCTGGAACCACGGCCATAACTATTTTAGGCATGAAACGAATCAGCCTCTGAACCTCAAGAATATGAAGTCGACCTAGGCGCGCTTGATCCGCTTTTCCTGCAGCCTCTTTATCCTCATACTTGTATCCATCTTTACCGCGAATGCGCTGATCGCCACCTGAACAAAAGGCCCAACCACCATCTTTAGGCGATGGCCCATTGCCAGTTATAATAACAACTCCAACATCTGGTGTGATGCGAGCGTCTTCTAAGGCAAAGTAAAGCTCGTCTACGGTCTGCGGTCTAAAAGCATTACGAACTTCTGGACGATTAAAGGCAATACGGACTGTCCCCTGATCCTTTGCTCGGTGATAAGTGATATCACTAAAATTAAATCCTGGAACCTCTAGCCACAAATCTGAATTAAAAATATCAGAAATCATATCTCTCCTAGCACGAATGCAATTAAATTCATTATTTCAAATTCCAATCCACCTCAGAAATGCCTTTGGATCTTAGATAGGCATTAGCACTTGAAAATGGCTTGGTACCAAAAAAACCACGATGGGCGGAAAGCGGGGAAGGATGAACGGATTCAATGACAAAATGTTTTTGCCGATCAACAAATGCCGCCTTCTTTTGGGCATAAGCACCCCATAAAATAAAAACAACATGGTCACATTCATCATTTATAATGTGAATTATTTTGTCTGTGAATTGCTCCCATCCTTTTCCTTGGTGTGAGGCGGCTTGCCCCTGCTCTACGGTAAGGACAGCATTCAACAAAAGAACACCGTGATCTGCCCAGTGCTTAAGTGAACCACTTCCCGGGATGGCTAAACCCAAATCCTCATGAAGTTCTTTTAATATATTTCTCAGAGACGGTGGGAATCGAACCCCTGGCTCGACCGAAAAACTCAGCCCGTGAGCTTGTCCTGGACCGTGATAGGGATCTTGTCCAACAATGACAACCTTAACTTGATTTAAGGGGGTTAACACAAAGGCCTTAAAACAATCATCTATTTTTGGATAGATCACCTTTGATTTTTGAAGCTCCTGATTTAGAAAAGAACTCAATTTCTTCATGTATTCTTTTGCAGTTTCGCCCTTGAGACTTTCCATCCAATCTGTCGGCAATTTAAAATCAAAAATCAATTCCTGTGGGTTCTCAATTTTAGACGTATTTGCCTGCATATTTAAAATCCTATAATGAGGCTCATTTTTGAGCTGAATTGACCATTTCTATTATTTCCAAGGTCCAGGTTCGAGACTTTAAATCAAACCTATTGGTTTTCAATTAAATTTTCATGCCAGCCGGAACTTGACCAGACAAAATTCATAACCAAGGTTATAATAGAGCTAACAGGATAAAGGAGGCTAAAAATGAAGACCCTTCTCAACCCAGGATTGGAACTTCTTGAAAAAAATCCGGAAGTTAAATCATTCATTTATCAACAGATCTCGGAGTTCGATCAATTTGTAACACCTGAGACCGTCGTCACCGTTGTCTCCAGGGACCCAAAAAAGCTGGCACTTCAATATGAGACAGAAGGTAAGGAATTTACCAAGCAACAATTATCCAAACTCTACCGCATTGCAATTCTGCTTACTGAAGGCAAGACAAAGCTCGAAGCAGAAGGTATAAATGAGAATATCTTTGAAGCTGTAAGAATGGCAAAAGATAGTCTTATGCAAAAAATGCTACTGATTCAAGACTCTGTTGTGAGCCACCAAGATCGCCTGATTGAGATCAATCACTACCTTCAAAATCGCGGACTACACTAGTTAAGATGGTTCCTTTAAAAGAACCATCTTTCGACTATTTTTCTGAAAGCAAAGAAAGGTACTTGGAAGAAGGCTCTTCAACATTCACAGTTGCTCTTCTACTTTCAAGCTTAACCAATGTCCCAATGATATCTTGAAGCTTTTCAAATGGACCAAAGTTTGGTGGAAGATTTTCTTTCAGCTCCATTGTTAAAACTGGAGTGTTTCTTTCCATCCACATGTAACGCCCAAGACTTCCAGGGAAGCTACCTAAGCTTTTCCAGGGCAGATAATCATACTTTGGAGGTGAGGCTATCTTGGGCCCATCGAAATCTAACACTTTTAAAGGTGTATGTACGGACACGATGAAGTCTGGCTTAAACTCTTCGATATGATGTATAGCGCATTTTGTTTCAGGTTCGCTTCCGGCTTCTTTACCCGGAAATCGTCGTATATTTCCACCTGTAGATTTTTTCCAATTGGAAACCGCTGAGGACTCCCAATCTTTTGTGGGGAAATTTCTATTCACATCAATTTTATTGGCATTTGTTCTCGTCTTATATTTAACGCCATCTGGATTAAGAACCGGAACAACCCGCCAAGAGTTCCGAGGGGCAATAGCTTCAAGTCTTTCCATCCAATATCTACCGACGGTCCCAGCCGGAGTCTCATCGCCATGGATAAGACTGAATACAAGAATTTTTTTTGCTCCCACTTCTTCAGAAAGCTTTTGATAGTGAAATATTGGTCTGCCTTCTGCACTAACACAGGGCAAATCAACAACCACCTTTTCACAGGCCTGCTTTAAAAGTTTAACATCTGCTGCGCCAGCAAACTTCCTTAAGTCATTGACGCAGGCTTCTTCCAAATTATTAAAATCAGCACCCGCTGCCCAGTTAGAGTTCGCTAGAAATAAGGTGAACATAATGTAATTCAATATTTTCATTAGAATCATAGTATCACAGCCATTTAACAATCTCTCAAGTTGAGATAGCAATTTTTTTGCCTTAATTTGAGAATTTTGACAATAGGACTAAAGTCCACGCTACTTTCGTCCGTAAAGGACTTGTGTCTAATTTAACAGGCAGCGCGGGAGGCCATTGTGCTATATAAGGGCGGTTATAGTTTAGTTTTGATGTTGGTATTAAATCCAATCGTTATTGTCTTGATACAAAACTTTTCAGAATCGCCGCCAACAAGCCTAGCTAAATACAACCCGCCTATTTTAATGGAAAGACAGATTGCCTCTGCTGAAAAGGCTCAAATCATTAAATTGACCAAACCCCTAGGGAATATAAATCCACATAAGGACAAAACTGAGGGCTTCCCAGGTTGCGAGCCAAAACCAACAAAGGAATGATTTAAAACCCACATTTTTTCTTCAAAATAAATTTGACTTACATATTATTTACACATTAGTATCACAGTCAGAAGATATGATAAAGAAATCGCCCCTCCCACCCCTGACGTCAAAAGAAAAGCTCGTTCTCGAGTATATAGAGGACTATATTTTGACCTCAGGAATTTCTCCATCATATCAAGAAATTAAGGATTATTTTGGTTTAGCTTCTTTCAATTCTGTTCAGAATTATCTGAAACAATTGACTGCCAAGGGTTATATTTCAAATCCTAAAGACCAAAAAAGAGCTATCCAGGTTCTTCATGTAGCCTCTTCCGCACAAGCGAACCTTCAGGCTCATATTGAAAAAATGAAAGATGTCTCGACGAAGACAGGATCTTCTCGCACTCAGCTCCTCCAGGCTCGCGGCGAGATCCTGTCGATTCCCCTTCTCGGAAAAGTAGCGGCCGGCCTACCTATTGAGTCCATTGAACATGATGAATTTATAGATGTAGCGGCCTCCATGATAAAAAATCCTTCAAAGTCTTTTGCCCTAAAAGTTCAGGGTGACTCAATGATTGAAGACGGCATATTTAATCATGATATTATTTTTGTACAGGAACAAACCTCAGCAAAAAATGGCGATGTTGTCGTTGCCACAGTTGAGAACGAAGCGACAGTGAAGCGCTTTTTTATTCACCCGAAACCAGATTCCGGATCAAATCGTAAGATGATTGAATTGCGTCCTGCAAATTCCGCTATGAAGTCAATGTGGTACTCCGTTGATGAAGTTGCGATCCGTGGGATTTTAATTGGACTTATTAGAAAATTCTAATTTTGTTACGGATAAATCCTCAAATAAGTGACTTCATTAAAAAGGGGCATTTCAGTAGTTATACCCCTCTTAAGCATCTTCAAAATTTAAAGCACTTACTAATCAACCTCGAGCATACCGCTTATTCATTGATTCGCGAATTTCCGCACCTTCAATACTTAAACGTGTCCAAGGAAGAGCTCGTAATCGCTCTGGCTCAATAGCCTCTTCGGTCTCTTCACAGTAACCAAAAGAACCATTATCGATCCTGGCTAGGGCACTTTCGATCTCCAAAAGTTGCCCGCGAAGTCTCTCGTGCATGCTTAGGAATTCCTGCTCAGCCAATACCCGAATAGTTTGGTCACCTTCGTCACCACCCCGATCATCGTTTTGATCTAAGTTTGAACGGGATTCTCTCACTCGATTGAGAATATCCTGCTTTGATTGTAAAAGCCTCTGTCTACATTCAGCGATAAGCTTTTCAGAGATAGCCACCGTGCCCCCTCTCGTTCCGTCTAAGCGTAAGTGCCAAATTGGAACTGACATATTAAGTTCTAAGCATGTAAATATTGCAAGTAAAATTTCTTACATCAACTTAAATTTTTGTAAGACAATGAAAACACTGTGGTTTGTTCTTTACTTCCGCATGATGCGTATTGGCTAGGGCGACGAGCTGCGAAATCTAAGTAAGCTTCTTACATTTATAGGCTTAAATTCATCTCGAAAGTCTGTATTTAAAGTCAGATTATTTCATTTTTGATCAAGACAGTCGCCAATACGATGGATAAGATCGTCTGTAGCAAGGGTTAGAGCCTTAGCCATCCTTTTCCCTGATACTCCCCTTCTTCGAGTGGCAGCAGCAGATTGATTCATATTTTTAGATATTAATGCGCTGGCACTGATCCTCTGAGGATTATTAAACAATCTTGAGTACTCTTCCATCGAAGACGCAAACACTTCATGGTTAGAAATTAACCCCTGAATGAGCTCAAGCTGAGCCTGTTTCATAGCCATGAGCTCTTCCTTTAATCCACTGCACTTTGATGTCAGTTGAGCTTGGGAGCTTAAACAGGAAAGAGATAATGTCACAAAAACTAAAGCCTTCATAATTTCGAAACCTTTCAGAGCGAAAACCAGCAACCATTCACCCAGTTTAAAGAATGAATTCATGAAGCAAAGTCCCTGCCAAAGGGATCTAACCCATAAACGATCTGAGGATATCAGAGACTTAAGTATTTAAAAAATTTTCAAGCTCGTCTTTTGTTTCGCCAATTGCATAAGGCCGCAGAAGCCTTGCTACATGGCGCTTACCACGCTCAACAGAGTGCCTATTTGGCTGTTTATCCACCGACTCGAAAAACTGAAGAAAGGTTGTGGACATAACCAAGAGCGACTCTGCAATATACTGCATCTCATTGAGATCCAAAATCTCAACCATCTTTCCTTCTCTAACCCAAGAGCGATAGAGGATATCCATTAGCTTCAGTATTTTTTGAATATGAGCGCGCCACAATTTTGCAAGTCCATAATCTTTTCGCCTTAAGGCATACATTTCACGATGTAAAAATCGATAATTCCAATAGATTTCAAAATTGAGATTAACAAACTCCAAAGGAGTCAGCTTTTGTGTTCGTCGTGGTCGCCAAATTTGATAGGTCTCTTTGGACATGCGACGGAAAAGTTCGTCAATAATTTCTTCTTTATTGCCGTAGTGAAAATACAAATTTCCAGGACTAATCTCCATCACTTTGGCGATATGATTAGTCGTTACTGATCCCACACCACTGTGATTAAACAGCTCTGCAGAAACCACTAGGATGCGCTCTTTTGTTTTCATATCCTATAGCCTTTAGTCTAAGTGCAATCGATAGTCATGTCACAGGGACTACATGAAATTCAATAATCATCAAGGCAGAGAAAATACTCATTCTCCTATGAATAATTAATGGTCACTTCCCCTACAATCCAAATGTGTCTAACTAATGACCAATGTCCTTCAATAATATTCTTCTAAAAGCCCCATCTACCTTGAAATCTAGCCCACATGAAAACAAATCCACTCCAAGCGTCAAAATGACCTTGAATCACTCTAAAAGATGATGCTACCATTTAAGTATGCATTCAAAAACTGTTACTAACTCATTAAAATTATTTGCCTTTTCAGCTGTCTCTGGTCTAGCCATCTATTCTTTAGTTGGTTTTGCAAATCCTCTTGGATCTATTGCACCTGAAGCAGGCAACCCAATCCATCAAGACTCAGCAGAACATTCTGCACAAGTTGAGGCCCGCGAACAACTTTCCAAACTCATTGGAGAGAATGTCAAAGCCAATCAACTTCCAGAAAAAATGAATTTGGATTGGGATGGTCAGAAACAAAATGTCATTGCGAAATATACAATCGATGAGAACCTTCAAAAAGAAGCTGATCATCTTTTGAAATCATACAAGCCTGACTATGGCGCTATTTTACTGATGGATGCTAGCACTGGTGAAATACTTGCGATGTCCAGTTTTCAACGTGACAATCCAACTGCATCGAACATGACTCTGCAAGCCACCTTTCCTGCTGCATCCATTTTTAAAGTGGTTACAGCGACTGCAGCTGTGGATAAAGCTGGGGTTAACCCCGAGCATAAGATTCGCTACAATGGCGGTGCACATACACTTTACAAGAAAAATGTACTGTCAGAGCGCTTTAGTCGTTGGACAAATGTGATCACCTTAAAGGATGCCTTTGCACGTTCAATAAATACGGCATTTGGGCGCTTAAGCATTGAAAATCTTCATCCAGAAGACTTAAATGAATATTCTAATCGATATATGTTTAATCAAGAGATTGCGGCTGATTTTCCTATAGAAAAGGGAGTCGCTTATATTCCCCCTTCAAATGGGTTCGAAATGGCCGAAGCAGCATCTGGATATAACAAGGCCAATCGTATGAGCCCGATTCAAGGCGCTATGATTGCTGCATCTGTGGTTAACGATGGCCAAATGATTCTGCCCTATTTGGTAAAATCATTGACTGACGAATCTGGGAAAGTTCTTTATCAAGCAAGTACACTGAACCACGGCACCACTATGAGCAAAGACTCTGCAATAAAAATAAGAGAGTTGATGGGCCAAACAGTTCTTGCTGGAACCTCTAGAAGAACATTTAGACCCCTTATGAGAGACAGAAAGTTTCGAGAAATTGAGATGGGTGGTAAAACTGGTCATCTGCTTGGCGATAACCCTCGTGGAAGAGTTGATTGGTTTATAGGTTATGCATTTGATGATGATAGAAAAATTTCTGTAGCGGCCATCACAGTGAATAAGAAATTTTGGACTGTAAAATCAGGCCACTTGGGACAAAGCATGTTTAGAAAATATTTTAGTCCCATTATTGCAAATCAAAAATCAGCCACTCGCAGCGTTACTTCAAATTAAAAAAGATCTCTAATCCTTTTTAATCCTATCCTGATGCGTAACCTCTAAGGGGGTTACGTCTAAAATATCGGCCTCACTCACTTCGCGCTCATTACTTATTTCGACTTCTTCTTTTTGACCACTCATACCTTGGTAATGTCCCTGTTGCTGTCTAAAATCGTAATATCGGAACCCACTTGTTCCCCCACCAAATGAAAAAGGTCCACCAGCCCCAAAGCTGAAAGCCTTTCCAGCACCTTCATTTATTTTTCTGGCCATATAGTTTTTAAATCTCCAAAGGACAAAATGTCGCAATCCAGGCAAAAATAAAATCACAGCAAAAATTCGACTAAAAAAAGAAGGAATCAAAAATAAAAGGCCAGAAATAAAAATGGCAACCGAATGCAATATTTTCTTTCCCGGTATTTGACCATTAATCGCAGCACCCTGAAAACTCAAAATTGCTGCACGACCTACAAAATTCATTATAAAAACACCTAGAAGGCAGGGCAGGAAATAGATTGCAAGTGTTGTCAAAAAACCAAACTTCTGAACCGCAAGCCAGAAAATCAAAAATTCAGTAATGATGAGTGGAAATGGAATCGCTAACATCCTTTATCCTTTACATTCATTCGTTATATTTAAAAAACCAATTCGGCGACGACGGGACAATGATCTGAACCTTCAACTTGATCTAAAATGTCAGCTGAGACTAGATATTTCTCAAGACCTTTAGAAATGCAAATATAATCAATTCTCCAACCTCGATTATTCACTCTGGCCAATTCACGGTAAGACCACCAAGAATAACGATTTGCTTCCTGGGGCTTAAAACAACGGAAGGTGTCAATAAAGCCAAGTTCTAAGAATGACGAAAACCAAGCCCGCTCCTCAGGAAAAAAGCCGCTCACCTTAGAGAGCCTGACTGGATCATAAACATCAACAGCCTGATGTGCGACGTTATAGTCACCAACAACAATAACTTGTCTTCCTGCCTTTAACTTTTCCTTTAGGTGAATGTTCAAGTCTTTTAAAAATCTTTGCTTGAATAAATGCCGTTCTTCCCCGGAACCACCATTTGGGAAATAGATATTATAAAGATCAAATTGACCATGATCCGTCATCACAATTCGACCCTCTTGGTCGTAAGCGGGAATTCCAATACCATGTTCGACTTTTTTTGGTTCTTCATTTAAAAACGTGGCTACGCCCGAATAGCCTTTTCTAATGCCCGATGACCAATAAGCATATTTGCGATGAAGATTTCTCGCCTCCAACTCCACTTGATCAATATGAGCCTTTGTCTCTTGGACACAAAAAATATCCGGATTTTCTTGATTAACAAAATCAACCAAACCTTTTTTATGACAGGCTCTAATACCATTAACATTCCAAGAGATAATTTTCACAAAGGCTCCTTATTAAATCTATTCGGATGGGCTAATTAGCATATTCAAATATAATTTCAATGACTCAATTTTATGAATATTTTGAATTTTCATTTTTTTTATAGAAAATCACTATTAGCCGTCACATTTACTTGAATTTAACGTTCAAAAGGCTATCAATAGATAGCAATTAGATCTACCAAAGCCAACGACAAACAACAACCCGCTATTTCGGAGGGTAATTTGAACTCGGAATGTGTCTCTAAAATAAAAGCAGAATTCATTGCAGAGTTAAGGCTTGCGTACAATGATCTTAAAAATCACCCTCTTGAGGATATCCTCTCAGACAATTTAATATCTCCATTTGATGTCCAGCTTCCAGCTGCAGTTTTAAAGCAAGCCCAAGATATTATTTCTATCCTATTCAACATGAGGGAAAAAAAAAATTACCAAGCAAGATATCAAGACTTCCTTATAAAAAAGGGTCTTAAAGATCCGGGCAATAAATCCATAGCCATGAGTTATGATTTTCATCTCGACGAAAATCATAATCTTAAACTCATCGAAGTGAACACCAATGCCGGTTTCATGGCTCTTGGGCATGAGATGTATAAGGCAAAAAAAATTCCACTTCCTGTCTCTGACTTTTCTCTCAATGAAATTGCGGAGAATATTGAGAGCGAAATGAGTCTCCAAGGCAAATCCATTCACAAAGATATGAAGATCGCAATTATAGACAAAAATCCAAGTGAACAAGGACTGTATCCTGAATTTTTGCTTTACAACGAAATTTTCAAATCTCGCGGCTGGAATTCGAGGATTATCGACTATAGAGATTTGTTTAAAGACTTCGATCCAGAATTTATTTACAATCGACACACTGATTTTTATCTCACCGATCCCGAAGTCGGTCCTTTGCGTCAGAAATTTATAAATGGTGAAATCTGTCTTTCGCCCAACCCCTTTGAATACTTTATGATCGCCGACAAGCAACGCTTGATCGACTGGAGCCAAAATGGATTTTTTGATCTCCTTGAGATGCCTGCCGCGGAAAAGAATCTGTTAGAAAGTTCTATTCCAAAATCTTATGACGTCTCTGTTGGCAATGCAGATCAAATCTGGAGCATGAGAAAAAAACTCTTTTTAAAACCAAAAAATGCTTTCGGCTCTAAACAGTCCTATAGAGGGGCCTCAATAAGCCGCAAGACCTTTGATGAACTCATCAAAGAGGAAACAATTGCCCAAGAATACATACCCGCCCCAGAGGTCACCTACGAAGATCCTGGTGGATCCATGACTTTCAAGTATGACCTGCGTTGCTATGCCTATCAAGGCAGGCTTCAACTTGTTGTCGCACGCCTCTACCAGGGACAAGTCACAAACCTGCGAACTCCCCTTGGGGGGTTTGCTTGCGTGAAGTTTATCTAGCCAGGAGCAGCACCCCCGTCTTTAAAGAAATTTCCTGAAAAATCATAAAAAGCCTGAATTCTGTCTCAAGTATAATCGTCACATTCCGATACGGTATTGAACTCGAAATATCGACAAGGAGCGCAGTGCCGTCATGACGATGAAGTACAATCGGGCTAAAAAGCCTGAAATCTCGACAGAGTTTTATAATAAATTTGATAGCATCAATGGTGAGCACCCCTATATGGTTGCGGTCAAAGACGGCTACATTCCCTATCGAGTTCGACAACTGAATCATGGACAGGTTGCCTACTTCAACTTTTCATTGGCAAAAGAAATGGGCTTGATAAGTTCGAATCACCCTAGTGAAATGAATGAAATCCTAGAACAAAAACTTTTAGATACCTTTGCTCTTCAAATCATCAATGAATATGATGAACTTTCTAAACGAAGAATTGATCCTAGCCTTATTCGCCCAAACAAATACATGGCCACTCGCTACCTCCAATTGCAGCATGCAAATAAGCAGGGAAAGACATCAGGCGATGGCAGAGGCATATGGAACGGCATCATAAAACACAATAACCTCACTTGGGATATTTCAAGCCGAGGTACGGGGGTAACCTGCCTTTCTCCCGGCTCAGTTGAAGCAAAAAAGGCTCTTAAAACTGGTGGAACAGAATTCGGCTATGGTTGTGGCCTGGCTGAGATGGACGAATTGCTAGGAGCCTCAATACTTGCGGAAATTATTCATCTTCAGGGTGTACGCACAGAGCGAGTTTTGTGTGTGATTGACCTAGGCAAGGGGTATGGAATCGGAGTTCGCGCAGCCCCCAATCTCCTGCGCCCTGCACATCTGTTCTTGTATTTAAAACAAGAGAAATATGACTCTCTAAAAGCTGCCACCGACTACCTGATTCAGAGACAGCTCGAGAACAAAAACTTCGCTATAGACTCCAATAAATCACACAAAAACCAATATGATCAATGGTTGGACTTCATATGTGATTCCTTTGCCGAATTCAGTGCCAAACTAGACACGGACTATATTTTTGCATGGTTGGATTGGGACGGAGACAACGTACTTGCTGATGCGGGAATTATTGACTATGGAAGCATTCGTCAATTTGGAATACGCCACGATAAATATCGCTACGATGATATTCAACGTTTTTCAACCAACTTAAATGAACAAAAAGCCAAAGCACGCCTCATGGTGAAAGTCTTTGTTCAGTTGGTTGATTACCTAAAAACGAAAAAGAAAAAACCACTGCAAAACTTTGATCATCACCCGATTGTTAAAAAATTTAATAATCATTTTAAAGTTCATCGCGAGAAAAGAATCCTATTCAGAATGGGCTTTAATGAAACCCAGACCACCAACATACTTACTCAAAAATCAATTTTTTCAAAATTTGAAAAAGATTTTACCTTTCTAGAGAAGGTCAAAATCAGTGGCAGTTCAGAAAAGGTAGCCGATGGAGTTAATCACCCGCCCCTTTTCAACATCCGCCGAGCGCTTAAAACCTACCCAAGATTTATTGCAGAAAACACCCTTCCTCTAGAAGAGCGCTTAATGCCTGCAAAAACTTTTTTTCAAATTATTCTGTCTGGTTTTGCCAAAGCTTGCGACAGCAGAATCGACTCAAAACAGGCAAAAAAAATAATTTCATTTCAAAAATCATACCTACAGCTCATTAAAGTTTCCACAAAAACAGGCAATCAAAAACAAGCGATCGCTGAAATATGTGCACGAGCTGAGAAATTTAACTCAGAAAAAAGAATAACTGGAAATGCTCTGATTGAAATGGTCGATGAAATCATTTTTCAAAAGAATAAGGGGCTTTCCTATGAGGATATTCAGAGCACAATCGATCAGTTGATTTTCAAAAACGAAGGAACCCAGGAATTAATAAAAGAAAATTCTGGCAACATTCTTCAATTTCAGAGGCCCAACTCTAAAATGAAAACAAGCTTACTTGATAAAATAATGAAACTCATCGAAGAACATAAAGAGTCTATTTAGATCAAAAGTTATTATCGAACACAAGCAGCTTCACTTGGATGCTTGTAGCTTAATTAACTTTTCTCGAACCCATCTTCGAATTATTGGATACTCTTCATCCTGGAGAGTATGTTCCTTTTTCATTTCAACCCAATCAACTTTTAGACCAGCACCGATTAATTTATTCACTCCGTACTTAGTTTCTTCGATCGGTAAAACATCATCTTGAAACCCATGAGTAAACAACCACGGAGTTTTTAATGCCTCGCTAGAAAGGGTAGTTTTCCAACGTGGGTAAAAATTAAAATAACCACTTATTCCAACAACTCCGCCAAGTTTTTTAGGGTAGTTCATTCCTATGTCGGCACTTATCAAGCAACCCTGTGAAAAGCCAAATAAGAATATGTTTTCGCTCTTCCAACCCTGGTTTTCAAGATCATTTAGCAGGTCAAATAACTTTTCTCTAATTTTTACGACTCCGCGACTCTGATAAGGTGGCTCACCGTACCAGGTGTAACCGTCTAGAAATTTTCTTGGTGCATTCAAAAGCAAATAGTTCATCTCCGGAACCTTCATTTCCTGATCAAATAATGAAAATGGTTTTATGCTGTCACCACGTCCGTGCAGCACAATCATCAAAAACTGAGATTTCTTCTTTGCTGATATGAATTTATATTTGAAATAATCAGTATGTATCATCGGCTCACCTCTGCATATGATTTCCCACAAAATAAAACTCTTTTTGCCGACGCAATTTGAACATCATCGGGATCCGAAGGATCTACATCTTCCAGACAGTCTTTAGTGGAAACGATAATTCTGTGAAAATCAGTTTTATGATCTAATGGCAAAAGTGGGTTCATGAATTGATCACTTTCCCTGCTGACATCAATTTTATCAAAGACAACCGGAACGTCTGGGGTTAAACCAACCAGCTGAACAGACCTCCCAGAGGGCAAATAATAAAATCCCTTGGTCTCAAATAGGGCAATTTTTTTATTTTGTGTCCAGTATTCACCCTCTTGAAACGACCCCTTACCAAAAGTTCTCTCACCGACTATTAAAGATCTCTTAAAATCTTGGAGGGCTCCAGCAACGATCTCTGCTGCGCTTGCCGATCCAGCATTTACTAAAACTGCTAAAGGAAGGTCAAAAATCTTTTCCTCACTACCATAAAATGTCTCCAATTTTTTTGTCATATCAAGGTATTTAACTTCAAATATCTTTTTTTCGGGCCCTAAAAACAAACTCGCAATACATGCGGCCTCTTCCATCTGCCCGCCTGGATTGTCCCGTAAATCTAATATCAAGCCACGCGCCTTGGCTTTTTTTACAGCCAAAACTGCTTCTTTAACTCTTTGACATGATCCCCTGGCAAATTTGTTAAGACCAATTATAGCAACAGGCTTAATCCCATCCACGAAGCGAGTAGAAACAGAGGAAACCGTAGTTTCACTCCGAGCAAGGTTAAAAAAGAACTCTTTGCCACCTCTCAATATTTTCACTTTAACAATAGATCCAAGGTCACCCTTCATCAATTCGTAGAGGCGAACTTGCAATAAATTATTGGTGCTATGACCATCGATTTCAAAAAGAACGTCACCCTTTTGAACTCCTGCCTTCTTTGCAGAACTTCCTTCTAGTACTTTTCGTACGACATAATTATTGTGGAGCATTCCAATATTCATGCCTAGCGAATTTGACTTATTATCTGACTTTGAGATGACTTCTTTAAAAAATGCAACTGGGACTAAGTAGGTGTGGGGATCACGAAACACAGAAATAAACCCATTAAGACCAACACCAACAATAAATGCTTTTTTAGAATTTGAAATATATTTTGTTTTAAGCTCATTCCATATTTTTGAAAATGAAATCTTGATACCCTGTTCAAGCGATTGATTTTCTGACTTTGATTGACCTATTTCACTTCGATAATAGCTTTTCCAAACTTGCAACTGTTGTTTCTCAGAATTCATTTGGTTAGATAAGCTTGCATTGACGCCAATAATTTCACCTTCGGTATTGATTGTCTTATTGAATCGATTTGCAATAGAAATAACTGCATTGGTACACGCTAGAAAATAACGTTCAGAACTCGCGCAGGTGTCATCCTGAATAAGTTCTTCAAGTGATTTAGCGTCTAATCCGGTCTCAGACCAATACTGATCGACTGACTTAACACCGATAGGCGACTTACCCAAATCAGTGTAAAACCGAAGAAAGCCCAAGAGCATGCCAGCCGATAATACTGCAACTGAAACGATTGAAAATCGTGCCGAAGAAATTTGCACCGGCTGCCTCCCATAAATACGCACCTAAGCAGACCTAAGCAACCTTTGTGCCGAACCCAGACAGGCCAAAGCTGTCTGAATACCCATGGCCTCAAATAGGCTATGAAGGCATGAATTAAATGCATATTTGATCAAAGCTTTCACAGCTTAATGGTGCAGGGAATTTTAAATAGTCAGATTCAAATCACTGTCGAAATAATTGACAGTCAAAAGGGGCTTTTGCGAATCAGCCCAAAATAATCAAGGTGGCCTTCTGCTTTTCAAAAATTAGATTTCGTTTTGTTATTTTTAATTTACATAGAATTTCAGTGCTCTGGTTTTCCGTGAGCTTAAATATCATCTCGCTCGCCCAAAGGAATATCATATATAAACCAAGTCCGGCTCCACCATCAGAATCTAATTTTACGGTTTTTTCGGTGGCCGCTCTATGCAACGACCTAAATATATCCGCTTTATTCAAAGTACCAAAGGTGTCCTTAACATAAAGCCACAAAAATTCATCATCGGCAAAAATATCAAATCTTACGGAATGGCCTTCAGGCAGACTGAATTTTGATTTTCGATCTGGAGAAACTGGCTTGTCAGTTCCTACATCTCTGTACGCATCAAAGAAGCCGTTGGTAATAAGCTCTGAAGCAATAACCCCAACTATATCAGGAAAGCCCAAAAAACATGGCAGTGGCTCTACAAGCTCTTTAATTTCACTATAAGCCAACCAGCGCTCTTCTGTATTCGTTAACGTAAAACTTTTCTCAAATTTTACTTTTGCTTTATCCACTGATGAAAGATTCATGCTGGAACTTGCCTGGTCTATAAATTCCCCAAAATTGGAGTCTTTCAATGATGGCAGAAGCTCTGCATACCGCTCCTCAGAAAATAAAAAACTAATTTTTGGAAACCGAAGATAATGTCCAAAAAGGTCATCGCCATTCTTTTCTGAATATATAAGAATGATAAACTTAACTTTAGTCCAGATGGCTTCACTTCTGTTCTCTAACCAATTAATATTATCGAGACTAACAGAAAGAACTGCCGGATGCTCAATCTGGTCGAAAGCATTGAAGTCACTAGGACTTTTTAGATGGACTAAATAAGTGAAATTTTGAAGCTCCATTGACATGATGCAACTATCCTGAAATATTTTTAGTACAATTGCAAATAGTAAGTTTGTTTTTTTAATTTAGAGGAATGAAAAAAATGAGAGCTGCTGCTGCCGATAGCGTCATGAAATTTGATGGGATACTTGATGAAACCACTTCCTTTGAGAATCTAGTCTCCTTAGCACAACCTATTGAAGCCAATTCACCCGAAATTGTCGCTGCCGATTTATCAAAGATCCAACGAGCAAATTCGACAGGTATCGTAACCTGGCTGAGATTTGTAAAACAGTGCCCCTTTCCATTAAAATACGTCAATTCGCCAAAATGGTTGGTCAGCCAGTTCAATATGATCAATGGCTTTTTTGTCAATGGAAGCTATGTTGAAAGCTTTCAAGTCCCCTTTTTCTGCCCCGAAGACGAGAGCTACTTCGTATTTACTATGCTAGTCGGTATCGATATTCCAATACTTGATTCCTATACAAATTTTATCGTTCCAAACAGGATGCTCAACGAAAAGATCTATGAGGTCGATATCGAGCCCGAACTTTATTTTTCTTTTATTTCCCAAAATGCCAAAATCTTCAGGGAAAAAATATAACATGAAAAAAAGTTTAATTCTCACACATTTTTTTGAACCGGAATGGGCTATCGTTAATAAAATTAATACCATAGCAAAAAGCAGCAGTATAACGCCTATCCACTGCCCCACCACAGAAATTCTTGAGGAGACCCTTTCCAAAATTCAATCTGATTCAAGAGTTCTTTTTTTCTCCGACGAGGGACTTATTTCTTACGTTCAGAGTCTATGTAAAAACAATTATGAGTTTCACTTCGAAATTGCATTATTTATTGATACCAAAATTGAGTCGGTGGCAAATTCAGTCAGTGAAATTGAACAGGTCAAGTATCTTATTGGCAAAGACCAAAACGAATCCTTTGGACGGGACCTGGCCATTTTAATTAAAAAATTCAAAAATAGTGATATCTTGGATCTTGAAAAATACTTGTCTTTTGGCGCGGATGTTCATCGAACAAAAATATACAATTCAAAACAGAAGCATGACTCTGTCGCTGAGATTTTTGACTTTATTTCAGGCTGGGGAGACCCCGGCTATTCTCACCCCTATGATGATTATGCAAGAAAAGTTTCTGAAGTGACTGATGAGCTTATACTGAACGCAATTTTCAACGCAAATCCTCGATTAAAAAGTGCCGACAGGTCTTTGGAATTTATACTGAGTGAAGCGGAGTGTGTGGACGTCGCCTGGGGCTTTGATGGAGAAGTTTTTGGTGTCTCTGTGAAGGACTATTTTGGAAAATTTAATCGTGAAACTGTCATGCAATATATTTCCGCTCAAAGGCATTTTGATGACGTCACTGGCAATTCAAGCGCTGGGTTAGGCCTTAAACTTATTCTAGAGCGAACACACAATCTAATCACCAACGTCGAGGTTGAAAGAACAACTGAAGTCTTGGCCCTAGTTAGATTTGATGCAAGAAATCGGAAATTTGAAAAAAGAAAGAAATCCGTTTATTATTTCTCCGTAAATACAAAAAAAATAAGCTAAATACAACAACAGAGGACAACATGAAAATTACTCAAAAAAATATTAAGTTCGCAGACAAAAATAAATTTCAACCCAGTGATCTTGTTGACCCAACGGCACAGCTAGCCCTGGTTTTTGCCAGTGTATCTTTTTTCACTGACGAAAAGTTCATGAAATCTCTATTGAATGAATTTCCAACAGTAAAGTGGATGGGCTGTTCGACGGCCGGAGAGGTTTCCAGCAGCGGAGTGCGCGACGAAACTGCCGTAATAACTAGTGTTAGATTTGATGATCCATCTGCAAAATTTAAGCTTATTGAATGCAAACTTGACAACCCTGAAAATTCCAAAAAGGCAGGCCAAACACTGGCTGATGGTCTGAAAAATAGTGACTTAAAGTATATTTTTATTTTGGGACCTGGTGTGAATGTCAACGGCAGCGAGCTAGTAAAAGGGATGTCTTCAGCTGTTTCAGATAGTGTTAGGATTTCTGGAGGCCTTGCCGGTGATGCTGGAAAATTTGAAAAGACTTACACCTTAACAAATGAGGGCGTATTTTCGGATCGCCTTGTTGCTATTGGATTCTATGGAGATGGAATTAAAGCCATGCATGGTTGCCAAGGCGGATGGGATGCGTTTGGCAAAACAAGAAAGGTCACCAAGGTCAAAGGTAACATTCTTTACGAACTCGACAATGAACCAGCCTTGACCGTCTATAAAAATTATCTTGGGGAGTATGCAAAAGACCTTCCAGGGTCAGGACTGCTTTTCCCTTTCGAAATAATCGGAGAAAACCAAGAAAAATCTGGCCTTATTCGAACCATTTTGGGAGTTAACGAAGTGGATGGCTCTTTAACATTCGCAGGAGATATTGCAGAAAACTCGAATTTAAGATTAATGCAAGCTAACAATGACGGTCTAGTTCAAGGATCAAAAAATGCTTCAATACAAGCCTTTAACGATAACAGCACTCAACAAGCACTTGGACTTATCGTCAGCTGCGTTGGCAGAAAAATTGTTATGGGAATAAACGTTGAAGATGAGGTTGATGCCGTGAAAGAAACTTTTGGGCCAAACACTGTTTTAACTGGATTCTATTCAAATGGAGAAATCAGCCCTGATGGTTTTGGCCATTCTTGCCAGCTTCACAATCAAACTATGACAATCACAAGAATCTTTGAGACGAATGGCAATAAGTAAAACCCTCTCTAGAATTATCAAATTAAGTTTTGAAGGTTCTGGGGAAGAACAAAAACTTCTTGATCTCGATCAATGGGCTCAAGAAGTAAATCAAAATATTGCAATTGAAGCTAGTGAAAATTTGGAACTTTCCAAAAAGAACTTAACTGATTTTTTGGCAACCATTGATAAAACTATTAGCGAGCTTGGAAAGACAATCACTCTTCGAGATCGGACTCTAAAGATCAGCTCCAGTGAGTTAATGACTTTAAATGAACAAATTCTTGAACGAGCAAAACTCGAGAAGACAACAATTGAAAAACTTGCTGAGATTTTAAGACTTTTTTATTTAGAATCAACAGGGCCGACATTTCAAAATGACCTTTTCGATGAAAAAGCAAATAATTTGGAAAAAATTGTATTTCAGGTTGATACACTTGTTCGTTCTCAAATACGAACAACTAAGAAATTAGCGCTCATTTTTAATGAGGGGCTTAATATTTCGTCATCGACTTCTTATGAAATTTTAAACGATCAATTCCAAAAGTCTATCGCGAAGCTTTTTGCAGAAAAAATTGAAGTTGAGTTATATTTCTCTGGAGAAATATTTGAGAAGCCAATTGCCGGGAAGTACTTTCTTGTCGGTGAAAACGATTCCCCGCATGCTGAAATAGAGACTCCAAAAAATTCCACAAATATCTCTACGAAATGGTTTAGTCTCACTTTTCCTAAAAGAAAAGAACCCTTGGGCCTTATAAAACTTATATTCCCGCTAAATTTAATTCAGAGCGAAAAAGATGAAATCATTCAAAATCTAACGACAATGATTCCAATTTTGAATTCCACTATTGAAAATATTAGGCTCAATAAAGAAGAAAAATACAAGCTGCATATGGCGTCTGAGCTCTTAACCGCCCGCCTTGTGCAGGAAGCCCTCCTTCCGCCCAATAGGCAAATGTTTCGCTTTAATGATTTCGAAATATGTGGTTTCTATCAAAATGCTGCAGAATGTGGTGGCGATTGGTGGACCCACTTTTCAACGCTTGATGGAAGGCAGATCATTCTGGTTGGAGATGTCACCGGCCATGGAACCGCAAGCGCAATGGTGTGTGCCCTAGTTAAAGGTTATACCGAATCCTTTCATTTGAGGCCAAATTTAGAAATCACGCAGATTCTTTCTGAACTAAATTTACTGGTGCATAGCACAGGCAAATCAATACAGCGAATGATGACCATGATTGCTGTCGTTATTGATCCAAAGAAAAATGAACTGACTTATTCAAATGCCGGCCATCCACATCCTATTTTGATAACCCACGAGGGTGGCAAACGAAAGGTCAAATCCCTGATAGGAGCTGGAGCTCCCCTCGGATATGATAAAGATTCTAACTTTCAATCGAGGACACAATCCTATCAAAAAGGTGATAAACTTTTATTAAGCTCAGATGGATTGCTAGAACTTATCATCAATGCCGATACCGATTTTGGACAACACCTGAGCCGCAATCTCCTCTTGCAAATAGAAATGAAAGAGGCAGCTCTATTTTGGAGCAATTCGATTTTTAATGAAATGCAAAGGGTAAATCCCTCTAAAGATCTCGCTGATGATGTCACGTCGGTCGTGGTCAGTTTCAATCATAATTAGACAATCACCCACACCCATCGATATTGCTCTGGCGGGGTTTATTCCTTGTTAATTTTAGCTCTCTGTACTAGGTTTTAGGGACTATGATTATTGTAACAGGCGCAAACGGATTTATTGGTAGTGTAATGGTATGGGAGCTCAATCAAAAGGGAATCACCGATATTGTTGCCGTTGATTCAGTTTCACTCGAAGAGAGAAATCTTTTGAAAAACAGAAAATTTTCAAAGTTTCTTCTTAAAGATGATCTCTGGCCATTCCTTGAAACAGAATTCGCAAAGTCCAACGTAAAGTGGATCATCCACATGGGCGCATGCTCTTCCACGACAGAAACGAATAAAGATTTTCTCTGGGAAAACAATACTTTCTATACTCAAAGAATTTTCGAATGGTGCACACTGCATCGCAAATCTGTGATTTACGCATCCAGTGCTGCCACTTATGGTGCTGGTGAGCTTGGCTTTGATGATACGACAGATCCTGAATTGCTGAAGCCATTAAATCTTTATGGTGATTCAAAAGTATTGTTTGATCGCTGGGCCTTGAAACAAAAAAATGTTCCACCTAATTGGTATGGTCTTAAGTTTTTTAATGTTTTTGGCCCCAATGAACATAAGAAAGAGAGCATGGCCAGTGTCGTGTTCAAAGCTTACAACCAAATAAAAGAATCTGGAAGCCTGGGACTATTTAAGTCAGCCAATATAAATTTTAAAGATGGCGAGTTCATGAGAGATTTCGTATACGTCAAAGACGTCACTGGCTGGATGGCTGAACTTATGGAGACAAAGCCCACTAATGGAATTTACAACATGGGCTTCGGAAAACCACGAACATGGCTTGATTTAGCCAGATCTACTTTTGAAGCTATGGGCAAGCCATTTAAAATCAACTGGCTAGACATGCCAGAGAACATCCGCGGCCAATACCAATATTTTACCGAAGCTAAGACAGATAAATGGTTAGCCTCAGGAATGTCCTCGGCGAAATGGCCTCTGGAAAAGGCTGTTAATGATTATGTCCAAAACTACTTAACTAAAGAAGATCCTCTTCTTTAGTTAGAAGTGGCTCCTCCATAAGGGCTTTTCATGAAACGACCTTTTGATATTCGCATAGTTTTAGTGCGTAGCATTTATGAGAGAAATATCGGAGCCACCTCTAGAGGAATGAGCAACATGGGTATGAGTCGTCTTATCCTCATAGACCCTCAATGTGATATTACCTTTGAAGCCCAGCAGACAGCCGCGACGGGACAAACTGGTCTGCAAAATCGAATGACATATCAAAATTGGCAAGAATTTATGAATGCTGAACCTGAAAGCATTAAAATTGGCTTTACTGCTCGTGATGGAAAGGGTCGCCAAGTCAGAGACATTGATGAAGTTCTTCACGATATACAAGACCATGCACCACAGTTTCAAATTCAAAGCGAAACACCCTACACCTTGCATTTCATTTTTGGTCCAGAAGACTGGGGACTTTCGGCATCTGATCTGGAGCAAGTGAACTTTTGTGCCTGCTTACCCACCTGGGGTGAAAACTGGAGCTTGAATCTTGCACAAGCAACTCTTCTTGCCATGTTTTCTTTGCGTAAGGCTTGGGGTGGTGATCGCACGATTTTGAATGGTGGTGACGCGCGTAGAGCTCCACAGGGAGTCCAGGGTATCAACCCTGAACACACTTTGAAATTATGGCTCGAGGAAATGGGTTTTGATCTCACACGACAGAAAAAGATAAATGCCTTTACTGTTTTTCGCCGTATGCTATTGCAAAACACTCCTACTAAAAAGGAATTAGTTATTTTTGAAACGGTCCTTCAGCAATCCATTCGAAAATTAAAAGAATGGAAGGCGTTTCAAAAAAAATAAAACTTAAATGTCAGCATCCCGAAAATCTAACTCTTTAGAGCGAGCTTCACCCAGTTTATGTTCTATTTTTGCTAATGACTCTGTGAGGTTTAAACCAAGATCATTCAGTTCTTCGATTCGCTTTAAGGTACTGGTTGCATCGGCGCCTACTAGAAATAAACATTCAAGTTTTGCCGAACTGACCTCGAGCTCCTTAGTTAGGAATTCCAACTGCTGATTCAATTTCTTACGATCTTCCGTCAGCTTTTTGGTGAGTTGACGAACCGCCTCTCGGCTCATCATTTCGATCCCGCTGCCCTCTAACGAACTCTCAGAACGAGTGCCATTACTATTCTTATCTGCCTCGGTGTTTTCATCTTGGTGAAAAACTTCAAATAAAAGTGCCCATTCTTTTTTGAGGGACTTTACAATCGACTTACTACTATCATCACCCATAAATAGTGAATTACTCCTGCGCTTATAAAAGCGACTTGCCAGATTCATCAGCCTTTGGAATTAAAAAATAACAAAGACCATAAACCAAAATAGCGGCTCCGAAGGTGAACAGTAGGAAAAAAATAAAACCAGTTCTTACTATTCCGACTTCCAGCCGATATCTCTTAGACAGTGTACCACACACTCCTAGTATTTTTCTATCAAGTGCATGGTCTAGTCTGTCGGCACGCGGCAGCGAAATTGCTAAGATCAAATACAAGAGGATCCCAGTTCCAAACCACAATGTCGCCGTGAGCCAAATTAGCCTCACAATCCAGATTTCAATACCTAAGGCCAGCCCAATTCCTTTACAAACTCCTGCAATGGCTCCATCACTGGCTCTCACCCAGCGATATTTTCTGCCAAAACTATCTATTTTAATTTCAGAGAAATCGCCCGTTGTATTCATAACCTTGTTCCTATTCTAGCCCTGATTATTTGTATTTTTTGTCTCAAGCCTATTTTTTTGAAAAGTGCCTGTAATCATAAAATCGTTACCAAAAGTTTTATAGCGAGGATTTTGAATTTGAATTTTATCTTTCATTTTTTCTATTCGCACTGATTCTGTCCAGGATTTTGCACCCCCAGCACCCAATATAATTGGTGCCTGAAATACATATATTCTATTTACCAATTCACTTACAATGAATGAACTTGCAGTCAGCGCTCCACCTTCAATCATCACGGAACGAATACCGAGTTCATAAATTTGCTCTAATAAATTTTCCAGATCCAAATGCCCACTGATGTTTGTTTTTACATAGATAATATTTGGTCCCAACTTAGAGTTTGGATTTTTTAGTTCTATTTCACTTTTAAAGTCTTCAGCAATACACCAAAAAATATTTTGAGACTCATGAGAATGAAATAAATTTAATTCAGAGCAAGTATTCAACAACTCTGCCTCTGTATCAATAACAATGACTTTGTTTTTCTTATCTATATTTGGATGACGAATATTTAATGAGGGATTATCAAAACTAATGGTTCCTTTGCCAACTAAAACTGCATCATAGCAAGATCTCAGAAAATGCACATACTCTCGTGACTCTGGCCCGGTGATCCATTGGCTCTCTCCCGACTTCAGTGCGACCTGACCATCAAGACTGCTCGCCATCTTTAGCGCGACAAAGACCTTCTTGTGACGGAAGTTCCATAAAAAAGCTTCGCAAACTTCCTCAAGTTGAATTCTAATCTGAGCTGCTATTTCTTTATTGTTTGAAGAAAATTGCTCTGCAATAATTCCTGCATCGCTCATTATTTTTACCCCTTGTCCCGCAACAAGAGGATTGGGATCTATGATCCCATAGGTCACTTTATGCAGTGGCAGCTTCGCAATAGCTCTTGCACAAGAAGGGGTTTTACCATCGTGCGCACAGGGCTCTAAAGTCACTATTAAATGCCCACCGGTTAGGTCTTCATCTCTCAGCCCTTTCAATGCATTGACTTCAGCATGAGCTCCACCATAAAACTGATGATAGCCGCTTGAGATGAATCCACCATGTTGATCTAACAAAACCGCACCTACCATTGGATTCGGACTCACAAAGGAAGCCCCTTTAGAAGCCTCACTTAAAGCCAAGAACATTGCCTGCTCAAGATTCAGCTTTGTGCCTTTTTCAGGTAAATTAAGAGTCTCTATAGATTCCATGGCAACTCCATTTTTTTAAAAATTTATCTTGCGCTGATCTCCGTCGCGACTTGCAACTTTTTATAAAAGTCCAGCACTCTAGGATCAACAATTATGGACTTTGGGCTCCATCCGATCAAATGCAAGCCCGTTGCATTTCTGAGCCTACTGAGCGCTACATAAGCATGACCGGGTTCCCACAGGTGAGTGAGATCACACCATAAATCATCCAACGTAGCACCCTGGCTTTTGTGAATTGTCGTGGCGTAAGCTAGGGTTAATGGAAATTGAATAGCTGAGGCCATAATATTTCCTTCGGCGTCTTGCAGAGCAAAGGAGCTTTTATCCGCTTGAACTTCTCGGCCATTGTCTTTCTTGACCATGATTTTATCATCGGCGATATCTGTAACGACTCCCCGCGTGCCATTCACCCATCGTCTCTGCGGATCGTTCTGTAAAAACATCACGCGACAACCAAGTTTCATTACTAGCTTTAAAGGCACGGGAGCGGACTTCATCAAAATTTCTATATGTCTTTCTGAACCAAAATAAATTGTGTCAATCTTGACTTCTTCCTCATCAATTTCAGAAAGCTTCATTTCATTAAACTTTTCGGCATTAATTTTTCTTGGAAAAAGCCTAGTCCCGGGATGATCGTTATCATGACTTTTCAAATGTTCGTTCAAAAAATCACGAACTCGTGGTGTTGAAAGACCATGTCGAATGTCATGAAGCACATCTAAAAATAAATTATCCGAAACCCTTTGATTGTGAGAAAGCATCACTGTTTGAAAACCGCTGGCATTCCAGACGTCATTGGAAAAACACCAATCTCTTTGACCTGTCTTAGTCACTGGGGGAAGTTGAGCAAAATCGCCCACTGCTATAATTCGCATTCCACCCCAAGGCAGTTTGGATCCCCGAGCTTTTTGAGTTAAGGCCTCAGCAATCATCAAGGCCTGCCCAGGTATCATTGAAATCTCATCAATAATGACACCCTCAACCTTGCTCAGCCGTGACAGCAATTTCCCATCCTTAGAAGCCCTAGCAAAAGTTGCATCTGGCCCACCATCCATAATGCCCAGACCAAAAAAACTGTGAAAGGTTCTGCCACCTAACAATACTGCAGCAGCTCCCGTACTGGCTAAAATGGGAAGTTCTTTCGAATCGACTTCCTTCATGTATTGACGAACTAAGAAACTTTTTCCGCTTCCAGCTCCACCGGTTAAAAATACATTTTCGCCGGACCTTAAAAGATCCAATGCGGAAGACTGTTCTGATGATAAAACTAAGGTATTTTGACTCATTTTAGTCACCGATAATGCCACCCAAATATTCATGGCGACAATCTATTTTAAAGGCAAATACAGATAAATTAAGGCCATAGGCCTTGATTTATGCGCATCAGCTCTTATTTAGTAATTTTAATGTTTGTTTTAGGCTGGACTATCATCAAGCGGCTCCTTGCAATTCCCCATTTTCAGACATGAAATAGAAGGGTCTAAAGAAAGGACACTGGCAAATGAATTATCAGATTTTATCGACTTTTCTTATCTCGGCAACCCTGGCCTCTTCAATTGTGAGTGCAACTCCAAGTAAGCAACCTTCTTCAGAAATTCCTCAAAAACGTGAATTCCCCATCGCTCCTGAAGTCAATCCCTGCGATGACTTCCACAAATATGTTTGCGCAAACGTAGAGGCGTCATTCAAACTTCGCGACGATCGCAGTCACCATGCGTTTTCCTTCAGCGACTCACGCGAAAGACTCTTGGATGTAAAAAAGAAATTTATGCTCGAATTGCCAGATAAGAAAAATCTCAATGAGCGCTCTGAACAACTTCGTGATTTTTACATATCTTGCATGGAGCCTAAGGATCGCGCACGATCAGAAAGATCCGAGGTCAAAAGACTCCTAAAGGACTTCAAAAAAATCGAAACACTTCCTGAACTCATTACCTATGCCAACACCCAAGCCCCCAAAGGCACGGTGAGTGGATTTATTGGGATGGGAAATACTCCGGATTTAGACAATCCAAAGACTTTGAATATTCACATCGGTGGAAGTTTAATGGGACTTCCGGATCATAAATATTATGAAAATGCAGCTCTTGTAGCCGACTATAAAAAATTACTCATTTCATTTTTTAAAAATATTGCTCCCAAATCCAGCAAAGCCGCTGCTGAAGGCAGAGCCCAGGCTATCATTGATATGGAAAAAGATTTTATCAAAGTTTATCCCGTGCCGGCTGCAAGGCGCCAGCGCTGGAGTGAAAGACACATTTCAACTCAAGAGGAAACTGCAAAAAAATATCCAATCTTACAACTAGAAATGATCTTCAAGAAGGCTCCGAAAGCGGCCCTTGTTAGCAATCCCGTCGAAGAAACAGCCGCGTTTTTAAATTCTGAACTTCCCAAGCGGCCGCTTGAAGTTTGGAAAGACTATCTGTTAGTTAAAAATCTATCCGACTTGATGGATGACGCCTATCCCAATTTTTTTAAAGAGAATTTCGATTTTGAAAAGAAATATTTCGGTGGACCGGAAAAAAGATCTGATCGCCAAGAGCGATGCACCGATCTAGTCACTGGCTACTTCAACATGGAACTGGATGCAACACTAGTCGATCAAGTCTTTCCTAATTTCGATGAAAAAAAGGTTCAAGAAGTTGGTTTAGCTATTCGCAATAGCATTCAAAAAGGCCTTGAAAACAACACTTGGCTCTCCTCTGAAGGAAAAGCTGGCGCCCTCGCAAAAATTAAAACTGCACGCCTACAGCTCGTTAAACCACACACTGACAGGGAATGGGATTTTTCCCCTGTGCGCAGGTACACCAAAACAGACCTTATCTTAAACAAGCATCTTTATCATGAGGCCGCCTACAGTAAAATGATCACAGAACTTCATGAACCGGCAAACCAAGATGCCTGGGGCATGGGACCTTTAACTGTGAATGCTTATTACTCTTCTCATGAAAATAAATTTGTGCTGCCCATTGGGATTTTGCAATACCCTTTTTATAATAAAGACGGATCTTTGATTGAAAATCTTGGAGCAGTGGGCACCGTCATGGGGCACGAACTTGGCCATGGAATTGATGACAGTGGAGCTAAATATGACTCCGAGGGAAGACTTAAGCAATGGATGACTCAACAAGATGTCTTCACTTTTTCTGGAAGACAAAATAAGTTGGTCGAACAATTCAACAAAGCAAATCACGATGGAAAACTCACCTTGGGCGAAAATACTGCCGATTTAGTTGGAATTACTTTTGCTTTCAATGCCGCATTTCCGGAAGGAAAAGGCAGCGTAGAAGAAAAAAAGAACTTCTTCATCTCATTTGGCCGACTATGGTGCTCTGTCACACGCCCAGATTTTGAGAAACTGCGCCTAAAGACCGACCCCCATTCATCTGGTTGGGCTCGAATTAACGAACAGATGAAGCAACAAAAGGCCTTTGCAGAGACATTTCAATGTAAGGCTGAGGATAAAATGAATTTACCCGATGGCGACCGTGTTCAAATCTGGTAATTACTAGATTGTAGTGATTTTTGTTTGCTGCTATTTTAGTGGACTAGCTAGTGCTTATCCTTCTCTTTGAAGGATTGAATTGAAGGATTAATAAATTATGCCCGGAAAAGTTTTTATCAACAGAACCTTAAACTTAAAAAAAATCCGCTATGTCGGCGTCGACATGGATCACACTTTAGTTCGCTATAATAGCGAAAACTTTGAACGACTATCTCACACAACCATGATTGATAAGCTAGTTAAAAGAGGCTACCCAGAGACTTTGCGTAAGCTGACCTTTGATTATAATTTCGCAATTCGCGGATTGGTGATCGACAGAAAAATGGGTAATTTACTTAAGCTCAATCGCTACACAGCGATCCGAGCCAGCTATCACGGTCTAAAGCCTCTTGATTTTAAGTCACACCAAAAACTTTATAAATCGACATACATTGACTTGAGCCACAATGATTATCTAGCTGTGGACACTTCATTTTCAATTTCATCAGCCAATTTGATTGCACAAATTGTCGAGCTAAGAAATACAGACACTGCTAATAAGTATCCCGAATTTGTACAAATAGCCGATGATGTTATGGATGCCGTCGATGAGGCTCACAGAGATGGCTCCCTGAAAGATGAAGTAAAGAAAAATCTAGATCATTATATTATTAAAGATCCAAGCCTGGTTGCTGGCCTTGAAAAGTTCCGTCGCCATGGCAAAAAGATTTTTGTTCTAACAAATTCAGATTATCACTACACGAAACTCTTACTTGATTATGCCATTCAGCCCTTCCTTAAAGATCATAAATCCTGGCAGGATTTATTTGAGATTATTATTACGTTCGCTTCCAAACCCAAATTCTTCTACGAAAGTCAGCGCTACTTGCGTGTGAATCCTGAAGATGGAACAATGACAAATATGGAAGGCAAATTAACTCCTGGAATCTATCAGGGTGGAAATGCAAAAAAATTCACCTCGGATCTAGATTTGGCCGGAGATGATATCCTTTACATCGGAGATCATATCTATGGAGACATCCTGCGCTTAAAAAAGGATTGCAACTGGCGAACAGCGATGGTTATCGAGGAACTCAATGTAGAAGTTGAGAGCAATAAAAAGGCAGAACCCATCAATCAAGAAATTGAAATGCTCATGAAAAAGAAAGAGCCATTTGAAGATGAATTGACTGAAATCATGACTAGAAAAATTGAAAAAGCTGCCAATGTCAGTGAGTCCACCATCGATTCCTTACAGAAAACGATTTCAGAAATAGATTCTCAAATCAGTCAGCTGATAAAAAAGCAGCAGTCCATGTACAATGCGAATTGGGGACAGCTGATGAGAGCTGGCAATGAAGAAAGCTACTTTGCCTACCAACTAGATAGATATGCCTGCATTTATATGGAAAAATTGGGGGACGTCCTTGAGCTATCCCCAAGAACTTACTTTAGAGCCCCACGACGTCCGCTTGCTCACGAAATGTATTAGTTATTAAAAAGGATCAGATAGTCTTTCGGGGCTGTCTGATCCATCAATCCACTGTATTTCCCAGCTTCCATTTTTTTTCGATAATTCATCCGCGCAATATTGCGAATCAAACACCCTAAGTTGCTGGTGCCACTCGGGTCATCAGAATCCCCTTCATGACATTTTAACTCAAAATCAGCTTCCTGATTGCGGCTTTTGGGAAATTTAGTGACAGTCAGACTTAAAACATCAATTTTGAATTCATGGATCAAGCGATCTGCCAGATTATTTTTTAGAACCTGTGTTGAATAGATATGAGGGGCAATGATGGCAACCCTAAGCCCCTCAGTTCTGGCTTTTTGAATTCCCTCGATCAGCCGAGGCAGCTCCTCTTTAAGCTGAATATGAACACCCTCTCTGAATATTTCCACAAAAGGCAGCATAGATTCGACAACGATGACTTGATAGGTATTCTCTTTTTCGTTGGATGCTTCGAGAAATCCTCTCCAAAGCTCCACATCTTCAATTCTATTTGGAGTTACACCCAACAAAACAACAGGGGCCGCAGCAATTTGAGCTTTTAGTTCTTGATAGATTCTTTTGCCAAAATCTTCCGGCGTTGAATACCAACCCAGCGCCAATACTGGAGCAAACTCAGGACTGACAGAAAAGTGTGCTGAAAAGTAGACACCCACAGAGACGACTAAGGCTGCGAAAAACCAGTACATATATTTCATAGAGCTATCGACCTATCACCACCTCCCAAGCCTGGCAAGACTCTGATTGTAATCCCTAAAAACTATGCTAAATTGCTGAATATTACAGAGGACTTGATCATTTAACAGACAGGTACCGAAAAACGAGCGACTATGAAGGCGAAACACACATTACCCTCTTTTAGCTATCTCTTGATTGGCTCCGGCCGAGTTGCTCGACATTTGAGCCATTATCTCCATCTTTTAGACATTCCCTTTCAATCTTGGGACAGAGCTCAAGACCCCCATGCACTTAAACCTAAAATATCAGATGCAACTCATGTGCTTTTGGCGATCAGCGACAGTGCTGTCTTAGGCTTTTTTAGGCAAAATTTGGCGGGAATGGATAAAGTTGTCGTGCATTTTTCTGGTGCGCATAACTTTGAAGATATGATATCGGCCCATCCCTTAATGACCTTTGGTCCCCAGCTCTACAGTTTAGATTTTTACAAAAAAATTCATTTCGCTTTAACAAATGGAACCTTTGGACAAGCACTTCCGTGCCTAGAAAATCCTCATAGCAGTTTGAATCCTGAACAAAAACCTCTCTATCATGCAAGCTGTGTTTTAGGTGGAAACTTCACCACTTTGCTCATTAAAAAAATGCTGGAAAACTTGCAGGAAATGAACATCCCTCACGAAGCCGCTGAAATATACATCTCACAAATAATAAAAAACACTTTTGCAAACCCAGAAAATGCGCTCACTGGCCCGATCGTCAGAAAAGATGTCGAGACTGTAAAAGCAAACATCAGAGCCCTTGAAGAGGATAAAAAATCTCCCCGCGCCGATGAAATCTATAAATCTTTTGTAAATACTTACTGGCCAGAAAGCCTAAGAAAGTAGTGCTCAATGAAAACTATTATCGATTTTCACAACAAGAAAACCAAAAAAGAAAAATTCACCATGGTGACCTGCTATGACTACACCTTCGCAAAAATTCTGGCTGAAAGTGATGTGGATTGTCTTTTGGTTGGTGATTCTTTAGCGAACACCATGCTGGGGCATTCCACGACTCTGAATGCAACGGTCAACATCATGACTCTGTACACTGGTGCAGTTGCTCGTGGAGCCGGCGACAAAAAGTTTATTGTTGGAGACATGCCCTTTATGAGTTACCGCAAAGGCCTGACTTCAAGCATGACCGCTGCAGAGAAAATTATGCGAGCTGGCGCACACGCCATAAAACTTGAAGGCGGCGAAGGAAATTATGCCATCGTCAAACACATGGTCGGATCTGGAGTTCCTGTGATGGGTCACTTGGGATTAACTCCGCAAGCAGTCCACCAATTGGGAGGTTTTAAAGTTCAGGGACGAGATCAAAAAGCTCAGCAAAAAATTAAAGAAGAAGCTTTGCGATTGGAGGACTCCGGTGCTTTTTGTGTTGTTCTGGAATGCGTCCCTTCGACCCTTGCCCAGGAAATTACAGCTGCCCTTGATATTCCAACCATTGGAATTGGGGCTGGGCCAGACACTGATGGGCAGGTGTTGGTGCTTCAGGATCTCTTAGGAATGACTAAAGGATTTAGACCAAAATTCCTAAAAACTTATTTTGATGGTTTCAACAACCTGCAGTCAGCTTTCAATGCTTACCACCAAGAAGTTGTTCAAGGTGATTTTCCGACTGAAAAGGAAAGCTACTAATGACTCTTGTTCTAAGAAAATCACAAGACTTTAAAATTTGGCGTAAACAGCAAGGTCAAAGTAAAACACTTGGCTTTGTTCCCACGATGGGAGCACTTCACAGTGGTCATGAAGAACTTCTGAAACGGGCTCGCCGTGAAAATGATTTGGTTGCTCTTTCTATCTTTGTAAATCCAACTCAATTTAACAACGCCTCGGACTTAGATAAGTATCCAATGACTTTTGAAGCCGATCTCGCAATGGCTGAAAAAAACAATGTGGACGTCATTTTTTTCCCCGAATACATAGAAATGTATCCAGACAATTACCGCTACAAAGTCAGTGAAAATGCCTACTCAAATATTTTAGATGGCGCTCATCGACCGGGACATTTTGATGGAGTGCTTTCTGTTGTCATGAAGCTTTTTAATATCACCTCTCCAAGCCGGGCCTATTTTGGCGAAAAAGATTATCAGCAACTTTCGCTGATTAAGGGCATGGCTGAAAGCTTTTTTATGGATCTAGAAATAATTCCAGTGGCTACAGTGAGGGAAGAAGACGGTCTTGCAAAAAGCTCTCGCAATGTCAGACTGTCTGAATCCGAAAGGCAAAAAGCACCACATATTTTTAAAGCTATCAAAAATTCTGAATCGGCCGAAGAAGCCGCAAAAATCTTAATTGAAGACGGATTTAAGGTCGACTATGTCACTGATATTGAAAACCGTCGTTTTGTAGCGGCTTACCTTGGTGAAGTGAGGCTCATAGACAATGTTGAAATCTAAAGTTCTTTTTCTAATGACAGGATCTATTGCCTGTTACAAAGCTTGTCATGTGATCTCAAGATTAGTTCAGGCCAATTGTGAGGTGCAAGTCGTTGCCTCTCAGTCCGCACTTCAGTTTATTGGAGCAGCCACCTTAGAGGGCCTTTCAGGAAAAGCCCCCTTGGTTGATATGTATGCCTCAGGGAATATGATGGAACATATCCATCTGATGCGCTGGGCGGATCTCATTTTGGTTGCGCCTGCGACTGCAAATTTTATCAATAAAACGGCACAAGGCTTCGGCGACGATTTCTTATCGACTTTGTTTTTAGCGCACGATTTCAAGAGACCCTTTCTTGTCGCCCCTGCAATGAATTCAAGCATGTACACTCACCCAATCACCCAAAGGTCTATTCAGACACTTAGAGAAATGGGAATTAAAATACTGGACACCGATTCTGGAATTTTAGCTTGTGGCGAAGAGGGCCTCGGAAGATTGATCGAACCCGATTTACTCACGAAAAAAGTCCTTGATACTTTAAAAAACTCTACTCCAAAAATAAAATCAGACACGGAATCAGTCGCTGGATTACCAAAAAGCGCAACTAGAACTAAAGTGCTAGTCACAACTGGTGGAACCCAGGAACCCATTGATACGGTTCGAGTCCTTTCAAATTTAAGTTCAGGTCGAACTGGTATTGCCATCGCTGAGGCCCTGGTTCAAATGGGTTTTGATGTGACTCTGATTCAGTCTCACAATTCACAAAAATCTAAAGAATTGCCTTCGTCTGAGGTGTTCACTAGTTTTAAAAGCCTTGATGACAAGATAAAAAGACAACTTTCTGAAAATGAATTCAGTCACATTATTCATACCGCAGCCGTCAGTGATTACTCGGTGTCCAGTATTGAAATTGAAGGGCAAAAATTCAATCCACTCGAAGTAAAAAAAATGTCCTCCAACGCAGAGACCATGAGTATTCATTTAACCAGAAATTTCAAAATCGTCGATCGCCTTAAAGAATACTCCAAAAACAAGGATATCAAAGTTGTTGCCTTTAAATTAACTAGCGATGCCTCTGAGGAGCAAAGATTGACTGCGGTCGATAAGCTTTTTGAAAATTCAAATGCTGCATTGGTTGTTCATAATGATTTAACTGAAATTGATATTTTTAAGAAAACCCATAAATTTACCATTCATTTGAAAAATTTCGAACAGCCTGAAAGCAAGCTCGTTCAGAAAAAATTGATCTGTGAAAACGTTGAACAACTGACGAACAATCTCATTCAATTCCTTATATCCAATAATATTCAGGAGAACAGTCTATGATATTATGTCTTGATGTCGGAAACACCCAAATATTTGGTGGGCTCTTTGATGGCGATAAAATGGTTCTTTCATTTCGGAAAAATTCAAAAAGTGGTGCTTCATCGGATGAAACTGGAATTTTCCTGCGCAGTGCAATTCGAGAAAATGGCTATGACCCTGCTAAGGTGGATCAAATTGCCATATGCAGCGTTGTTCCTGAAGTCATTTATTCGCTGCGAGGCGCCTGTAAGAAGTATTTCAATATCAGTCCCTTTATTTTACAAGCTGGTGTCAAAACTGGATTGAAAATAAAATATAGAAATCCCCTAGAAGTAGGATCAGATCGCATTGCAAATTCCATCGCCGCAACACATTTGTATCCAAATAAAAATGTGATCATCGTTGATTTAGGGACTGCGACCACCTTCTGTGCTCTCACAGCAGATAAAGATTATCTAGGCGGTTCAATCATTGCAGGCTTGCGTCTTTGTATGGAAGCCCTAGAAAACAACACAGCAAAACTGCCTTCGGTTGAAATCATGTCCATGCATGAAGCCCTTGGCCGTAGCACGACAGAAAGCATTCAATCTGGTTTGTATTACGGACATTTGGGTGGCATGAAAGAGGTCATTGAACGCATAACCAAAGAATGTTTTCAAAATGATCGCCCCACTGTCATTGGCACAGGGGGATTTTCGTCGCTATTTGAAAAAGAGAAGATTTTTGACTTTGTCGTCCCTGATCTGGTCTTAAAAGGCATGCTCATCGCCCTTAAACACAACTCTTAAAGGTATTAAAAATGAACATTTCAATGCTTAGAACAAAAATTCACCGTGCGACTGTAACTGGGGCTGATCTGAATTACGAAGGCTCCATCAGCATCTCTCCAGATCTTATCAAAGCCTCTGGTTTATTAATCAATGAGCGCGTTGATATTTACAATTGCAACAATGGTGCAAGATTCTCAACTTACGTTATCAAAGGCAACAAGGGCGAAATCTGCCTCAACGGAGCCGCCGCACGCCATGTTCAAAAAGGCGATTTAGTCATTATTTGTTCTTATTGCGGAGTGAATTTTGACGAAGCAAAAAAACACAAGCCAACAGTTGTTTTCGTAAATGAAAAAAACAAGGTGAAGGAAAAGCGCGCTGAATCTCGGAAGAATAATGTTTAGATAGTATTTGCCGTAAAAGCGCTCTTGGAATTTGATCTATCTTTATAGCCATTATAAAAACCGTGCCCCAATGGATCAATTCCCTCACCCCATCAACTTCTGAAGTTCCCCCTCAAGTTGATGCTGTTCTTCCATCGCATCCAGCATGGCAAGCTCGACACTTTCGATGTCGTCGCTGATCTTATGCAGATCCTTGGCAATGGTCGCTGCTCCGGCACCACTTGCTGCAGCCGTTCCTGAAATCAGAATGGCATTGAGCTCAGTTTGCCTTGAACTGAGTTTTAAAATCTCTTTATCTCCATCAGAGATCACTTTTTGGCATTTTTTAATTAGGCTTTCTAAACGCTTACGCTCTTCTTTGTAGTTGAATTTCGAAGATTCTGAACCTTTAGATTCTGTATTCTTTAGATCTGATGAGGGACTATCAAAAACTCTTTCGGCCAAAAAACCCTTTTGCAAACTCCACACGTACTCATCATAAGTTCCTGGGTAAAGAGTCAGTCTTCCATTGTTAACTTCTAAAATCTTGTTTGCAATTCTTCCAATGAATCCGCGATCATGGCTGACTGTAACAATGGTTCCCTCGTATTTTTCAAGGGCATAGGTGAGGGCTTCTACAGTATCAAAATCCAAGTGATTTGTTGGCTCATCTAAAAGCAGCAGAGGTGATTTTTGCAGCAAAATCTGCCCCAGAGCCACGCGGGATTTTTCGCCCCCAGAAAGCACTTTGATTTTTTTATTCACTGCCTCACCACTAAAAAGCAAACTTCCAGCGATATTTAAGACATCTTGCTGGGTCACTTCCTTGCTGGCTGCAAAAGCTAACGCTTGCAAGACGGTGTGTTCTGGATTGAGGGCCTCGGGCGTGTGTTGTGCAAAGTAAGAGGACCTCACTTGGTGCCCCCACTTCAACGATCCGCCGAGCAATGGAATTTGCTCACCAAGCGATTTCAATAAAGTGGACTTCCCAGCGCCGTTGAATCCCACAATTCCTAAGTGGTCTCCTCGTTCTAAACGCAAATGCACATCTTTAAGAATCACATTTGTGTTATATCCACAAACTCCACCGTCGAGTTCTAATATCATTTTTCCTGTTGGACTTGCTGGTGGAATTTGAATATTTGAATGAGTTGGGGCGGCTTTGAGTTCGATCGTCTCCATTTTTTCGAGGGCTTTTAATCTGCTCTGCGCCTGGCGCGCTTTGGTGGCTTTAGCTCCAAAACGGGTTACAAAATCCATGATGGATTTTTTCTTGGCTTGCTGACTCATCACTTGTTTTTGAAGAATTTCAGCGAGCATGTTTTTTTGTTCAAAGTAGTCATCCAAATTTCCAGCAAATTTAATGATGTCTCCGCTTTCAACTTCAAGAATATGATCCGTCACACGTCTTAAAAATTCTCTATCATGAGAAATAAGCAAAAAGGCACCTTTGAATTCTTGCAAAAAACTTTCAAGGACCAGAAGTGTTTCTAAATCCAAGAAATTGGTCGGTTCATCAAGTAACAGCAAATTAGGTTCTTGTCCGATAAGGAACAATAATTTGACTCGCATACGGTAACCGCCGCTGAGCTGTTTTAGATCCGATTGAAAGTGTTGTTCGGTTAAACCCAACTTTAAGCCAAATTGCTTAAGCTCCCAAAGGGGCTTAATACAATTTTTAGACAAGTAGGTTTCAACTTGTTCGTCCACATTCCAGTCAGAGTCCTGTTCTAAATAGCCAAGTCGGAGCTGCTGAGATTTTGTGACAATACCTTTATCTAAATGCTCTTGCTCAACAAGAATTTTGAACAGAGTGGTCTTACCGGCCCCATTGGGACCAATTACTCCAACATGTTCCCCCTCATTGATTGCGAAGGTCGCACTGTCAAAAAGAACGCGCGAACCGAAACCTTTGTGACCTTCTTGAACTTGTAAAAGCGTAATGCCCATTATTTTTTTCTCTGTCGTAAAATTTTATCTTGAAAACCTTAGAAGCAAAAAACTTAGACCTTGCCGGCTTTCGAAGGCAGAGGGTGTTGAATTTTATTCGTCATCCAAGAATTAATTGTCTTAAGCTTAATCAGATCAATAGATGTCTTGGCCTTCAGACCATTGAACATATAGACAACGTCTTCCGTTGCAACATTTCCGGTCGCACCTGGAGCATAAGGACAGCCCCCCAATCCACCTAAACTTGTATCAAAAATACGAACACCTAAGTCATAGGCAGCCAAAATATTTGCAAGAGCTTGTCCCCGAGTATCATGAAAGTGGCCGGCAATTTTTGCCAATGGAACCGCTTTTTTGAGTTTCTTGAATAAGGTCCGAACCTGTCCAACATGAGCAATTCCAATGGTGTCGCCAATGGAGACTTCGTAAACGCCCAGTTTATGCATTCTTTGTGCAAGCTTGACTACTTTAGCCTCTGATATTTTACCCTCATAAGGACACCCAAAGCAGGCGGACAAATATCCTCGTACTTTGATTTTGTGCTTTTTGGCAAGAATCATGACGGGTCCAAAACGCTTGAAACTTTCATCAATTGAGCAATTGATATTCTTTTTTGAAAATGTTTCTGAACAAGAGGCAAAGATGGCGATTTCTTTCACTCCGCTCTGAATGGCTTCCCTCATCCCCTGCTCATTGGGCACAAGCACAGACATCTCTATTTTTTTTCCAATCACTCCCGTTTTTTGAAGCTGTTGGGTTTTAGATAAAATATCAGCAGTTCCAGCCATCTGAGGAACCCATTTTGGAGACACAAAAGAACCCACTTCAATTCTTTTTAATCCTGCCTCACTGAGACGGGTTATGAACTCCACTCGAGTGTCTACGTCTAAAATAACTTTTTCATTTTGAAGCCCGTCACGCACACCCATCTCAACAATTGTTACTGAATTTTTTTTCATTCTTAAGACTCTTTTGCCGCTGGCATCAATTTAACGAGATGTTTTCCAAGCGTGACTTGATCACCAACAGCGCAGGAAATAACGTCAATAATTCCATCTAAATCACTTTTTAAAGTGTACTCCATTTTCATAGCTTCCATAACAAGGACTGCTTGCCCGGCTTTTACAGGATCTCCAATTTTTGAAAAAATCTTGATCACCTTGCCTGGCATTGGTGCCAAGATCACATCTGAAGTTCCAGCACCGCCAGTTTTACGACGTGCTCTTCTGCCACTGGTTGCATCCACAGTAAATGTTCGACCCTTAGAGTGAACCCACAATGTGGTGCCGATGAGTTGTGCTTGCACCAGGTGATCAGAACCATCAATTTTTAATTTTAAATCCATTAGACACCTCTCCAGAAAGTACTCCAGGGGGAAGCTGTTCCTGAACTTTCGCTTACCCCATTTTGTTGGCGCAGTTGCATCAATGCGCTCTGGGCAATTTTTTTCTCAAGATCCGTCAGCTCTGGTTCTTTTAATGACTCAGAAAAATAAGTCTCGATAAATCTTGTTGTCATAGTACCCATCACAAATTCCTTATGTGAAAGGATCTCAATCAAATAGGGAATATTTGTATGAACGCCAAAAACAGTAGAATTCTTTAAAACACGAAGCATTTTTTGAATTGCACGCGGTCTATTTTCATCCCAGACAATAACTTTAGCAATCATTGGATCGTAAAACGGAGTGATGGTATCACCTTGGTCAAATCCGTATTCATAGCGTCGTCCTGGACCTTCTGGCCAATGAATCTGACCCAACAACCCGGTGGAGGGAACTCCTCCAAGAAAAGGATTTTCAGCATAAATCCTGCATTCTATAGAATGCCCACGAGGCAAACGTATATGTTTTGGATCATGAACATACTCGCCTTGCGCTGTTAGAATCTGCATTTTTACCAGATCGATACCCATGACTTCCTCGGTGACTGGATGCTCGACTTGTAAGCGTGTATTCACCTCTAAAAGATAAAATTCATTATCCTGAAGTAAGAACTCTACGGTGCCAGCACCCTTGTATCGACCCATAGTAGCGATGGCACAAGCGGCTTCTCCCATGGATCGTCGCAACTCATCAGTCAATGACGGCGAGGTCGCTTCTTCAATTATTTTTTGATGGCGACGTTGCACTGAACATTCCCGATCAAAAAAATGAATCACTTGTCCAGTGCTGTCGCCAAAGACTTGAAATTCAATATGCTTAGCTCGGTCTAAATATTTTTCCAAAAAGACTTTTGAAGAACCAAAAGCGGATAAGGCCTCACGCTGAGCAGATTCAATCAACTCACCAGCATCTTGTGAATTCAAAATCAATTTCATGCCGCGACCGCCACCACCTGCTGCTGCTTTGACAATCACTGGGTAGCCAATTTTTTCTGCTTTTTGAATAAGTTTAGAAATTTTCTGATCTTCGCCTTGATATCCAGGAACCAAAGGTATTCCTGCTTTTTTTGCTAGATCCTTACAATGAACTTTATCACCTAAAGAGCGAATAGTTTCAGAAGAGGGTCCAATAAAAATCAACCCCGCCTGAGCAACTTCTTCGGCAAAATCAGCATTTTCTGAAAGAAATCCAAATCCAGGATGAATGGCCTGTGCCCCACCGGCAAGTGCCCCATTTATATTTGCTTTGATATTCAGATAACTTTCGGCAGTAGCTGCAGGCCCGATACAAATCGTCTTAGTCGCCATTCTATAGGCGCGAGATTCAATATCCGCTTCCGAGTGTAGCAAGACCGATTCAATTCCAAGTTCTTCACAGGCTTTTATAATACGAACTGCAACTTCACCACGATTTGCGATGGCAATGCGATTAAACTTTGTCATTTTTTTGCTTCTCCATGAGGACTTCATTAAGTGATTTGCGCCAAGCTGGTTCTCTTTTTTCTAAAAAAGACTTAAGACCCTCTTGTCCCTCTTCACTGCAACGTCTCTCAGCAATTAAATTCGTTGTCCGAAGACGTTGCTGATCCCAACTCAATTTATTCAAATCATTTAATAGTTTCTTGGTCTCTCGAACAGCTTCAGGACCACACTGTGCATATTCATGCAAAATTCTTTGCACTGCAGCCCGGCCTTCTCCAGAGGGAGCGATTTCTGAAACCAAGCCCGCATTCATGGCTGCAATGGAATCGAACAGAACAGCTGAAAGCATAAGAGGTCGAACTTTACCCTGCACTGCCTTTCGATTTACAAAGGCACTGATTACGGCGGGTGCAATTCCTAATTTAACTTCACTGAAACAAAACAGTGTGTTTTCTTCGGCTACAACTTGATCACAGGCTGCAACAAGTCCAAGGGCTCCGCCAAAGACAGCCCCATGAACAAAGCCAATGACAGGCAATGAACAACTGCTGATGGCTTCAAACATCGCAAACAATTGCAATGAGTCCTCACGATTTTTCTCTAGCGAAAATTGAATCATTTCCTTCATCCAATTTAAGTCAGCTCCTGCGCAAAAAGATTTTCCTTCACCCTGCAAAACAACAGCACGAAGATCCTGACGTCCATCTAGATCTAAAAAAATCTGCGTAATTTCAGCAATCATTTCTGGATTAAAAGCATTTCGCACCTCTGGCCTATTCAACTTGACGTAGGCGACATGCTCTAATTCCGCTAAAACTAAAAATTTCATATTTGATTTCATCCCCAAAGACCTACCTAATTTCCTACATTCTAAATACACCTTGAGATTTTTCACCCCAAGATTTATACAAACTTGCAGCGACGCCAAGCGCTAAAACACGACGTGTGTCAGCAGGATCAATGATGCCATCATCCCAAATCCGAGCTGAAGAATAGTAAGCTGAACTTTCGTATTCATATTTTTCCAAAGTTGGTCTTTTAAACTCCAGCTGAGCATCCTGGCTCAATGTTTGGCCTTTTGCTGCTAGCTGATCCATTTTTACGGTCAGCAAAACATTGGCGGCTTGCTCGCCTCCCATGACACTGATTTTTGCATTCGGCCACATCCACATTTGACGAGGCTGAAAAGCTCGGCCGCACATCCCGTAATTTCCAGCTCCATAAGAACCACCAATCACAACAGTGAACTTAGGAACATGTGCATTCGAAACAGCCATCACCATCTTAGCACCGTGCTTGGCGATGCCCTCATTTTCATATTTCTTTCCAACCATAAATCCAGTGATGTTTTGCAGGAAGACCAAAGGAACTTCACGCTGCTCACACAGTTCGATAAAATGGGCGGCCTTCATGGCACTTTCGCTAAATAAGACGCCGTTATTGGCGATAATTCCGACGGGCATTCCCCAGATGTGTGCAAAACCAGTCACCAAAGTTTTTCCATAGAGGGGCTTAAATTCATGAAAGCGAGAACCGTCGACGATTCTTGCAATCACTTCCCTGACATCAAAGGGAACTCTGCTATCGCGAGGAATAACACCGTAGATTTCTTTGCAGTCATACAGAGGGTCTTCAACAGGAAGAGTTTTTAACTCGACAGCTCTTTTATGATTCAGATGGGCCACAATCGATCGAGTGATTTCAAGAGCATGATGATCATCTTCAGCAAAATGATCTGCAACTCCTGAGTTTTCACAGTGCACAGCTGCGCCACCAAGTTCCTGAGCATCAACAATTTCACCGGTCGCTGCGCGCACCAAAGGAGGTCCGCCCAAAAATATTGTGCCATTGCCCTTCACGATCACGGTTTCATCTGACATTGCCGGAACATAAGCTCCTCCAGCTGTGCATGAACCCATCACAACAGCAATTTGAGGAATATTGGCCGCAGACATTCTGGCTTGATTATAAAAAATTCGACCAAAATGATCTCGGTCAGGAAAGACTTCGTCTTGCATGGGCAAAAAAGCTCCGCCTGAATCAACTAAATAAATACAAGGCAAACCATTTTCAAAGGCAATCTCTTGAGCCCTTAAATGTTTTTTCACGGTCATTGGGAAATAAGTGCCACCTTTGACGGTGGCATCATTAGCAACAATCATACACTCAGTGCCATGAATGACACCGATACCTGTGACGACGCCAGCCCCTGGAGCCTGACCTTCATACATATCCCAGGCTGCTAGCGAGGAAAATTCAAGAAATGAAGTCCCGCCATCAACTAGTTCTTCGATGCGTTCCCGGGCCGTCAGTTTTCCTCGCGATTTGTGCTTTAAAGTAGCTTCTGAGCCGCCACCTTGCTTGACAATTTCCACTCGCTCTCGCCAATGATTTACAAAGGCCAACATCGCTGTTTGATTTGCTTTAAAATCCAATGAGCCGGCCTCGATGTGACTGTCTAAAATTTCCATAAAACCTTTTCTTAATTCAATGCTGGAGTGTGTTTAAATTTTAAATGCAGGCGCACTTCACCGATCGTCTGTTCATTTTCATCAAAGACTTTGATTTCACAATCAGAGGATGATTTGCGAGTATCGCGAAGCTCCGACAAGACAAGCTCACGATGGGTTTCTGGAAGCTCCATTCTTAAACGAAAATCACCAAGGTTGCTTTTCAAAAAAGTGGCCTCAATGCGGTCGACGCTGATCTCAAGCTGACCCATAAAGGCATGGCGCATCCAGAGATTTTTGGCGGCCTCAACGGCTGCAGTGATGATCGCTCCCTCGTGCATGACATGGGTCTCGCTCAAATTTCTGGTGCGAGAGGGCAGAATGATTTCAATTTGAAAATCTGATAAATGAGAAATTCTTAAACCCATCCCCGCGGAAAAAGGACGAATTTTATCTAAGGCATAACTCAAAGCAGCATGCGAGAATTTAGGGGACACTTCCTCTAAAAGGGCCGCAAAATCGGCAGCATTCAACCTAATTCCTCGCGTTTCAAGCTCAGATTGAAGTCTGACTTTGGTTTGCTGAAACTGCTGGCGCAAATTTTGTTCTAATTCAATCCCTTTTGACATTCCTTTTGACATTAACATTGTCAGCCATTGACTGTTCATGAGATATCCTCCCTGAAAAAGTGAGATTAAGAGTATTTTTAATCACATAACATGCTCGATCCTGTAAGTCAGCATCGATGCAAGCACATAAAATTTAGTTATATGTATCAAGACATACATCCTACTTTTTATGTAGAAATTAAATGTAGAAAATAAATATAAAGTTAAAAAATATATCAGTTGATAAAAGTAGCAAGTTATTCGAAAAAGCACCCTAAGACTTGGTATAAATCTGGAAAAAGGATTTTGGGAATGAAGAAAATTATTAGCCTCGTGGTTTTTATCGCAGCCTTGGTTTGGACTTGGAATGTTGTGCATATCTCTGAAGCTATCGGCCATGAGACGCACTCCGGCATTCAGGTCAAATTGGCAGAGCTTATCAAAGAAACTTTAACAGCCAAAAAACCTCTCGCTAAGGATCTAAAAATCCAACGACTGTGGACTGAGGCACTGACAGAAAATAAAGTTCGGGCTGT
Organism: Pseudobdellovibrionaceae bacterium; assembly: GCA_947449255.1. GTDB lineage: Bacteria > Bdellovibrionota > Bdellovibrionia > Bdellovibrionales > Bdellovibrionaceae > Bdellovibrio. The sequence continues at coordinate 166,319 of CANFQX010000006.1, forward strand.
TTTTTCTTTTAGTTTTTCTGACACCAGCGAAGCCGGAGAATTAATCGAACAAGTTATTGAAGGTGAAGCCGTCCTTCACCGCGAGCCCTCTGAAAATTCACAAGTAGATCAGTGGACTCTCCAGTCCGTTAAGACGACGAATGACTTTGTCACCTTCACAGAAGGCTCTACAATTTTTCCAGGAACTGATACACCGGCGCCAAGTCCCTTATTAGAAAATAAACCTAATGAAACTGATCGTCATTAATGGCAATTCCAACACAATTCATCCAAATAGATGAAGAAGGATATGTCGTCAGCAGAGAAGCAAAAATCAAGGATGCTGTCCTTGGTGAAGAACTTCTTGAGAATCTTAAGCTTCATCAAAGTGGAACCCTGCTCAGCACTTATGGCGGAACACCTGTGATCGTTGAAGCTTTTGATGAGCCTCTTATAGCTCAACAGATTCTTTTAGAAAATGGTCAATGGACAATCCTCTGCCACTATGGTGTCGAATTTAATTTTGAACTTTCCACATTGTCTTTGGATGAGTGGGATCGCTTTCATGGATACACTGTTAAAGATAAAGTGCCCTTCGTGATGTCACGAAAAGCTCAAGCTGGCTTTTTTAATATGCTTGAAGAATTTGACGACGAAGCCATCACCGTCGATGGAAAAACCTACGAAATTCCTACCTATTGGCCAGATAAAATTGAAATTGAAAAAGAAGATTTTTGGACCAAGTCCTATCAAGGCAACAACAATCCAGGATGGAATCTTGGTGAGCCTGCAGAGGCCCTGAAAGACATGATTCCACGTCTAAAACTTTCACGCTCAAGAATCCTGGTGCTTGGTTGTGGTGAAGGGCACGATGCGGCCTTGTTTGCACAGTCAGGACATGTTGTGACGGCGGTGGATATTTCACCTCTTGCTCTTGAAAGAGCCAAAAAACTTTATGGTCATATCACTGATTTACATTTTGTAGAGGCTGATTTATTCAATTTGCCAAGAACTTTTGAAAAGTCCTTTGATATTATTTTTGAACACACATGCTATTGCGCAATCAATCCAAGCCTACGTCAGGATCTGGTCAAAATTTGGAATAAAATGTTGGTTGATGGCGGATTCCTGATGGGAGTTTTCTTTACCTTTGAAAAACGCCAAGGACCACCCTTCGGAGGTTCAGAATGGGAACTCCGCCAGAGATTAAAAAATAATTATCATCCAATATTCTGGGGGCGCTGGGGCAGTTCAATTCCAAATAGACAAGGTAAAGAATTATTTATTTATTCCAAAAAAACTTAATTATTTAAAAGGCCAACAGTCTATGCATATTGAATTTACTCAAGCTGACGAAAAAGATATTGAAGCCATTGTTGATTTGGTTAATTCAGCTTACCGCGGTGAGGGCGCAAAAAAAGGCTGGACGACAGAATCAGATCTGCTCGGTGGTCAACGTATTGATCCAGAAAGCATCACCGCCAATCTCACCAAAGACAACTCTGTCATTCTGATCGCACAAGATGAAGATTTGGATGACAAAATTGTCGGCTGTGTTCATTTAGAAAAACGCATCAACAAATGCTATCTGGGAATGTTGACAGTAGATCCAGGACTGCAAAAAAAAGGCATCGGAAAAATGTTGATGCAGGAAAGCGAAGCCTTTGCACACTTCTGGGATTGCACGCACATCTATATGACTGTGCTTTCTGTCAGAACAGAATTGATTTCTTGGTATGAAAAACTAGGCTTTAAAAATACGGGGGAAAAAAGACCCTTTCCCTACGGAAACGAACGCTTTGGAATCCCTAAGGTTGATAATCTTGAATTTGTTGTGATTGAAAAAAAATTAAACTAAGGACCAGAAGTGTCTTTTGTCATTGAAACCAAAGATCTTACACGAGTTTACCAAACTTATCAAAAGCCAGAGGGAATTTTAAATTCCCTGAAAGGTTTTTTTCATCGTAAATACAATTATAAAATTGCATTAGACAAAGCCACCTTGAAAATTGGATCTGGACAAATTATTGGACTGGTTGGCGCAAACGGCGCGGGAAAAACAACATTACTTAAAATACTTTCAGGATTAGTGACCCCCTCTTCGGGTACGGCTTCAGTGCTGGGCTTTAAACCCTCAGAACGAAAAAATGAATTTCTGCGACAGATCAGCATATTGTTGGGACAAAAAAATCAACTTTGGTGGGATATTTCACCGATGGATTCCTTTGCCCTGCTTGCGCGAATTTACGACTTGAATCCAGATGCTGCACGAAAACGTGTTCATGACTTGGCTGAGATGCTGAAATGCTCTCATGTTTTGCAGACACAACTTCGCAGACTCAGTCTGGGCGAACGAATGAAAATGGAAATCATAGGGGCCCTCTTGCATGAGCCTAAAATTCTGTTCTTAGATGAACCCACAATCGGGCTGGATATTGTAGCACAAGAGACAATTCGCGAATTTCTGGCTCAATATGTAAAAGAAAAAAGTCCCACGATCATACTCACAAGTCATTATATGGATGATATTGCAAAACTTGCTGACACTTTACTGCTGATTTCTAAGGGACACATTGTGTATCAAGGAACATTGAAAGAGTTCGTAGCAAAAGCCAACACTGAAATGGCTGAAAATGAAGAGGTCAATTTTGAAGAAGTCATTCGTCGTTTTTTGGAAACGGAATCTCGCCTTTGCTAAGTTGGCAATCGTTTCAAATCTAGAGTATCGACTTAATTATTTCGTAGATGCTGTTCTGCAACCAACACTGACGACTGGGATCGAGTTTCTGTTGTGGTTTGCTGTATTTCGCGGAGCACAGGCTACAGAAATTGCAGGTTTCACCAGGGAATACTATTTATCATACGCCCTGTGGGCCGCCTTTTTTGCGCGAATCTGTACAAGTTGGATGTATGAAACTCGCATGATTGCAGAAATTGACACAGGAACCATCAACGGCTTACTGACCCGTCCCATGAGCTTCTATGAATATTATTTTTCCCAGTTGATGGGATATAAATTTATTACCACAGTGGTCTCTATCACAATCCCCTTGATGGCTATCTTTCTATTTAAACTTCCAACGAAATTGGAACGGCTGCCTTTGGCTTTTGCGCTTGAATTTTATTATTTAATTCTTGTCCATTCGATTAGTTTTATTATTGCATCAAGTGCATTTTATTTAAATAAAGTCTATTCCTTCACCAACGCTAAAAATTTGGTTTTATGGCTGCTTACCGGTGAGCTTTTGCCTCTTGACCTGATCCCAGAACCTTATCGGCATATTGTGATTTCGATGCCCTTCAGTGCGGGCGTGTTCACGCCCGTTGGATATCTGACTGGCCGCTTGGAGATCACAGCTATCTGGGAAAGCTTTATATCAGTCACAATTGGTATTGTTGCAGTCAACTGTATTGGAGTCCTTATATGGAAACAGGGCCTCAAGGCCTATGCTGGGACAGGGGCATAAAATGACAACACTGCTGAAATATTTAAAATTGTACGGTGCCATGTTTAAGACAAGTTTAATTGCCGATGTTGAATTTCGCGCTAATTTCTTAAGTCGACTTTTATCAGACATTTTGTGGTATCTAGCCCAGATTTTAACATTTGAGGTTCTATTCACCCACACGCAAAAAATTGGTGACTGGAATCTGCTTCAGATGAGAGTTTTTTTAGGCTTAGTCTTTGTTGTTGATGGAATTTATATGGTCATTTTATCAGAAAATATGGACCAATTTTCTGATAAAGTTCGTAAAGGTGATTTAGACCTTTTGCTTGCCAAACCTGTCAATTCACAATTTATGCTGAGTTTACAAAAGGCCTCTACCGCCGCTATTGGAAATCTTGCCATTGCTTTAATTTGGTTTATCTACAGTATTGCTCACCTTCCTGAATTTCAGTGGGTGCGTCTTTTATGGCTGCTTGTTTTGATTCCTTGCGGACTAATTTGCCTTTATTCAGTTCGCTTTATGATCGCTTCCACCGCGATTATCTTTGCCAGATCCGAAAACCTGCAATTTATTTGGTGGCAGATTTATCGTCTTGGGATGCGTCCGGACTCTATTTATGTGCCTTGGCTTAAATGGATCTTATTGACCGCACTGCCAGTTGGAGTCATTGCTAGTGTGCCGGCAAGGGCCATTTTAGAGCCTCCTCAATATGGATTGTTTGCATGGGTGATCTTCCTTTCTGTAGTCTTGATTTATGCAACCAACAGATTTTGGAATTTTGCATTGAAATTTTATTCGAGCGCTAGTTCTTAATAAGATCCTAAGCCACCTCATCTGCTAATTAACAAAGGATTGGACTCCGTCCTTTCCTAGCCTTTCATTTATAAAAAATTCCCCTTTGTCTTTTTGACCGCTAACTTGCGTTAACCCCAAAAAATAATTCACACTGGATTGTAACCAGGTTCATTTGTGCCATCAAATATTCCATACCGGGTCAATAAATCCGTAGAGGCGGGATATCGATGAAAGATTTTTTTTTAAAGGCCCCCTATTTTAAAATATCCTTGGGTGTTTTTTTTCTGATCGCTGTCATTATTATTTTAACACCAAGATTTCAGCCGACTGAGACTTCGGAGCCCATTCGGATCGGCGTCTTGCATTCTATGACTGGTGCATTGGCGCTCAGTGAAAAGCCCCTTGTCGAGGCCATTCAATTGGCGATTGAAGAGATCAATGAAAAAGGGGGCTTGCTTGGCAGAAAGCTCGTTATGATCCTTGCCGACGGCAAGTCCGAACCATCAGTATTTGCATCCGAGGCCAAACGTTTAATCGAAAAAGAAAATGTCAGTGTGCTTTTTGGGTGTTGGACTTCAGAATGCAGACAAGCCGTCAAACCCGTTGTTGAAGCACATCACCATTTGATGTTCTATGCCCTAAGATATGAGGGCTTAGAAGAATCCCCCAATATTATTTATACGGGGGCAACACCAAGCCAGCAAGTCATTCCAGCAACAAACTGGGCGCTGAACAATTTGGGTAAAAAATCTTACCTGATAGGATCAAATTACCTTTTTCCGCACATCGTGAACATAATGATCAAAGACGTCATCAAATCGAATGATGGCCTGGTCTTAGCTGAAAAATATTTTAATATTGGCGATAAAATTCCTCTAAAAATGATCGATGATATCAAAAAATCAAAACCAGATGTGATCTTCAATTCCCTAAAGGGTCAAGACAATGCCCAACTGTTCTCGCTGCTCATGCAAAATAATTTATCTGACATTCCTATTTTTTCATTTGGTGTTTCCGAAATCGAGATCCTTCCCTGGAAGGGAAATCTTCTGAAAAACCACTATGCAGTGTGGAGCTATTTTCAATCACTTGAAAACGATAATAATAAAGCTTTTGTCAGCCTCTTCAAAAAAAGATTTGGCCAGGAAAAAATCATCAACGATCCGATGGAAGCATCCTACACTGGTGTCCACCTTTGGGCACAAGCTGTCGAAAATAAAAACACACCCGATCCTAAAATAGTCAATTCGGCTGGTCTTTTACGCCAGACCTATTCAAGCCCCGGCGGGATTGCGGCAATTGACTCCATAACCAGACACAAATGGAAGTGGCTCCGTATCGGCAAATTGCGACCGGATGGTCAATTTGACATAATCACCAATTCAAGATTAGCCCTTCACCCCAATCCCTGGCCCATGTACAGAAGCAGGGAAGAGTGGCTAAATCTAGTCAGCCAATTTGGGCTGGGTGCAAAATGAATTTTCCTAAAAGAACTCTTTACCGCATATTGATCCTGTTTTTATTAATTTCACCTCTTCCTTTGGGAATTATGGCCTTTACTTTCGTTCAAAATTCAAGGGACTCTATTTCAAAGTCAGTGCTTTCGCACCTTACAGATTTGGCTGATCTTAAATCAGATCAAATTAATACCTATGTTGATGAAAAGTTTACGGACCTAAAGGGAATTTCGAAATCAAATTCAGTTTTTAGATTGATTCAATTTTACAATCAATATCCAGATAAAATAAATGATTCTCACGATGATCCAGCCATGAAACCCTATGTGAATTATTTAAAAAACTTTTCCGAAGTTTTATCTTTAAAAAATTTTTTAGTCATAAACAAGGCAGGCAAAGTCATCTTCACAGCCTTTGGGAAAAATGAACTTGGCACCGACTTAAACAGTGGGAAACTTAAAAGAACGGCCTTAGCCGTTGCCCACAGTGAAGTTCTTGTATTTCTTGACTGTCAGTTTTCTATTGCTCCGTCTTACGCACCAACAAATGAAGTGCCTGCTTTTTTTCTAGCTTGTCCACTTTTTAGAAACGAACAATTGCTTGGGTCAGTAGTCATGCAATTGGATCTCCATGAATTGACAAGCTTGTTAATAGAACAGACAGGCTTGGGCGAAACTGGCGAAACCGTCCTGGCCATGAAGGACCGCGATTCAGCCTTAATGATCACGCCGATTCGCCACGTTGAGGATGCTGCCTTTAAATACAGAATTTCAGAAAAGGATCTGCCAAATCCACTTAAGAAAGCCTTCCGAGGCGAACACGGACAGGGCGTTTCTATCGACTACTCAAAGCGAGATGTCATTGCCGCTTGGAGATTTATTCCAACACTGAATCTTGCCATGGTTACAAAAATAGATATTGCAGAAGCCTTCGCTCCCATCAATAGACTGCAGGCTTACTCTATTTGGGGCCTAGCTTTTCTTATTCTCTTTTGTTCAGCTATCGCGGCTTTATTCACAAAAAACTTCATGAAGCCCATTCATGATCTTATATCAGCGGCAAAAAACTTCTCAAAAAGCCAGGTCTTACAAAGAGTCCTTCCCTCTGGCTCCGTGGAGTTTCAAGAATTAGGAAAAAGCTTCAATCAAATGGCAACTCAAATTGATGAACAAAAATACAATCTAGAAATGCGCGTCTTAGAATGTACAAAGGACCTTCAAAACTCAAACCGACTTTATAAGGAACTGACAGACAATATTCCCGTTGGAGTTTACTCATACAAATCACCCAAGGGCTTAAGCTATAAAGATCAGAACCAAATAGAGGCCTTAGGAAAATATGACTATGTAAGTTCCCAATTCTGTCGAATTTTTAAATTGAATCAGACCGATTTAAATAGGGCCGGCTTCACTTTGCTATCTTTTGCCCACCCTGAAGAAAGGCCATTATTTCAAAACATCATCTCGCAGTCTCTAGAACTTGCCGAGCCATTGAAATGGGAGGGACGTTTCATTATTGAAAATGAAACTAAATATCTCTTAATTGCAGCAAAACCAACTTTGCTTGAAGATGGCGATTGGCTTTGGAATGGCGTGATCGTCGACATCACTGACAGAAAAAAAGCTGAGGCAGAAATTCTCGCAGCCAAAGAAATAGCTGAAAATGCGAATCGGACAAAAAGTGAATTTTTAGCGAATATGAGTCATGAAATCAGAACGCCCATGAATGCAATCATTGGACTTACTGAACTGATTTTAGACACAGATCTCTCTTCGAATCAGTATTCTAATCTTCAAAAGGTGCACAGCTCATCAAAATCATTGCTGAATATCCTTAATGATGTGCTTGATTTTGCGAAGATCGAGGCTGGCAAGTTAGAGGTGACAAAATCACCCATGAAAATTGCTGATTTATTAAAGAATTCAATAGATCTGTTCAATACAACTGCCACTGAAAAAGGAATTTCTCTTCGATGCTCTATTGATGGAAATGTTCCGGAATACATTTTTGCTGATCCTCAACGGCTGTCACAGGTTTTGAATAACCTCCTCAGCAATGCCATAAAATTCACTCCCAGAGGTGAAATCGAAGTGCTAATCAAATCCGGTCAAAAGAAAGACAAGCAATTAGAACTGCTCTTTTCTGTCAGAGACACCGGCATCGGGCTTTCTGAAAACCAAATTGAAAATTTATTTATTTCGTTTTCACAGGCAGACAGCTCCATCACAAGAAAGTACGGTGGAACAGGCCTAGGATTGGCCATTAGTAAAAAGCTTATTCATCTTATGGGTGGGGAAATTTCTGTCTCCAGTAGAGAAGGTTTCGGAACAACATTCTATTTCACTATCCAAGCCGAATCCATTGACCAATCTCGCTTTGCAAATCAATCGAGCCTTAATCAGCGTGGACCACAAATGGGTCCTGCACAAAAGGGGTACACTAATAGGGAATTTACGCCTAACAATTTGAAACAACAATCTAATCCATTGCCTCTTTTTAGCGGCCACCGCATCTTATTGGTTGAGGACAATTTAATTAATCAAGAGGTTGCCAGTCAGATTCTAATGAAAAGAGGCCTTCATATTACAATTGCAAATAACGGCCAGGAAGCCTTGGATTATTTATCGAAAGAGACTTTTGATTTAATCTTGATGGATCTCCATATGCCAGTTCTCGATGGATTTGAAACTACAAAAAGAATCAAATCAGAGCACCCAGAATTAAAAACACCGATTATAGCCATGACTGCAGCAGTGATGACTCAGGACCGAGAAAAATGCGCAAACTTAGGCATGGTCGATTTCATTGAAAAACCGATTGATCCCGTAGCAGTGACACAGGTACTAAAAAAGTGGCTGATCGGGAAGGAATCATCTCGTAAGCTATCGCCTGCTCTGCCATCAAATCCTGAAAATATCCTAAGTAATTTGGTTTTTAAATTACCAGAGTTTGATTTCAAAAAAACCTTGGACCGAATGGATGGAGATCTTGATTTACTAGATCGTATGATTCAGCTTTTTATTGATACTGAGTCTGAAACACTTTTCAAAATTCAAAATCTAATCAACCAGGGCGAGCTGGCAAAAGCCAGCTTCTTGCTCCACCGCCTTAAAGGAGCTGCCGCCAACATCGGCGCCGTTAAACTTTTTGAAGCAGCAGAGGCTCTTGAAAACGAACTCAAATCCGACTTCCCACCAGGATCGACGGAAGATTTCCAAAATACTTTTGAAAAAACATTCTTGTCTTTGCGGCAAATCACGGAGTTGTGAGTGGGGCTTCTGATCAAGTAGGTTGTACTGACTCGTTGAAACCAAGTTTCGATGAGCCGAGTTCCGCCGAAGTTGTTTGTTAAACTATTTCGGCGGAACTAGCCTTGACAAAATACTCATTTCCGCCGAAGTTGTTTGTATAACAAATATGGCGGAATTATGAGTTTTGTAGGTCGAAAGCGAGAGATTGAAATTCTAAGTCAACACTATGGCTCTGATAATCCCACATTAATGGCACTGTATGGACGACGCAGAGTCGGTAAAAGTGAATTGATTAAGCATTTCATTAAAAATAAACAGCACTTGGCATTTGAAGGTCTAGAGGGTGAGTCCAGTAAAAACCAAATTGCATTTTTTTCTCGACAACTCAAACAACAAATCGAAAACCCACTGCTCGCCAAAGCCCAATTTCAAACATGGGAAGAAATCTTTGATTTTATGACTGATCATTTAAAAAATCAGAAAAAATCAGAAAAAATAGTTATTTTCTTTGATGAATTTCCGTGGATGGCCTGTTCTCAGACTAAATTGGTAAGCTTAGTAAAATTCTACTGGGATCGTGACTGGAAAAGGCTGAATGTTATGTTTATTCTGTGTGGATCAGTCTCTTCTTACATGGTTAGAAATGTCATTCGATCTAATGCCTTATATGGTCGGGTGAATCTACAGTTGAAGCTTGAAAAGTTAAGACCCGATGAGTGTGTATTCCTATTCCAAAAGAAGAGATCAAAAGATGAAATATTAAAATACCTCATACTTCTTGGCGGTGTTCCGAAATATTTGGAAGAAATTGATTTGAATATTTCATTTACTAAAAACCTGCAGAAACTGGCTTTCTCTAAGGATTCATTTTTTGTAACAGAATTTGATAAAATATTTTTTTCACATTTTAGAGAAGGTGCTTTGTACAGCAGAATTGCCCACCTGTTGGCCACAGCACCACTCGAGCTAAAATCTATAGCGGAAAATTTAGACATTAAGTCGGGTGGATCTCTTGTTACTAGCTTAGAAAATATGGAATCGGCTGGTTTCATTAGAAGCTACTCACCCGTTTTAACCACCAGAAAAACAAATTTAAAAAAGTATAAATTAACTGATGAGTATTTAAGATTTTACTTTAAGTTTTTGGAGCCAAATAAAAAATCAATTCAATCCCTTGAAACGAACAACATCTTTTCTACGAAAGTAGAAACCAAATGGAAACCATGGCTTGGTATTGCTTTTGAACATTTCTGTCTCGAGAATGCTTATTACATAGGAAAGCTGCTTAAAATATCTGATCAAATAGAATCCTTTGGGCCCATTTTTGAAAGGGGAACAGATGGCTTTCAAATTGATTTGGCTTTTCTTCGTTCAGATAAAATAATCTCTGTTTGCGAAATAAAATATCACGACAAACCCATTGGGGCTGACGTCATAGCCGATATGGAATTAAAAATTAGGAAACTTAAGGCTCCTCGAGGTTATGGAATTGAAAAAATCCTTATTGCGCCCCACGGAGTAGATAAAAAAACCAAAAACTCGGGTTATTTTCACCAGATTCTAACTTTGGAGGATTTAATTTAGGGATTGGAAGGGCAATCCATCCGCGATGTTCGACTGTTCCAGCTGATTGAGTTCGTTCATCATGATCAATGGGAGTGGCACCATTTGGGTATATAATCTTCAATTTAGACATGTTTTTTTCGTGCTTTTGGTTTTTTTTCTGATTCCCAAATTCGAGAGTCACCGGACTCAATCAGCTCGTTGGCAAGACAGTAAAATGGGCTGTCAAAACTCATCGTTTAATTTGCACATTTTCAAGTCGATATTTTCCACCCAGTGAATTTGAACCTTTTAACTGGCTCCCACCATGAATCACAATATTTCCAGAATATTGACCACTGGTGGTAGTCACCAGACCCGTTCCCGCGTGATGAGCACTGATGAAGGAAGCTCCTGCAGCAATGCTGTTAAGGGGATCATGAAAATCAGGCCCTACACAAGAATCAAACCAAAGTTCTGGGTTGAAATTTAAGGCCACTGGCACCTCTGTGGTCTGGCCACCCGGCAGATTCACTTGCTCCACTTCACCCAGCAGATAAGGCCGGCTCAATCCTTTGCTAAAACCATTTTTATGAAAGTCCCTGCAAAAACCACTTTGTGAATAAAAGCCGGCAATCACAACGGAACGATCGCTCCCCGCGGGAACATCCAATTCTAAGGTGCCGCCGGAGGCAACTCCACCGGCCCAGATCCCCACCCTCCGCGGAGAGAAAGTGGGATCATTTTTACGCTCGCAATAATTTTTTTGCAATTCTGGTTCGGGTCCCGAGATGAGTACCATGTAACAATTTATTGGAAAATCTCCAGCAAATCCTGTTGAGACATTGCTTGCGATATCCGCTGTCAAAACTTTCGTGCCCTTCATATTTTTTGAAGCCAGAGGGAATTGAATTTTTAATAGCGATTTTTGTGCCTGTGGCCTTGTGCAAGACAAGACTGTGAAGGTGCAAAGGAGTAAAATAAGACTGCTGCCCATATTTTTAATCATGCCTTTCAATTCGGTACAAAATTGAAATTAGTTAAATTATTTACTAGACGCAATAAACTGTATCATGTTGATACTTAAATTAATTTAAGCCTAGCCGTTTGATCCCAACATGTGCCGAAACCTTGTGTTTGGAAATTGGTAACTTGCACAATTGAATGACCCATGAAAACATAAATTAGATAAATACATCAGGGGGCTCAATGAACGGTTCTCAAATTAAAAATGAAGCTGCAGTAAAAAATGCGACTGAAAACGCAGTTGATATTCAAAAAGAGTCTCTGTTGAGGCGACTTTTAAATCAGTCTAAGCTTAAAATTACTTGTTGCGCTACAAAGTGTAAGGGCGGCCGAACCAGTCCAATTCCTAAGTCTTAGTCTTTTCAATGATCGAGCTTGAAAAGGTCTTAAAGTACAAAAATGAAGACGTAGTTCATCGTTTCGCCGAGGATTTTGGAGTTTCTGAAACAGATTCCCAGGAAATTTTCCAGGAAACATTAAAATGGCTATGGCTTTGTGCTCTTCAAATCGAAGGGGCTCAACAACAAGGGATCCCCGTTGTTGAGATTCCCTTATTGAGTGAAGCCAACATCATCGATTTGATGTGGCATACATTTATCTTATTTACCAGCGACTATGCACATTTTTGTGAATCCCATTTTTCAACATTTATCCATCACATGCCGCAAACTCATTTAGAAAAAAAACAATGGCAAAAAAAACGAGCAGAAAATCCCGAAGCCGCTGTCGCTGAAAGACAAGCGCTGGTTTATGCAGCTTATGGTTTGATCTACGACACTCTCGGTCCACAGACTTTGTGTAAATGGGTCGAGGAATTTCCAAGTCGATTTAATTCGATTTCTGGGTAGCAGGCCAATTCCTGTAAGGTGAAATATAGATCCTAAACACATATGTCGTTTTTTGAGTACATTTACGACATATGTTCCGTAGACTCATTAAATACTCGAAAAATAACAGCTTTTTCCTGTGTGGCGCCAGGGGGACTGGAAAAACAAATTGGAAAGAGGGACTTCGTCGGATATTTGATATCTTGTAATTATTTTAAGCTTTGAAGCTTCGACCGCTATTTCATAATGAGACCGCAATATCATTTCGAGGCGGAATTTATTATTACCAATGCCATCCGTATTAACTCATAAGTAGATGACACTGTATTTTTATGATCCATCATGCTGCCTTTCTTATGGTGTCTCTTCGTTGTATTTCGAAAAAATCTTTAAGTTTTTGCTCAAGTCCGGTCTTAAGTTCG
>CANFQX010000007.1 GCA_947449255.1 Pseudobdellovibrionaceae bacterium
CGGCGGCATGGGAATGCCAATGGGCATGATGATGAGTGGTGGCGGAGCTATGGGCATGCCAATGGGAAGCATGATGGGCGGCGGAGCCATGGGAATGCCCATGGGCGGCGGCATGGGAATGCCAATGGGCATGATGATGAGTGGTGGCGGAGCTATGGGCATGCCAATGGGAAGCATGATGGGCGGCGGAGCCATGGGAATGCCCATGGGCGGCGGCATGGGAATGCCAATGGGTATGATGATGAGTGGTGGCGGAGCCATGGGCATGCCGATGGGAAGCATGATGGGCGGCGGCGCTATGGGGATGCCAATGGGCGGAGCCATGGGAATGCCTATGGGCGGCGCTATGGGAATGATGATGGGTGGCGGCGGAGCCATGGGCATGCCAATGGGAAGCATGATGGGCGGAGCTATGGGAATGCCAATGGGCATGATGATGAGTGGCGGCGGCATGATGGGTATGCCAATGGGAAGCATTATGGGTGGCGGCGCTATGGGAATGCCAATGGGTGGCATGATGAATGGCGGCGGTATGATGGGAATGCCTATGGGCGGAGCTGCGGGCAGTCTTGGAATGATGCAAATGCAGCAACAAATGATGCAAGCCCAAATGCAGCAGTACCAGTCTTATATGCAACAGCAACAATCCTACATGCAACAAGAGATGCAACGTCAGCAAGTGGCATCTAGTGTGCAAATGGAAATTTATACTCTTATGTACAAGCTCCAACAAATTCAATCTGGCTACGGCGGCAGTTACCTTGGTGGTGGCGGCGGTCTGGGCATAGGTGGTGGAATTGGAATGGGTGGCGGCTATAATAATGGTGGCTTCAACGGTGGATACAATGGCGGTTACAACGGAGGCTTTAATGGAGGCTACTCCAATGTTCCAATTGGTGGACTGACCACCGGTGGAACCAATGCAGTAACACCATTGGGTGGTGGATACGGTCCCGGCCCAGTTCCTATCGGTGGTCCAGGCGGAGTAAATCCAATCGGCACTGGAAGATAGTTAGCGCATGTCAAAAAATGAAGATAAGTATATGTCTCTCGAAATAAACTTATCTTCATTCTGTATTAAATTTTGTGAGCAAAGTTAGCCTACTCAGGCCTTTTTCTAATGATCTAAACTAGCAATAAAATTGGAACAAGTAGCCTTTGAGAATCAAGGATTTTTAATCTCTATTCCAAAACAAACAGTTCTCGAAAAAGAGTCGTCCAATGAATAAATCGAATATCATCCTGTCTAAATTCTAGAATGTCGCGGCTAATACAGATGGCTTCAGCGTTAGAGAAATCCATTGCAAGCTTTTTGAATCCAATAAAACTTTCTTTCACTAATTGTATGTTATCTGAGGACTTGATTTCGAGGAGTAATCTCTTTTGGCCCGGTCGCTCTATGACAACATCTATTTCAACATCATTTTTAGTTCTTAAATAAGAAAACTTCCAAGATTTTTTAAAATAGGAATTCAATCGAATGAGCTCTAATATTATAAATTGCTCAAACAAATCACCAAATTCAAAGCTTTGTTCTTCTAAAGGAAGTGTCAATCTGTTCTGAAGTGTTCGAGTGATACCGGTGTCAAAATAATAAAATTTTGGATTTTTTCGTTGCCTTTCGCGAATAGATTCATGAAAGGGCTGCAGGAGAACTCCAATAAAAGTATCTTCTAAAATCTGAAAATAGTTTTGAACCGTTGTCGTATCAACACCGATTGTTTTAGCAATATTGCTAAAGTTTATTATCTTTGCATTGCTTTGTGCTGCAACTTCTAAGAAGTGACGAAAAGGCGTCACATTTCTAACAATCTGTTCAGCGATAATTTCTTCTCGTAAGTATGTATCAGCGTAAGCATTTAAAAAATCAATTCGGTCTGAATTTTCAGAAAAAGTAAATATTTTTGGTAAACTTCCCCATCGCAATACATTTTTTAAATCAAAATTTTTTCCAAGTTCAATATGCGTAAAAGGGTAAAGGCTATATATAAAGGCCCTTCCACCCAATAGGTTGACGCCAAGCTTTTTAAGCTTTCTGGAACTACTTCCTGTTAAAGCAAAAATAAAATGTTTTTTTTCAATTTGAGAATGAACAACGTCTAACAATTCAGGGATCTTTTGAATTTCATCAATCACAACGACAGCACCAGCAGGTCGTTTTTTTTCTTCTTCTGAAAGCATTTGAGATAAAAGCTCGGGATTTAGTGATAACTTTCTATTGAAAGTCGGGTCTAAGAGATCTATCCAAAGATGATTATTTCGTGGAAAAAGAGTCTCCATGTAGGTAGATTTACCTACGCCTCTATTTCCAAATAAGAAAAAACTATTTGATTTCGATAAGTTACATATTCTATTGATCATACCCAATAATTGTCCGGCATTTATTGGGCTAAGTCAATAAATGTCTAATCCTTCATCTTTACACCTGAAGCTTTAATAAAAAAAAGCACAACGGACGGGTATATCATAAGCTAGTTTTTTTAAATGCAACAAGTGGAACCAAGGATATGGGCACATTAGAAGATCAAGAAATCGTCGGGGGACCCAACGGTATGCAAGGTCCGTAAGCAGTCGCAAAAGGCGTGCCGTATCGAACGCAAATCTATTGACTCTGGATATGACATAATTTTGAACATTGAGGGATATGAATTTAGACACAAACAGGATTTAAGCCCAGTATATTTTCTAAGTACCGTAAATAGCTTTTACTTTTTGAGGTGTTAGATTGACGCCAGTTGAAATTAAAAAGGTTAAAACACAAATCACTCGATATGAGAGGAATTTTAAACTCCGACGAATTGATTTTGGCTTCAAAGCTGTTGGGAATCAGAAATTTTCCAGGCGCTTGTTGGAAAACATAAAGCCCTAATTATTCAGTTGGATCAGGAATCTGATTATTTAAAGCGAACTGAGTCGGTAAATAAACTGAGTGATTTAGCTGAAAGGCCTAAACGGGAATAGTTCAATATTCAAATTAATTTGAAAAGAGTTTGGAATTTTCTGCCAAGCTTCTGTAATTCTCTGCATGTCAATTTGAGAACTAAGGTCGGAGAATAGAACCATGTTTGCTCTTTTAAAAAGTTTAAGACTAGATCAAATCTGCCATGATTCTAAATTTTGAGAATTCATTCCACGAAAAAAGAATATCAGTAGCTTAGATCAATTCAACGCGATGATGAGGTTAAATTCAGGTGGCATGAAGTTTGTAAATCCATATCTTTGAAGCTCACAGCAGCTCAGAAAGGATATGAAATGGAGAAAAATAATATAAATATTGAAGAAACGTCATACTCAACCCAAGAACTTCGCACTTCCTCGAATAATATGATGTGCGTAGTTACCTACGAGCCACTTTCGGAAGAAGAACAGAAGGCAGTTGAAGAGATTCTGAAAATTGCAAATTAATGGCGATGGCCCCTCTTATCTAAAGAGGGGCCATTTTTTTTAAAGGAAATCGTTGTGTTTTACAGTCAAACCAAAAAAATTATCAATAAAAATCTAACCTTCTTAGACACGACGTCAGTATTTACCGGTCAATATTGGGATGAATTCGGCATAACTAGTTTTCTTGTTCCAGATCGAGCTGAGGTCCTAATGTTGGGCCTCTCTTACGGTGGTGGAGTTAGACCAATATTAAGTTCAAATAAAGAGATAAAATTAACTTGTGTAGACAACGACAAAGTCAGTGTAAAAGCTTGCAAAGATTTTTATAGAGATGCGTTTCCTGAATTGATTTTTCAAACTGAAGTTGCAGATGCCAAAGAATTTCTTATGAATGATAGTCGCAATTTTGACTGTATCTGGCTCGATATTTATGAAGCAACAAAGTACTGCGAGTACTATTTTGACCGGGAGTTTTTTGATTTTCTGAAAGCACGTTTGTCTCCTGGTGGAGTTTTGTTAGTTAATTCTTATGGTCTACCAAACCAATTCAATCCATTGAGCAGAAATTGTGTTCAAACTGATTTCTATAACTTTCTAAAAGATAATTTTAACCATATATCTTCTCTGCCGTATCGTCGAAACATTACCTTTATTGCCTCCAAATCTGAACCTATAATTTATCCCGTGATTCCTCACCCTAGTCTTGCAGCACTAGACATGCAGACGCTAAAATTTTTCAAATGTCGACTCGCTCATATTAATTCGGACCCAATAGAAGCCATAAATTCTGATGCTACGTCATCTGTTAATTTCAAGGATATTGATCAGCAAATGCGTGAACTATGGGTTGAAGTAAGAAATGAAATTGAGTCGCAGGGTTTCAAATGCGATGACAATGCACAAATATTGGATTTAATTCAAAATCAAAATAATGCGAGCAATCTTGCAACACAGCTTTTGCATGATCGCCAAGAATTGATCTCGTTTTTACCTATCCTCTGCGCAGGCGAATCCAACATTAGAAATGTGGATGTTGACTGGATCTTTGATTGGTTTTGTAAGTATTCTCGGGAGATAAAAGATACTTTTCCTAAATTTTACAATCAAATCTGGTTGCCACAGCTTTGGGCGATGGTCCTGCAGTCGTCAAAACAATATCGGAAGTTCTATTTTTCAATGCTTGCCCTCATGCAAAAAGAGGAGACTCTATGAAAAATATTATCGTAATTGATGATTTCTATGAAAAGCCTGAGGTC
Source organism: Pseudobdellovibrionaceae bacterium (assembly GCA_947449255.1). Lineage (GTDB taxonomy): Bacteria > Bdellovibrionota > Bdellovibrionia > Bdellovibrionales > Bdellovibrionaceae > Bdellovibrio. The sequence goes on from CANFQX010000007.1 coordinate 4,641, forward strand.
GTGCGCAATCTAGCATTAAAAGCAGATTATCTTGAGTCTGACAAAACTCCCTTGAATTTTGTCGGTACGGAATCCAAGAAAAGTTTTTATTCTGATAGTTTGATTAAAAAAATTGAGAAATCTATTGGAAAAAATATCGTTGTTGATCCAATAAGATATTCATTTGGCGTTTTTTCTAAGTCATTTTCTACAGATCAAAAAAATCTTACTGTACATTTAGACGCATGTGAATGGACGGCATTAGTTTACTTGAGTCTTCCTGAACACTGCCAAGGTGGTACACATTTTTATGTGCATCCTTTGACTGGCACCAGTGCTGTCCCCGAGCTTGAAAAAATTCAAGATTTAGGTTTTTCAACTAGGGATGATTTTATTGCCAAAACAGTTGTGCCAATTGGTAAGGATCTATCTCAGTGGCAAGAGTCTGTCAGAGTCAAAATGAAATTCAATCGGATGATTATTTTTAAGTCCGGAAGTCTTTTTCATGCAGGAAGTGGTTGTTTTGGTTCCGACGATGCAAATTGTCGCCTGACGCAACTCTTCTTTTTTAAAACAGGAGAAAAAATATGAACATTATTGTTGTAGATGATTTTTACCAGAATCCTGATGCAGTAAGAGCTCTTGCCCTAAATGCGGATTATAGAGATGTTACAAAGTTAAACTATCCTGGTTTTCAGAGTGTAAACAGTTATTCATCAACTAAAATTATTGATAAAATTGCAGGTATCCTTGGTTGCGAGTTAGAAGTTGACTCTGAGAAGCACACATTCGGAAAATTTAGAATTATGTTGAAGGAGGGCGGTTCTCAGTTGAAGGTTCATCTTGATGGGCATGCAGACTGGACAGGTGTTCTATATTTAAGTAATCCAAACTCATTCAGCGGAGGTACCGGTTTTTATAGGCACAAAAAGACGGGCCTGGAAGGTCCGGTTAGCCCAGAGAGATTGAAAGATTTTAGTTATTCGGATTGGCAACATTTGGAAAAAGATCTCATCGAGAAGGACACTCTAAATCCTGAAGCTTGGGAGGAAACAGCCTTCGTTGGAATGAAATTCAATCGTTTGGTTCTCTTCCAGGGAAATAAGATTTTTCATTGTCATACCGAATCTTTCGGAACAAATAAAATTGACGGCCGAATGACACAAAATTTTTTCTTTAATGAGGCCTAGCATGTTTTCTCAAAAAAATAGAATCTATATCTCTACATTTATAAATACATTAGGCAACTGGCTTACATTCTTAGCTATTGCACTCATTACAAAAGAAAAATATGGTGCAAGCCAGGTGGCACTGGTTTTTCTTGTGCAGACTCTTCCTGCGATTATCTTCTCACAGAGTCTATCGCGTTTGATTCCAATTGAAAAAATTGAAAAATACTATTGGGCTATTCAGGTCTTATTGGCAGCATGCAGTCTGTTGATGGTTGCGAGTCAAAGTCTTTTTATGATCTATACGTTTCTTATTATTACTTCGCTATTGAAATCAATTTCGAATCCACTATTTAATTCTTTGATTGGAAAGTGGATTAATAAAGATGATCAGAAACATGTATTCACTCGGATTGGTGCACTTCAAGCTGGAACTTTAGCCCTAGCGCCAGCCATTGGTGCTTTGATCAAAATCATGTTCTCTGCAAATGTTCTCTTTATATTGGACGCTCTGACTTTCATACTTTCAATTGTTTTTCTGAAAGAGCTGTTCTTGCCAGCGAATGAATCGAACCATGAATCATCGATTAGGGATTGGCGTTCCCTGGTTCGAGTTGTCTTGCGATTACCTTCAGACACGCCCCTAAATATTCGGGCAGCACTCGTACAGTGGTTTCTATTTTTAGGTGTTGGAGCATTGTTGAATGCCATTGAATTCTCTGGTTTTGAAAATATAAAAATGACAGAAGGACAGATTGGCTATGCAATGACAGCTTGGGGCATAGGAAATTTAATTGCTTTTGTTTTCAAAAATCCATCTTCTTCGCTCATTCCCACTCTTTTCGGTTATGCAGCATCATTGACATTGTTCGTTTTTGCGCCGGCGCCAGTTGCGATCATTTTTGCTTTTTTAATTGCAGGAGTTTTTTCATCCTATTTGGCAGGATCGCTCTTGGCTGCTATCCAAGGTTCAGTTCCAACTGGATACAATCCATTGCCAGTCTGGGCCTATGCAAATCAAATGACTCAGGTAATAAATTTGATCGCCTATGGATCCGCGGGTTGCCTTCTAAATATAATTGGATATCAAACCTTTGGTGGCATCATGGTCGGTCTTTTAATCTTGATGATATTAAGAAGTTCTAATTTTTCCAAAAATACAATCCATAGGGATTTGGACCTTTATGGATAAGCGAAAGACTTAGCTATGAGGGAGTCTGGCCTGTTTCATTCCAGGCCACTCGAACGAACATTTTATTGATGAAATTAAGCCATGGTGCGCGAGGGGGGACTTGAACCCCCACAAGATTTCTCTCACAGGCTTCTGAGACCTGCGTGTCTACCAATTCCACCACCCGCGCGATAAAATCAGCCTTTATTGTCTGCCTAAAAAAAACAAAGTGAAATGCTTTTTGCGTAACGTCATTAAAGTTGTCGCTATTGTGCACCTCAGTTGTAGGGTGTTAAGGATAAGTTCCTTATGCTTTTAAAAATTCCCCGTCTTTATGACAGTCACACACATTTTTTGGCCACGGGTGAGTTCGTCACTGGTTTGAATCTCCATGGGCTTCACAGTGCGGCTGAGATATTGAGTTGGGACCTAGAAAAAGAAAACTATCATCGAGGAGATTGGATTGTTGGCTTCGGTTGGCAAGACAGTGGTTGGGAAAGTCCTCCTCATAAGAAAATATTAGATCAATTGTTCCCGCATAAACCGGTCTATCTGGCCAAAGCTGATGGCCATGTGGCCTGGGTTAATTCAGAAGCTTTAAAGCGTTTGGGTCTAAGCTCAGAATCCGGATTGCTTTTAGAGTCCGATCATTTGCGGTCGTGGGATCAACTGCCAAAATTCTCCGAACCACAGCAAAGAAATCATATTTTAAACGCTTGCAAAGTTTATAACCAAGCGGGCTTCACACATGTTCGCGACATGACCGGCAGTGAATCGCTTTGGAATTCCTTAATTGCTCTTGAAAATGAAAGTCTTTTAACTGTTGCCATTGAAGAGAATTTTACCTTCTACAACCTCACTGATTTTGAAGTGGCTTTGGAGCTTGCAAAATACACCAGACAGCATGAAACAGCACTCGTGCGATCTAAAGGTGTTAAGTTTTTCTTTGATGGCTCCTTGGGTTCAGAAACGGCCTATTTATCACAGCCCTACAATCGAATCCCCAATGGAAATTGTGGTCAAGGGTTGTGGAAAAGCAATGACGTCGAGGAAATTTTTAAAAAGGCCTGGACCGCGGGGCTAGAAATTTCTGTTCACACGATAGGTGATCAGGCGGCCCACGAAATTGTTCAAACAGCACGTAAAGTGTCAGCGCTAGGATTCGTGGGCAGGCTCAATTTAGAACATGTTCAGGTTTTGCGTCCAGAAACTATTCAAATGATGAAGGCCTTGCACGTCCGCTGCCACATGCAACCTTGTCATTGGTTGAGTGATCGTGATTGGCTACAAAAAAAACTGGGGGACCTTTATAGGTACGCCTTTCCTTGGGAAGCCTTGAGGGCAGCCCAAGTTCCTATTTCTTTTGGCTGCGACAGCCCCGTCGAAAAATCATCTTTTTTTGCCAATAAAATTGCTCTTGAGCAAAGTCCTGCTGCAAGAATTAAAAAGTTTACCGGAGCCATAGAAGAGTTTCATTCTCATCCAGATAAAAGCTTCGTCCCCGATGCTTGGACGGTGGTATCTGAAAATTCTGTGGAAGAAGTTTTCTTTCAAGGCCGCCAAATTCTCTTTAGCCGCGCTTAAAATGGATTATTAATAACCAAGACTTTATTTTGCAATTGCAAAGCGGCACCTCCAATAAGGATCGCGCCAACGGGATAGAGCCAACTTTTATTTTTTGAAAACCAATTGGCAGTGTTGAATTTTTCTATAGGCTCAATAAAGGATGAGGCCAAACAATTCTTATTGTAAAAAACCAAGGATCGGCTGCTTAATTCCAGATCCGGTATATTTGAGGAGTGGGACGCACAAGTCCCCGCAGCCAGGCTTTCAAAATTGAAACGCTGTGAAATAAATTGCTCGTAGGTACCATAAAACACAATAGCTTTGTTTGAATTGGAAATTAAAGTCCAATGGTAATTGCTTTGAGGATTTATTTCTGCGCCAGAGTCCTCTGTGAGGTATTTGTTACTTTCAATCAAAAGTATTTGGGCCTGGGGCCACTGACGGCGAAGAGTTCCCATATCCACTTTACTTTTTTTGCAGGATTCAGGGCTGAGCTCCCTTGATAAAACCGAATACTTGCAAATAAGGCTGTTAAAATAAACGACTTCGGATTTTGATAGATTCCGAGTTAGCATTTTTGAGCTTAAATCATTCAAGAAACTCAGTGAAGTCTGAGTCAGAATTTCTTCGCCTATTAAGTTGTTGATGATTTCTATGAGAATAGCAGGATTTGCTTCAGCTAGCTCAGAGAGTTCAAATATTTTTTGTTCTTGCGATTCATTTTCCTGAATCTTCTTTATTTGATAATCGATATATCCAAGGACATGATTGTTTTTTTTGAGATAATCTTCATACTCTGCCTGATTCGCCTCGGGGGATTTGATCAGAACAAGTTCATGTTGGGGTTTCGAAGAAAGTGTTCCAGGGTTTTGCTTTTCCTGGGCCTGGCTTAGACTGAGGCCTAAACCTAAAATGTGAATTATGAAAAAAAAGGCAATTTGAGTTTGAATCGATTTAGCGCTCGCCATTCGTTGGTCCTAATCCTGATATTGAATATGTATTAAGTTTCTTTTATTTTGTGTCACTTCTGTTCCGTTGGAGGCTGGGTTTTGAACGACAGCAGTGAAGGGGCCAGATTGACTGAGGATCAATGAACTTTCACTTTCTTTAATTAGAATGGCGTACTGCTGTGGATTGAGTGGAGCTCTCAGTATTTTAATTTTTGAAGCCACCTTTTTTTGTGCACCACTTTTTGCATCAGGCTTTGCCGCCAAATAAAGATCAACGACTCCTCCAAGATCTCCGATCAGAGAACTCAATGATTCAGCATTTGTGAGCTCTATAGGAATTAGCACATAACCCAAAGGAATGAATGTATCCACAGATTTGGAGGATTCAATTTGTGGAGGCGGTGATGGTTGGTTTTGCGGTTTTAATTCCAAAAAAAAGGAAAGGACTCCCAAAAGAACAAATGAAAAAACTAGCAATTTATTATCTAATTTCAGAGCTTTAATTTTTGTGATTAATTTTTCCATTTCTAACCTCCTGAGTGAATTGGTAGCGCTGGTTGTTTTTTTTTAGTTTGCCGACATTTCCAAGTGCAGCAAAAAAGACCAAGAGGATGTAAAATAGAACCAGCGACACCTCAATAATTATCTGACCTTTATTATTTGTGGAATCCATTGCGTGGCCTCATTTTTTAGCGTTACGGCACAGGACTTTTGGAAGTGAAAATTTCCACTTAAAAAGGGCTGCCATTTCCTGTTTACGGAAAAATCATATTGCCAGCTGTGTGCCAAAGCCTGCTGTGTTTTAAAGTCCTCAGTCGTCCTATAAGTCGGAGGTGATTCCGAAGACTCCGGAACGACAGCCAACTTAGGAGAGGAATCCACTTGGTACCTAAAATTCCCTTCAAAGAGTGGAAAGGCATTTTGAATGTCCTGCTTTTCTTTTTTTAATTCGAACTGTGTGGCGAGGTGGTTGGTGTAGAGCAGTAAGTTGCTCTGCCTGATGAGCTGTTGTTGTTTGATCTTAAAGGCCAAAACTCGAGATTCAACTTGGACAAGGTAAGCCACAGCAGCAGCATTTCCCTTGGCAGCTTGTGCTTTGGCCTGCTTCAGTTCGAATTGTAATTTTAATGCCAAGGGATTTAAAGATAAGAGAGCCTTTAGGTTGGGTGCTACTTGGGCTTGACCCTTGAGGCCTCCAAGCCTGCAGATGTGTTTTAATTTTTGATCCACTTGGATCATTTTAATCAGGCTGAATGTCATAAAGAATGCTCCCAATAACACGGGCAAGAGGGCAGTCATGATGGCCAGGGCAAAACCTGCTTGATTGCTTAAAATAGGTGTTGAGCTGGATTTCAGAAAATTTTTTAAGGTCGAATATTCATTTTCCATAGACGGGCCCGATTGGTTTTGCATTTTTGGGGATCTCAATCGTTTTCCTAATGTTGAGGTCGATGTTGTAATTTTTTGCAAAGGTGGGGAAGTGGATCATCAACTGTCCAGATATTTTGGAGGAAGATTTCGATAAGTTGATTTGAATTTGATTAGGACTGGGCTGTTCCCATTTTGTGTGAATCTTGCCCAAGAGAACCTTTTCAATTCTTTTCGCGAGTGTTCTTTTGCATTCCATTGGGGGCAGTTCATCACAGCAGACAAGGGCCTCATGAAGATAAAAATCAGCATAATAAAAAACAACAGTCCGATAACAAAGCAGGGAAAGGACTGCCATCACAAGAGCCATCAAGGGAATTGTTAACAGGGCTTCAATGAGGCCCTGACCCTTATCGTTTCTAGGTTTTGATTTCAGTTTTGGTCTCATTATTTTTTTGATTTGCTATTGACGGAATCTTCAAAAAAATTGCTGAAATCTCGTTTTTTATAAAGACCGTCGGTGACCTCTATAGCCTCTTTTTTTCTAGTTTCAGTGCCGCCCAGGGCTAGGGCTACATTGGCGAATTGGACATTAAGATTTGCACCCATGACTTTGATAACAGCAATGCTGCCTACGGCGACAATGGCAACGATGATCAAATATTCGATCAATCCCTGACCTTTTTTATTTTGAATAAGATATTTTTTCAGAAGAATTTTGTTTTTATTGAACATGAAAGGCTCCTCATGGCGATTTGTTGTCGCTGGGGAGCTTTGCAAAGAGAAGACTGAGTTCAAATGGAATTTAAGAATAAAAAAAATCCGGAAAGTCCGGATTTTTTGTTTTAATAACTATTTTTTAAAAGTTTTCTTATCAGCTGCACTTTTTTCTTCTTTAGCTGTAGCAGCAGCTTCTTTTTTGGCATCAGCTTTTTTAGATTTACGAGCTTGAATAATTCTATCAAGGATATCGTAAGACTCTTTTTGCAGATCATTTTCAAAAACAAAGCGATAGAAACCTTCGATTTCAGGGCTTTGGCGGAATTTTTTCATTGAAGTCGGAAGGCTGTCAGATTGAACAAAGTCGATGGAGCTGCCGTCTTTAGAAAGTTTAACTTTTTCTGCCATTTAAAATCCCCTAGTGTTTTTAAGAACTTGTACAAAATTGCTGTAAATGAAGCAAGTACAAAATGACTCACAGAGCATATGTTTGATTGAAGTAAAATGCACTAAATACTTGAATTTCTTTGTGAAAAGCCTTGGAATAGGGGCCCTAACAGAGGGGGAGTTAATGCTGGTTTTGGACGGAAAAGCAGTTTCTGACAGTGTGCGGGAGTCCTTAATTCCAAGAATTCAAGGGTTTTTCACAAACAGGGGGCGAGCGCCTCATCTCACCGTAGTGGTCGTGGGGGATGATAAAGCAAGCCATGTTTATGTTCGCAATAAAAAGATTGCCTGCGAAAAAATTGGCATGGAGTCCACGATTCATGCTCTCCCTTTGACGAGCACGCAAAAGCAGCTGACTCAGTTGCTTGAAAAATTAAACGCCGATGATTCAGTGGATGCCATTCTGGTGCAATTTCCGTTACCAGCTCATTTGAGCAGTGATGAAGTTCTTAAAACGGTGTCCCCAGAAAAAGATGCTGATGGTCTGACCTTTTCTTCGCTTGGATATTTCTATGCAGGAAAGCCCATTGTGTCTCCCTGCACACCAGCGGGTGTCATGACAATTTTAAAGCACTATGATCTTGCGATTGCTGGATTGAATGCCGTTGTGGTTGGACGCAGTAATATTGTGGGCAAACCCATGGCCAATTTATTAACCGATGCCAATGCCACCGTGACCCTGTGCCATTCGCGAACAAAAAATCTTTCTGATATCACTCGCGCTGCTGATCTCGTGGTGGTGGCTGCTGGTAAGCCTTTACTGTTAGGCCGGGAAGACTTTAAGCAGGGTGCAATCGTTATAGATGTTGGCATGCATGGCTCAGGTCTTGGTGGGAAACTCTGTGGAGATGTTCGTTTTGATGAACTGGAAGGTTGGGCAAAGGCCGCAACTCCTGTTCCAGGCGGAGTGGGGCCTATGACGATTACAACACTGCTACAAAACACTTGCTTACTTGCTGAAAAAAGAGCAGGACTGCAGCCTTCCTAATTTATTTCAGAGAGAGAGCCGTTCCATGATTGATAAAATGGATAAGATGACAGTTTGGAGACTTCGCCAAGGTGCAGATAAACGAATTCGCAGTGGACACCCTTGGATTTTCTCTAATGAACTCTTGGTCTCTCCTAAGGGACTCAATCCTGGAGCCGCCATTGAGCTGCAAGATGTGCGGGGGCAGTTTTTAGCGCGGGGCTATGGTAATCCACACTCTTTGATTGCTTTTCGAGCTCTAACATTCAACAGCCAAGACCTTGCGCCAACTGGCTTTGATTTTTTACATGAAAAAGTACTCAGTTCTTGGCGTGTTCGCAAGGCTGCTGGATTTCGCGGAAGCTTCAGATTGGCCTTCGGAGAATCAGATTACATTCCTGGCCTCGTCTTGGATTATTATCTCGTCGAACAAAAAGGGCAGAGAGCACAAGTGTTTGTGGCTCAATTAGTAACCGCAGGAATGAATGAAGCCTTAAAAGAGGCGGAAGCTTTCTTTAAGGGCCTCACCGAAAAAGCTTTAGCCAGTGGACTTTCTGATTTTGGTTGGGATCAAACAGCTGTCGTTCTAAGGAATGATGTGGGTGTTCGTAAGCTTGAAGGTTTGACCGTGGATAAGCCCAATGTAATCAAAGATCTTGAAGCTTTGAATTTAGAGCATATCGAGATTTTTTTAAATGCAGCAAGTGATGCTGGCACGATCAAAATGAGCTGTGATCTTAAAGGTGGTCAAAAAACAGGATTCTTTTTAGATCAGACCCATAATATATTTCTGGCCGCAAACCTTTTTAAAAATTGGGCTCAGGAACAAAAGAAAAATACTAAAAACGAGATTAAAAAAATTCGCGTTTTGGATTTGTGTTGCTATGTTGGCCATTGGTCAACCCAGGTGACTCGTGCATTAAAAGCTTTGAATTTAGAAGTGGAAGTGCATCTCCTTGACGTTTCTAAGTCAGCCCTAGCCTTTGCTAAAGAAAATGCAGAGAGGGAAGGCGCTTCCGTTGTCGTGCATGAGATGGACGTTTTAGAAGGCTTGGCAAACTTGCCAAGTCAGCACTATGACATTGTTATTGCAGATCCACCGGCCTTTATTAAAGCCAAAAAAGATATCCCTACCGGAAAAGCCGCCTATATAAAAATGAACACCCATGCCTTCCGCTTGGCTAAGAAAAATGGGTTTGTTGCGTCTTGTTCGTGTTCTGGCTTACTGGAAGAGGAGGAGTTCCGCGATGCTATCCGCAAGGCCTCTCTCCGAAACTACACAGAAGTGCGCAGTGTGCTTCGTGGAGGCCACGCTGCTGATCATCCAACCTTGATGCAATTCCCAGAGGGCTTTTATCTGAAAATGTACGTGCACTATATTAATTAAGAATAAGGACCTCCTTGGTTGAGCTTTTGAAGAATAGTGGGCCTGATAAGTAAGGCAAACTCTATTCTTCAAACCTTAACCGCGATTCTAAAGTGCTATGACATGGCGATTAGGTTGCAAAATTGTAAAAAGAGCTTGATCTCTAAATTCCTAATTCCCTATAATTTTGGAATGAATAAAAAAATAAACAGACTTTTTTTGATACTAGCCATTTCCTTAAGTGCAATATCCTTCTCACAGCCCGCATTTTCTTTTGATCTTGAAAAGGCCACAGACGAGTGGACGGATGAATTAGGTCAAAAATTCACTATAGCTAGTTTAAAGGGTAAGAATGTAGCCATAACAATGGCCTATTCAGAATGCAAAAAAACCTGTCCAATGCTCACAATTCAGACGCTAAAAGATGTGTCTGCACTCTATAAAAAAAATGGATCCTCCATTGAACTTGTTGTTGCTTCACTTGACCCCGAGCACGATAAACCACCGGTCCTCAAGGCCTTCAAAGAAAAAAAGAATATGGATTCACAATGGCATCTTTTGGTTGGATCCGAGAAAATCACTCGCAAGCTTGCACAAGATATTGGTTTTGGTGATTACTGGCAGATGGATGACCATATTTTGCATGGATTCACCATGCTGATCCTAGATGAAACTGGCAAAGTGGTTAAAACACTGGACTGGGAACACCGCGAGCTGGATGGGTTGTTTAAAGATAAGCCCTTGTAATTTAAAATTAGTTTTGAGTCGATCCGAATCTAAAATTATTAGCCAGTATTTTACTGGCTAATAATTTTTAAAATTTGTTTTTCCAAAAAATATTTCCACGGTACAATAGCTACGCCTCTTTCAATACTGGCGGTTTCAACTTCGCAGGCGCAAATTAGATAAGGCGTATCTGGGAATTCCTCCTGGAAACTGAAAAGCCCACTGAGTTCTTTTTTTGTAATTTTCTTTTTAGCCTTAATCTCAATTGCTGCAAGAGGGATATGTTGTCTGGAAATAACTAAGTCAACTTCTGTTCCAGCTGTCGTTCGCCAATAATTCAATGTTACTTCGCAATTGTTATATTCAATTAATGCTCTAATTTCATTGATCAAGAATTGCTCGAATCGTTTTCCGCGAGTCTCGGAGCTTAAAACTCCCGACAGAGATTGGGTCAGTGCGCTTGTAACACCATTATCAAATAAATAAAATTTTGGATGTTTTGCCAATTGTTTTTTAATGGATATTTCCCAAGCTGGCAGAAAAAAGCCAATGAGTGTGTCTACAACTATTTCAAAATATCCTTTCACAGTTTTTGCGGGAACAGCTGCTTCACGGCTTATATTTTCATAATTCAAAATCTCTGATGAGTACTGAGCAGCGACATCCAAAAACCTGTGAAAGTTACCTAAATTCCTGACAAATCCCTCTACAGCAATTTCCTCTTTTAAATAGGTGGCTACATAGGTCGATAATTGTCTTTGAATAACTTCTTTTTTAGAAAAGTAAACTCCCGGAATTGTGCCGAATTGCAAAGCAAACCCAAGATGGAACTTCGACTTGAGCTCAAGATATGTAAAAGGATAAATATTATAAATGAGCGAGCGTCCCCCCAAGAGATTTGCATGCAATCGTTTCAGCTTGCGGGCACTTGATCCCGATAAGATAAACTGTATTTTATACTCTTCAATGAGCGAATGAACTTCATCTAGAAGCATTGGAATTTTTTGAATTTCATCCACGAAAATCGTCTTTACTCCATTTTCCTCTATTTGAAATTTGGCCTCGGAGTAAAATAATGAAGGTTCTCGATTAAATTTTAAAAAAACCTTATTAATCAATAGATTAACTTCCCAGTGAGGATGATTCAACAGATGCTCTTTAATCAAAGAACTCTTTCCAGTTTGTCTGGGACCAAACAAAAAACAGGATATATCTTGCGGAATTTCGACCATTCTCGGTATCTTCATGCGGAAATTTGACCATTTTTTAGCTGAATAGTCCAGCCAAAAGCGGCACCTTGCGAAAGGGCATAAAGATCAGGACCAGGACTTGGACATAAATTTCAGTTGATATTTTTGGTATTGAAATTCTAAATCTAAGTGATTTTTTTTATGTTTGTTGGATAATTAAGCAATTGAAAAGATGTTTAAAATTTTTTGAAACCAAAATGAAGGAGTTGTTGTGCAAAAGAAGGTAGCTTTAGTCGGTCGAATATTACTAGGTTTAGTGTTTTTTATTTTTGGTCTTAATTTTTTCTTTAATTTTATTCCCATGCCTCCGCCAAGTGCGGCTTCCCAAAAATTAATGGAGGGCATGATGGCTGTGGGTTATATCTTTCCAGTCGTCAAAGTGCTCGAAGTTTTATGTGGATTTTTATTGTTGACGGGATTTTTCGTACCATTGGCTTTATTGATACTAGCACCTATTGTTGTGAATATTGCCATCATTCATTTCTTTTTTGATTTATCAGGCGCGCCAATGGCAGCACTCTTGATTGTTCTGATGGGGTTAAATGCTTGGGCGCATAGAAGTGTTTTTTCTCATGTTTTGAAGGCGAAGACGACTGTTTAATTCAATTGGAATTCTGCAAAATCCATCCCCTATAAGCTGAAACATCCGAATAGATCATATCATTGATGCAGGAATAGCTTAGCTTATGATGAGGGGATGGGACTATATCATTGTTGGTAAGTCTGGATGTTAATCCCAGAAGGTATAGGCTGCCATTTAAGTTTATAAATGCGGGCCCACCAGAATCGCCAAAGCAAGAGCCCTTTTTTTGAATATTAACCAAAAACTCAAAGTTATTAAATCGGGGCTCAATGATTTCTTGTGAAACTTTGCGAAGGATTCCCACGCCATTGGGGCCGCGGGGATTTGATTCAGCGACACTTTGTCCATAGCCGGCGAGCACAATTTGATCATGCTCTCTCTTGCTAAATTCAGTGCCAATCAGTTGTACGGGATGGAAGGGTGCGGGGACAGGAGTGCTAAGCTTAATGATTGCAATGTCGAACCTGGATTCTCCGTATTTTACCATTTCACTGTAGTTTTCATGTTGGGTGATTTTAACTCCCTTAAAAGGGCCCAGGCCATTGGATAAAAAGACTTCAGTTTTTGTCCAATCAAAGGCCAGGCAGTGAGCCGCCGTCAAAACAGTGTCTGGTTCAATCAGAACTCCGCTGCAAGTGAAGCTGGATCTCACTCTATAGCCCTTAATTCGAACGGTGCTTAAAGCTATGGGGTCATCTGTTCCTTGAATGATCTCGCCGCCAATGATGGATGGAAGGAATTGAGTAGGCTGGGTCATTCCTGCGAGTGAGAGAGTGGGTGTAATAACGTAAAATAAGAGGATAATCCGTAGACCTAAGAAATTCATGTTTCTGCTTTTCATTATAAATGAGTACAGAGATTAACAGGAGTTTATACAGAGACAAGTTATTTGCTGTTGCGCACTTCTTAAAGAAGTGCGCAATTCTGTGTATGAGATCCTTAAAGAAATTGAAGCTTAAGGATGGGTTAAGTCATTTATTAATGACTTAGGATGGACTCAAGTGCTGCGATGGACTCTGCGGCATCTAAGCTTCCAGATTTGAAGCCATTAAATATAACAGTTTTTCTTGGATCCAGATGATTAAGCTCCCAATACTCTTGGAATCCGCGGAGGACCTTCGGCTCAGCGGATAGGTTTCCATAGGCTGCGCCGATAGCAATGGGGAGCTGCAATTTTGCTAAGCTATTGAGCTCTGCAACTTTGAAGTGGGTGCTGGCTTCGAGTTTAGCTACGCGAATACGGCCTTCTTCTTCGATCAAGGCTTTGGTTCTTTCAATTCTGGCTGCTACTGAATTAAAAAACTGCTTTGAAATTTCTGGAAGAAGTCCCACATTCTGAATCATCGCGCCTGAAATTGTAATTCCCCATCTTTCAGTTTCCTGAATCATGGCCATCCGCAGTTGTTCAGCAAGCTCTGTTCGATGCTTGAGTATTTTATCAATCGTTTGCGAGCATAAAATTGAGGCCGTGGTGTGTATCACAAGGCTTTCCATCACTTCTTCCCAATTTTCAACCGAGAATAAAGCTTTGTAAGGATCTGATATTCTAAATTCAACCCACAAGTCGATGATGACTGTTGTTCCGTAGTGGTCGCTCACTTGGATATTTTTAAAGTTTTTGTAATCAATTTGTTTCGAAATATTGATAGCCTGGACCCAGGGCAAAAATTTTTCGGGTATAAAATGCAGACCCGGGGTTTTTAAAGTTTTTTTAACTTGTCCCATTTTTAAAATAAAAGTTTCAGTTTCGTCATCAACCTGCTCGGTCAATTTATTAAACAGCCAATATCCAATTAAACAAAGACAAAAAACTAAAGCCAAACCTGAAAGAATTGAAGGATTAAACATTTTTTGACTCCTTTTGTATAAAAGTCATTCTTGAATCACCAAGAATTGCAGTTTTAGTGTGGCGCATATAGTGGTTAAAGTTTCCGTGATCAATAAGTTTTTTTATAGCTGAAGCTTGTGTTTGAATTTCAATAGCAGAGGCCTCAGCGCTGATTTTTGAAATTTCAACGCCTTGCTCAGCAGCCGCGATTTTTTGTAAGGCATCAGCTTCGGCTCTGGCATACATGGTCTCTGCTTCACTTTTTGCATTTTGAATGGCATTCAGTGCAACCTCTAGTTCTTGAGGCGGCAGTATATCTATTAGATCAACACCATTAAACTTCACCCCATATTTGAGCCCAATTTTTGTCTCGAAAAAAGTTTCCATTTCATAGTTGAGGCGTGTGCGATCTCTGCGAATTTCAGAATAGGATCCCACAAAGTCCAGTTTGTTATGGGTTTCTGTGGAAAAATTTGCGATCTCATTTCTTAAAAGGCAAGTGAACATTTCTTTTATATGTCCCATTGGATTTTTCAGCTCGAAGAGGTAAGAATAGTAATGCTCGGGCATTGGATAGAATCTGATTTTTGAATCTAAGCGAAGGACAGTCCCATCGGCGGCCATAGCATGGCGGCCACCATCATTACCGGATAGGTCAAGAATTCGTTCCATCGCTGAAAAATATTTTATTTTTTCCCATGGTTTTTTAGTGTGGATGCCAGGCAAGAAGACCCTGAGATCGTTTTTTTCTTGATCCGAATATTGCGCGGCACCAAAGGACGTCAATACTGCAGCATGACCCTCTTCCACTTTGAAATACGAATTCCATATGAACAACACTATCAGCGGGAAGAATCCAAGTCCAATGCCGAAAAATAATTGTGTGATATCGATAGCCATTTTTTACCTCGTAGATAATTAAATTAAATTGAATTTGAAATTTCTAGATCGAACTCTTTGTAGGCTTCAACTAGGCCTCTGTTGACCTCGACGACGTCATCATTAAAGTGTGAGTGGCTGGAATCTATTTTTGTGAGCAGCCGAGCTTTTTCAGGAGTATCAATGATAGCTCCATGGGGAATATACTTTTCATCCCCAACTTCCACACCAACGACGACAGCACCTATTCCTATGTAACATCCTTGACCAATGATTGAGTCATGGACAACAGCCTTAAATCCTACAAAGGTATTGTCACCAATATATGATGGACCATGAATCAGAGCTTGATGGGCTAGCGAGACATTTTTGCCAACGTAGACTGCCCATTGTTGATTTTGGAAGCGAACCCATTTTTTCTTGAGGGCATGTATGACCACGCCATCTTGAATATTCGTATTGTCACCAATGTAAAATGGAGTTCCCTCATCAGCACGAATAGAGGCTTCCGCAGCAATGTGAACATTTCGCCCAAGGATAACTCGTCCAATGATCGTAGAATTTGGATGGATGTAGGCAGAGCTAGGGATGTGTGTCTTGGCCTTCAAATGCTGGAGCCATCGCTCGCCTCGATCCAAAAACTGATAGACTGAACTGTCATTGTGCGATTTAGCTGGCAAAAAGGGGGCAAGTTCTTCAGTGGTCTTTTTGGCTAGGGAAGTTGTCCCTTTTTTGGTCGCATCTATTCGCGATTTAATCCAAATCAAAAGGAGACCCACCGTCATACCTGTGACAATGTTATTGCTTACAGTTCCCACGCCTGCAGCAAGAAAAGCTAGTCCCTCTATTTTATTTTTTTGCATAAAATGAAAGAACTCAGTGATTTCTACTAGTCTAAACCCAATTATACAAAGCAAGCCAGCCAGTGCAGCAAGCGGCACATGCGATAGTACTTTTCCAAGAAACAGTGCCGAAATAAGCAGGATCACAGCGTGAAAAAAGCTGCTCAGCCTATTTTTTGCACCGCTTTGCACGGACACAGATGATCTCACAACAACTCCAGAAACGGGCATTCCACCAAAAAGGCCTGACCAAATATTTCCCATGGCTTGGCCAAGAATCTCTAGATTAGAATGATGTTTGTCGCCACTGAGCCTGTCGACCGCTTTTGCTGAAAGCAGACTTTCGACTGCGGATAAGAGTCCAATTGGAATTGCCATTTGAATAAGCCCCAGCCACTGGGATGTATTGAATATTGGAAAACTAATGTCTAAACCTATTGGAGGAATTGCGCCAACGCGATGAATTGGCCAATTTAAAAATACAGCCACATAGGTTGCAATCCCTATTCCAACGAGTGCTGCGGGAAATTTTGAAATTGATTTAAAGGCAAGAATAAAGAATATAACAAATAGTCCGCTCACAAAGCTTGTCCACTCAACCTCGTGCAGCCAGACCGGATGATCAAAACTTCTGACCATGTCATAAACAGACCAATCAATACCAAATAGCTTAGGCAACTGTGTATCCAGCAGTTTAATTCCGACCCCGGAGGTGAAACCAATTAAAACAGATTCCGGCACAAATCGAATCAATGTTCCAGCAGAAACCAAGGAGAGCACAACCTGAATGAGCCCAATGATGATCGCCGCAGCGGCAGCCCCCATAGGGCCAAATTGTTGAACTATGGCAAACACCATTATATTGAGTGCAGCAGCTGGGCCCGTCGCCTGGAATCTGCTTCCACCAAAAAGTGCTGCAAAACCTCCACCAATTGCACCGGCAATTAATCCGGAAGAGGGTGGTAGTCCTGCAGCAATCGCAAGAGCAATGTTCAGCGGCAGTGCCACGGCAGCTACCGTAATTCCAGCAATTAGATTCGGCCCCAAATAGGGCTCTTGCAGGATGTTCAGCCAGTCTTTTTTGAGGAAATCTAATGAATCTTTTAGAGAGCTAATACTTTTTTTTGTATTGGGTCCCCCCGCCTGACTGCCACTATACTTATTGGCTAGATTTACTGCTGAAATGTTGCGAAGTAATAAGGAATCACTTCCATTTTTATTTTTTGAACTGCTCTTTTTTAAATAAGATGGGTCTCTAGTTAGGTTTCTAGACAAGAAGGCCTCCCCAATTGGATCTCAAATTTTTGGAAAATAGAATTCTAATTAACTGGAGTGTTAATTTTTTGGAGGTGGTGTGAGGCGGGACAAATCAGGTTGTCCTGGCGGATGCTGAGAAATAGATTTGTATTGCTCAGTGTTTTTAGACGGAAAGGTCCAAAAATTTGAAACAATAAGGACCTCATCATCGAAGTCATCATTGAATTCATCATCAGTCTCATTGCAGGATTCTTCAGATGGGCACTGATTTTGAGAATCTCTTGAATCTTGATCTTGGCCTGTCCACTCAACTTTTTGACCATTTTTAAATGACTTTTTGCTTTCAGCTATTGCTGAAAAACCAATCATAAAAATGAGTTGAAATGAAAAGATGAACTTTATCCAGTGAGACATGCAAATAGTCATAGCAGTTTTCCAAATGAAGTAAAGTGATAAGTATTCACCTCTGTCGAAAGTCTGCTTTATTGGAAAGAATATCTGTCTACATTTTGGACATCTGAGATTTAATTCAAGTTCGCCTAGCCAAAAAAGGCAAATTTTGTTGAAAAGTGGTGCATTCAGAAAGTACTCTTTCGGGTATGCTAGACATCCTCATCATACAACATGAACAAGATACTCCTCCTGGATCACTTATTGATTGGGTGACGGGGCGTGGTTTAAGTTTTGCCCTTTGGAATATTTCAGAGATTGAAATTAGCAGCGAACTGCCTTATTCACTTGATAGTTTCAAGGCCTTGGTTGTCTGTGGCGGCAGCATGAATACCTTTCAAGAGGAGCAGTATCCTTGGCTCAAGATTGAAAAAGACTTTTTGATGGCCTGTGTAGTCTTAGGAAAGCCTATCTTTGGATTGTGTCTAGGCAGTCAGCTCTTGGCCGAAGTGCTAGGTGGTCGAGTCTATTCTCTAGAGCAATGGGAAATTGGTTTTTTGCCAGTAGAAATTTTAAGTTTAAACTTGAATGGATCTCATACTGAAGCCCGACAACTCGAGGTTTTTCAGTGGCATCAATGCACCTTTGAACTGCCAGAAAAGGCCCAGCTTTTGGCGACAAATAATTTCTGTCAAAATCAGGCTTTTATTTATGGATCAAACATTGTGGCCACACAATTTCATCCTGAAGCCACAGTTGAATGGATTCAAGAATGTGCTCAAACAGATGAACTAGATTCTTATCAAGGTGCAGTTAAAACAAAAGAAGAGATACTTTCAAGCATCTCTTCTTTGCAAGAACCACTTCAGGCGTGGTTCTTTGAATTATTAAATCTTTGGTTTCCAACTAAATAGCAAATGCATGCTCACAGGATTTAATCATTAAATGCTGTCGTTGTTTTCCTTGAGCTACCAGATTGATAAATTCTTGCCCGGCGGTGTCGTTAATTTTATAGAATTTTCGCATGTATTCTCCCATACGACTTAATGGAGAGCTCGTCATGCTAACACCTGTTTGCTCGATTAACTCTGCATTAAAGGCCTCAAAAAAATCTTGTCCCCATTTTTGATAACTGTTGTTCTTTGTTGTATCATTTGCCCACAGCTGTATCCACGAAGGTGGTGTGTTGCCGTGCAGAATTCCAACTGAAGCAAATACAATTTCCCGAGTGAGGTTGGTCTTTTCCCAGACAGCAAGGATGTCTTTTCTATTTACAGCTTCAAAAAACTCGGTAGAAAGAAAAGTGTCACCAAAGTCTCGCAGGACTATTTTTCCAGTGGGACGATTTTTAGAATCTAACTCTACCAAAAAATTCTGAGAATGAGGAGAATCATAAGTCATTCCCGTTAAGGCAAAAAATTCTGCCAAAGCACGTGCTAAAGGTTTATTGTAATGTTCATTCCAATAGGTTGCTGGGTCATCTGAGCCATTGGCTTTAGCAAGATCTCGTCCTAATTTTTCATGCATAATAGAGAAGCCCGGAACATATCTTTTACCACTGTTGGTGAGGTTTTCATAGGACCTGAGTACCATGGCCTGATCAATTCCTTTTATTCCAAAGACGGCGGGCTCATCGAGCAAAATAATGTTTTTCAACTTTGGCTGAAGTTTGAGTTGCTGATCGACAAAATCTGTCATCATTTTTATTTGCTCAGCATCTTCCCAAGTCTGCTTTTTATCCCGCCATGCACCCCCGGTTTTGTCGGTTGACATTTTGATAGAAAATTCAGCTCCTGATTTGGGATCGACAGCTATGTAGCTTCTCGAGGCTGTCATATAGCCAACAAAGTGGTGATCCCTTTTTGTTGAGATGCCGTTTTCGACCAAGTACTTCTCAACCTCGATATTCCACTTAGTGTCCTCAGGATTTATGAGCCAGCGAACAAATTTCTTTCCTTCGCGTTCAAAAATCATTGAAGCAACAAAGAGCGGATTTGTCCTTAAGGCAATTTTGCTTTCAACCAGCTCAAGCGGTATCTCAAAGTTTTCCATTTTTACGAAATTGCTATCGCGACGGGCAACTGCATTTGAGTGAGTTTCCAGGCGCACTAGGGCGTGCATTTCTTTACTGATGGCGAGAGAAAATTGCGCTGTTAATAGCGACATTGTTAATATGGACGTAGCAATAGTTCTAAAGTCCTTCATTTTGTTGCACTCCTCAAGAATTTTTAATCGTGCGATTATCAGGTTCCGATTACCGCCTTACAAGTTTCATGCCGGCTGTAATGGTTTTAAATTCAGTTCTTCATGTCTTTAAATTAGCCAGTGACGACAATTGTCAGCACATAAATATATTTCTATATAGATAAGCTCAGGATATCTGCGGCCAGTTGAAGTTGATGCCCAAAAGGTCAATTCAGTTGACATAGGAATTCATAGCGCAAATTCTGTCTCTATGAAAAAAGGCAAAAAAGAACTGCAGCGAAGTATGGGACCTTGGCAAGCGTCAAGTCTTGTTGTTGGTACAATTATCGGCACGGGTATATTTTTAAAAACTGCAACAATGGCCCAATTGTTAGGCTCAGGCTTATTGGTGGCTTTTGCTTGGATTATCTCTGGGGTTCTTTCTTTTGCTGGAGCATTGACCTATGCAGAGCTGAGTTCTCAATTTCCTCAGTCCGGCGGGGAGTACGCATTTTTGAAGGCAGGTTATGGCTCGTTGTCTTCTTTTCTTTATGGCTGGATGAGGTTTTGGATTGGCGCCCCTGGATCGATAGCGGCCTATGCAGCAGGAGCGGCAACATTTCTGGGAGGCATAATTTCCCTTGAAAGCATTCCCGGATCAGGGAAGACCGTAGCGGTTTTATTGATTCTGTTTTTTAGTGCAGTAAATTGTCTTCATGTTCATTGGGGCGCTCGCGTTCAAATTTTTCTGACCGGCTTAAAAATATTTCTTATATTGAGTTTGGTCATTGGAGTCTTTGGTTTCGGTGTTTCCCATCCTGAAATTCCACCTTTAATCAAAGCAACAGGGGATGTTTCTAAGTTTAGTTTTGGAACGTTGGGCCTGGCCATGATCGCTGCACTTTGGGCTTATGATGGGTGGAACAATCTGCCCATGGTGGGAGAGGAAGTTCGCAATCCAATTAAAAATATTCCAATAGCTCTTGGGATTGGAATGCTTGTTGTCATGGCTTTATATTTATTTGCCAATGCCAGCTATTTTAATGTTTTATCCATTGAACAAATTCAAAATGCCAATTCCTCACGGTTTCCCGAGGCTTTACCCGTGGCCACTCTTGCTGCAAAAACATTCTTGAATCAATATGGTGTGCCCGGAATTTCGATTGCTTTTATCATTTCGGCACTTGGTGCAATGAATGGGTCAATACTTACAGGTGCGCGAGTTCCTTTTGCTATGGCACGAGATGGCTTATTTTGGAATAAATTGGCTCAGGTTGGAAGTCATGCACAGGTTCCAGTCATTTCAATTGTCGTCCAAGCATTGATTGCTTCCGGGCTTGCCTTGATGGGCACTTTTGATCAATTGACCGATTATGTTGTCGTTTCGGGTTGGATTTTTTATGGTCTGACCGCATCAACAGTTTTTATTTTCAGAAAAAGACAGCGCAAAGTTGAAAATCAATTTGATCAAAATCATTTTCGGGTGCCTGGCTATCCCATTGTGCCGATCTTGTTCATAGGAGCGGCCATATTTTTGGTTATAAATTCTCTGACACAAAACCCTAGAAATGCTTTTGTTGGTGTTTTTATCATCATGGCGGGACTGCCGTTTTACTGGCTTATGAGTAAAAACAAATCCTAAGTCGTCCAATTATTTTTGTTTTGAAATATTCCAGAACTAGGTCGAGAGCGATGCTTAACTTGTTTCAATATTTCGATGAAAATCGGTCCTATGAAAACCAAATCAAAGAGAGTATTTCTTTTTTGTCTTTGCTCAATATTTACTTTTGCGGGCACTTGCGATCAGAAATATATTATTTCTTTCGTGACTGCTGATCAGGTGGAGAGTTTACCCACCAAGTCTCTCGTTACATATGAAAATGTCTTCGAGGATCTGAAACTTGAGGACATGCGGCAATCAATCCTTGGCATTTGGACACATGGTCTTAACCCTAAAAAATATTGGACCGATGAAATGGAGAAAGATTTCACTCAAGGAATAGGACAAAGATATGATTTAAAATATCATACGCAAAAAAATTTTTTAGCAATGTTGAGACATTTATCTGTCGGTAGTGTGGATCCCAAATCTGTTGGATCGGATGTTAAGCTTAAAAAAAAAGAATTTATTGACCCAAGTCGATTGCATGAAATTGTTTTTTCTGCAAATTTTAAAACGGGGGCTATCGTTGAAGAGCTGGCACCACAAAATGAGCCTTATTTTTCAACTCAAGCAGCCATGAAAATGCTTTACCCAATTTGCAATGGTGGTCGATGGCATAATATTTCTGAATCAAAAGAAAAAATGAGCCTCAATTCAAAAAATAACGTCATAATTGATATAAAACAACGGTTGGTATTGCTCGGTTACAAGATCAATTCCATTGATGATCTTTTTGATGATGATTTGCTGATGATTGTAAATGATATTCAGAGCACTCAGAGGTGGACTCCCGATGGGTTTATCTCGCCTGGTGGTCGATTCTGGAGGTTCCTTAATACGAGCTGTCTTGATCGAATACACCAGATTCAGGCTGACATGGAAAAGTTGAGGTGGTTTCCTCACCGTTTTGAAGATCGTTTTGCCTTTGTGAATTTGGCCTTTTCCTATTTTTATCTTTCTGAAAAAAAGCCCGAAAATAAAATTGTGCTTTACTCTCGGATAATTAACGGCCGACCAAGTCGTAAATCTCCAACGATGCGGGATGAAATAGTTAAAATAATTTTTAATCCATTTTGGGTCGTGCCACCAAAAATATTTTATAAAGATAAAGTTACTGAAATTAGAAAACTTTCAGAGAATGAAATTTCTGATTACTTTATCAGGAACAAGTTTGAAGTGTGGGATAAGGTGTCACGAAGGAAAATCGACCCCCTTGATGTCAACTGGGGCGCAGCAGAATATGCCGGATATTCAGGTGAAAAAAATATTGCGATGGTTTACTTGCGGCAGCGGCCATTTTTCAGTAATGCACTGGGAGTAATTAAATTTGAATTAACAAATACGTTGGCAGTTTTTATGCACGACACAAATCAGCCTGAGCTTTTTCAGAGACAAGGGAGAATGCGAAGCTCGGGTTGTATTCGTATAGAAAAGGCCTTTGATTTAGCTGAATATCTGCTGGCTGGAACTCAATGGGATCGAAGTGCCATCGAGGCTATTACTGCAAAACCAGGTGACGAGATTAAAATATCAACTGAGGTCAAGTTGACAAATTCACTGCCAATTTATATGGCGTATATGTCCTCAGAGCAAGGAAGGGATGGAGTCATTCGCTTTGCTCCTGACTCTTATGGCCAGAATGCAAAAATAATTAAGTCAATGAGTGGACTGTTTTGATTCATTCGGGACATTATGACAATATCAGGTAAGAAATAAGTATCAATTTTATATTTTTAAGGGGTTTTAGTGGCATCAATTTTTACAAAGATTATCAGCGGTGAATTGCCCTCCTATAAAATTTATGAGGACGAAGACGTTTTTTCTATTTTGGCATTGGATCAAGTCAACCTGGGACACACACTCGTTATTTGCAAAGCTGAAATCAATCACTGGACGGATGTTCCTTCAACAACCTATGCTCATCTTCATCAAGTCTCTCAAAGAATTGGCAAGGCTATTTTAAAAGCCTCCGGTGCTCCACGGGTTGGACAGATGGTCGCTGGATTTGAAGTGCCTCATTATCATCTGCACTTAATACCAGCATGGTCTATCCCAGATCTTGATTTCAAAAAAGCTAGTCGGAGATCTGATATCGAAATGAAACAGATTCAAACTGAGATTTTAAAACACTTGTAGGAATTTATGGATAGCTCAATAAGAACCCCTTATGAAATGATAGGTGGCGAATTAGTTCTAAAAAGGTTGATCCAAAGATTTTACGAAATCATGGACACTCTACCTGAGGCCAAGGGAGTGCGTGATATGCATCCAATAGATCTTAAAGGCTCAGAAGATAAATTGTTCATGTTTATGTCCGGATGGCTGGGGGGGCCGAATCTATTTATTGAACAATTTGGGCATCCCAGATTGAAGGCTCGTCATTTCCCCTTTAAGATTGATAAGGCCGAGCGCGACCAATGGATGATCTGTATGGTCCAGGCCTTTGAAGATGTTGAAATTGTCGATCCGCTCCGTTCTGAGTTGTTGGAATCGCTTCTTAATCTTGCAGATCATATGAGAAATGTTCAGAATGTTCAGGATTAGAGCTGGACTAAGGTAGGGCTCTAAGAACAGATTAAAAATCTGGCCCATATTTTTGGAATAATGTTAATTTTATTACTCAGTAAATTTCTAAACCCACCGATAAGAAATTGAAACTTCTTTTGTATCGAAAGTGGGAAAATTTAGCATGTCATCAGATGCATCACATAACGACAATTCGAATTCTAGTAATACCGATGACATGTTTGGCATCGAAAGTGATGTTATTGAACAGGTCTCAAAAGCTTTTTTTGAAGAGGCTAGAGATATTTTCGAGAAATTTGAAGAAGAAGTCCTTAAGCTTGAGAGCAATCCCGGTGATGAGGAATTAATTAACTTACTCTTTAGAAAAGTTCATACACTAAAAGGTAGCGTTGGAGCTGTACCTGGTGGGCAGTTGATCGGCTCATTGTCCCATGAGTTTGAAGCTCTATTAAATCGTATCAAAAAAGAACACCATGCCGTGAATGGTGAATGTGTTGATTTGTTTTTGAAGTCCTCCAGAATTTTAAAAGTACTTGTCAATGGACTGAAGGAAAAAAGACAAATTTATCCGGAAGAGTTATCAGAAACAATTGAACTGATAGCTCGATTCGGCACTGTGCAATTTGATGGAAGTGCAGCGCCCACAAAAGCGAGTCGACAGCCGCAAGTTCATAAGCATGTTGCCACTGTGAATGAGGAAGACCAGGGCGTTTGGCTAAACATGAAGCAGCTCAATGAGATTTTGAGAGTTTCTGGTGAATTGCTGGTCTTAAAAAACTTTTTTACAGCGATGAGTCAGACGGTTGATTTCAGAACTCAGCCAGAGTTGTTTGAACGTCGCCACAATGAGTTTGCTCAGAATCTAGCAAAAATCAGTGATCAGTTGCAATTTCAAGTCCAAGGAGTGCGAAAGGATCGCGCCGATTTAATTTTTCATGGAGTTCCAGTTTTAGTTAGGGCTGCAGCCACAGAACTTGATAAATCAGTTGAATATGTTGCTAAAGGTATGGACTTGCTCATTGATAAATCCTTAGCTCAAGATCTAACCGATATGGTAGTTCATTTGGCGCGTAATTCAATCGATCATGGAATTGAAGATCAGTTTGAAAGAGCTGTTCAAGGCAAGTCCTCAATCGGAAAAGTTACCTTAGAGGTCTCCGAAAAAAATGGAGTTATACACCTTATTTTTGGTGATGACGGAGCAGGGCTTAATAAAGAACGCATATTAAGGAAAGCCATCAGCTCTGGCCTGACGACTGAAGCAGATATTCCACATTTAAGTGATGATCAAATCTATAAGTTTATATTCAATGCCGGCTTTTCAACGAAAGACAAAGTGACCACAATGTCTGGTCGCGGTGTTGGAATGGATGTCGTTGACACTACAGTTAAAAAATATGGTGGAAAAATTGAGATCACCTCAGTTCTGGGGCAAGGTTCAACCTTCCATCTTGAAGTGCCAATTCCACAAAACATCATGTTTGAGTCGACACTCATTTGCACTTGGAACAGTTTCCATTTCGCCATTCCATTGATGTCGGTATCAAGAATTATTTCTGGTAGTCTGCTTAAAATTACCACTGTGAATCATTTCCGTTACTGTCAATACAATGGATTGACGACTCCACTTTTAAATTATCAGGAAATGCTGACCGGCGAGCTCAATCCTGATGAAGACTTAGTGAATAGATCCTCGGTCATTTTTATAAATAATAAATCCACGGTGATTGGATTGATCGTCGACAATATAGACGGTCAAGCTGATTTAGTTGTTAAAAATTTTGGAAAGATACTAGGACACCTTAGAGGATTTAAAGGTATTTCAATTCTTGCAGATGAAAATGTAACCTACATTGTTGATCCGGAAATGCTTGTTGGAATGATTGTCGCTGAGCGGATTGAGGAGGCAGCATGAGTGATATTTTTGGTGATGATTTTACAGAAGAACTAAAGAAGTATTATCTATCAGCACTGGCGACGGACGTACAAAAGTTTATTGGTCTGCTTGATGAAGCAACATGGAAAAGAATTAAAAGTGAGCTTCAAGATGCAATACCAAGTTGGATTGTCGATGCTAGGACCAATGAGTTCGAGCACATTGCTGACTGGATGGTGCGGCTACTTGAATATATTACAAACGCAACCAGTTCTGAAGCTATTATTTCTTATTTAGAAGTTGTAATGAAATATGTGCAGAATCTTATATTGACACTAAAAGATTCCGCAGAGTTTCCGACAATCTATAATTTAAATCGGGAAATGCAGGGGCATTCCTTTTATTTGCATTGTAAGGTTTTTGATCAGGAATTTGTTATTCCAATAAGAAATGTGGTTGAGGTTATTCCTACTTTGCCAGTCTATTCAATTCCACAGCGCCATGTGGGGATTTTGGGTGTGATCTCTTTTCGTGGAGACGCAATTCCAGTTTTTAATTGGTGGGATTTTGGATTTATGGAAAATGAGGGAAAGCCTTTTCTTTACGTGATTTGTGAATTTGAGGGTACAAAGTTTTCACTTCAAGTGACTGAAGCAGATGATCTCGTCAAAGTTAATGACAAAGATTTGCAGACGATTGAATCAACCTCAATCATGCAAGAGGTTCCCTTCGTTAAAAACTTTTTTATTCGTGAGAGTCAAAGCGTTATGGTGTTAGACATAGAAATGTTGGTGGCAGTATGAATTTCTGTTTTCTTTATCCTGGTAAAATAGCGGCGTTCAAAGAAGAAACGACCATTTCCACACTTTTAGGCTCCTGCGTAGCTGTAGCAATTTATGACCCTGTTACTAAGATAGGCGGATTGAACCACTATCTGTTGCCGACTGGTGCGGCAGCGGAAAGTACAAATCCTCGCTACGGAGCATTTGCCATAGTCGCATTAGTTAATGAGTGCGTAAAGCTCGGAGCTGAACGCGGTCGACTGCAAGCGAAAGTTTACGGTGGTGCAAATGTGATTAGCGTAGCATCCTTAGGCGAGGGCATTGGCAAAAGAAATATTGAAATGGCTGAGAATCTCTTAAAAGAGATGAATATTCCCATCATTGAAAAAAATGTGGCTGGAGATTATGCCAGAACAATTAAAATGAACACTGCTACCTTCGATATCTTATATAAATCTTCTGAAGGAACAACAGATGGTCAAGCGGTTGATGTTTCTGGATTTAAGCCTCTGGCTGAAGTTAAGAATATCAAGGTGCTAGTCGTTGACGACTCGGCTACGGTTAGAACATTATTCACAAATATATTCACAAAACACGGCCTGGAAGTCGTTGGTGCTGCTGCCGATGCCTATCAAGCGCGTGAAATGATCATCGAGAAAAAGCCCGATGTGATAACTTTAGACATTGAGATGCCAAAAATGTCTGGGGTGACCTTTTTAGAAAAAATTATGGCGCATCATCCAATTCCCGTGGTGATGGTGTCGTCTTTGTCGAGCACTGGTGAAGCCGCTTTGAAATCATTAGAACTTGGTGCAATTGAGTTCGTTCATAAACCATCACAATTTGATCCCGCGGTTCTGAAGGACCTTGCAAGCATTTTGGTTGCTAAGGTTAGAGCTGCAGCATCTGTGAACTTATTGAAAAAAATGAAATCGGAATCACCAAGTCCTGAAAGCAATTCCGAGGGAACTAAGGTTGAAACTAGCGTTGTTGTAAAAAATGGCTCGCAATTAAAAGTGATTGTTGTTGGTGGCAATGCTGGAAGTACCGATGCTCTTGAAAAGTTTATTGGTGGTCTTGCTATTGATACACCACCGGTGGTGGTTGCTTGCAGTACTGTCGCTAATTTTGTTATGGCTTATATTGGGAAATTGAAAACTAAATCTAAGGTCATGCCAGTTGTGGCCAAAGATGGCGATTTATTAAAAATGGGGCATGTTTATTTTATTCCTGCTGAACATCATGGAAAAATTGAGGCCAGTGGCGAAAACTCCATAATCAAGTTGTCGAAAGGTGCTCCTGTTTCTAGTCAGTTGCCATCTGCGGATGTCCTGTTTCAATCGGCGGCAGCGGCTCACAACAAAGGTGTTTTTGCTGTTCTGCTTGGTGGCTTTGGATCTGATGGTGTAGAGGGTTTGACTGAGATTCAAAAGCTCGGTGGAACGACAATAGTGCAAAATCCAGAAGAGGCATTGTTTCCGTTCGGACCTCAAAAAGCTGTGGAACTCGCAGTTGCCGATGAGGTCTTGAATTCGGATCTTTTGGCGAAGTATTTGATGGATTATAGGAATAAAAACGTTTACTAAAGAAGTCGTAGGCTTTCTTTTTAAAAATTACTAGTGCAAAAAGAGGACCCTAAAGGTCCTCTTTTTGACGTTTCAGTTCTAACATATAATTTGTGCGATTATTTTTGGACCGTGATGATTTTTTGACGGCAAAATATTTGCGCCAGAGAAATGGCGGTTTTACCGTCGAATGCTTGACAAAAATCAGTTCAAAATATGAGTTTTTGCACGGGTTTTGACATCACATTGTGGGCAAAAGGCCTCTTCTTTTACTTCTGAATTGTTTCGATCTGCGATATGCTTTAGTTCCAAAACAGTTCCGCAAAGTACGCAATTGTTTTGAGAAATAATGAACTCGCGATGTTTTTTAGTGTCAGCTTTTTCGAAGTAATTAATTTTAAGATATTCCATTTTTCTCATCCTTGAGTTGGCCTTCTTCACTCATTGTGAAGGTGGCAACCGATATCTATGCAAAAGTCATTCACAGGCAAAGGTCTAGTGCAAAGAGTTCCCCCCTCAATTCTTTTTTTCGGTTTTTACAGTTCATACTTATCCGGATTTCGACAAGGGATTCAAGTTTTGTAGGTCATAATCCAGGCTCTGAGTTTGAAGGGTCTAGCCTTGGAGGAATCAAAATAATGAGGAGGATTTCAGTGATTTTAAAAATATTGATGACAGCTCTATTTACGATATCGGGACTTTGTGCCTGTGTCGAATTTCGGAGCAAGAACGAGGGACAAGAAAGTCAATTTCCAAAAGCAATTCAACTGGTGGACTTGCCAAGCATACAAATAAACGAACCCATGTATGTCTTTGATGGCAAAATTCTTAATTTGCAAGATATGGAACTTGAAATAAAACTGAATGAAGTTTCAAAAAAAAGCGTAAAGCATGATTTTGATTTTTCAATTGATGAATTGACTATGACCGACGGTGGCAGCCTTTACACATTGGGAAATAATGTCAGAATTCACGTTAGAAATATAAAAATTGAATCAGGTCTTATTTCTACCTTTCCCGAGGGACAGACTGCGGAGTTTGGAAAAAATGGCAGAGCTGGCGGTCACCTCTTAATTGATATTCAAGGGGGCGTTGGTATTTTGAAAATTGTTATGCGTGGTGAAACAGGTGGACAAGGGCTAATAGGGGCTTCGCCAGAGGATTCAATGAAGGGCTCTAGAGGGAACGTCTGCGAATCTAATGCTGTTATAATTGATTGGCATGGGCCAGATCCTCATCAAGACTGGGGGGCCACTCTAAGAACATTACTAGGGTCGACTTTTCCGGGGAGTGGGGCCAAGGGTAGAGCCGGAGGGGAAGGCGCCAGGGGTGGAGACTCAGGGACTCTGGAACTTAAAATCAGATCCAATTCTGATTTCACATTTGCAGTTGAAAGAAGCCCAGGAGGTGGTGGATCTGGTGGACTAGGTGGAGCGGGGGGTGAGATTGGTGATTATGGACTTAATAAAGACTGTAGAGAGTTATTAAAGTATTTCCACTTAGAGGACAAATTAGGAAAAAAAGGTGAGCAAGGTGAAACAGGAAAAACTGGCCCCTCGGGACTTGTTCAACCCTACTGTATTAACAGGCAAGACATGATCAGTTGCCTTTGATACTTTGCCATAGATTCTGATTGTTTAAGGGCGAAGAGAATACAAGCTAGAGATAGCTTGTTTTCAATTTTTGTTCCGATTCAAATTTTTCAAAAGCCAGTTTAATGAGCTCTGTAATCAATTCCTTATATTTCAAACCGCTGGCTTCCCACATTTTTGGATACATAGATATTTTGGTAAATCCGGGAATGGTGTTAATTTCATTGATGTACAATTCACCATTAGATTTTAAAAAGAAATCAACTCGGGTTAATCCTTCGCATCCCATCACTTGAAATGTTTTTTTTGCAAGGGTTTGAAGTCGTAAAATAATGTCTGGATCAATTTTTGCGGGTATTTCGATCAAGGCCCCTTTGTCATCGACATATTTTGCTTCATAGGAATAGAACTCATGTTGAGGGATGACTTCACCTGGAAGTGAAGCTTTTGGATTGTGATTGTGCCCCATCACAGAACATTCAAGTTCACGTCCCTGAATGAATTCTTCTGCCAAGACCTTGTCATCGAATTGAAAGGCATCTTGCAATTGTGCCTTGAACAGTTCGGCCGATTTAACCTTATGAACACCAACAGAAGATCCCGCATTTGCTGGCTTAATAAAAAAAGGTGTTCCAAGTTCGGAGACAATCTTTTCATAGCTGGTTTCTTTGAAAGGGGTCAGTAGCGCATAGCGCGCATTTGGAATTTGAGCTTCGAATAAAATGCGTTTCATGATTTCTTTGTCCATACCTGCCGCCGAAGATAAAACTCCGCAGCCAACGAAGGGCACTTGGACCATTTTGAAAAGTCCCTGGATTGTGCCGTCCTCGCCCATTGTGCCGTGCAGAATTGGAAATGCACAGTCAATAGGTGTTTTGCTGTGATCTTGTAGGGAATAGAGGAGGGGCTTACCCGCTATTGATATTAGAGCAATGGGTTCGGCCTGACTTGGAAGATCGTTGTCTTCAATGGCTATTAAATTGAAGACATCTAAATTAGAAAATCGATACCAACTGCCTTCTTTGCTAATACCAATTAAAATAGGCTTGAAAAGATCTTTATCTAAAGCATCAGCAATATTTTTTGCTGAACGCAATGAAACTTCATGTTCTGCAGATTTTCCACCAAATATCAGTGCAACTATTTTTTTATTCATTTTAATTCCAAAGTCAGAGGTCTGTTAAATATTTATGCCCACTCAACCAGTTCATTGGCAAGACCGAAAATACCAGCAAAAACTTCATGGGGTTTAGAGCTCCCATACATATATGCTGGAGTTGTGACAACTTTACATTCGCGGTCTGTAATATAATCATCTACCGGACATTCCTCATGCTGGGCGCCAGTTTTTTGTATTTCAGCTGCGACTTCAGCGTCGTTTCCAATGGTCACAGTTACTTTTTTGTGGCCCAAAACCCGTGCGATTAAAGTGGGAGCTATGCAGATTGCACCAATGGGCTTGCTAGCATTATAAAAATCCAAAATCACACGTTTGACTTCCTCATGAACTTCGCAGCCTGCGCCCAATTCTGCCCAATTGCTTAGGTTCTTGACAACGCCAAGACCGCCAGGAAATGCAATCCCATCAAAGTCTGCGACATGCAATTCTGTAAGAGACTTTATATCCCCACGAGCTATGCGTGCAGCCTCAGTTAAAAGACTTCGCTTTTCATGCTGAGGCTTTTTAGTCAGATGGTTTGTGACCTCTATTTGAATATCTGGCGCAAAGCATGAGACTTTTGCTCCCGCTTGGTTGAGGGCAATCAGCAAACTTATGGTCTCAGTAATTTCACTGCCATCAAGAAAACCACATCCTGATAAAACCACTGCAATTTTTTTCATTCAAACCTCCAGATAGAATTCAATTCTACAGGAGGCTTTCGGTACTGGCAATTATGCATTTATCAGGGCTTAAGAATCGATGAATTTAGGGTGCGGGTTGGTAATTTTTAAGTTTGCTGCAAATATTAACCAGGACTTTGCTGCCAATTTGAGGGACATCAATGAGTCCGCGCGAACAGTAATCAACCACGCGGGACAAAAATGGCAAGTCTGGGCTGATGGCAATAGTATAATTTATTTTCTGAGTCTGAGTTACAGTGCCTCTGACTAAAATAAAGTTCCAGTCAAATGAAACCCTTTTTACCTTAATTTTGCAATCTGGGTAGCCGCCACAATTTGGCTGCGCCTGGATGAGCGGTGGAAGATCCTGGATTTCATCCTCTGACTTTAAGTTAGAGCAAGTGATATCACAGCTATCTGCCCCCAATGTTTCAACACAGTACTTTGTGACACTGTCTGTTTTTTGGCACGCGTAGGCTAAGGCTATAAATTTTTCGAAACCCAAACTGAGTTGTAGATCTGCAGCCATAGGCTTTATTGCAGTGGCTTTCATTTTATTGAAAGCTTTGAATGCCAAGGGAGCCAGTGAATCTGCCGATGGTTTTGAAGTGGATAATGTCGATAAATTTGTAACTGGAACCACTGAGCTTGCTGGCGCGGAATTACAGCCCACACTGGTTTTAGCTATACACCGCTTATCTTCACGAGTGGCCTGCTGTGTTTGATCTCCTGAGATGACTGCGGATTGATAAAAGAAAGTGTAATTGAATTCATTGTTTGTTTCAATTTTTCCGCCGACAGTGATTCCTTCTTTGAGCACAACTTTTGGCACTAGAAGCTCAATTCTTTGTTCCGTTTCAAAATAAGCAAAATCGCCAGTGTTCATTGTTAATGGGTCTGATTGTCCCCAGCTCAGAACCATTTGTTTCTGAATTTCAGCCAGAGAGGCGGGCACAACGGGTTCTTCCATCAGTGGCTTTTCCATGCATGAAAGGGAAGGTAAAATTATTATGAGGGCGATGAGGGATCTTAAAAAAATAGTGCAATTTGTCATTTGAATTCCCATGTAGTATTAAATTGAGTCCCAGCCCCAGATCCAAAAATCTAGAGGAAGAATTTTTTCCATTTTTTGAAGAGTTTCTTCTTTTTCAAAAATTCCTAGGCTGCGGAAATTGATCGGACCAAAAAGCATACGCACCATATCTGTTTCTTTGGTCAGAGTATAGAGATCTTGGCCAACCCCAAAAACGAAGCAGTCGGGATGTTTTTCAAGTACAAAATCAGAAATTCCCTCGGCTCTAAAGGCACGTTTAATCTTTGCAGCCAGCTGGTCAAAGTTGACCAGTTTAATCATTCCTAGGAAGCCTTGATTCATTGTCACCGTTTGTTTTTTCAGTTCTTCAATCAAGTTTTGTGCATGATTGGGGCAGATTATAACGTAAGGATTCTGCTTGTGATTTCTGATGAAACTGAAAAGGGCCATTAGTTTCGAGACAGAGCCACCCCATTCGTGAATGTAACCATCAAGGTCTATTCCCTTGCCTTCAATAGCGTAGGCGGCAAGCTGCCCATTGGGCTCCCACGCGGTATAAACCTTGGTTAGGGGGATGGATAAAAATTTTCTAGTTTCATCTAGAGTTCGAACAGAATTCACCGAATGGTTGGAATAGAGGCGATGAATAGCATCGGGTGAAACCCTTGAATCGATAGAGAACCTGAGTTGGTTCGGGGCTACTTCAAATTTATCCTCGATGACAAAACTTATTTCACTGCCGGCAAGTTCAAATCCAATTCGACGGTAAAAATCAAACAGGTCCGTCCATAATATTGCGATGTCGCAAGACTGCTCTTTGGCGAGCTTTAAGCAGTCTTGGATAATTTGAGTGCTGAGTCCCTGTCCACGATGATCATCATCAGTCACGACAGATCCAATGGCCCCAGCTTTAAAAATCACATGGGGTGATTTTATTATTAAGGGCTTCATCACAGCGTGAGAAAGAACTTTTTCATCATCTGATATAATTCTCATATTGTGTAAATTACTGGCTGTAAAAGCTGTAGGATATTCAGCAGATATTGACCAAGTGGACTCAGAACGCAGTTTTTTATCAAGAAAATTCAAAACCTGCGTAAACTCTGTTTCACTGGGTGATCGAGGTCCTTCCATGAGATCTCCTTATTTGTATCGATACCAAAGTGCATTGTTCAAGATTCCAGTTTAGTTTAGCCCCAAATGACAAAGTCCCCCAGCAACAGCAGGGTGAAGGGTGAAAAATGCGACACAAGTCTGGATGTTTTATGGACTTGGATTTGACTTCAGGCGCAAATTGACTATATTGACCCGTCCGAATAAGACGCCTCGAAGGAGATAAAAATGGCAGATAAAAGTCAAAAATGGAAAGAAAATACGGCTGGTGATTTATTTGTAGACCAATCTTGTATAGCTTGTGATGCCTGCGTTTTGACCGCTCCTCATAATTTTGCGATGCACGAGGAAGACGGTCATGCCTATGTTTCTAAGCAGCCATCAACTCCTGATGAAATAGCACTTTGCAAGGAAGCCATAGAAGGCTGTCCCGTCGAGGCTATCGGCAACGATGGCAATAGTTAAGAAGAAACCCAGAAAAAACAAGCAGTTATCTCTTAAACTAGCTGCTTTGATCCTGCCCCATATCGCTCTTTTAAAGAGATACTACCCAGAGGCCCATTGCGCTCTTCATTTTTCAAATCCATGGGAGCTCTTAGTTGCGACAGCCCTGTCAGCGCAATGCACAGATGAGCGAGTGAATCAGACAACCCCTGCACTTTTTAAAAAATGTCCAAATCCCCTCGCAATGGTTGAGACTCCCTTAGATGAAATTGAAGTCCTTATACATTCATGTGGATTTTACAGAAACAAAGCAAAAAATCTAAAAGCATGCGCATTGACGTTAATTGAAAAACACCAGGGACAAGTCCCCAATAACATGGTTGATTTGATTCAACTTGGTGGAGTCGGTCGAAAAACAGCAAATGTTGTTCTAGGCAATGCTTTTGGTATTGCCAGCGGTATAGTTGTAGACACTCATGTGACCAGGCTAGCCAATCGATTGGGTTGGGTTCGAACTGAAAATGCAGTACAAATTGAATCTCAGCTTAATGAATTAGTACCTCAAGAGGATTGGATTATGCTTTCACATTATCTCATATCCCATGGTCGAGCTGTATGTAAGGCGAGAAAACCAGATTGCAGCCACTGCTTTCTTGAGCAGACTTGCCCTCAGAAGGGAGTCTAAGTCACAATGAGGATATTATGTTAATATCATTTTTTGAGAGCGTAAAATATGTCGGACATTTACTTCCAATTTCTTTTTTAAGAATTTTTTTAGGGTACTATTATCTAGAGCACGCCTTACAAAAATTCCGCGGAGATTTTTTAACTCGACCAAGAATCGCAGATCAAATTGCTGAGTGGTTGCCCACAAGTCATGCCCCTCAGTGGTTCAAGATTTTTGCCAGTTCACAAATGATTCCAAATTGGCAAACAGTTGCATTCATCATACTTGGTGTGGAATTTGCCGTCGCGTTCTCCTATATACTGGGATATGTGGTAAGGCCAGTGGCCCTTCTGGGGGTTTTATTGTGCCTTATGATGTTATTTATTTCTGGTCCTAACCACGAGGATTTATTCAAAACATTTTTGGCTATACATTTTATTATGGCCTGGGTCGGAGCAGGTCGTTGCCTTGGACTTGATTATTATTTCTTTAAAAGACGCCGTGGGATTTGGTGGTAGGTGGCATGAAGCATTTTGTATTGTTTGTGACAGTTGTTTTTATAGGGCTTTCGCTGGCTTTACTAAATAGGACAAACCAGGGCGGCGATCTAGCCGCTGTGCCTATTTTGCGCGTTTTTGGCTATTCCACATTTACGGGGCGTTGGGGGCCAGGTCCCTTGTTGAAAGCCAGCTTTGAAAAAAATTGCAAATGCAAAGTTGAATTTATTGAGGGTAGTGACTCAGGCATATTGTTGCAGCGATTGCGAATTGAGGGTGAAAGTTTGGGTGCTGATCTTGTAATTGGGCTCGATCAGTTTGATTTGTCAAAGGCCATGTCAGAGCAGAAATGGCGAAATTTAAGCTTAGGTAAGCTCGACACTTATGAGGCGGTACGCCCCGCATTTAGTGGTGCCTACTTTGTACCCTATGATTGGGGACAATTGAGTTTTATAGCCCGAAAGGAAGGAAGCTCTCACTTTCCTAGTAAGTTAGACGAACTTTTACTTCCTGAATACAGAAAGAAATTGGCTTTGCAAGATCCGCGAACAAGCTCAACTGGGAAGCAGTTCCTTTTTTGGGTTCTAGATGCCAAGGGGGAAGTTCAAGGATTTAAGTATATCGAAGCCTTGATGGAGCAGGCCCATAGTTTTTCACCATCTTGGTCGACAGCGTATGGACTGTTTACATCCAAACAAGCTGCGATGACGTTTTCCTATGTGACAACTCCTTTGTATCAAGAAATTGAAGAAAAGAAGAAAGAATATCTCAGTCTAAAATTCGAAGAGGCGATGCCAGTTCAAATTGAATTTATGGGAATCCCTGATTTTTGCCGTAATTGCGAACTTGCTAGTCAATTTGTGAATTTTCTTTTGTCCAGCGAAGGGCAGAAAATAATTATGGAAAAGAATTATATGTTTCCAGTGGTTAAAGGAATTTTAGAAAAGTCACCTTTTGCAGCAATTTTGCCAGCAAAAAATTTGCAAAAGTTTAAGGTTCCCCCAACTTCCGAGGTTGAGAGAGTCTTAAAGAGATGGACAGATATTCGCAGGAATACTCTAAATTGAAAATGACCACAGCCTTATTGCAGAAAAAATATAATTTATATTTTTCCATGCAAGAAATCTTGCGGCTTGTTGTCTTTCTTTTTCTGATTTCGCCATTCATATTGCTGCTGACTCAATTTAAAATTCATGGACTGCCTGAATTTGGGGATTTTTTTTGGGCACTCAGAAATAGTTTTGTTCAATCCTTATTGTCGGCTTTTTTTTCAATAATAATTGGTTTTTGGTTTGGCTTGGGCCTTATTGCTCTTCCAAAAGTTCGCTGGCCCAAGCTAAGAAATGTTTTCGAGATACTCTGTCTGTTGCCTAATTTTTTGCCTCCAATATTTACACTGCTCTCAGCTTTAAATATAATTGACCCTTTTCCAATGGGAGTCTTTGGAATTGTGCTGATCCATTCAATAATGAATTTTGGATTAGTGGCAGTTCTGACGGCTGGAATCATTGAAAAGAAGGCTGGCTCAGTTATCGAATTGGCTTTCGTTGAGGGAGCCACTCGCTTGCATTTTCTATATCGGGGGCTGTTGCCCATGATATACAAAGATATCTGGTCTATTGGTCTTTTTGTTTTCATTATTTGTTTTCAGAGCTTTTCAATTCCTTTAATTGTTGGTGGCGGACGAGGAACTACATTAGAAGTTCTAATTTATGAAAAAATTAGACTTTCCGGCGAATGGAGTGGTGCCGTTTTCCTTTCCATAGTGCAATCAATCTTCATTTTTTTAATCTCGTTATCATTAAGAAATACCAATAAAAGCACTGAAATAAAAAAATCCAATCTGCAATTAGTGCAATCGCCCCTGGCCTTAGTTTTTATTTTTGCTTTTTTTGTATTGTATTTTGTTGGCTATCTTGATGGCATATTATCTGGAATTCAGATGGTATCGACATTCTATGAATATCAGTCCGGAATTCTGTGGAGTTTTCTAGGAAGCTTGGCGATAGGACTAACTGTGGGGAGCGCTTCCTTCTTGGGGTTGATGGCTATAGCCTTTTCATGGCCCAAAAAATGGTTTACTCAATTTTTAAGGGGATATTTAGGGCCATCAACTTCGCTAGCCTGTTTTGCATTTTTGATTCTCGGGCCAAATGGAGGCTTATTTTCATTTCTGAAGATATCAGCGGTCATCACGCTGCTTTCATTGTGCAACTTGTTTCGGCTAGGTTGGTTGAGCGAGATGAATAACCTGGATTCCCAAATTGAAGTGGCCACAACGATGGGAGCCTCCCCACGGCAGATTTTTAGAGAGATTACATTCCCTCAGATTTTTGAACGCGCTGGAATTTTGTCGGGCATCGCCTCGGTGTGGGCCTGCGGAGATTTTGCTGTCTCTCGTATTTTGGCAAACCAAGATCTGAGCCTTGGAATGATGACAGAAACATTAATGTCTAGCTACCGCCTCAGTCAGGCCAGCATTTTGAGCCTATTGATCATCATCGTGGGTCTAATGTGTTACCTTTTTTGCGTAGGGGGAAGCCGTGTCCTTGGTCGAAAATTTAAATATTAAATTTGGTTCATTTCACCTAGAAATACCGAAGTGGGAAATTTTAGATGAAGGTATAACGGTTTTGAGTGGCCCTTCTGGTTCCGGCAAAACCTCTGTGTTTAGAGCACTGGTTGGACTTGAATTGGCACCGGGCTTTAAATGGACATTTCAAGGTGTCAACTTAGCAATATTGAAACCATCTGAAAGGAAGTTAGGGATTGTATTTCAATCTCTCGACCTCTTTCCTCATATGACTGCCACTGAAAATATACTCTTTGCGGCTCGAGCAAGAGGGATTGAAAAGAAACTTGCAATGATGCGTTTGATGGAAATTTCTGACTCTTTAAAAATGGAAAAGTTTTTAAATAGATCTGCATCCATCCTCTCTGGTGGAGAACGGCAAAGAGTGGCTATTGCTCGTGCAATCATCGGTCAACCTAGAATGCTATTCATGGATGAGCCTTTTTCTGCTTTAGACTTAGATCTTCGCAATGAAAGTCGAAAGTTGATTAAAGAGCTTTTAAGAAAAGAAAAGATCCCAACTCTTTTAATTACTCATGACCCGGGTGATATCGAGATGCTTGGAAACAAGGTCTCTAAGATTCAATTTGGAAGAATTATTGATCAGGTTTGAGGCTTGTAAATATAGAAAAAATTCGGTTATTTATTGTTCCGCTTATATTGATTTGCAACATTCATTTCTAAATTAAATTCTATTCTCCCCGTAATGAATTAGCTTAGTGTTATGTGGGGTAAAAATGCCAAATCCAGTGAATAAGACGACGTTGAGTTTGTTTTTATGGCTATGCATTCCGCAATTGTCCTGTGCGAATCAGACATGGCAGTCCTCGGATCTTTTCCTTAATCCCACGATTTATTACAATCCAACTATTAATATTGATGTCCCAAAATGTGAAGTTAAGGATCTCGTTCCGATGAAATCTCCTCAGGGGAGCGTTTTGGTTGAGCTTTGCAAAAGTGATTTCGATGAATGTTTAATGCAGGGCTCATGTTTCGTTGTTAAAAACTCTATTAAAAAGTCTTATAGCTATTATGCGAGAGGATCGGATTCCGTCCCTCGATTTACAGAGGTGGATCTAAAACGATGTCCATACGGTTTTGGGATTAATAATAATTGCCTTGATCCTAACTTTTCAGTTGCAGCAGATCTAAAAATTTATAAATTGGGGTCTGTTATTTTTGTTCCTCGTGCTGTTGGAATGAAAATGTCCAATGGTGAAGTTCACGATGGGTTTTTTATTATCAGGGACTCGGGAGCCATGATAAAGGGGCCCGCACGGTTTGATTTTTTTACTGGATTTTTAAATCATCACCAAAGAGAAAACGTTTTGGCTCAACTGGGATTTGATGATCTGGCCAGAAAATTTGAATTCAGAATTGCCAATGATCAGGAGTCAGAATTAACCAGAAATCAGAGATTTTATCCTGGTGTCAAAAATATTCAGATGGGCTGTGAGTAAAAAAAGTTTTTGTTTTGTGTTCCTAAGGCATTTGATCAGTGATGTCTCCAAGGTAAAGGTGTCTGCCAGAGACTCTTTGGCAGTGAGTTCCGCAGTACATGATTCCATCTTCCTCGATGCCTTGGCCAATGATTCGACAAGAGCAACTTTCACAAACAGGCGCTAGGCGATGAATGGCACATTCAAAACAGTCAAATTCATGAGTGGTATTATTTATCGTTACTTTGAAATTATTTTTATAGTGATTTCCACAAACTTCGCATGTGCCCATAAAGTGATCTCCTCTATTAAATTATGTTTTCTCTTGGTTCGTTATTATTGTTTCGTTCCTCTGGAATGTCAGTCAAGGTGGCTTCGGTCAAAAGGAGAACCCCTGCAACGGCAAGTGTATTTACACCGTGAAGTATTTTTTCTCGTGCAGCAGTTTTAAAAAGGATTTGTTTGTGCGCCATGGGTTGAATTTAAGGTGAATTGCAATTATTGCCTAATTACTTAATTGAAAAAAAAGAACAAAATGTTAGATCTCATGCCTTTCCGGCGGGGGCGATTTTTCCATTCAGAATAAATATTTTGAATGTGAATTTAAGTTTTATTCCCGGCAAATCTGCCATTATAAAAGTACCAAATTGAAATATGTAACATAATATTTATTGATAAAGACCAACTTTGGTCCAGTTCCACCCAGACCTTTTAGAAAAAAATTTGAAATTTTTTTTTTAATGTTTTCAATAACTAAGAAGTTTTTTTTAAAAAAACTAGACCAAAGTCTAAAGTTTTCTAGACCTTGGTCCGATACATACACCGTACACGTTGGTGCAATCCGATCGAGACTCCCCCCTAAATAAATCTAAGAGGGTCTCTCCGAGGACAAGCCTTTTGAAGATGGTGTCAGTCACCACTGTCTCAAGAGGCCTGCTCCAACCTTTTTTGCAGAATACAAGAGAAGTCCCCACTTCAATTCGAACTGCAAAATTATTTTTAAAATATGTTTTGGAACTAAAAATTAAACGTAGGTCTAAGTATGCCGCTGGATTTTAGGAGATTCTGAAGGTAAGTGGTGCGCCTTTGATTCTTGCTGAGTCCATAACATAGCTGCGTGCTGGATCTCAAAATCCCAAGGAGGATTCTTATGGGCTTAAGAATTGCGACCAATATTGCTTCCATTGCAGCGCAACGAGTGTTGTCGGTGCAGCAGAAAAGAACAGCGCATTCCGCGCAGGCATTGGCTTCAGGCAGCAGGATAGTCAATGCCGCAGATGATGCGGCAGGATTGGCTATCTCAGAGAATTTCAAAGGGCAGTTGAAGGGAATATCGCAGGCTAGAAATAATGCCAGCAATGCCATTTCTTTTGCTCAAGTCGGAGAGGGTGGTTTGACGGAGATTTCAAATATCTTAGTCCGCCTCAGAGAATTAGGTGTGCAGGCTTCTTCAGATACAATCGGAGATACAGAAAGAGGATTTCTAAATAAGGAATCTCAGCAGCTTTTGCAAGAAGCAGATCGTATCGCCAAGACGACTACATTCGGGACACGGAAATTGTTAGACGGCTCAGGAGGAGAACTGCAATTTCAGGTTGGAATCAATGCCGGTGACGAGAACGTTATTAAATTTTCATTTGATGCAGATGCCTCAGCAGGAAATTTAGGTATTAAAAGTATTTCAATGCAAGACAGGTCTGATGCGAGGGACTCTTTAAAAACTGTTGATGAAGCCTTAGAGAAGGTCAGTGGGATGCGAGCCGGATTTGGCGCTACGCAATCTCGCTTGGAGTCGACGGTAAGCAACTTAGATGTCTCCTACGAAAATCTATCTGCTGCCAATTCTCGAATTCGGGACACAGATATTGCCAAGGAGACGGCAGAAATGGCGTCAGGAAATATTCTGCAGAATACAGCCGT
The DNA here is from genome assembly GCA_947449255.1 of Pseudobdellovibrionaceae bacterium. GTDB lineage: Bacteria > Bdellovibrionota > Bdellovibrionia > Bdellovibrionales > Bdellovibrionaceae > Bdellovibrio. Next base: position 45,814 of record CANFQX010000007.1, read on the forward strand.
GTCGGTTTTGTCACAAGCAAATCAATTGCCGAATATAGCTTTGAAATTGGTTGGTTGATTTATATTTTTTGAAATATTAATTGAATAACAAAGTGATGTCTTCGAGGGGGTCTTTTGGGAGAGAGCCCTCTTCAGTGAGCAGTTGCCCACACAAACTGTTCACGTTTAAGCCCACCCCAGAAGGGCCATTGCCTTCTGGGGATTTTTTAGGGCGGTGTGGTTTTTTACAAGCGAGTTCACCAAAGGCCAGGCGTTAGTTTGTCTGGCTATCATTCACAAAATTCATAATCAGTCCTTGGGAATCCTTTGCAAACAGAGTTATTCCAAAAAACCAAATCATTAAGATCAATAATATTATGCCCTCTTTTAGTCTGACGGAACTTGGTCGAGGCCTGGACTTAGGTCCTGAAAATCCCTAGAAATTGGTATTGAACTCAAGACTTTGGTCCTGTTTTCCTTGGACTAAGGTCTAGTTCTGCAGGACGAGACTAAAGCCTTTCAAGACCTCGCCGATGGGTAAGTCAGAAGCAACGATGAAACAAAGTCGAAAGCGCTTGAGAAACTCTGAAGGTGTGACTGCCTAAAGAGAATCGCTCGCAGGGTGCCAAGACTAAAGTGAAGTCGCAACGTGTACAAAAACTGACGAGCCCTAAGTAGGTATAAGGGTCGTCGAATTTAATGGGGGCCCAAAATGGGAATGAGAATTTCGACAAACGTATCTGCACTGAACGCGCAAAGAACTATGTCACAATCACAACGTGCAATCGGAAAATCCATGGAGCAATTGGCTTCAGGTTCACGAATCAATAAAGCTGCAGATGATGCTGCTGGTTTGGCAATCAGTGAGGGATTAAAATCACAAACAAGATCACTCACAGTGGCTCAAAGAAATGCGAATGATGGTATTTCAATGGTGCAAACAGCTGAGGGTGGCTTGAATGAGATTTCAAACATCTTAACTCGTATGAGAGAGCTTGGAGTGCAAGCTTCATCTGACACTATGGGAAATACTGAGAGAGGTTTCCTCGATAAAGAGGTACAACAGTTGAAAGCAGAGTCGCAACGAATAACACAATCAACTAAATTCGGTGATAAAAAACTGATTGATGGTTCTGGCGATAAGTTTGACTTCCAAGTAGGCATCAATAATGACTCTGAAGGCGATAGAATTACTTATAACGCATCCGAAACTGATGCTTCAATTGATAATCTTGGCATCGCGGGTTTTGATTTCGGCTCTAAAGAGGGTGCTCAAAGTGCTCTTAAGAAAGTCGACGAAGCACAAACTCGTGTGAATGGCTTTCGAGCTGGTCTTGGAGCTCTTCAAAATCGCTTAACATCGACTGTAGATAACTTAGGTGTTCAAAACGAAAATCTGTCAGCTGCAAATTCACGAATTCGTGACACAGATGTAGCAACTGCATCTGCTGAACAGGCAAGAAACACCGTGTTGTTACAAACAAACACTAGCGTCTTAGCTCAGGCAAATCAAATGCCACAAGCAGCCCTTAAATTAATTGGTTAATAATTCGAGTTTGAACTGAGAAGATGCCTCCGTGTCTTCTCAGTACCAACCTACCCAGGAAGTGAGAGCTTCCTGGGGTACTTGGAAATCTCATTTTGCTCCAGGACCAAGGTCTGGGGTAAAATCATTTAGATAATTGTTTTGTTCATATTTAATACATCCACTAAAGCTATTTTAAAGTGCAGCCGAAAAGTATTCCATCTATGAATATAAAAGGCTTAATTCCAAATATTCAAATCCAAGAAGTGAGAACGGTTGATCGCATCGGCAGAGCGATTCAGTCCGATTCGGCTCATGACCGTGATGGAAATGGACAAGAATCCTACAATCAACGAAACAAAGATCAGAAAGATCCAATGACCCAGGAGCAATTAGAAAATGCCATCGAGCATTTAATGTCGCTTCCGTCTTTTAAAGAGCATCGCTGGGTCGCTGAATTACTGACAGAAAAAGATGGTCTCCGCTTTGTACTGGTCAAAGACAATCTAGGAAATATCATTCGAAAAATTCCAGAACTTGAACTGTGGACCTTACCCAATGATGACAGCCCTAGAGGCCAGCTTTTAAAGCGTTCAGCATAAATTTCTTTAAATATATCGGTCACCTAAAAAAATTTTCCTATCCTAAGGTCAGTCCTGATCGATTGAAGTCAAAATTCTATTAACTCAAATCTATTTAATTGATCATTGGGTTGCAATAAATTGATTTTTTCAAACTCAGGCCCTTTGATGTGACAATTTATTGGCTCACTGTTGCTGTCTAAATTTGAGACGATAATCTCATGACAGGCATACGAATTTCGGGGATGGCCTCCGGTTTACCACCAAACATAGTTGATCAGCTGATGGATGCTGAGCGTATCCCTGTGAAACAAATGGAAAACAAAAGAACTGAAAAAGAAGATCGGATGAAGCTTGTCTCAGATCTTGAGTCCAAGATCACTGATATTTCTAAAAATCTTGGCGAGCTGACAAACACCCGCGGATTCTCTGATAAAAAATTTATATCTACAGATAATACCGTGATTGATGGTCAGATTGATCCGGTAGCCTCCGTGCCCGGGGAGTATTCAATTGAAGTGGTGCAATTAGCTGAAAAACCCTCAGCGATTTCCAACGGGTTTCCTGACAAAGATGTAACGCAAATTGGTGTTGGATATATAAAATTTGATACCCCAGAAGGCACCAAGGAAGTTTATATTAGCGGGAAGACATCAACGCTTGCTGGTGTTGCGGCCCAAATAAATAACTCTAATGTCGGTTTAAAGGCTCAAATTCTAGAAGATCATAAGGACACAGAAAATCCTTTTAAACTTCTGGTGTCGGGTATGGCAACTGGTGACGATAAGCAAGTCGCATTCCCCAAAATATATTTGTTAGATGGCGATCAGGATATGGTGTTTGAGCAATCACGGAAGGCAAAAAACGCGATCGTAAAAGTTGATGGTTTTGAAGTTGAGTTGCCTGAAAATAAATCAACGGACTTATTGCCGGGTGTCACTCTCGATCTTAAATCAGCAGCGCCAGGTAAAGCTATTCATCTCACTGTAAAAGAAAATTTAGAAGTGATCAGTGGTAAAGTAAAAAACTTTGTTGACGCCTACAATGCTGTTTTCGCATTTATCCAAAAGCAGCATCAGCTCCAGCCGGGAGCAAAAGGTGGAAATCCTCAAATGGGCCCGCTGGGTGGGGACAGCTTACTAAGATCTATTGAGAGCAGCCTTAGAAATACCATTTTGTCACCCGTCAATGGTGTAGAAAGCCCAGTCACACGAGTGAGTGAATTGGGAATTGAATTTAATAGAAATGGAGCCCTCGAGTTTAATCAAGATAAGTTTAATAAGACTTTAAATGCCAACCCTAAAGGTGTGGCTGCCTTTTTTCGAGGGGATGGATTAAAGACGGGCTTTGTTTCGAGTGTAAAGACGATGATAAGTAATTTTACCAACGGAATTTTTGGGGGAATTGCGAATCGAAAAAAAGGTCTTGAATCTCAAATTAAGCAAATCAATTCGCGCATAGAAACAAAAGAGAAGCAGCTAGAGCGTAAGGAGGAGAGTTTGCGAACAAAGTTTGCAAACCTCGAACAAAAAATGTCTGGTTTACAAAGCCAGCAGGCTAGTTTCTCGGCTATGAGTAAGCAAGGGTAAATAACTTAACTTTAAATATATTTTAAAAAACAAAGAGTGGATGGGAGTTTTATGAGTAAGAATGTGTACCAGAAATATAAGCAAACATCTGTGCAGAGTGCCAGCCGTGAAAAGATATTGTTGATGCTCTATGAAGGCGCAATTAAATTTACCAAGCTTGCTATCAAAGCGACTCAGGAAAAAAAGATTGCTGATCGGGGAATAAATATTGGTCGCGCTTTTGATATAGTTATGGAGCTCAACAATACCCTTGATCATAAGATCGGCGGTGAAATTGCATCGCAACTGGAGCAACTCTATATGTTCATGATGGAACAATACACAAAAGCCAATATCCATGCGGATGAAGGACCACTTCAAACCAATCTTAAGCTTTTGCAGACACTCTATGATGGATGGGTTCAGGCCGTCGAAAAACTAAAAAAAGATTCCAACGACACAGAAGTGAAGGCGGGTTGAGCGCATGAAGAAAGATTTGACAAGAATAATATCTTTACTGAATGAAAAAAATCATTACTTGGACAAGTTTAACTCGATAAATTTGGCTGAGATCAAAAATTTTAATCAAGGTCAATTTGACAATTTAGAAGAGTTTTACCATTCAAGAGAGAGCATTCTCGATATTTTAAAATACATCGATAGTGAATTAGAGAAGGCTTACCTTGAGTCTGATTCAGGTCGTGCTCCAGATGAAGTTGGAAACTCAGTGCCGGATAGCCTTGAGCTTATGAAAGTGCAAAAAGCTTTTGCGATTAAAGATTCTTTTGTAGATAGAATTATAGGCCAGGATATACAAATTCTTGCTTCTATTGAATCGGCTAAGAACTCTATCCTTAAAGAAATGCAAGAAACTAAAAAAAATCGCAAGGGTCTTGGCGGCTATAAAGTTAATACATTTACAAAAAGGCTAGACGAAGAGGTCTAGGAAATATTTTCCGACAAATTCCTGACGCCATAGTGCCTGAAAGAGTCAAAAGATTATACGGCATTGGCGTCAGACTCAATAAAACAGAATAAGGACACTTGGCATCTCAGTTGCTCCTAACATTTTCATCATCTCAATAGAGGAGATTTTGAAAATGCTAGAAAATTTTAATTCTAAAAATGATGTTGAAGTTGGCCAGAATTGTTTATCACAATTGGTGCCCGTTTTTCCTGTTGCTGATAATTATGCAGAAGTGCATGAAAGTCTTTCACCCAAAATCTATCTCGATAAGACAGAAGCCATAAAAGATTTTGATCAAGAGTGTAAGACAGATGAATCAAAACATGAAATCGATAAAAAAATATCTAAATATTTGAATAATGCTCAGATTCTAATAAAGCATAAAGATTACAATTTAGCATTAAACTTACTGCGAGAAGCTTGCAACAGGAATTCCTACCATCCTCAGACGCTGAAGCTTCTTGCCAAATGCCTAGATGAGACCGCGAAGACCCAGGAGGCGATAATTGCCTATAAAGCACTAGTTAAGGTCGATTATGGATTTGAAAGTTTAGTTGGATTTGGCAACGCACTTTACAAAGTAGGTCAAGATCAAGACGCTTTAGAAAAGTACTTTGAGGCCCTGGCGAGTCTCACGCAAGAACATTCAGACCTTTTTGAAATATATAAAAATATGGGAAATATTTATGTTCGAAAAGGCGATTTTGAGGCCGCTGAAGAATACTATAATAAAGCCTACACCCTAAATAATCATTCAGATGTTTTGCTGATAAATTTTGGAACTCTCGAAGTTCAAAGAAATGATTTTGAAAAGGCCCTTTACTGTTTTAGAAAGGCTGTGGAAATCAATCCAGAGAGCGACAAAGCTTGGGTTGGATTAGCCATGGTTCATAGTCAATTGAGTGATACTGAATTGGCTTGGGCAAACCTAGAAACTGCACTAGAAATAAATCCTAAGAACAGGACCGCGGTTCACCTGGCCGCCAATTGGGGACACAGAGATCAGCGATTAGACAAAGCCATATCAGCACTTGTGAACCTTTTGGGCACTGTTGAAGTTGATGAAGATATGTCCTTGGTTCTTATAAATCTCTTTTGTATGTCGGGCAAATATGATTTTGCAGAGTTAGAAATTGAACGTGTACTGGCATGGAATCCTGACCAGAAAGAAGTGAAAGATCTACAAAGAAAATTAATTAAAATGCGAAAGAGGGGGTGAATATGGCCATGATCACATTTTCAGAAAATCATAATGACTTTAAATTTATGGCTTTCGAAGAAGGAAGATCTCTAGCGTCTGTCAAAAATCCTCAAGAGGAAGCCTTGAAGTGGGTTTACTCCCTGGGTGCATTTCCCGCAAATCATGTTGTCATCATTGGTTTGGGCTCCGGATATCATATTTCGGCCTTAGTTGACCTTGAACCTGGAATTAAAGTGACAGTTGTTGACTCGAGAGAGTCTTTGGTACCAGTTTTTAGAGCTCAGTTTCCGGAATTAAAAGATAAAGTAAATATATTGATGGCTTCTAATGTGAAGGATTTAATGTCCTCACAATTATACCATGAAATCATTGAGGATCGAGCCTTTGTCATTTCGTTTAGAGAAAGTTGGGGTCAACAAATTCCTTTGTTTTCAGAGTTTTTCGCGCATCTTACTGGGCGTACCGTTGAGTCTGTGAAATATCATTTAGCTGAAATTGGAATTAATATAAAGGCGCTCTTTGTTCCTCCACAAATAGGAAGCCGCCAACTTTGGTCAATCAAGGATGTTCTTCCCGTCGTGGAAGCGTCGGTCATATCAGAAGACAAGAAGCAAATGTTTCGCGTTCTTGGGGAACTGGTGAAATAATATGAGAATATTAGTTGTTTCTCTTTTGCGATTAGGTGACATCGTCCAGCAAGAGCCCTTACTAAGAGGGCTTCGTGGAAAGTATCCAAATGCCAAAATAGACATTTTAATTAACAATCAATTTTCAAGCGTTGAAAAAATATTGTCTGGAACAGTGGATCGATTCATTTGTTTTAATCGAGATCTATTGCAGCGAGGCCTCGGAGAGTCAGAATTCAATATTCTGTGGTCCTATTCTCAACTTGATACTCTGGTTTCAGAGCTCAACGCAAATAATTATAATATGATATATAATTTTACTCATACAAAGTTAAGTGCCTACTTGATTGGTACCTTGAAAGCCGATGAGAAGTTTGGCCTACATCACGAGGGTGGACAATTCAGGGGTCTGAATAATTTGTGGCTAAAATATTTTAACGATCATTTTTCAGGAAACAGAAAGTCTTTGTTTCATTATGTTGAACTGCTGTCCAATTCTTTTTCTATAGATATTGATAGTCCTGAAATAAATCAATCAATGATGGTAAGTCGCAAGAACAGGCAAATTTTATTTCAGTGCCTAACAAGTGATGAGAAGAAAAATTGGGGATTGCGAAAGTTCGTTCAATTAAAAAAGATGATAGAGGAATGTCTTGGCGATTATGATGTAAAGATATTATGCGCACCGTTCGAGCGTCAGCGACTTGGAACTGTATTTGGTGAAAAAAATCTTTTTGTAAGTGATTTACACGAGGCCCACCAACACCTTCGGGAGTCCGCGCTTCTTGTTACTGGCGACACCAGTATAAAACACATGGGTGCACAGATTGGAATACCAATTATTGAGATTGTTTTGGGAAGCAGTGATTCACAAAAGACAGGTGCATACTCAAAGAATTCTGTACTTATACAATCTCAAGTGCCTTGCGCGCCATGCACTCATTCGCAGGATTGTAGTCAAAATTCACATTTATGCGCTGATGATATTTCAGTTGAGGACGTGTTTGCTTTAGTCTGGGATCAGTTAAGTGGTGAAGTTAAAAAAAGAAGAATGCAAAGCCGAGACTTTGAGCGGGTAGTATGGAGTACTTATCTTAATCAGACGAATTTGGATGATGAAATAGCGATGCCATTTACTATTGATGAAAAGTGTAGCGATCTCCTTAGTGAATTAGAAACTCAGACTAAGGAATTATTGAGCTTCTTTCATAGAGCAGAACGTGCCCTGCCAGCCAGAGCTCATTTTATTGAAAAGGCAGTACTTCACTCAAATGAAGTCGCTGAGTTGATCTTAGTTGGTCAGGATATACTTCGTTCTAAGGTAGATGTTTACGGCTACTTTGATGTATTTATGGATGCAATGACAGGTCGTTTTTCACACCCAATTCAGCTCTTCGATAATGTTTGCGGAGCTTTGGGGAAAATAAAAGGTTTGATAGCGATTCGCACTAAGTTAATTGATCAAATTAATACCAAAAAATCGAAAAAATCCAAGGAAGGACTCTATTATGCATCAGAATTTGGAAATGCATCTGTCATTGGCTTTGAAGAAAATAGAAGAGGCGCAATGCAATTTGACGAAGGATCAGACGCTACATCTACAAACTCATCAACATGTGGAACAACTTTACCAGAGCAATTACAGCATCAAAGTGGAGATGTTGAAAATATTGTCTGAACTAGCTAGGGAGCAAATAAAGCATGAAGATTCTAATTCTACAGCTTGCTAGGCTTGGTGATATATACATGAATTGGCCCGCTCTTCGTGCCATTCGACGAATGTATCCTGAAGCCCAAATTGATTTATTAACTCGAACCAGATTTGAAGGGGCGGTTGAAGGCTTGAAGGTCATTGATCGTCATCTTACTTTGCCTTCGGAAAGGCTCTTGGAGCCGTTAATTAATGAAAATCCGAATGTCGATTTATCATTAGAAAAGCTGGAAAGTTTTTTAAGTGGGTTGAGAGATAATAATTATGATTGGATTATTAATTTTTCATTTTCTCCAGTTTCAAGTTACCTGACTCATGCTGTCTCTGTGCCGTCGACTAAGGTCACTGGATACACTCGTTTTAATGATGGATATTTTAATCCCAATGATGAGATCAGTTCTTATTTTTATGCACAGGTAGGACCTGGCCGAAAAAACCGCGTTCATATTTCTGATATTTTTGCTTCTATGCTGAATATTGAATATATCGAGTCTGATTGGGCGGCTCCAGATTGTCATACTAAGATTCATCTTCCTGATAATTATTTAGTGATTCATGTTGGAGCCAGCGAAAAGCACAAGTCGATGGGGGCTGCGGAATGGATTCATGCCTTGAATTTCATCAGAAAGGGTCACCCTGGAAAAACTTTTGTGCTGATAGGTGCCGAATCAGAGGTTCAAATTTCAGATGAAATTTGTTCGGCATGTGAGGGAGCCCAAATTTTTAATCTGGTTGGAAAAACTAAGATTTTTGATTTGTTTTCCATTATTAAAAAAGCAGAGTTATTGGTCGGATGTGACAGCGCGCCGATTCACATGGCCTCTCTCGTGGACACCCCTACATTAAACATCAGTGTTGGGAATGTGAATTTTTGGGAGACGGGACCGAAATCAAGTCTCAGTTTTATATTGAGATTTAATGATCAAGTAGCTGATGGAGCAAAAGTCGGTCAGGTTGTTTGCGATATTCTGAAGGGGAAGGTTTCCAAAGGGCTCATACTGAGATCTGCGGGCTTGGTCAGTTATGTCATTGAAAATGAAACTGAATCTGAATCTTTTGATTGGAAATTAATTGAAGCTATTTATTTGGGAGCCCCTTATCCGATGGCAGAACGCATTGAAGTTATTCATGGAGCCATGAAGCTTTCAGATGTGAATCATTTTATCATGGAGCAAATTGCCTTGATTCCCGAAATTGGTATCGAGCGTATCGTGCCACTCGTCGAACAAGGCGAGCAAATTATTAAAACAATAAGTCAAATTGTTCCCGAATTAAGTCCTCTGATTCATTGGTATCAAGCTGAAAAGATACGCATTGCACCTGGCAATCCAGAGGAAGTTAGACTTGCGACTTTGGAAGTGCATAAACGGTTCAACATGCATTTGCGCGCTTATATTTTGGAAGATGATGCAAAGAAAATAGAGGATGTGAATGGAGCGTTTTAAAGTCACAGGTCCCGAGCTCAGAGAGTTCTACAAGGCTAATGTTGAATTGGCGAGAGTGTTCTATGATATCGAAAGCGATTTAAGAGCCACAAACAGTGTTGTTTGTCGTTATATCGTCAATGGTCTCGAAATCAGTGAAGATGATGAAGTTAGATTTGGCTCCGTAAGCTTAGAGCAAATTGAAACCTTGGAGTACCAAACCGAAGATAATAACGTGATCGTGAAATCGGTCTTGAGGGGATGGATCGAAGCCCTGCCAGAGCTGATGGAGCAGACAGAACGTTTATGCAATCGAATTCGAGTTCAAGGTTTTCAGGGACACTTGAAAGCGATTTCTGAGTTAGTTGAAAATTGTGAGTTTCTCATTGAGAGCGTAATATCATTAAAGGTCCTTCTTGGGGATCGGTATTTGATAGGTTGTCATACAATTTGGCTGAATGTAGAGGCAGAGAGTAAGAAGGCAGTCCTTCAGGCTTTGCATGCTCTAGAAAATAAGAATTTCGTTCTATTGGCTGATGTGTTGGAGTATGATCTAAACAATGTACTTCAAATGTGGCTAGATAAATTGCAAAATTTGGAAAGTCTAGTGTTAGGAAAAGCAACCAATGGCGAACACGCAGGATCCAACGTTCGGAATCTCAGAGGACATGGAAGTCAGCAGGGCGGAGACGGAGCTAGTTTCTCCAGTTTTGCCAATCAAATTAGACCCAATTCTATGGGTCGGAAGCGTTTCGCCAATTAGATTGCCAAAGTATTTTCCGTTTCAAAAAAGAGAAGTCGAAGTTATTTGTAGAGCTTCCCTCGAGGAGGCTCTACCTCTTTTAAGAGAACATAAGTTTTCATCCATTTTGGTTAGGGAAGCTTTTTCCGCTAATCAAGGGGTTGAAATTGATGAGGGTCTGGAATTGCTGATTCAGGCTCGCTTGTTTCAGCCTATGGCGCCACGGTTTTACATCTCCGAGGAACTTTCATCTCGCTCAGCTCGTGAGGGAATAAATAAAGCTCAAGTATTTAGATTTATACAATGGCCTCAATCCGAGAATGAATTATGGAAGCAATTAGAAGACGGGCTTCAAGCTCATTCGGTATTGCTTTCTAGATCAGTCTTATTAAAAGAGTCCTCACATCAAAATAAGCAATTAGAGGCATTAACGCATTCGCTTGAAGAAATTGTTGAAGAGCGCACTCAGTTTATTGAATTGTCTCATCAAGAAGAAGGTGAAAAGCTAAATCGCGAAAGGCAACTTTTGCGTTTTATTAAAGACCTTTCGGTACAAACCTCTTTTGAAGATATTTTGGTTGTCTTGCGTAAAGAAATTCGTAAATTTCATAAAATTGGTGACCCAGTGCTGGCGTTCCGCCTGGATGAATCAAAAACCATTTTTAATAGTTTCCAATCCAATGGCATACACCAGACAGAGTCCAGCATCCCCTTTGACTTTCCAAAGGCAGCTCAGGTGCCAGGTTCAGACCTCATTAGGTACTTTGCCAACCACTTTGGGCGCCCGTTTGTTAAAGTCTATATTGTTCCGCTTGAGCTTAGACTGACTAATCATTTACTCGGCGGAAAAGCAGAAGTGATCTTGATTATTGAAAACTCCCTCAATGACAAGGAGATGGGCCTATTCGCAGATTTTATCGCAGATCGAGTGCGTCCTTTGAGTATGGCCTTGGACCGAGTTTTACTTGAGAATCAACTCTCAGCTTTCTCATACCGATGGGAAAAGACTTTTGATGGAATGCGTGATCCCATTGCGATTGTTGATATTGAATTTAATATAATCCGGTCTAATCGAAAGTTTTCCGAAAAGGTTTGGCAAAGCAATAAATGTTACGAGGGGTTTGCTAGACGCACCAGTGCCTGTGAAGGCTGCCCTGCCTCAGAAGCGCTAAAATCAGGTAAGCTTCAGGTTGGAGAAATTCAATTGGAAGGTCGAGTTTTTCAGGTTCACAGTTATCCTGTTCAATACGATCAGGGTGGTCATCCTACGAATGTGGTTAATCAATACGTCGATATTACTCAATCTCGGGAGCTCTATTTGCGGATGCTGCAGAGTGAAAAAATGGGTGCGATCGGAATGCTTGCGGGGAATATTGCACATGAATTGAACAATCCACTGACGGGATTGCGATCCTTGAGTCAGGTGTTGCTGCAAGAGGCTGATAGGGGCTCAAACCTTTATTCTGATTTAATAGAAATTGAAAAGGCGGCAGGACGTTCCCAGCGGATCATAAAAAATTTATTAGATTTTTCGAAGGGCGAAGATCAGCCTTCCGAGTACGTGTCATTGGATGAAATTGTTGAGCGGACCTTGCCCATGCTGAAGTCAGCACTCAGATTTCATCGCCTTGAGGTTGATTTGCAGACCTTGGGCAGCGAAGTTTTCGTTGAACCGCATCTTGTACAGCAAGTTGTCTTTAACCTTGTTAATAATGCCTGCCAGGCAATGAAGGACGCAGGCCGTGTTCAAATTCAAACCTGGAAAGAGGATAGTTATCTCATTTTACAGGTTGAAGATTCGGGTCCGGGAATTCCAGATGAAATGCAGCGTCGGATATTTGAGCCATTTTTTACCACAAAAAAAGAAGGACAGGGTACTGGTCTTGGGTTAAGTATGTCTAAGTCCATTATTGAAAAATTTGGTGGTGTGATTGAGGTTTATAATGCCGAGCCTCATGGAGCTCGATTTGTGATTCGGTTGCCATTAATACGAAATCATCAGCCATAAAAAAAATATTTGGATATTTCATCCTAGTTATTCAGCTCCGTTAGCCCTATTCAATTTATTGAGGATTTTTGTGAAAGTCTTAGTTGTTGATGATGAAGCCTTAGTGCGTAGATCCTTAAGTCGTGCCCTTCGAGCAAAAGGTCATGAGGTCATTGAGGCTCAAGATGGAAATGAGGGGCTCAAACTCTGGAAGGAGTTTCATCCTGACTTGATTCTGTTGGATGTTCTGATGCCTGGTTTGAATGGCCCTGAAGTCTTAAAGGAAATAGGTCAGGAAAAATCTGGAAGGGTCGTTTTAATGTCGGCCTTTGCGGGCGAGCACAATATGGAGACAGCACAACAAATGGGAGCAGATTTATTTTTGCCAAAACCGTTCGAGGATATTTTTGCCGTGGTAAAAAAAGTTGAGGACTTGGTGCTATGAGAATAATTGCAGGAAAATATCGTGGTCATCAGTTAGTTGCCTTTAAAGCAGATCATATACGACCGACAACGGACCGGGTGAAAGAAACACTTTTTAATAAGTTTCAGTTCCAAATATCTGATTCAAAAGTAGCGGACCTTTTTTGTGGAACGGGCAATTTAGGAATTGAATCGCTCTCTAGAGGTGCAGAATTTTGCACCTTCGTTGAAAAGAACCCAAAATCTTTAGCCATTACTAGGCAAAATCTTGAAAAACTAAAAGTTCCTGAATCATCCTACAAAATTATCACTATGGATGTGATCGCCTATTTGAAATCTTTTAAAGGGGAGCCCTTTGATATCATATTTGCTGATCCACCTTTTACTGAAAAAATGGCTCACGATGTAATGTTGGCCGCGAGCGAAAGTGCCGCTTTCGGTTTGCAGACATGTCTGGCCATAGAGTCGCAGGCCAAAGAGCGAATGGAGGAGCGCTATGGAGCGCTGGTTTGCTACAGCAAGAAAGACTATGGTGATAAGTTTTTAAGCCTATTCTGCCACGAAAGTGCAATCGAGGAAAATGTATGAGTAAGATTGCCGTTTATCCAGGCAGCTTTGATCCAATAACGATGGGGCATGTCGACATTATTAATCGAATCTCTCCGCTTTACGATGAGGTCATTGTGCTGGTTGCTAATTCAGCGCAAAAACAATCCCTATTTACTTCAGAGGAGCGTAAAGATTTAATTGAAAAATCTTTATCGCATCTTAAGAATGTGAAAGTTGACTTTTTTCAAGGCCTCACGACAGATTATATGAAAAAGCACAACGCCCAGGTTATTGTGCGTGGTTTGCGCGCCGTTGTTGATTTTGAATATGAAATGACAATGGCCAATATGAATAAAAAAATTGCGCCTGAACTGGAAACTTTGTTAGTTTTTGCAAGCCCTGAGTACTATTATATTTCATCTCGTGGAGTAAAAGAGCTGGCTCTTAACGGCGGGCCTTTGAACGGTTTAGTTCCTGAGGTTGTTATTGAGGCTATGGCAAAAAAGTTAAAATAAATGATATATTTTTAAATTGAGAACGATTCTAATTGAAAAAAAAGGGGGCCTTCGTGGTTCAACTGTCTAAAAGAGCACAAAATTTAAAAACGTCGCCCACTCTTTTCTTGGTTGCGAAGGCCAAAGAGCTGTCTGCTAAAGGACATGATGTGATCTCGTTGACCGTGGGTGAGCCCGATTGGCCAACATTTGAAATCCCCTCAATGGCTGGAATCGAGGCCATTCAAAAAAACATCACTAAATACACTCCGGCCAGTGGAACTGTAGAACTAAGAAATGCAATTGCTGAGAAAATTAAGTTTGAAATCGGTCAATCCTACACAGCTAAAGCAGTGACCGTGGGATCTGGCGCAAAGTTCATTATTTTTGCGGCACTTCAAATGATCTGTTCTCCAGGGGATGAAGTTATTATTGGAACACCTTATTGGGTGAGCTATCCAACAATGGTAGAATTGGCAGATGGCGTACCCCATATTATTGAGTGTGGAGAGTCTGAACATTTTAAGATCACTCCAGAAAAACTTGAAAAAGCTATCAACTCAAAAACCCGAGCCCTTTTATTCTGTTCGCCGAGCAACCCAACTGGACTGCTTTATTCTGCGAGCGAATTAAAGGCCTTGGCGGAGGTCTTAAGAAAACATCCTCAAGTGACTGTAATTTCGGATGATATGTACAACCGACTGGTTTTTGATGGGACTCTGGTTGCTCCACATATTCTCCAAGTGGCACCTGATCTTCGTGACAGAACATTAGTTGTGAATGGTGGATCAAAGGCTTATTCAATGACTGGATGGAGAATTGGTTGGGCCGCTGGGCCTGAGAATTTGATTACTGCGATGGGTGATTATCAAAGTCAGTCCACGGGTTCACCTTCAAGCATTTCGCAGCATGCAGCACTTGCCGCACTTAAAAATTGTGAGCCCGATATCGCCTCTGTTGTTAAAAAATTAATCGCAAGAAAAGAATCTGGTCTTTCTGAGCTGAGCAGTATCCCACAATTTAAAGTGGCCAGCCCTGAAGGTGCTTTTTATTTTTGGGTTGATATAAATGCCTGCCTAGGAAAAACCTATCAAGATAGATTGATTCGAACATCTAAAGATTTTTGTGATATTCTTCTGAATCATTTTTATGTGGCGACTGTGCCAGGTTCGGAGTGTGGCTCTGAAGGTTTTATGAGACTTAGTTTTGCAGTTTCAGAGGAGACTTTGAAACGAGCTACGGCAAGAATGAAGGAATTCATTAGCCAGCTGGCATAAGTTTTTTGAAGCGGGTCTTATTAACTAAGGCCCGCTTTCTTTTTTAAATAGGTCTTGTAGACTATATTTTTAAATGCCTTAAATGCGGGTTTACTGAAGGGCTGGCCTAGAATATTCTCTATGTACTCTATCGCTGATTCGGCTGTGAATTTTTTAGATTTTTCTATTCTGCCATATAATAAATCAGCAAGAAAATCTGCCAAAATTAGTATTTTTCCCATAGGGCTAATTTTAACTTCCCGAAGTTTTTTAGGAAACCCAGTTCCAATGGAATTCTCATGATGCTCCATAATCATCAATAGAACATCATTAGAGACTTCTTTCATGTCTCGAATCATTTCGACTCCAACAAAGGGATGGTTTTCAAAGAGTTTGATTTCCTCGTGAGTCCAGTCATATTTAGGTTTTTCCAAAATATGTGGTGGTACAGTTCTCATACCAATATCATGGACTAAGGCCCCAAAAGAAATCTTTTCAAGCACTGATGCTTGTTTGATGTCCATCTCTTCACATAAAAGTAGGGATATCATTGAGACTGCAACGGCATGGTGCGCCTCAATGCCCGTCATGCCCGCTAGTATGTTAACCACGGAAGCAAAACCCTCAACGGAATCTGAAAATCCAAGAATAAGCTTCGATACGCGATTGAGCTGTTGGTAGTCAGCAATATTAGTGCTCGCTAAAGTTGCAAGCACTTCTTGCGTAAGTGAACCAAGAAACTGAACTTTAATTTCGTGAGGAACATTTTTATTGTTCAGAATCTGTGTTGTTAACGTCGAGAGATATTGAAGAAAAATTCCATGTTCAGCTTTTGTCACGCCGATTTGACTTTCATCCTTTACAAAGCCTTTAATTTTTGAAAAATGAGCCTTTTCCCCTGATTTGCCGATTCTAATATAGCTAGTTTTGCTGACATTTAAGTAAATCGAAACTGGCAAGGTCATGCCATCAAAGAAGCTTTTCTTGCTGATAAATATGATTTCACCTTCTTCGAATCGAACCAGGCCTTCGCTTTTTTCTTCCAAAATAATCTCCCAAAAATGTGCTGCCGACTAGAAACTTCTATCTTAAGCTTAAAATAGATTTTTTAGAAACCTTAGGGCTTTAGTAAAAAAACCTTCTTCTTCATAAGCCTTAATTGGTAATCCTTTGATCGAACTTGGAGCTCGACTGTCATTGCATTTGTAATCGATATTGATTGTCGTTCCTGCTTGAATTGGAGTGTCAAAATTCAAATTGGCACCTTGCATCTTGAATGTTGATCCATTCGCACTAGGACTGAAGCTTACGATTGGATCTTGAACTGGCGGGCAATCGAGGGGAACAGAAGACAGCGAACTTATAATTTTGTCAGCAAATAGATTTAAATTGGTTGAATAATCTGCATCGCAGATGCTACCAACTCCACCACCTGTTAAATTTGCAAGTTCGGCATATTTTTTGCCAAAATGACTTTTTGCTCCGACGTCTTGAGCTTGCAGGCAGGAATTGTCCCCTGGCTTAACAATGATGGAATTTACCGTGAATCGTTTGTCATTTCCAAACGTTGACTTAATATTTGAAACAAAATTAGCAGGTAAATCCTCATTTTCGAGAGGCTGGTATTCTGTTGAGTAGAACACTTGAGTTTTGTCGCCGCCAACGCTTCGTTCGTCCTCATCTGAGATGATGATGTAGGCAATGGCCGCATCTGCTCGGTAGCAGCCACTTGCATTGGCATAGTGATAGTCCCCATTGTAGGCATGATGGTAGGCAGCCTTGATGGCTCGTTCATCTTCGGTGCCAGCCCACCCAGCCCCAATGTAATTGATTGTGTTTGAAAATATTGTGGGTAAATTGGCCTGACCTTTCTTAAGGATGAAGCCAAGATCTGTCGAGTAGCTTGTGCTGTTTTGCCAATACATCGAAGCGCCCCAAACTAAATTTGCAGTCACCGCATTCGTTAATGTCAGACAAGCTTGCCAATCTAAACTTGAGTTCTGAAGAGAAGTTACGAAATTTGTTAAACGAGCAGCAAGTTTTTGATTGTCCGCTAGCATTGACTTTGAATCATCAAGGACAACAACGATGTCGACCTTGTTGTTGGATGGCACCACTGTATTTGAATAGTGAACATCACGCAGACTTAAGGGGGTCGGATCAACTACGACGGGATCTTTTTTCTTATCTTCCACGGCAGAAAATCTGACGTCTCCACATGCAGATAAAACCAATGTTGAAATAATACATACGAAAAAAGAAAAAGTCCTCACGCTGCCAGCTGAAAATAAACTTAACATATCTTTAGTCTCCCAGGTTTGCAGAATATCACTAAGTTGATGGAGTCTCAAAAGTCTGCAAGTCCAGTCTGGGATTTAGACAAACTTGACCAAGGTCATATTGTGAGTCGGAGCAAGGAGAGACTACAATATAAGTTGGGATGACATGGAGGTCGAGAGTGAATTTCTGGTTTTTGTTGCAACTTCTTTTTAATGTTATTTTTCTAACAGCCACAGTTGGGATTTGGGTGCGCCTCAATCGTCCACCTAAAGATGATCCGAGATTGAATAAGGGGTTGCAGCTTCTGCAAAGTAAAATAGCCATTTTAGAAGATCTCTCAGATAGAACTGAAGTTCAGGTGCATCAGCTGACGGCTCTGCTAGAGCAGAAAGTTAAAGACATACAAAATAAAATTCAAACTTCGGAAAAACAAATTTCTAAAATCGACCAGAGCATGCAAAAAAGTCTAGAAGTCGCTAAAATATTTCAGGACAAAATCCCTCATGGTGAAATTATGGATCGTCAAAACACCATCAAATATGTGAATGCAGCCAGACTTGCGCACCAGGGGGTGTCGGTTGAAGAAATAGCTCTGCAAATCCCGGAGCTTTCTCACGGAGAAATTGATTTTATCGCCAAAATTAATCGCGATCAGTTGATGTTCTGTGAAGACAGTTTGCCTGAATGGATTGAAAACAGTGAGCCTCAAGAGGAGCAATATGAAAATGATTCCTCCGATCTCAGTGACGTGGATGACATGTCCTTTATGGCGCCTTTGCAGCGTGATAATAACAGCAGAAATCCATTTATCGATATAGGCTCAGTCTTTGACTCTCCTCGCGGAGAAAACAATGATTTAAAAAAGCTCGGGGACGCCTTTAAAGAAGCCTGCCGATTTGAAGAGCAGCAGGAAAACAAGCCCGTCAAAGAAACTGAAAGTCTACCTCAGGTTCAAAAAGTGGCAGAGATTGCTGTCCAAAACAAGAAAGAAAATCAGGTAAAGAAGGCCGTATTCAACAGAAATTTTTCAGATGTTTTTGGCAATGCAGAAGTAGTCCAGGGACCGATGAAAAGAATGGATGGAATTGTTAGAACAGTCTCATTTCCAAGAATAGATCTATCCCGAGAGTTGGGCTAGGGGCACTTTGGACCAAACGATTTGGAATCATCGGCAAAATTTTCTTCATCAGTAGGACTAGAGTTTCAGAGCATTTCTCGGTTTCCTTTGAACCTTGTTTTTAAAGACGGAAAACTTATTTAAGACGTCCGGCAAAATTAAAAAGGGGGAAAAATGAAAATGCGATTACCATTCAAGAATTCTTATAAGAGCTCAATCATAATCTCAACATGCGTGTTGGGATTAGTACTTTATTCGACGAAGGCAAAGGCAGCTCAAGCAGTCAAAAAAAATATCAATGGAAAAATAGTCGGCGGCCAAGAGGCTGCCGTTGGAGAGTTTCCATTCATCGTTTCATTGCAATCCCGTGCCTATGGACATTTTTGTGGTGGATCTTTAATTAGAAAAAACTGGGTTTTAACAGCAGCGCATTGCACACGTGGCATACAAATCAATAAGGTATTTATTGGTCTTCATAATCTTTCCGAGGTCACAGAGGCTGAGGTGATCATTCCAAAACGGGTGGTTGTGCATCCCAAATACAATGCCAGTTTGAGCGATTATGACTTTGCTCTAGTCGAGCTTTCAAGTGACTCAAAGTATGAACCCATTTTATTGAATGAAACAGAAGTGAGCATTCCAGAAGGCGCCGATTTGATATCAACAGTGGCGGGATGGGGAACGACCAAAGAAGGCTCAGCCCATCTTCCCGATCTTTTGCAAAAAGTGGATGTTCCCTTAGTGAATAAGGATGACTGCAATAAATCCTATCAAGGGCAAATAACCGATCGCATGATTTGCGCCGGCTATCCCGATGGTGGAAAAGATTCTTGTCAGGGCGATTCTGGCGGACCGCTGATGATGAATAGTGAGGATGGAAAGAGATATTTAATTGGTGTAGTCAGCTGGGGAGAAGGCTGTGCACGGGCAGGGTATCCGGGGATTTACAGCAAGGTGAATGCGGTGACTACTTGGATCAAGCAGGTTCTTCCTTAAGCTAATTAAAAATATTCCTGAAGATTTCTTTCTTGTGTGAAATCGAATCTTCAGGACATTTTCCTAACTAGCCAGCTCTGTTTATTTACTTGGGGAAAGGTACGCTGGGGAAAGGTACGCCGTACCTTTTTGTCACTCACTGCATTATAATTCAGCTTAGAAAAAAAAAGAAGACAGTCCCAAAGCGACCCACCAACCCCAAAACTCCATGAACGATCCCCCACCAGGGTTGGTCGCCCCTCCGCTGGTCGAGTTCAGTAGAAGTTAAAGAAAAGTTATGTTGTAAAACAAACCATCAAAAATCGTACAAACTCAACGTACCAAAAGCGTGCTACATTAAAAGCTCAGAAAGTGACTTCAAGATTTTCAGAGCCAGCAAAACTAGCCCTAAAAAAATTTTAGTCACCTTCAAAAAACGCCGAATCTTATCTTGTTGGGTAAGATTAGTCATTTTGACCTCCATCGCAGTGATGGGGGTCTTTCTTCGTTTCAGGGTTGGTAAGGTCAGGTTGGGCTTTAGTAATTTCCGTGTCAGTTCAAAAGGCCTTTGCATCAAAATGATTTCCGCTTCCCATTCGATCAACTAGCCGTTTCGTAAGCCATAGAAGATAGATTAAGTATTTTGTAAAATATCCTTTTTTTGAGCTAGAGAATCTTTTGACTTTTTCATAAATTCTCTTGAGATTTTAGTAAAAAACAATTAAATTCTCTATATGAGCTATATCTATAGAGAATTACTTGAAAATATAAGATCTTACTTAGATGATATTCAGACTAAAGGGGTTATTTTATCTGGAATTGTTGGTTGTGGAAAGACCACGTTGGTCCAAAATCTTTTAGAGAAGCTTAAAGATCAATTTTATATTGTCTCATTTTCAGGAGATGATATTCAATTTCGAAATCATGTAGCTGAAGACTCTCAGTACCTCTTAAGGCAAGTTCAATCGCAGACAAAAAAACGAACTCTTATTTTTGTCGACGAAGTTCAAAAAAGCGAAGAGGTTTTTGATGCACTTAAAATAGCATTCGATTCAAAGCAATGTTCTTTTATTGTGTCTGGTTCAAATCCTGCGTATTTGTCTTCAGTTGCAAAAAAACGACTTCAACGAAGAGCCTATCAATTTCAAATGCTGCCCTTGAGTCTTTCGGAAATACTTGTTGCAGAAAATAAAATTTCGCAAAATCAGCAACGCCTTTTTCCAAGTCTTCTCCAAAATTTCGAAATGATAGACATTGCTAAAACCGAAGACCTAATTTTGACTTCGCAAATACAAAATCTTGCAAAAATATATTTTAAATTTGGGGGATTGCCACTGGCGCATCTTGCGTCATCAAATGAAAAAAAATTAATGGAAATTCGTTTGACGGTGGAGCGGGGATTCGAACTGTTTGCTAATGCAAACGATTCATATAGTGAAAAAGTTAAAATAGAATTGGCCAGCCTTCAATCTCGGGAGTTTACTTACAAAAATATTCTAGAAAAAACTCGAATTCGAAGTCGCGACACCGTGAACTCAACAATAGATGAGCTTATTAATCACGGATATCTTGTTAAGAAAAAGCCAGTTCTAATGAAAGAAGGTAAGTCATCATACCTTTCTATATATTCGTATATTGATCCCGGGGTGACAACATACTTGGCTGGAGAGGAGCCTGATGAAACGCAGATTGGCTTTTGGTTAGAGGGTTATGTTCACGCCAGATTGGATTACTATCTGAATAACTCTCCATATAAGTCTGAGCTTGGTTACTATAAAGACCATACTATCGATGCGAATGGAAAAACTAAGTTTCTCAATTCTGGAGAGATTGATTTTGTCCTAATTCGAGGAAAAAAAATCTTGCCCATTGAAGTCAAATTTAATAGCGACTTTGGACTTATAAACACGCAGTTTTTAGAAAAATTTTTATCAGCTCACAAGCTTCCATTTGGATTGGTCATTTATGGCGGAATTCCTTATTTTGATAAGAATAAAAAAATTCTTTTTTGGCCATATTGGCTGATTTAAAAACCAAGAGGTGCACCGTGCCTTGTTGTGGGCCCTAATGTGAGGATGCACTCAGAGAGTAGAAGTCAGACTTACTTCGAACTCTCTTTAATAAACAACGTCAAGTAATGGCGAACCATGTATTCTAATTTAATGGGCTGATTTTGGTAGGTCCACACAAGTTCACTGAAGGCGCCCCATTGGGCTTCTATGATATGTTCATCCATGACATTGGTGGTGGCAGAAGCGCTCTCCAAGCCTGGGCTTGGAATGTAATTTGAACCGATAAAGTTAAAGCGAACACTGATATGCCCTGGCGACTTTAAGGAAAAAATCATCTTAAAACCATTTCGGAATAGCATAAAGTCAGCATGGGTTTTTGCAATCCCATAGATTTTGATTCTGCCGATAGCTGAGGGTTTTAAATCATTAAACGCTGTTGAGGAATCTACAAAGTCATTTTTTAAACAAAGTAAATACTGAATCGTTTCGGTGACCAGAATTTTATCTGTGTCAAAACCGAAGCTCATATCCACGAGCCCTGATTCTTCCATTTGCTGTTCGGCTTTGACTAGATCTTTTATCCAGCTGATTTTTTCCAAGACTCCTCCATAGAGAACTTCGTAAAAGTAGCCGAACCAAAAGCGGCATTTTGCTGCTAGTTGTCTACACTCTTAATAGTTTCGAGGACCAAGCTCTTTGTCAAGAGGGCTTGCTTTGGCTCGCCGCAACAGGAGGTCTGGGTTTTTAAAAACCAGAAATTTGAATGCTGGTTCCAAAGACGGACTCAGCTCCCTGTGGTGTGTTGAAGGCTTGATAAAATCCAAAAACTAAATTTATCGGAAACACATATCCGAGCGTGGTTTCAAGGCGAGCTTCAGCTCCAGCACTCCAGAAACTCTGCTTCATATTGATGGATTCAGCCGCGCCCGTTTGTATATTAAAAAACTTTCCATCAGCAGACACGCCATCTGCTAAGAAAGCTCCCGACAATCTTTTTATAAAGACGGGGTCCGTTCCTGAACCGCGATAAATATTTAAGATGGGGAAGCGGTATTCGAAGTTGAAGTTGACGAGATTCTTTCCGTAAATTTGCCCCCTCTGATAGCCGCGAAGAATATATTCAGGCAAATAATTATCAGGAATGAATACAATCGATTCCGTAGATACACCATAGGCTGAAGACACATTTTCGGGAATGTAGGCTCCCTTTGCACGCAACATGATTGCATGATGGAGGGGTAAAAAAGCATTAAAATACTTTTCTCCACCTAAGAGGAACTGCCAATGGTGTAGGAAATTATCTTGGGAGATATAATCAAAAACACCCAAATACCCACCCAGCCCAGACTCGGGGGACACTTGGGCGCCACTTTGCTTGTAATTATGGTAATCCAAAATTGTGAAGGGACCGGTTCGCTTGGAGACATTGAGGCCAAAGGTTCGTTCAATGTATTGCCATCCGATTTGCAGGCTCGAATACCTAGACAACGCAAAAGTGTCTGGAATGACTGATGCCATCAGTGACACTTCAGAGTAGGGATTGTTGATGTCGCCCAAATATGAATTTCTATTGTAGGCGGCAAGAGCAAAGGGCAAAGAGGTTGTTTGATTTAAATAGCTGCCCTCTATGCTGGCCTTATTAAGCTGTGTGTCCCAAGAGAGAGTAATGGCGTAAGAGTGCTTTTTTAAAGGATCAAACCCTGAAGTGGTGGCCTGAAAAACGAGACCTGATTGATTGGTGGATCCGGCAATGAAGGGAATCCAATAGTGGGGCCACAAATAATCTGTCGCTGAGTATTCAGACAAAGTGGGTGCTTCAAGGGTTTTCAAATCCTTCTCTTTGGAGACTTCTTTTTCAGGATAGCGATCCCCCATCAAAGAACTAATTTTTGGCAGGCTTGGAGGAGTTGCAGACCAATCTTTTTGAGCAATGGAAGCGATCTGAAACCCTTTAGAAGTCATCGTGGTTGTGATCAGCTCATTATTCTGAGGGTCTAAGTCGGACATAAAAAATCCGGTCAAAGTGTGCGTGATGGGACGAGGGTTATGTAAATTAAAGTCTGTCAGATAGACATTTTGGGCGCCATTTTTATTTGAGTTGAATAGCAATCCCGCTTTTGTCATGCGCGCAAAACGTGCATTAGGATAATCTTTGAAGAGACGTTCGGTCTTGTTGGTTGTTAAAGAATACTTATAGAGGTGTTCAAGTCCATCCCTATTGCGCCAAGAAAAAATAATTTCCTGAGAATTAATAAAACTAGGATAGGATATGCGTTCTTCCAGCGGCGAAGAAAAAAGGACTTGAACTGGGAAAGCAGGATCCTTGTATTTCATCAGGGCCAATCCTGTTTGACCGGCTGAAAGTTTCACAAAAACGATACTGTTGCCATCCGGAGAAACGGCAGGTTCTCGGGCGCGAAGTCCAAGTCCAAGTTGGGTGCTTTTTTTTGTGGCTAAATCATAAACATGCAAATCTGAAAAGCTTTCAACTTTATTGATGATGTCGACTTTATCAAAAACAAGACTTTTCGAGTCCGGGAACCAACTTATTCTCTGAATAGATCCTGAAATCGCCTCTTCAGAATTGGGCGTTGGAGTGTTTGCAGGATTAAATTTTTCTATAAGATCAGTTGTGCCTTTTTCTCCGTACACATCAAGAAAGCTTTTCTGTAAATTTGGCGAATCTTTTTTTGTGAGAATTTTTACAGAACGCGATTTGCTGTCATCTTGAGTGATAAAAGCCAAGTGTTTGCCATCGGGTGAAATAGCTGGAGCGCTAAGGTTGTCGCTGTTTTTTTGGAATTGATGCAGGCTTGTGGGAGGAGTTTGCCTTAGTTTTGTTAATTGATTTTCCACCCGCTCTGAGGTCTCAGTAAGTGCTCTTGTATACATATTTTTATAGTCAGAATGCAGGAAGGTTATCGCGGGCTGCTCGATAAAGTAAGGTGCACGTCGACCATGGTGCTGATTGAGCTCGTTGATCACTTGATTGCCATGATCGGCAATCATTTGGCTCCACATGATGGACCCAAAAAGATAGGGACTCATTCCGCCGGGCCAAGTCGGCAGGATTTCATTTGCATGAGAAATATCAAAAGTAAATAAAGTGTCGTCAATGACCATAGCCCTAATCACAGAATCTTGAAAGTTGGAGCGAAGGCGCCCATAATGGCCCAGTTGTGTTTCCATTTGAACGGCAAGTCCTTCTTTCCACCAAGTTGGCAGCAGCATGTTGGGGGAAACGATGCTGCCAAAAAGAAATCGAAGGGGTTTCATTATTCCACCGGCGGGCTCCATGTTCAAAATGTGAGTGTACTCATGCGCTAACAGCTCGAAGGCCCAGTCGCCCGTGTCACCCAAACTGTCCTCTGGTCCAGGCATGACAGGGTAAGCGACGATATGAGGATAGGGGATTCGAGTGGCATAGCCATTCGTGATGTCGGTTTTATCATTAATGAGCACAGAAATCTTTGGAGGTCGTTCGCTGAAAAAAGGCAACAAGTCGTGATAAGCTTTTTCTAGTTTTTCAGAATAGAGCGCAGCAAGCTCGTGCTGCGGCGTACTGTGAATAACGTCGAAATGGGCAGAATGCAGGACTTGCCACTGCAATTCAGGCTTAACTTCCCATTGAGCTTGAAGGGGAGGAGTCATGCAAATGAGAAACAAGGATATCAAAATTGAAGTGAAAATTTGAATTTTTAATAATTTATTCATAACTTATTTCTGGTCTCCTTGAAATTCTGCTAGTACCCTGTCACCATCTAACCTGTTTGCAATGAAGGATCACAAATTAAGTGACGCAGTTGCATCCGAAAGAAAGAGTGAAAGCTTAGATTTGACATTGTACTGTCATAACTTAAAGTTTTTACTAATATTTATTATAGTTTTCAATTGTTGAGGAGGATATCATGATTCGTAAATTGGCATTTGGTCTGGTTGCTTGTACATTGGTTGTTGGTTGTAAGGGAAAACAGTCAGTGTCTAATCAAAACCTTGAGTCGGCTTCAGCGGTTAGCCCTTCTGCGGCTATCGAGTCAACGCCCCTAAATTTTGATCCTACAGGTTCAGACTCGGGCACTGTTACTGGTCTTAAGACGGTTCACTTTGGCTATGATAAGTCCACTTTGGATGAATCAGCAAAACGAGAAATTGCTGCGAACGCAGAATGGATGAAAAAGAATCCAGACGCAAAAGTTCAAATTGAAGGACATTGTGATGCTCGTGGAACGATTGAGTACAATGTAGCTCTTGGAGAGCGTCGCGCAAATACTGTTAAAGCCTATATGATCAGCTCGGGTGTTTCAGCGGAACGCTTAAGCACAATCAGCTATGGTAAAGAAAAGCCTCTAATGACTGGTGACTCTGAAGAAGCTTACAGCAAAAACCGTCGCGCTAACTTTGTACCAGCTCAGTAATTTTAAAGTCTTAGCAATTGAGGTCAAACTTGTGTGAAGGACCTGGAATGAGGAAGTTAAACATCTTATTCATCCGCAGTTTGTGTTTTTTGATGTTGATTCATTTTCAAACTGGTTGTCAGACAATGTCTCCACCTCTTGAGGATTATTCGCTTGCACGGGCAGCCATTGATGGCGCCCGCACAGTCCAGGCCGCCAGGCATTCACCAGGTTTTTGGCATCAAGCCGAAGAGGCTTATCGTAGAGGTCGAATCTACTTTGATGATCGAGATTATTCAAAAGCAAAAGAGCAGTTTATTCGAGCTAGAATAGCAGCAGAAAAAGCTGAAAATTCGGCGCGAATGATTCGTCAAAAAACCGGAGACGTATTATGAAATTCACAGGTGTATCCGCAGCATTAATTTCAATATCCTTAGTTTTTATTTCTGGATGCTTGCAGACACGAGGTGAAGTTAACGAGAATCAACAGCGAAATGTCATACAACAACAAGTCAGCACCATGCAAAAGACCAATGCTGATGTTGGAAGTCGCTTTGCAGAAGTTGAAGAAGAGATGCGGGCACTCAATGGTCGTGTGGAAGTCATCGAAAGCAAGTTAGATCAGAGCCACTCCATTCTTGAAGGCACGCTGAAATCGAACAAACAGCAAGGTCAAGACGTCAATGCAAAGCTTTCTCTAATCCAAGAAGCGCTAGTGAAAATGGAAAAAGAGATCAATTACTTAAATTCAGAACTTCAAAATTTTAAGGCCAGCGCGGCTGCGAATGCTTCGGCAATGGAAAGAAATAGCCGTCAGGTTCCAAAGGAAGCTTTCGAATTGGCCCAAGAGTACTTCACCAAAAAGGACTGGAAACAGGCCATTCTTCAATATCAAAAATATCGTGAAGAAAAGGTGAAAGGCCCTCATTTTGGAGAAGCCACCTATAAAATAGGCGTCGCGTTTCAAGAGTTGGGCATGAATGACGAGTCCAAAACTTTTTATGATGAAGTTATCAGTAAATTCCCTAAGTCAGATGATGCACGTCGTGCTAAGATCCGCCTGAAGAGTCTTAAAAAATAGATTCTATTAAACTTCATATTATCTGTGAGTTGTCGTTATGATTGATAAAGTATTAGCTATAGAGACAAGTTGTGATGACACCTCGGTAGCCATAGTAGATACCTCAGGTTGGGTCTATTCGGTCGTTTCCGCATCACAGGATCTTGAGCATGAAGAGTATGGTGGGATTGTTCCTGAAATTGCGGCAAGAAATCATTCAATAGCCCTTATTCCACTCATCGAAGAGGCATTCAAAAAGGCAAGTTTGAATTGGTCCGATGTGAGTGGCATTGCGGTCACAAACCGTCCAGGACTCGTCGGGGCTTTGATTGTGGGATTGGTTACCGCCAAATCATTATCTCAAGCCAAGCAGCTGCCTTTTTTAGGAATAAATCATTTAGAAGGTCACCTCTTGGCTCCATTTTTAAAAGATGACAATTATTCTTCGCCTGAAGACTTTGGTTATCCTTATGTGGGTCTTGCAGTGAGCGGTGGTCACACCAGTCTCTATTATATAACGGGACTTGGAGAGTACCAAGTACTCGGCACAACCAGGGATGATGCCGCCGGGGAGTGTTTCGATAAATTTGCAAAGATGTCGGGGTTAGGATTTCCAGGTGGAGTGCGACTTGATCATACAGCCAGAAATGGAAATCCACAGGCTTATGATTTTCCGCGCAGCATGTTGAAAGAGGATACCTTTAACATGAGTTTTTCGGGGTTAAAATCAGCGGGACAAAGAATGCTCGAGGGAATGGGGCCTGAATTAGTGAAGGCCCACTTGCCAGATCTTTGTGCCTCTTTCCAGGAAGCCATTGTTGATGTTTTGATTGCTAAATTAGAAAAGGCTGCAAAATTTTATAAGGTTCAAAGAATTATCATCACTGGGGGCGTGAGTGCAAATTCTCGTCTTCGCGCGCGTGCTGAAGAAATGGCGCAAAGAAAAAAACTGCGTTTGGTTATTCCTCCTTTAAGGTATTGCACTGACAATGCAGCGATGATCGGATATGTGGGTGCTTTAAGAATGGCTCGAGGGGAGTTCTCAACAATTGATCTGGGGCCTTCACCTCAAGCATTAGAATCGGATTTTAAATGAGTACAGCAAGGGAACGTTTAAATAAGGCTCTGAAGGAAATAAGCGTTACAGCTAAAAAATCCTTGGGCCAAAATTTTTTAGTGAGTGACGTGGTTATCGGTCGAATTATCGATCAGGTTCGGGAATTCCAACCTGAAGCCTTGATTGAAGTGGGACCTGGTCCAGGTGCTTTGACCTATTTTTTAAAGCAGATGAATATTCCTCTGCAATTGATCGAGTTGGATCATGTGATTGCTTCTTATTGGCGAGACCAGGGGTTGCCCGTGATTGAAGAGGACGCCCTAAAGCTGGATTGGAAACAGTTTTATAACGGGAAAAAATTAGTTTTTGTAAGCAATCTTCCGTATCAAATTTCCTCTAGTATATTGATAGAGCGCTCTTTAGAATCCGTCGGACCAGAAAATATGGTTCTGATGTTTCAAAAAGAAGTTGCACAAAGAATTCGTGGGACGGCCAGAGATGATCACTATGGACTTTTGAGTGTCATTGCTCAAACTTTTTGGAAAATGAGCTTGGTCAGCGAAGCGGGTGCCAGGGACTTTTCGCCAGCCCCTAAAGTTCAAAGTCGAGTGTTGGCATTCACTCGAAAAGACTCTGCAGTTTTAGATCGGAAATCATTTTTGACCTTTGTGAAAATCGCATTTGCGCAAAGAAGAAAGCTTCTAAAGAAAAATCTAACGGGTCTGTTAAATCAAAAAAAGATAACCGAGGAGCAGCTGGTGCTGTGGTTGGCTGAGCTTGGATTTAAAGAGACGGCCAGAGCTGAAGAGATCAGTCCTGACCAATTTGTGATTCTATTTCATAAATTTGGCTTTGATGCATAAGTGTATTATTATTATTATTATTATTAAAGACAACTTTTCTATAAGTTAGGATGAGTGAATTAAAGTGAGTAAAGACAGTGCTAAAAGCAACATTTTGTTAATCCAGGAAAACAAAAAAGCTCGTTTTGATTATACGATTGTGGATGTTTATGAAGCCGGTTTAATGTTGATTGGAAGTGAAGTGAAATCACTTCGGAACAAAGACATTCAACTCAAGGATGCCTATATAAGTTTTCGGGGAGATGAAGCTTTTTTGCAGAATGCGCACATAGCTGAATATAAGGCCTCAAGTTACAACAACCATGCCCCCGAACGCCTTCGAAAGCTTCTTCTGAATCGCAGTGAACTTGATGAGATCAATGGAGCCCTTCGTGAAAAAGGCTATTCTTGTGTTCCCTTAAAAGTTTATTTTAAAAATGGTCGTGCGAAGGTTGAAATTGCTTTGGTGAAAGGCAAAAAAACCCACGATAAACGAGAGGCGATTAAGAAGCGCGATGTTTCGGATCAATTGCGTGCAACGATGCGACGTTCTCGATAGAAATAATTTCTTCTTTGATACCTAAGCGAGATCTTTTTGTGGAGATGAGTTGTTTCCAAGCGGCATAGGCTTCACGATTTTGTGGGTCGATGCTGAGCTTAGATAATAATGTTAATTCAACTGAGGTGTTGGCCTTGAGCGACCTATAAAAATAATCATAGGTCATGCCAAGTTCGCGAAAGTCTTCGTCATCTGTCAGTTGATAATCAGAAATGTTCCATTTGCCAAGCATCAGTTGGCGCATGTGTTTTTCTATTTTAGCAAGTGGTGCCAGTAATTTCTTGGTCATTGAGGCGCTTAAAATTAAGGTCAGACAGGCAATAAAAATAAAAGAAATGCTGAAAAAGACTTTCAACCAAGTCACTTCTCGCTCTAAATGTTCTATAAGGTGAGGCTGAGTATCGAAGGCTAGACTTTTAAATAGCTCATAATTTTGCATCAAAAAATAAAAAGCAGGTATGAGGAAAAGCAAGGCTCCACCGGCTACTGCAGTCAGCATGTACCAGCAATATTTATACTGAAACATCTTGTTTACATTTTTATTTTTTATTATCTCGCCAAAATTTAATTGGGGATTTGGCAGATCAACCCCTCTACGTCTATAAAGCATAAGTCTCTTATCGGGACATTTATGAATTTATAGAGTCCAGTTATCGTTGGGACTTGATCCAAACTGTAACTTCGTGTTTGTTCGCGTAAAGGTGCTGGACCCGTGCATTTTCCATGTTTTGAAACTCTTTGAGCGTGTTGAAGTCAGTTTCTTTTTGAAATTTAATTGTGCAGACAAAGTTTGAACAAAGCCCAGAATTCTGCCAATTCTTTACAAGTTGGAGCAGTTTTTCTGGGTAGCAAATAATATCAGAAAAAAACCAATCAATTTTACCCAGATCCTGAGGGTTAATATTAAACGCATTTGTTTTCATAAATTGTATGCGCGGAAGTTTCGCAATTTTTTCATCTAAGGGGGCTCGGTCAATGCTAATAACATGACAACCCATTTTTTGCAGAACCCAAGTCCAGCCTCCAGGGCAACTTCCGAAATCAACAACTTTATCCCCAGCCGAAGGTCTAACGCCATAAACTGTTAAAAGTTCCCACAGTTTCAAATAGGCTCTGGAAGGGGGTGTGAGCTTGTCTTCATTGAAGGCGACTTCACCTCGTGGAAATAGTGAATTTGTTTCGCTAGACAAAAGTAGTGTTTCTTTATCAAGAAGGGTCCAAGCTCCAAGGGGATCTTTAGGGAGTTCATCTAAAAAGTTAAGCACGCGTGAGCGAAGTTTAGGCAGCTGATCCTGAATCAATTCCGCCCGACGATGGTTTTCAAAGGAATAAAGTGCCCACAGCAGTCCACGACTCTTTAATATTTTTGCCGCTTCGGTAATGGATTTGAATGGAACAATCTCAGCATTCAGCCAAATGTTTTGGGCCCAAACAGAATTTTGAATAGGCCCCTCGGTCAGCACAAGGTTCCCGTGCACAGACCGAACATCTTTCAGTTCACTCAATAGTTCAGGAAGAAATTTTTCAGGAGCAAGATAAGCAATCACGCAACTCTAGTTGCCACAGCAGGAGTCAAAAGTCCACGGTTGTTCCATGTTATCATGGCTTCATTCCAAAATTTTTCTTTAATTTTTACGTCAGTAGCATTCAATTTAACTTTCGGAAAGTCTTGTTTATCAAAATGCTCTGTAAATTGAGTTTCCGTGGAGGCCCTGACAATTTTCATCATCAAATTAAAATGCGCTTCTGAAAACGGTTTATTATCAATCAGCATCTTTCTAAGTCCACCCTCTGGTGTTTGCGTTAGAAAAGTATAAAGATTAGGCACATCATATGTTTGACTCATCGAGAGCTCCCTTTTTTTTGCATCACATGCAAAGGATATAAGTTTATTTCTATGATTCTTCGACAAAGTTGAAATCTCTCGTGTTGATCGGTTTTCTATTTTAGTTCTGAAGACCTGTTGTGGTCTAGATGGACCGATAATCTGCATGTACGCCCCCTAATAAATAAATTGAAAAAAGTGGTGGCCACTAACTTTTGAAATCTATGACTTAAGTCTAGTTCTATGGATGAAGGTACTGAATGACTAAAGTCCTAAGACCTTTGTCCGATCTAGAGGTATGGATAAAATAAAACTTTCGTCTAGACATTTAATAAGCAAAATCAAAGTTAAGAAGAAAATTATTTTGGTTTCACTGTTGATTTCATTACTACCTATGAATGCCATAGCTATGGCAAAAAAACCAATTCCAGATCCTGGACCTCCCATTCTTCCAGTTGATTCAGGTGGTCCAGTCGAGCCCCCTCCTTCAAATGCAGACATGCCAGCACCAGTAGGTTTCGATCTCTATTCTAAAGTCTCCTATCCCGTAGGGCAGATTGTGGATGAAAAGTTTCAATCCTACCGCGAGTTGTTGCCACAAAGAATTGATGGTCAAGGTCATATCACTGATTCCTGCGATAGAAATGTTCAGGGAAATAATCGATTCTCAGATCGAATCGCTTATGCCGTAGAACTTAAGATGCATCCAAGAAAAGCTGGTTTGGGATATGTCGGATCCTCTTATGGAATGAGCGGGGACGAAAACTCTTATGCAGCGAACAGCTTGATTTCTCATCCACAGTGTATCGTGGATGCAAGCTCACTCAGTACGACCTTAGGCAGCAAAAAGGTTCCCTCGGCGGCGACAATAAAAAAAGCCAATGAGTTCGCCATTAGAATGAATCAGTATCGAAGAGAAGCACTGAATGGAAACACAGACAGTTACATTAAGGCTTCCAAGCTGTGGTCCAAATTGATGATGTGTACCTCCTATGTTGAATCCCTCACTTCTGCAAACACCGCAAGTTCTGATCGAATCGCAGCACGTAATGCTCCACCTGGCTATCGCCGTCCAGCCAGCATTCTGTTCTACGAGGACCCTTATCAAAATGCAGCATCCAGACTCAATATTGGACTTTTTCAATTCACACCTAATTCAGGTGGAAATATTCAGGCCTGTATTCGCGAATGGAATAAAATTTACCCAAGTTGTTCTATTGCTGGGAATGCGAGTCAGGCAGAAATGATCAGGACGGTGGGCAGTTCACTGCAAACTTTCAATGCCTTTTGTGGGGTGGCGAAAATCACTGGGACATTTGCAGTCCAGGTCAACTCTTCAAAGGCGATCAACACTCATCCATCAAATTTCGTAAACGGAAAGTTAAAGAGTCCTGAAAACCGCTGCGTCAGTCTGCACTTTCAAGCGGGAAAGGCTTACAATCACTTTGGTCCATTTCAGAATACTACGGGCTCAAATTTGGAAGAGGTCTTGGCTTGCACTTTGTCTGGTGAATACTAAGAGGGCTGTGTTTAGATTGATTCATTGAAAACTCGCGGCCCAGCAAATATATTGATAGTGGACCCTTATGAACTCAAGAGTCCAAAAGCGAAAATAATTTTTTGGAAAAAGTGGTTAGGTCATGTTCTCTCTTAAAAATTTATTTATTTCTACTGCTGTTTTGTGTTTAAGTTTTTCAAACTGTCTTGTTAAAGCCTCGGATGTGGCACTGGCGAATTCGAATTTAGAAAAAAATTTAGTCCTAAATTTAACCGATTCTATGCGACTTGTGGAAGAATCATCACCTCAGGTCCGAAGATCAGATGCCCAAAAGTCCGAAGCCAATGCCAAACAAAAAGAAGCATTTGCAGTTTTTTTACCGCGAATAAACTTAGTCGCGCAGCATTTACTGACTGAAAAATTTATGCAAGAAAAGCTGACTATGGGTGGGAGCCCAGTCACGATTGACCTTATTCAGCCCTATTCAATTTTGAGCCTTCGCGGCGAGTGGGGACTCTTCGATGGATTTTCAAATTTAGATTTTTATCAAGCCCAGAAATTGGCGGCAACAGCTGCTGAAAAAGAAGCCGAATGGGCTCACTTTCAAGTCAGACAAGAGGCAAAACAAAAATTTTTCAAAGCTTTAGCCTCTGTGGAACTCGAAAAAGTAGCCAACCAAAATGTGAAAACATTAACAGATCATCTAGAGCGAGCTAAAGCTTTACGACAAAGTGGTGTTGGAACAAATTTTGATGTGCTCCGTGTGGAAGTTCAATTGAATGAATCACAAACTGAAAGACTCAACGCCGAGGATAACGTTGTCTTAAGTAAGCTGGCCCTCCTAAATCTCTTAGGTCTGGATGACTTGGGGCAATCCATATCGGGAAGTCTTCCGATACCAACGACAGCCAAGGTTTTACAAGTGGAAAAACCAACAGCAATGGATCGACTCGATTTTCAAGCCATATCAGATCGTGAGTTGAGCTCACATAAGTCTTTTTCAGCGGCTCACAAACATTGGATTCCAAAACTTTCAATGGTCGCGCAAGCAGATTATTATAACAACATCAGTCAGGGTGTCGGTGATCAGGATTATGCTAACGCCTATTCAGTTGGCTTAAATTTGACCTGGAATTTATTTGATGGTTTTGCGTCGTCATCAAGAGCAGCGCAAGCGGAGGCTCGTGAGGCTCAAGCGGTTGCAACCACAAGACAGGCCTATTTAAAAAATAAATATGACTTTGATTTTTGGAAGCGCCGATATCTCTATTCTGCATCTTTGTATAAAGCAAAAACTGACGATGTTGAAAAAGCACAAGAAAGTGTAAGATTAGCAACCCAATCTTTTAAAGCGGGAGCGAGAACAAGTTCAGAAGTCTTAGATGCAGAACTCGATTTATTTCGAGCTCGAGCCGGAGTGGTCAATGCACAAGTGAATGCTGTTGAAGCCCTGGTAAATTTAGAGTTGGCCTTAGGGAAGGAATTGTAATTTTATGGAAAAAGTAAAAAGCAATCGCAAACAAATTTTGTTTTTAGTTGGGATTTGCGCCGCCGTAGGTGTTGGATTTCTTTCGGTTTATAAATGGCGCCACGTTTCTACGGACAATGCTCAGATTCAAGCTCACACATTGATGCTTTCATCAAAAGTATCAGGCATCGTGATGGAAGTCTTAGTTCAGGAAAATGAAAAAGTGAAAGAGGGTCAAGTCTTAGCTAGGATCGACAGCAAAGACTATAATAACTCAGTCGTTCAAATTTCAGCTGAATTAGAATCGGCAAGAGTTAAACTTAAGGATGCAGAGTCTAATTATCATCGCATGGATGAACTTGTTAAATCCAACGTGATTTCAAGACAGCAATTTGAAACTGCACAAGCTACTTACAGAGAATTAAGCAAGCGTGTAGCTGCCATTTCTGCTCAAGTGGCCCAAGCAAAACTCAATGCCAGCTATACTGAAATTAAAGCTCCAAGCGATGGAAAAATTGCCCGTAAATCCGTTGAACCAGGAATGGTCATTCCCATGGGACAACCGCTTTTTGGATTTGTTGATTCTTCATTGCGCTGGGTGACTGCGAATTTCAAAGAGACTGAAATAGCTCATATTTTTGCAGGAAATCCTGTCATCTTAGAGGTCGATGCCTTGCCAGGTAAAGAATTTCAAGGGCAGGTTGAAAGTATGAGTCCAAGCACTGGCGCTATATTTTCTTTATTGCCTCCAGACAATTCAACAGGAAATTTCACAAAAGTAGTTCAGCGAGTCCCTGTTCGAATTAAATTATTAAATTTGAGTTCAGAGGATATTGATCGCTTGCAAGCAGGACTCTCTGCCAACGTCACTGTAAAGATTCGATGAGGCAGAGTCGGTATTTCCTAATTGGAGTAGCATAACTATGAACACAAAATCAAAATTGATTGTGCTGGTTGCTGTCATGGCTTCATTGCTGGAAATCATCGACAGCTCCATCGTGAATGTGGCGCTGCCCACGATGATGGGAAACTTGGGTGCGACTCTCGAAGACATCAGTATGGTCATCACGGGCTATGCCATTGCCAATGCTATCGTCCTTCCAGTTTCAGCGTGGGCTGGCGAACGAATAGGTCGCCGAAGGTATTTTGTAGGTTGCATCGCTCTCTTTACTATTTTTTCGGTTGCCTGTGGCTTTGCCCCAAATCTTTACACATTGATCTTCTTTAGAATTTTGCAAGGTTTGGCTGGTGGTGCTTTGTTGCCAACATCTCAAACTTTGATCTATGAGCAATTTCCCAAAGAAAAAGCGGGAATTGCCGGTGCTATTTTTGGAATGTCCGTGATGATTGGACCCACTCTTGGGCCAACTTTGGGGGGATATCTGACGGATAATTTTGGCTGGCGGTCCATTTTTAATGTAAACCTGCCGCTTGGAATTGTCGCGATCATGATAGGACTAGTGGCCATTGATAAGCCAACCTTTGAGGCCGGAAAAAATGCAGTAAAAAAGGCCTTTGATTCGTGGGGATTGACCTTGTTGGTGATGGGAATTGGTTGTTTGCAGTATGTTCTTGAGCGTGGTGAATCGAGTGATTGGTTTGATTCTAAGGTCATCTTGTTGTGCACGATGATTGCGGCTATTTCACTGCCACTTTTTGTGTGGTGGGAAACAAAGGTGGCAGAGCCCATTATTAATGTGCGCCTCTTTAAGAATTCAATTGTAACGAATGGCGCGCTATTGCAGGGGCTTTTGGGTTTTTTCCTTTACGGCTTGGTCTTTGTTTTGCCCATCTTTGTGTCACAGACTTTTCACTATGATGCGACTCAGACAGGTATGCTTTTTATTCCAGGATCAATTTTAACGGCTATGATTATGCCATTGATTGGCAAATCAATGAGCAAGGGTGTTAATCCAAAATTATTAATCTCTATCGGAATCACTGCAGTCTTAGGATGCATATATGCCATGACGCTATTGACGCCGCAGTCCTCAAAGGGAGATGTTTTGTTGGCGCTGTATATTCGTGGTTTTGCGATGGCCTTTTTGTTTGTACCAATCAACTCATCTATTTTGTCGCAGTTTTCGGGAATTACGATGGGACAAGTTTCAGGTATGTTGAATTTATTTAGACAAATTGGCGGCAGTATTGGGATAGCCTTTATAGGAACGAAAATGGCCACTCTCAGTAAACAGAACTATTTAGACTTGTCAGCCCATGTGAGTTTGCTGGATTTCAATACTTGGACTTCTTACAGTCAAATGGCAGGTGGAAAAAAACTAAGTTCATCGCTAGGGATGGCCTCAAATTCTGACTTGGCTCTCAGAGGCTTGTATGGTCGCATCCAGAGCCAAGTGTTCATGCTCAGTTTTAGAGAGATCATGTTTTTGCTGATGGTGATTTTTTCCTTTGCCTTTGTGCCCCTCTATTTCTTAAAGTTCAAAGTCAAGCCAACAAAGGTTGTGGACTCACACTGATTTGAAGTGAGAATTTCTTTGAATCTGTATCTTGTGTGTGAAATTTGCGATAACAAGGGTGCTGGGTTAGAATTGATGTCATGGCCATAAACAAAAAAAGACAACGAAAGAATCCCAACAGAGATCATTCAGCTTCGATCTTAGATCGAGAGAAGATTTTTATTTTTAATGAGAAAGCAGCTCTAAAGTTGCTGCCCTCTATTTCAACTCAGGACAACAAAGTGCGAAGAGGGCGTGGACTCCTTTTTGCTGGCAGTGCTGATTTCCCAGGTGCGGGTGTTCTCGCTGCTCGGTCCGCTTTAAGAATGGGCTGCGGTTATGTGACACTGGCACAGTTTGGAAATCAGATCTCGTCTTTAAAGAATCCGGACTTTCTCATCTGTGACTTGAATCAAAAAGAATGGAAGCAGCTTTCATTCACTGCGGTTTTAGTAGGTCCCGGATTTGGAGTTCATCAATTCACTGCAAATTTAATTGGGGAACTAAAAAACTTAGGAATAAAGAATGTGATTCTTGATGCGGATGCATTGACCGTGTGCGCTCGTGAGAGCCTTTTCCCCCTTCCGAGTTCATGGATTGTGACTCCACACACGGGGGAACTCTCTCGGTGCATTGGTGTTTCTAGTGAGTTGATTGATCAAGACCGAGCGCTGTATGTCAGAAGGGCTCAGCATATTCTGGGCTGTGTGGTCCTACTCAAAGGTCATCAAACTTTGGTGGCAAGTGCTACACGAATATATAAAATCACTACCGGCAATTCAGCTCTAGCAAAATCAGGAACGGGCGACGTGCTTGCTGGGATAATCACAGCTTTAAGAGCTCGCGGCTTTGGTCCTGTGAAATCAGCGGTGCTGGGCGGCTACCTGCAAGGGGCCTGCGCCGACCAGTGGGTGAAGCTGGGTAAGGATCAACTTTCAATGATGGCCTCCGATGTAATTGAAATATTGCCTGAAGTGATCTTTCAATTGCGGAATAAAAAACAGCCACATAAAAAAGAGGAATTTAAAAAATATGCCAGAACTTCCCGAGGTTGAAGTCGTTCGAAGTGGACTTCAGGAGATTTTAAAGAACCACCCTATCATCGAAAAAATTGAATTCAAAACGGCTGATTTGCGAGACCCTATACCAATTAAAAAAATTCAAACTCTCATAGGCGAGCCTATTTTATCTGTCGAACGAAGGGCTAAATATCTGCTTATCTGGACTAAAAAAGGAGCGATGCTCTCTCATTTAGGAATGACGGGCACTTGGCGAGTAGCCCCTTTGGGGGACGAGCGAAGTCATGATCATATCTATATCTATTTTTCAGGGAATCTGAGGCTTTGCTATCGTGATCCTCGCCGGTTTGGATGTTTCGATTTTATTCAAAACCCAATCGAAGAGCACGATAAGGTCAAAGTTCTGGGGCCAGAGCCCTTGTCGCCTGACTTTGTCGGAGAGTCCTTATGGAAAAGTCTTCGCAATAAAAAGATCGCTCTTAAAGTGGCCATCATGGATCAAAAAATTGTAGTGGGTGTGGGTAACATTTATGCCAGCGAAGCCCTTTTTGCAGCTGGAATAAAACCAACTCTAGCCAGCGAAAAATTATCCAAGGATCGAGCAAACATCTTAGTTGCTGAAATTAAGAAAGTTCTGAACTTAGCCATTCAAATGGGGGGATCTTCGATCAGTGATTTTGCCCAGGCCAGTGGCGAGAATGGTTATTTCCAAATGAACTTCAAAGTTTATGGCCGAGCTGGTGAGCCCTGTGTTCGCTGTGGAACGGCGATCCGGTCAAAAGTTTTGGGCGGACGAAATACTTTCTGGTGCCCAAGTTGCCAAGTTGCCAAGTTGCCAAGTGTGATTAGAGGGTGAACCAAAAAAGTGTAGATTTTTTTTACACAATCCATGATCAAATCAATTCCTGACTTTATTTTTACGGGAGATGCAGGTATCTATGGCCATCGAGAAATCCCTCGTTAAAGTAAAAGTAGTTTGGAGATTCCATGGTAAAGGCTCTGTTGCTTGTCGGTTTAATTAGTCTTTCAACCTATTCCCATGCAGAAACCTTAA
Organism: Pseudobdellovibrionaceae bacterium; assembly: GCA_947449255.1. GTDB lineage: Bacteria > Bdellovibrionota > Bdellovibrionia > Bdellovibrionales > Bdellovibrionaceae > Bdellovibrio. The sequence goes on from CANFQX010000007.1 coordinate 84,463, forward strand.
GTGCATCGGCGGCAGGCCCTCTGCAGTCCACAATCAAGGCTGATTCCTTAGGGAATAATAAATTTGCAGAAGACAGCAATATTACTGATATCAAGCTCAGGGCAGACTCTGGGTCCCTGTCGAAATATTCAATGAAATTTAGCTTGAGTTTCTCTGGGCCACCTGTCGGTGACCTTAATAACCCCATGCAACCCAATCCGGATGGATCTCCGGGTACTTTTGAAACCTCTTTAGGTGGCTCTTTGAGTGCTCGTTACCGAGTGAGTTCATCCAATGCAGTAAGCTTTGGTACTGGAGTCAGTGCCCTGACGCCATTTCAAGGTGTAAAACGTTATGATATTAAAAACCCATTTATGAGCTATGACATGAGCACGCGAATTTTTGAATCGCAAGTGCGAAATGTCTTGGGTGCAACGATTGTCACAAATCCAGATTGGCGCGCGATGGGCGAAACTTTAGGGCTCGGTTTGGACAATTACTGGGTTTATAATTTAGGATCCAGTAAATGGGCTGTCGAGTGGGACACCTCAGTGGCTTATTATTTCTATGAAAGAGGGCCAAATAAAAAATCAAAGACGGAGATGAAGGCAGGACTCTATGGAGTGTCTTTTTATCCTCAGTTAAAGTATATTTTATCGGATAAATTTTATGCCTACACTTCATTGAATATTTCTTTTATTAATCCTCGATGCTCTGAGGATATGACTGTTCTCTGGAATCGGACTCTCGGTCAACGCGTCGGCTTGGGGTATTCATTAGCACGAAATATTTACTTTGCTCCGTATTTGAATTTTTATCCTAAGGATTTTAATCTCGATGCAACGACGGTCAATTTTACGACCACTTTTTCAATGCTCTAGACGGGTCCTTATAAAAACATAAAAGCCAGTACGCCTCGCCGCACTGGCTTTTAGTCTTATAATCTATTCAATTTTCTTTAGTCCTTCTTACGGTGGACCGGTCTCAGGCCGATTCAGCAATTCGCGAAGCTCCCTGTTTAAAATAAATTCATGAAGAATCAATCCTTTAGGCATTTTAGGCCTCCTTCGCTAAGTGACTAGCTTATCGGCTAGACTTTGGGATAGTTGAGGAGAAAACCTCATTTATTTTAAAAAAGTTTTTTTATATAAAAAAAGACAGGTTTTGGTTCAAATACCAAGGCAACCTGTCTTAAAATAAGTCATTTAAATTTCATATTGGGACAATAGAGGGAAATCTATTTGCCTCTTTTTTCAAAGGTAGGAGCTTTTTTGCGTGGATTTAGATTGCGGCGTTTCTGCAATTTTCCTGATCCCGGGCGGCCATCTCGTTCGCTACGGCCTTCAATCACGGCTTTTGCTTTTCCTTTTGACATGACAGCAGCTTTTGCAACCTCTTCGGAGTGGTAAGGTTGATCTATAATGACAGGAATAGGTTTTCCTATGAGTCTTTCAATATCTTTTAGATAAGACTTTTCTTCAGCATCACAAAACGCAATGGCAATCCCTTGAGCTCCAGCGCGAGCCGTCCGGCCAATTCTGTGCACATAACTTTCTGTCTCATGGGGCAGCTCAAAATTGATGACGTGAGTGATGTTATCGATATCAATTCCTCGCGCGGCGATGTCTGTGGCCACAAGAACTCGAATTTTTCCCTCACGAAGGTTTTCTAAGGCTCTTTGACGGGCATTTTGTGATTTATTGCCATGAATGGCTTCAGCAGGAATATTGCTTTTTAAAAGTGTTTCAACAACACGATTAGCCCCGTGCTTGGTGCGGGCGAAAACGATAACGCGATGAAAAGCTTTGTTGCCAAGTAAGCTTTTTAAGAGATCTCGCTTTTTGCTTTTATCAACAAACATCACGGATTGCTCAATCATGTCCGCAGTGGAAGCCACCGGCGTCACTTCAACGCGAATTGGGTTGTTCAAAAGGGAATCTGCCAATTTCTGAATATCTTTCGGCATTGTCGCTGAAAAGAACAAATTCTGCCGGGTTTTAGGGAGCAGATTAACCACTTTTCGAATATCAGGCAAAAAACCCATATCGAGCATTCTGTCTGCTTCATCCAGGACAAAGACTTCAAGTTTATTCAAATAAACATATTTTTGATTCATAAGGTCGAGCAGTCTTCCTGGGGTTGCAATCAGGATGTCGACTCCAGCAGTAAGCTCTCGAGTTTGAGGTGCTTGGCCAACTCCACCAAAGATCACAGAAGATCTTAGGCGAAGGTGCTTTCCATAGGTTCTAAAGCTATCGTGAATTTGTATTGCCAGCTCTCGAGTGGGGGAGAGTATCAAGGCTCGAGGGTGTTTAGGTTCAGGACGAATAGGATTTTGATGGAGTCGTTGCAAAATAGGAAGTGCGAAGGCTGCTGTTTTGCCAGTCCCTGTTTGTGCACAACCTAAAAGGTCTCTTCCCTCAAGAAGGTGAGGGATCGATTGCACCTGAATGGGGGTGGGAATCGTATAGCCAGATTCGGAAACGGCTTTTTGAAGAGGTTCAATCAGGGCAAGGTCAGTAAATTTTATTTGTGATTTCATAAGGCTCAGGAACCTACAAGGCCCAAGGCATGAGAGCAAGGACCAATTCCATTTAAAGTCAAAAAATACAGGGTTTAGAAACTATATTTGGCCTGTGCCTCCAGTTAAGTTGAATTAAGCCAGGATTTCATTTGCATTCCAACATGACTGTTAGATCTGCCTAGGCCTAAGAAAGACTTCATTTTATTCTATAAACAGCCAGAGATGGCCTTAAGAGCCCAGGCGATGGACCATTCAAAAGTCGATTGTGACACTTTGGTTTTAGTTAAAAACTTTATTCTAGAAGCAGAGAGTATTATTCAAAAAAATGCAGACAGAAATTGAAAAACAAGGAGGTTTAAGTTGAAAGCAAAATCACAAGATCTGGTTAAGAAAAATTTAACTAAACAGGAATATCAATTATTTAGCAGCAGTCAGCCTGAGAAATTAAAAAAGCTCTCCTTGAATAAATTAACCGATGCTGTTGGGAAAACAAAAAATTTAATTGATAAATATCGAAAGGCGAAACTGACAGCAAGCGAAGCCAGGTCGCAGGTCATCAATTTTAGAATTAAGAATCTCTCAGGAATTAGAAAACGGCTGAACGAAATGCTAGCAGCTGCTGAAAAAGCAAAGCTGGGTAAGGCTTTAAAAAGCACTAAGAAACATCCAAAGAGAATGACAGCACAGCTAAAAAGAAAAATTGATCTCCATCAACCCAATAAACTGAGTTTTGCCAGCACTGAAAAAGCTAAAATGTTTGATAAAAGTTTAATTATGGAGCGCAAGAAAAATTCTCCAGGCGAGGCTATGTCTAAAAGGATCGCGGGATTTTTGAAGACACGAACGCGAAGAGGACAAGTCGAAAGGGACCGCGCTACGACTTCCAAGGCAAAATGATTTTTCAGTAAATTTACTTTACACCGGCGGATTGATCGAGTTAGACCTTCCCAAGATGTCCTCGATCAATCCATACTACACCTTTAAATATTCACAACCCTCAGAGTATAGATTCTCTCATGATTCTGTTTTTTTAGCTCGTCGTGTTTTTGAGCTCTGTCAGAAAGAAAATATACAATCTTGGCGAGTTTTAGATCTTTGTGCTGGCTGTGGAATTATTGGATTGGATTTTATCTTTCACTTTCAAAATGAAATGGGAATTTTTCCAGCTTCCTGTGATTTTATTGAAGTGCAAAAAACATACGAAAGTCATTTCTTAGAAAATGTTGAGCAATTAAAAAAAGAAAAAAATAAAATCAAATCTGAGATGAGATTTCTAAATGCAAACTATGATGACTTGCAAAACGCAGAATTTAAAAAAAAATATAATTTAATTTTATGCAATCCACCTTATTTTTTTTCTCATCAGGGAACATTGTCGCCATCCCAGTTTAAAAATAGGTGTCGCTTCTTTATAGATTCAGACTTTAAGCAATTATTTTTAGGAATCGCTACAAGTTTGGCACCGTTAGGTGAAGCCTTCCTTGTGCTAAGAGATCTCAAAAAAAATGGATTTGATGTGTTGTCAGAAGTCCAGGCCTTATTGCCAGACTTTCTTCAGCTTGAATCACTTAGTGAGATACGTGGCAACCATTTTATTAAAATTTACTTTAAGTGACGGGACCCGAATTTTAAAAAAACAGGTCCCATCTTCACTAAGTTAGTTAGCGCTTAGTGTTTTCTGCGTGAAAGGAATCCCGCAAGAAATCCAACAGCAGCAGCCCCAAGGACTACGCGAATTGGGCGAGCACGAATGAAGTCTTCAGACGTAACGACAGCTTCTTGGGCCTTTTTTTGAACTGTGACATAAGCTTCTTTCATGCTTTCAGTCATGTCGCCAGTTAAAGAATGGGCAGAGCCCAATGATGCTGATGAATGAGCACTTGCGCCAGCAGGGTTAGATCCAGATTGTTTTGATCCTGTAAGTTCAGCCATAGAAACCTCCTTGTTTGTATAGTTTATCTGAACTTATTTTGAACCCTTCAGTAGGAAATAAAAATCATTTTTATCGAATACTGTTAGAGTTCAGTGAATCGATTGTGTCCATTTGAAAAAGCTATTTATTTTAGCAAGAAATTTATAATTGTTTCCCTTTGTGCCAAGCCATCTTTCCTGCCAATTTCCACGAGGTCAGCACAAAACGAGGGCTCAAACATTAAATAGCTGATAATTTCACTCGCATCTTGCAGCGAACCAAGTCCTTTTAATAAATACCGAATGATTCTTGGCAATTTGTTAGCTTTTTGGACTGCCAGTTCGCCGATGTCAGCCGAGGGCGAAATCAATAAATGCTCCAAGGGACGTAAGGATGTGGTGGATCTTTGGGCTTCAGTGAGTGCCATAGCGTATTCATTGAAGCGAGTTAGTTTTTCGATGTCTTGTTCAATCGCATCCATCAGTGTGCTGTTTAATATAGTATTTAAGACTCTCGCAACACTAGGGGCTTCTGTAAATTGACTTGCTCGTTCTTCATAGGCCGTCTTTCCAGACTGAAACCGAACACCAATCACCAATAATTTTTCGGCTCCCAAATAAATTAAGGGACTGCAAGGGGCATGATTTCTAATTGCACCATCACCAAAATATCTGTCATCGATTCTGACGGGTGGAAACAGCAACGGTATTGCCGAAGAGGCCATGACATGTTCCGTAGAAATGATCGTCTGTTCACTTCTTTTTCGTCCTTTATCCCAAGAAGGCAAGGCATGTTTTCCTTGCATGAATGTTGTTGTTGCGGATTTTGCATAATCAATTGAAGTTATACAGAGTGTTTTTAAAATCTCATCATCAATATTTTTTTTTATTTTATCATAATTCATGTTTTTATGAATTAACTCTCGCAACGGAACTGTGTCTAGCAAGGCCCTTCCTGGAGTTGTGCCAGTGAGTCCACCCAGAGACAGCTCTCGCATCCATTGCATTCCAATTTTGCCCATGGTGAGTGAATCGGTTGAGAAAACTTTTTCAAAGCTGAGTTCACTCCATAATTTCACTAATATATCTGCAGCATTTTTGGGGTTTTCACAGTTTGAAGCGTAGGAGCATGCATTGATGGCGCCAGCACTCACGCCAGAGATAAGATCAAAATTCGCTGGCACCCCTGAACTTTCACTTATTTCCTGTACGGCTGACAATATTCCCGCTTGGTATGCGCCACGTGCCCCACCACCAGATAGTACTAAGCCTGTTGATTTGGCCATGAATTAAATCCTCTCGTTGAGTTGAGTTCATATATTATAGATTTTTGTTCAGAAAGAAAAAGGCGCCTTGGCCTTTCTGATTTTTTAATGAAATTCCTAGACTGAAGTCTGGGGAGGAGCTGGAACTTAGCTTTTTAAAAAGACCTTCATATTTGTTCTGCAATTAAAGCAATAAACTTTTGAAAAAGGATCGAGCTTTGTTTGAAAAACCTTTTTCTCATTCAAGTATTCGTGGCATTTTGGGCACTTAAAATCAGTCAAATCAATGCAAGAATTTTCACTAAATCGGCGATATCCAATCACTACAGATGAGATCAATAAACCAGGAACTAAAACAATATGAAAAACAGGTATGAGTATCGAAAGGAGTGACGCGCACACCAGAATCCCAGATGTCTTCAGTGCTCTCTCAATGCGAGTCCTCAAACTAAATTTAATAGAATTTAAATCAACACTCTGAACAGTTTGATCTTCAAAAACAACTTGGGTACCCATGGCACTCACTTTCGCAGGAGTTGGTGCAATTATAGACGAGTCCATTATTTATTTAAACTTCGCTAGAAAGGCATTGTTTTCCTTAATAAGGGCAGAATAAGAATCAACATCCCTTGGACAGTTCGTGATCTTTTCCATTGGAAATTCAACCGCCTGATTCTTGTAATTTAAGATATAATTGCCTTTGTTTATTTTTTTATTTTTAAATTGGCCAAGAACTGTGATTTTGTTTTTCGGGATTTTATTTATGTTTTTCTTTGGAATGACAAATAAGGTTTGAAGGTCTCCAAGGTCACCTAGCCACAGCATTATAGGAGAAAATTTTATAGCTGAGCAAAGATTCAGTGCTTGAGGATGATTTAATTTTTCTATCCAATTGATCTCAAAGCCAAGATCATTCAATAAAGCCAGAGTGTACATCCCAGCGGCTAGGCCATCGCTAGTATCAATGGCAGCGGTCGCCCAGGGTCGAATTTTTTGAGCAAGCTCCCACGATGGGGTAGGGCGAAAGATGGACTCTGGTAGTAACTCTTCCTTGCCTTGCTTCAGAAATCTGTAGGCCAGTGCTGGACCTACTCCAACTGTCTTTTTATTTGCAAGAACCAAGTAATCACCGTCCTGGGCACCGATTCTTGTCAGTGGCATTGAAGTTGAATGTCCTAGAATATTAGAGGTCATGACGTGATCTTTGGCATATCCAGAGTCTCCGCCAAGGAGGGGAACCTTTGCTTTTTTGCAGGCGTTTTTGACTCCTGCAAAAAAAAGTTTCTGCAGAGTCTCTGGAGTTTCAAACGCCCACTGAGTCGAAATTGTTAATCCGAGTGGTTTAGATCCGCTAGCGCACAAATCGGAAACTGAAGACATGACCGTCATCCAAGCCCAAGTTTCAACCTCTTTGTAAAGGCCGATTGTGATTTCTTCGCCAATGGAGTCAGTGGATGTTGTTATGAAGTTTTTGGGACCTACTTTAACAATTTCACAATCGGATTCAAAGAGTCGATTGCATTGATTTTTAGACCGAATTTGGGTGCCCAATATTTTTTTTAGATTTTTATATTCTCTTAGGGTGTTCATGTTTTCACTTTCCAAAATAGAATCTCAGCTGGTGCTCTTATTCTGCAACATCTTTTGACAACTTAAACTGAAAAATGTCACTGGAGGCTTTTTGTCTCGTTTTAGGACGCCTCATTTCACATATATTCGAGATGAGGTGGCATACTCTCTGCTCTGTCATTATGTAGGATAGAGGAGGGCCCATGAGCTACATTGAAGATAAATTTGAAATTGTGATTTTCACGCTCGCCCTAGTGCTATTCTCGGCCCTTGTCTACGTCGCAAAAGCACCTCAGCATCTAAAATCTGCTGGAGCCGATGATGTGGTCTCAGAAATGCCTCGGCCTAAATCTTTTTGGGCTAATCTCTTTGGAATAGGCCTTGAGAATCGTGAAATCCAAAGAAAATATATTAACCCCTTTGATGTTAAAAAAGCAGGTAATAAAAAAGACCTTAAAGAAGTAAATACCGTTGTTAACCAGGCCTCAGTCCCCAAAACGAAACAAGATCTAAAAAAAGGGGCTGCATCAGAGGATAAAAAGCCCCATGTAGATATAAATATTGTTGGTGATGAGCGGACTGGTTTATCAGCTTCAGAGACTGTTTCGAATTCATGGGGCCAATTGACACCGAGGCACGCCAGCACTTCCAGCAGATTCACTTCAGAGGAAGACAAGTCTAAGCTCAACGAAAAAAATAAGTTAAGTGCTGACCAATGGAGATCGCTATTGTTGGGACAGCCCACCAAGGAAAATATCGCAAAATTTATTAATGCCTATAATACTTTGGAAGTCGACGAATCCACCTTCTATTTGATCACCAATGAGTTGCTTCATGATTCGAAATCGGATGTTCAGTTTTTGGGATTGAGTGCCGCAGGTTCCTTTCATAACTCAAATAGCTTTTCATCTGTCGCTTCGGCCTATGATCAGTTGAATGCTGAGAATCAGTCTAAAGCTCAGGCCTTCTTGATGAGCTTTTCAACCTCACAGCGTTCAAATGTACTTTTGGTCGTTTTAAAATCAAGCAATCCAGTTGTTGTTGACTTGGCAACTCAAGTTATTCTTAAAGGATTTCATGACTCCAGTTCAGGATCAGTAGGAGTCGTTGATCCTAGAAGTTCACGTGGCGATATAAATGAGACTGCTAATTTGGTTTCTGATTATCAAAAGTTTGTCCCTATATTTCAGCAGTTAGCCAAGGGATCAGACCCCACGATTGCAAATATTGCGAGCTCTGCACTAAGGCAAATTCAAACTGGAGTGGCGTCACTTTAAAAAAATATAGACAGAATGATTGATTTTTACAAAGATGAGGCGATGAAGACTTATCCTCAGCTTTTTTTAATTTTAGCCCTATCTCTGTTTTCAATGGAGGGGCTGGCATTTAATGCTTTACCCAACAATTTGGACTCCAAGGCTCAGATTCGTGCTTTAGAAATACTCGGATACGGTTCCGCTGCTAAGTTATTGGACAATCCGTATCCCCTTGGGGGTAATTTAGGATTGGAATTGGGTCTGACTACTGATTTTATCCCCCTCGACGACTTGGCAAATCTAGGTAATAAAACTCATGATACTGGTGAATTTAACTATTTCACTCTGACTTTTGGCAAAGGCCTTTATAATAATTTTGATGTTTTTCTATATTTTACTCCGCCTATTCAAACCGAAAATATTCAAAATTTTGGTGTCCAAATTAAATGGGGTTTATATCAGGCCACTTCCTTTCCAATAAACTTTTCCCTGGTGGGATACTTTGGTGGTGCAAATTTTAATAATTTAATCAATATAACGACAACCGGTGGTGATCTCATTGCATCTGTGGGGATTGATAACTTGGCACTTTATTTTGGAGTTGGAAGAGTCCGAGCTAAGGGTGTTTTTCTGGGTGCTCCGGTTATTGCCGAGGGCATAACGGCCAGCGGAAGTAATGAAGTGCAGGTGATTGATGATTTTCATAGCTTATTTGGTCTTAATGTAAATCTTGAGAGATGGTTTTTTGCTTTAGAGTTCAATCGATATGCCGACTCAATCTATAGCGGTAAAATTGGCTATAGATTTTAAAAAATTTATTCATTCCTGTTTGAATTTTACTTTCCAGAGATTGAATGAATCAGATCATTCGTTGATTTGTGATTTCTCAATTATCTTTGTGGTCGATTTTCCATCAATAAATTGAAGTGACATCACTTTGCCGCCATAAGACATCACGTAAGGTGCTCCAACGATGGAATCAATTTTCCAATCACCACCCTTGACTAAAACATCAGGCTTAACCTGATGAATAAGTCGCTCAGGGGTGTCCTCGGTAAAGATCGCGGTAAAATCAACACAAGCTAATGCTGCTAATATTTCGGCACGATCATTTTCGTTTTGAATGGGACGAGTGGGACCTTTTAGTCGCTTTACACTGGAGTCAGAGTTAACACCGATAACCAGGATATCACCAAGAGACCTGGCTTCCTTTAAATAACGGACATGACCAATATGCAGAAGATCAAAGACACCATTGGTAAATACAATTTTCTTACCTTGCTTACGGAGAGTCAGCAAGGTCTCGTCTATATTTTCAAAGGTACTCACTTGACCCATTTAAATTAGACCTTTCGCATGATTCTTGCGCCGGTGATTTGGCCAGCGAAATCTTTTCTAAATAACATGGAGACGATTGGCAGTAAAATAAATCCAGTCAGAACGACAAGTGCACTTCGTGCAATAATTTTTATGCTGTAGGATTTTGAATTCAAATCTTCTGGAGTTCCAATTCTTTCATCAAAAGCCCACTCACCAGGGGTATAACCCAAAAAAATTCGATTTACACTGAGGTAAATAAAACTGACCACTGCGAACATACCCAGAGTTGATAAATAGATCATGCCGCTGTCATCAGGATGAGTCAGGTTTCTAATCAAGTCCGTTTTTGTGATAACCAATAGTATGATCATACACAGAATACTGGCCGCCGTTATTAACATGGCATCAAGCAGACTGGATTCAAAAGTCCAGGAGAGTGCCTTAGAGGTTTCCTTTGCTTTAGGAGCTATTAATTCTGTAGTTCTCGCCGTGGTTTTCGTTGCGGACTTAAAAGAAGAACTCTGCTGAAGCGGTTTGGTCGAATTTAGGGTGGTGCTTGTGATTACAGAATTGCTTATGGTTTTATTGCCATGAGATTCTTCTTCAATGTTGAAGCGCCGATTTTTTTGCAGAGTTTTTAGAATGTCATCTACAGCATTCGCAGGTGAACTGTCAGAATTGACTTCGAAATTAGACTCAGTATTTTGATTGACTGAAATCTTACCAAGACCAGGATTGATTTTTTTACGAGGGAGCGGGGTGCTTAATGGATTAACATTAACCTCATCCAATAAAGATAAACCTTGGTCTTTAATAAATTTTTTAGAAGTGAAGGTCTCTTCTTCTTTATTGAATTTTTGTCCAGTGGACTTTTTCTTATGAAAACCCAAACCATCAGTTAGTGGCTTAAATTCAAACTCATCAAAAGGATCCATATCCACTCCTCCCAGATCATCAAAATATCAGATCATCAAATCAAAATCATACTTTATGGCTGATAACAGAGCCATGCAAGCCGTTTCAACTCGTAACACTTGTGGGCCCAAGGTGACTGGATGAAGGCCTAGTTTTTCAAAAGTTTGAACTTCTTGATGAGAAAAACCACCCTCGCTTCCCACGATAATCCAAATATCCTTAATACCCTGAGGATGCTCGGCCTTTAATTTTTGGCAGTATTGCTTTATTCCAAAGGCTGAAACCCCTTCATAGGCAAAAAGACCCACTTGGGATTCTTTTGGGTTAATGAATTCAATAACTTTGTCCAAAGTCACAGGTGAACGCACTTGCATGAGGTCGCCACGGCCACATTGTTGGGTGGCCGACCGAACTATTTTATCCCAGCGGTCTAATTTATTTTCAGAAATTTTATCACCCTTGTGGATAAAGCTAAATTCAGAAAAAAATGGTTGAATACTTTTTGCGCCCAACTCAACTGCTTTTTCCATAACGGCATCCATGACTGGAAACCGAGAAATTGACAGAGCGATGTGGATATGAGGATTTTTTAATGCTGGAATAATACGTTCTTCTAGGATTAATGCTGTGGCAATTTTCTTGGACACATAAGTGACCTCAACAAAAAAGGCCTTGCTGTCTTCGGTGAGGACTTCAAATTTTGAGCCCAGTTCTTGCCGACAGACATCAAAGATGTGGTGAAAGACATCCCCAGAGAAATTGACTTGGTCGCCGAAAAGATCTTTTTTCTCAATCCAATATCTTCTCATGATTGCACCCAGTATCCAACCCACTCATCTTTTTCAAGGCGCCGAACCACAGTCAGGCCAGAACCTTCAATGAACTTTTCAAAGAAAAAACTGTCTCTTTCTTCAAGAATGCCAGTCAAAAGCATATGGCCACCAGGCTTTAAAACTCGAAAAAGCTCTTTTTTTAGTTTAATTAGAACTCCATCGACGATATTTGCCACAACAACGTCATATTGTTCTCTAATCTCTTCAAGTTGGGCTTCAGGCAGTAAAATTTGGTCGAGTTTGTTGAGCTTAATGTTTTCACGAGCTACGCGGCGGGCTTCTGGATCAATCTCGATGCAAGTCACAGTTCCAACTCCACTCATTTGAGCCAGAATTGCTAGAATTGCAGTTCCTGTTCCAACATCAAGCATCGACATGTCCGCGAGCTTGGCTTTATTTTTTTCAGCCAATTTATTTATAAAAAAGGCCATCATCTGGGTGGTGGCGTGTGTTCCAGTTCCAAAAGCCATTCCAGGGTCGATTGAAATGGGATATTTGCATTCTTCAGGAGCCGTTAACCAAGAGGGAACAACCCAATAATCACCGACGAGTTTGAAGGGCTTAAACCCTTTCTTCCACTCGGCAAGCCAATCCTTATTGACCTCTTCAAAGAGAGTCCATTTGATAGACTTATTGAGACCTAAAAGGCCATCAAAGAAAGTTTGTTCGGGATTTTCTTGGAAGAAGACATCCAGTTCATGGTTGTGAACTTGGACAATGGTGGGCTCATAGGCCAAATCAGTCTGGGAAAAAATCAGGGCCTCGGAAACTCCGGTTGCACCAGATTCGAAACAATGGGTTGTAATAATATCTTCAAGGTCCGCAGGGACCTGGCTTAAACGGACGCGGATGTAGGAATTTTCACTCATGCCCCGATTTGTTATCAGATATTGCCACTTTTTCAAGTCTTTCCGGAGGACTGCTCTTTATGAGTTCGGCTTTTGAATTTTGTGCTTTATTTTTTTGAATATCAGCGGGACTTTTTATCAGTGCAATTTCAACGGTCGGTTTCTGAGGTGCTGAGGCATCCGCTACTTTTTTTGGTTTGCTCGAATCAATAAATGAACCTTTGAGCTCAATTTGATCACCAGTCATGATGCCTATTTGTTCTAGCATGGGCAGCTCATCTCGAGAAAATAGACTGAATTCTCTAGCCACAGTGACTTTTTCATAGATCGCAATGATTTTAAGTTGGCCCACGGGAACTAAGATTTCTCCGACTGAATTTGTTCCACCACTATCGCGGATATTGATCTTGCGAATGACATTGACGACAAGATTTTTTTTCAACCCTGAGTTGGCTCCCGTATTGATGAAGAAATCCTTATAGATGGGATCTTTGTCGGCCAAAGTGATATTTCTGCGGACATCAATGACAGTCATCTCTGCAGCACTGACTGAGAATGATAGTCCTAATGAAAACATCGTAGAGAAGAAAAAGGGAAGCAGCTTCATAAATAAAACCTTTCCGTGGTTTTATATTATTTCGGAATTCTCGCAATGAAACTTAAGTTTTGTTTTTTTAGACCAGAATTGTCCCAAAATGAGACTGATTTTTTTAAGCAAAAAGGCAAAAAAAGAGGCCACTGTCTTGAAGTGGCCTCTGAAATAAATAAGGATGAGTGGACGGAAAGTTATTTCTTTACTGTGTTTGCTTCTTTATGAGCACGAGAAGCCTTTGTCCCGGTCTTTTTGAGGCGAACTCTTGAAGCCGGTTGAGCAGTTTTTTTCAATGAAGGTGCTCTTCCTTTGTAAGATTCTTTTTTGACTTTCAGTGCCTCTGGATCATCAGCAAGAAAGACGCGTTCTGCGGCAACATCATTTATAAAGACGAGCTCTCCAATTCGCAAAGCTCCCATGCGCAATCTTCCGATGGCAACACGTTGAAGTTTTAGAACGTCAAAGCCCACCTTGGCAAACATTTGTCGAATTTGGCGGTTTTTACCCTCGGTAATAACCATCTTATACCATTCGTATTTCTCTGATTTTTTGTCGCCTGATTTTTTAATTTTTTCAAGATGCCGAGCTGACACTTTGCCACCAACAATTGAAACGCCTTTACGAAGCTTTTCAATGTGATGGGGTTGAGGCTGTCCATCCAATTTAACTAAATATGTTTTGGTGACCTCTGCTTTTGGATGCATGACTTTGTTGGCAAAATCACCATCATTCGTCAAAAGCAACATTCCTTCAGAGTCCCAATCCAGCCGCCCAACAGGGAATACTCGTCCCGGAACACCCGCAAGGTAGTCGGCCACAGTGGGGCGGCCTTCAGGGTCTTCCATTGTTGTTAAAACGCCAGTGGGTTTATTTAAAAGGAGATAAAGCTTTTGTGCTAATGGTTTCCTAAGGGGTTTTCCATTGACCAAAATTTTATCTTCGGAGGGATCAACTCTCACACCAAGCTCGTAAACGCGTTTTCCATTTACGGTAATTTGGCCTTCTTCGATCATTTTGTCAGCATGCCGGCGTGACGCCAAGCCACTGTCAGCTATTAATTTATTAAGTCTAACTCTTTGAGTGGAGCTATTTTCAGACATTCTTCATCAGCCTCAGATAGTTGTTTAGAAATCAGTATATCACTACTTAGGTCTGATGAGGAGGATATATTGCTGCGATTGCATGCTGCGATTGCATGGCGCAGATCTCGCGCCAATAGAGTCATCAGTTTATCCCCTAAAAATATATTTTCCAGGGCCGTATCAGTCTTACCAAGGATTATATTGGCCCATTTTATAGCCTCAGAGTCACCTTGTTGGACTAGAGCCCCGGTTCTTTCAAGCTGAGTGATCAAGTCTTGGTAATAGGGGTCTGTTCGGCGGTCTAAAAAAAATTGTTCGAGTCGCTTTATTGGGAATAAAACTCGCGTTTGATCTTGCAGGGACTCATTCTTCATTTCCAAAAGCCTTTGAAAGACATATCCCCTCATTAAAACGCCAGTGATTCTGTCATTCAAGACCCTGAATTGAGCTGTAATATAGGGAGCAACTTCAATTTTATGGGTGTGATGGGGGCTTAACTCCAGGTCAGGTGTGTAATATAAAACCAAATCATTACGCAGCGGTTCAAGCACTCCCGATCTGATCGTGAACTTTTTATCATAAGTGCGCACTTCAAGGGACTTGTCTGATCGCAATAAAACAGCCACAACCCTCTTATTTTGATCAGGAAGAATGCGAAACTTGTCGCCCTCCCTCGAGATCGACTTTATATAGGACTTAACTGCGTCAAGAAGGTCTGAGAAGTGCTCGATCTCGAGCACTTGCGTGTGCTGAGGGAAATGGATCAGGGCAAGATCAAATTTTTGTTGATAGAAGCTATTGAAGTTTTCAAGCAGAAATTGAACTTCATGCCCTAACTGCTGCTTGTTGGATGCCCAATGAGGATAATCCATACAGTAGGAAAAAAACATATCAATCAATTCAGGAGTTAAATCGTCTTCGGCGTGAGCGAATCCGCGAAGGAAATTATAAAAGGACAGCCTGGTCGGCGTGTTCTGCGGATTAAGATCAGAGACGAATTTTAGAAGCTGTCCTACTTTTAACATTTTTCCCTCGGGAATTAAGGTATGAATATTTGAATTTTTAGTCCAGGAAAAATATTTCAAAATTCAAACTATTTTCTGGCCAATGGAGGACTCATACAAAAATGTTCAAATCCTAGATCAAGGCCTAGTTCTTGGTAAAATACAGTTCCGTTGATAGCAGTAGATTTCACAATGGAATTCAATGATTCTGGCGGTTGAAATTGATAGTTTATGTTTACCTGTGTTCAATAAGACTATTGTTCAGGTAACACGGAATGAGTAATACTGTTTAGAACCGAGCGAGATACAGATAGAGATTAAAAAGGGGTAGGGAATGCAAAAAGAATTAAATCCAGAATTATTTGGCGACAAAAAAATTATGAAAAGTTCAAATTTGGTAGGAGCAGAGAATTCAAATTCAATGGCAAATTCTCAAAATAATTTCTTAAATACAGATCGTCAGATTTTTGAACTCAAATCTCAGAATCAGATGTTAGCAGATCAAATGAATAAAATCGTAGCCACGGTGAACGAACTCATTAAAAACAATTCATCTAAGTTCGATCGCCAACAAGCACTTCTAACCCGCATGGAACAAAGTCATAATGGACTGGCTGTAGAGGCGGGACAAAAAATCACTCAACTTTCTCAAAAATTGAATGAACGCAAAGGACTTGATTTAAAGATTCAAGAGATGGTCGATCGTCACAACAACGTCATCAAAAGTTTTGAAGTGCGTATGAATCACCTGCAAAAGTTGCTTGCCGAAAAAGAGGCCCAAATGATTTCAGGCCAGGCGGCATTGAATGAAGCTAAAATGGAATTGGCGAGATTGAAAAGGCTGTAAAATTAAAAGGTCTGGAGGAAGAGGTAATGGCCGCGATCTTGATATTTTTTCATGAAAAAGTACAACTGATCGGCCATTTTCATTTTTCTTTCGGCATCCTTGATTGAAAGCAGGCTGAGACATTTAAAATCCAAAAGCTTTTCTTTTTCACACTGTGAAATTTCCAACTCAGATTGGTTTTTTTCTAGCCGCCTAAATTCAATAAGATTCAGGGTGAAATAACTGCGACCTAAGGGCTTAATAACAGATTCAATGTATTTATTTTGCTCGAGCTCTTGAGCTTCTTCAGGTTGTACGACAATCCAACATAATTTTTTGCAGTCTTGAGGGTTTAATTTATCATCGACTCGGTGAATGGGCGCTCCCAGAAGTTGACTCGCTGAGGCCGCAATTTGTTCGGCTACGATTTGAAGTCGCGAATTCCCTGCCGGTAGACCAATGATTAAAATCTCTGAGGCTTGAAAGTCGGGGAATAAGCGCTGGGCGATGGCTGGTCCGACATTGCTGTCATTCTTGCTGATTTTTGACGGGGTAATCAATGTATTCGCGCGCAGGCTGACACCTTTTTTAACAAGGCTCACCATAGCCCCAATGATAATGAGAAAGGCCAGGGAAATGAGGATAACAATTTTTTTCATATTTTTCCCATATTTTTTAAAGCAATCAGTTATTGAAGTCCTTTTTCAAGACGAAGCAGAAACTCTGCAGGCTTTTCGAATTGAGTGAGTGTGAGTGCATCTATCCAAACTCCATCTTTATTTATAAAAATCAAAGTGGGCAGGCCCTGGATTTTATATTTCTTCTTCAATGCACGAAGTTCAACACTGTCTCTTGTGGCATCAAATTTTAGCAGCGTGTAGTTTTGTGCCATTATTCGAATTCTGGGGTCAGTGAAGGTTTGCTCTTCCAATTCATGGCAGGCAGCGCACCACTCTGCCCAGAGATCAATAATGAGAGGTCTTTTTTCAACTTTTGCCTGTTGAATCGTCTTTTCAGAGTAAGGCTGCCAATTGAGTTCTTGGATTTTGTTTAAGGAGTGATCTGCCATTATGCGACCTTGGATGTAGGGGCGAAGGTCAAAAACAGAAAGGCAAATATAGCCAATTCCCACAATCAGAAGGGCTTGCATTAAACCTTTTTGAACGCTTTGACTGGAACGCAAATTCTTAACCGACAAAAAGGCTCCAGACGAACTGGCAAGAATGACTAATCCAAAACCAAGGAAGAAATCAAATCCCCGGCTTGGCAACAGCAGCCCTAAATAATAATAAAAAGCCGACAACATAAGAGTTCCCAGAATAAATTTAATGCCAATCATCCAGGATCCTGAGCGAGGCAGTGCTTTAGCAAATTGATTGGAGAGTCCTAAGGCAATAAATATCAATCCAAAGCCAAGTGCGTAAGTGAACAAGAAAAAGAAACCCAGCAGTTTGTTTTGAGTGGAAGCTACATAGGTCAAAATAGCAACCAACACTGGGCCAACACAGGGGCTGGCTACAATTCCTGCAAACATGCCCGTTAGATAGACCTTACCTAGACCTTGGCCGTGCTTCTTTTTACTGAGGCGATTGTGAATAAATGCTGGAAGCTGAAGATCAAAAAGTCCATACATGCTCAGCGACATTAAAAGAAAAATACCGCAAACAATGGAAAGCACAATAGGACTTCCAAGACTTGCACCAAAAACTTGTCCCCCAGAGGCGGCAATGACCCCCAAAGTTGAATAGGTGGTGGCAATCCCCAGGACATAGCTCAAACTTGTGATGAAATTTTGTAAGCGTGTTTTTTCTTCAGCGTGATTTCCTAATACGGCCAAGGTGATCGGAATCATTGGGAAAATGCAAGGAGTGAAGCTGGTGAAGATCCCCGCAAAAAAGATAAAAATAAATCCAAAAAACAAATTGGTGCTTAAATATTTCTTGAAATTATTGGAATCAAAATACTGACTCCAGGGGCTTCCCGTCGGGGATCCTGCTTTTTCGCCATTTGAAATGAGTTCGCTGGTTCCCTCGGGGTAGCCATTTATCACAATGGGAATGCTGATGGTTTTAGTTATTGGAAAAAGACAAAACTGCTCGGAGCAAGCCTGATAGGACAACTCTAATTTCATCGAGTCTTGTTTTTTAATGAAATGATCTGGGGCTTCAATTTGCACTCTTAAGGTGGCATCACCCTTTATTCCACTGCGGTTTTTTTTAGAAAAATGATCGTACCAGGTGGATAGTGGAGTTATTTTGAGCGCTGCAATCTTAAAGCCGTCAGGCTCCAAAATGGTTAACTTAAACTTGTCCGCATAGGCGTGAAAGCCGTCGGGGAGATGCATTTTCATTTCTATAGAACCATTTTGCCCTTCGTTCCAATCGACGGGTGTTATCTTTGCATTCAAGGTTAGTGGATCTGTGTTTTTATCATGAAGTGTATTGTCGCCGATATCTTGAGTTTTTAATTGAAATTCGGACTGAGCCCAAGTTGCAGTTTGAAAAGCAAAAAAAGTTAAAATGAAAAGGGCAAGTCTGGGAAGTTGTCGCAATTGTGATTTCATATCTTTTTTTATTCTTTCTCTCGACCTTGGGCAAGTTTATTTGGCAATGACTCAATTCAAACACTTAAGTGGCCGATAGGTGACGCAGAGGTTATTTCACATGGGTTTTCTAGGTATATTAATCGTTTTTGCAACAGTGTTTGGTGGATATATTGCCGGTCATGGGAAAATGGGGGTCATCATTGAGGCCGCCGCTCTTGAAATGGTGATCATCGGTGGTGCAGCCTTCGGTGCTTACGTCATCGCAAATCCCATGAAAATTGTAAAGATGGGAATAAAACTTTCCATCAAAGCGATGACCGCAAAAGGTCCACAGAAAAAAGACTACGTAGAATTAATGCAAATGCTGTTTCAGCTTTTCCAAGCCTTTAGAAAAGAAGGCCCGCAAGGAATCGAGAAGCACATTGAAGAACCTGAAAAATCCGACATTTTTAAAGCCTACCCAGGTTTCATGCACAACCATCATGCCGTTGAATTTTTGTGTGATACGATGAAGGTCACACTTTCTTCTGAACTTTCACCCTATGATGTCGATGATTTGTTAGATGCCGATATTAAGGGAATTCATGCCGAAGAACATTTGGCCCAACATGCTATTACAGCAGTGGCCGGAGGATTTCCAGGGTTAGGAATCGTTGCCGCGGTTCTAGGGATCGTTAAAACAATGGGTGTTTTGACGGCAGGAACCGAAGTGATCGGTGAGTACGTGGCCCATGCCCTTGTTGGAACGATGCTGGGAGTGTTTTGCGCCTACGGTTTGATTGAACCAACGGCCACAAAAATTGCTGCAGATATTGAAGCGGAGGGTCGCTACTTGAGTTGTATTAAGGCTGCTCTTGTAGCCTTACAGAGAGGTGCACCACCCATAGTTTGTGTCGAGTTTGCTCGGCGTTCGATTATGCCAGAGGAACGACCGTCATTTGCCGAAATAGATAAAGCGACAAAAGAAATCAAGAAAGCTGCCTAAGAAAAATAAATAGGCGCAGAAGGTTGAACTCGGAAGTATGGCTGCAGATAAAAGACCAATCATAGTCATTAAAAAAATCTACGTCCAGGGTGGCGGAGCGCATGGGGGGTCATGGAAAGTGGCTCTTGCCGACTTCATGACAGCCCTGATGGCTTTCTTTCTAGTTATGTGGATCGTTGGACAATCCGATCAAACAAAAAAAGCGGTCTCTGATTATTTTTCTACACCTTCAGTTATAGAATATAATTTTCAAAATTTTGGTGCTGAAATCACTTTAGAAAAACTTTTCTTAGACCTAATGAATGAGCCACTCAAAGCCATTCAAAGTTTCATGCAACCCCTCCATCAGGCCCCAAATCTTTTAGAAATGGGTTCAACAAAAGTCGTGGCTGCCTACCTCGCAGATCAAATGAGAGATGTCGCAAAAAATGTAGAAGTCAATTCTGATGGGTTTGATTTTGATATTCCCGATTATTTGTTATTTGAAAAAGGCAGTTCTCAGCCAGTGGCAGGCTTTGTTAGTGTCATGGATAAAATGAAAGTGATCATGGCTGGAATGAAAGATGCCGAGATAAAAATGACTTCAGGTCTTTATGTTCAATCGGTACCCGATGCAAGTTTAATGACGGCAAATAGAGTGGCCTCACAAAGATATGATTTGGTTCGAAAAAATATTTTAGCAAGTTTGGATAACAAGTCCGTCAATGTCAGCGGCGGAATTAATGTCAAAGAAAAGCACGGCGATTTTGATCCAAAAAAATTGTTTGGCTTTATTCGCATTAAGATAACTCAAAAGCCTTTAACTTCTGATGGTCACAAACAGCGTAAGCTGGAGTCGCTCTTTGGCGAAGCCAAGGTGGATATGTCAGTTTATGATAATTTTGTCCAGCAGATGAGCAATCGTCGCAAGACCGAAGAAAAAAACAAGAGACCGCTCAAGCAGCAAATTGATCAAGAGTTGAAAGATGAAGCCAAGAGTCCTTCTTCGTTGATTGAATAGTGTTGTGGGAGGTCGGCATCGCATCGTCGAAATTATTGATGTTTCAAAATGAAGCACAGGTGTTTTGATTAATTTTTTGTCGGGGTGTCTAAAGTTACATTCACTGTCTAGGGTCTATGGCTTTAGCTCCATGGCCTCCGAATTGAGACTGGCCAGCATTTTGCTGCAAAATACAGCAGGCCTATAGCGATGAGGGATCTAAATGTTTAAAGCTAAGTCCATCTTTATTTTTGCTGCTTTTTCTTTTTTTACGATTTTTGCTTTTCAGAATTGTTCAAAATCCTTTTTTCTGCCTTCTCATGGAATTCTAGATAATAGCAGCTTTTCCTCGCAAAGTGTACTTGCTGTAACAGAGATGAATACTCCTGTGGAATTCACGCTGCCTCATCAGGGAAATTTGTCTGGTGTTAAAATTGATTTTGCGGGTGCAAACGGTGTCAAAATTAATGGCACTCTTGAGGTTGTTGATGCTGCTAATTTTAAAATCAAGTACCAGCCTAATTTTGGTTTTCGTGGAAGTGAATATGTTGAAGTGACTGTCGCTGATGTTTATGGAAATAAAGTTCAAGTCTATGCTAATATTTCTGTTGGGAATCCACTGAGTCAATTGTCTCCAGCCTTAGCCATTCGAGGAATGGGTTGTATTCAGTGCCATGCGAATGTGCAATCAAATATCATTACGGATTTTGGCTACAAGGGAAACGGTCAGGGACTAGATTATTTCTTCAATCAAAATCCATCAGGTCATTGGTATAAGAGTGGTGGCGTCTATGGTGATCACGCGCTTACTTTTAATACAATGAAGCTCAATTCAGGCCAAATAATCGTTCCTCAAGCGATCTTGCCAGACAAAGTAGGAAATGACTTTAAATTAAAGACCTTGACTGAATATATCGAGTCCCAAATGAAAGTATCAGCTAATCCAGGGACAATGAGCACTAAGGTCACAACGGTAAAATCAGTTTATATCGGTGCACCGACTGATAGTAATTTAGAAAATGCTTTCCAATTGAGAATGAACTCAGCTGTGATGGGGATTTAGTAGTCCGAGGTCCAATCGTTATTGAGAATTTAAATCTCACGACAACTCATGGATGTCGATTGTATGTTATTGGCTCGGTATTTTTCTATGGAGAACTCAAATATTCAAATTCTGACCCAGATCGAAACTTGCAGATCACTAGCACAAAATCAGTTTTGATGGGCTTAGGAGAAGTGAAAAAAAACGATACATATTGTGAACCGGATATTCCCACAGCCCGCAATCAGTGGCTTCAGCATAATGATTTACTCAACGATTCAAATCTCACTAACGATCCCCCAAAAACCAATGGCAGTTACACCTCGTTTTCTAGAAATTCATCTCTATACACTCGCTTAGTTGACATGTGGACAGTGCCTAGCTTTTTCGTTCGGCAAAATTCTGTTCCCTTGGCTTTTGGAAATTCAATCGTTGACGAGGCCAATATCATTCAGGCAAATGAAGGCCAATTCTTGGATGCATCTTGTCTGCTAGCCAGTCGAGAAAGTCGCAATGTCTCATTTGAAAGATTACTTTTGAATGCGCCTATTATTCACAGTCGTTATACTGGAAATTTCAGTGGCACTGTCATTGCTGAGTACGCAATCATGAGTTTGAATCAATTTAAGTTTGAATTTGATGAGGTATTTAGAAGGGTGAGTATTTTCCCATTCCTAGACAGTAAAATCTATTTAGACGTTCAGCAATAATCCAATATAAAGACAGAGGACTGATCTAGAATTCGGTCTTAGCAGACAGAATAAAGAATACATCGCCATCGCCATTCAGAGAAGTGCTGGCTGACGTGGCAGTTAAGCTGGCGTCCAGATACACGGCGCTGATTTTTTTGCCCAGAGCGGTTCTAAAATCTAAAAATGGGGAAATTGTGCTACCCGAAGGGGAGCAAAAACCGATTTCATTGTCCCAGTCCCAGCCATCAAAGAAAGCCCTTAGATTTTTTTCCAGTGCGTATCGAGTTGCAGAACTACCAGAGGCTTGCCAATTGGTGTTGCGACTGTAAGAGACGCGAAAACTTGTAAAGTTCAGATCAAAATTAGTGATGTTTCCATTGTGTTCGCCTCCTTTGAAATACTTGCTGTCACTATAGGCCACCACACCTTGGATTGATGATGAAAAGTTAATTTTTAGGTCTGCCTTGGCTCTTAAATTAAAATTATCATTACCAACGCTATAATTGGTGTTTGTGCCCCAGACGCCCAGTCGGAATTGTTGGCCAACATTGAACCAAAGTGCTCCTTGGATCGCCGGCAATTTATTTGATTGGGTTAAGCCGTTTTCCACAAAATGTGAAAGCAAAGCCATAGTCCCGCTCATTTGCTTTGGTGGATTGAGGCTGTCCTCAATGGCTCTCGCGCTGAGGGATTGAAGCATAATTAATATAATGAGTAAGGCTCTATTTTTTTTCATAAACACTTGTGTTAAATTGTGTCTCATCTCACGGCGAAAGACAAAGAAACTGAATATTTGCTGTATCTGGGGCTGGACCAATAGCGATAGACAGAGTATTCTTGCCGATCAGGAAGCCTAACAGACGAAAGTGTCGGTGCAGATATGAATCTAGAACTGCCTTTAAATGAATACACCTACATTGCTTTTGATACCGAAACCAGCGGAGCCTATCCGGTGGGCTTTGATATTGTCGAGTTAGGCGCCGTTAAATATTATAAAGGGCAGGAAATTGGAAGTCTGCAGTTCTTGCTAAAGCCGAGAGAGCCAATGAGTGATTTCATTATCGGGATTCATGGAATCACCAATGAAATGGTTGCTGATTCACCATTGATGAAAGATAAAGTGCACGAAATTTACGAATTTTTTAGGGGGGCCATCGTGATGGCTCATCACTGTCCCTTTGATTTAGGATTTCTAGCTATAGAATATGAAAAAGTGGGACTGCCTTTGCCTCCTGAACCAGCGCTTTGTACAAGTTTGCTTGCACGAAAGTTAGTTCATGGCGTTGAGAATCACAAACTTCAAACTTTGGTTAAGCATTTTTCAATAGATGGTGGACAGGCACACCGGGCTTATGATGATGCTAAATCTTGTCTAAGCGTGGGTTTAGAATGTTTCAAGAAGTTGGGTGACGACGCGACTCTTGCTCAAGCGATAAAAAGTCAAGGCAAGCAACTTTGGTGGCGAGATTATTCTTTGGCAAAAAATGAGAGTTCACTCAAAACGATGATAGAGGCCATTCAATCGAAAAAAGACATCGAGATGGTCTATCAGGGTGGCTCTGCAAAAGGTGAGATTCGCAAAGTTAAACCCATAGGTATTGTTCGGAATCCTGATGGGGATTTCCTTCAGGCCTTTTGCTTTAAAGATCAAAAAGACAAGAGATATTATCTGACCCGAATAAAAGATGTTGCCGTCGTTTATTAGTCAGTGTTTCCAAGTTATTATTCAATCGATAGAAGCCCTCTTTCAAAGAAGGCTCAGCATAATTTCTATTCGGTAGGTTTTGCTGTTTTAGTTGAAACTGATTCATCAAATTCCACGACATTGATCATTCGCTCTCTCTTGATGGCTAATAATCTTAATCGGACCTGTTCGGCAAGCTCTTCGAGATGCTGGAACTCATCGCCATTTCTTAGTTTGAGGGGCTTTGCAGTGCCCTCAAGAATTTCTTTTAAATACCGTTCAAAGGCAAAAAGTGGCCCCGCAATACGATGAGAGATCACCCGACCCACTGAAAATAAAATGGCACAAAAAGCGATGCAAATAATGGCATAGGTGATGATAAAGGGCGTAAGAAATTTATGCATCAGCTGCAAATTATTGCCAACCAATTCCTGGATAGTCACTCGCAAGAATGTGTAGGAAAAAACCAGGCTGATAAGTGTTAAACTTAGACCCACGCCCATTAAAATAAAACAGTACTTAATTTGAAAAGTAAAATTCACCCAATACTGTCTCCTGGCATTGTATTCTGGCCAAATTTTATCACCTTCGCGTATGATGATGAAGATGATTAAAATGTATCCAACCCACTGCAAGGCATCGGCGAGGTTGAATGCGGGACTCATCCAACTTCCCTTACCGATGATGATGAAATCAACAACATAGCCCCAAATAATTCTGTCGGTGACATTTCCGATGATTCCACCAATTAAAATTGATAGTCCGGACCTCAAAGTAAGGGACTTGATTGGTAGCAAATACTGGATCAAAGCATAAGTACACAGAAGAAACGCACCGCCAGTTGAAAGTGATACGATTCGAAGAACAGCAGGTAAGTCAGAAAAAAGCCCTAGCATTGCCCCATGATTGTGGTGCAAAATAAAACTAAAGGGGCCAACTGTGTGTGCCTCTGTCAAACTAGCGGCCCAGGACTTGGTAACACGGTCAACAAGCCAAGTTGCTAAAAGAGGCAGAATTACAATAAGCCATTCACGTTTTTTCATATAGAAAAGTCTATCAACCAGAACCCTACTTGCGAATTGATTTTTTGCTGGCTATTATCGTCTGGACCATTGGACATCATTTATTTTAAATGGACTAGCCTTTGGAGATATTTTGAGAGGGATTTTTACCATGAAGTCTTTAATATTTTTTATTTTTTTATTCTCGAGCGTGCAAAGTCTAGCTAAGAAAAACAGTGACGACGCAGGCAATATTTTGCATGAGTTAGAATCCCTCGCTAAAGCCCATGGTGTGAAGTTGAAAGATCTTTCGATGTACGCAACGGCGGGAGAGGGAGACAATTCAAAATCTTTAATAGATATTAATTCCAAAGAGGTCAAAATTCCCGCCTCAATCACCAAAATTGCTACCGCCTCGGCTGTTCTAGCTAACTTTCAGCCAGGATTTAAATTTAAAACTCAAATTCTTGGGCAAGGTCAAATTAAGAATAAGGTGCTAAAAGGAAATCTCTATTTAAAGGGCGGGGGTGACCCTTCTTTTGTGTCTGAAAACATGTGGTTTTTGGTGAATGCTTTTACAAGAAAGCAGATTTCAAAAGTCGAAGGAGATATTGTCGTTGATGATTCTTTGTTTGATAAAATGCGCTACGATGTCAGTCGCCAAAAAGAGCGGGTCGACCGAGCCTATGATGCTCCCGTGGGGGCGATGTCATTCAATTGGAATTCAATTAATATATTTGTTCAACCGACTCAGCCTGGACAAGAGGCTTTAGTTTTTGCCGATCCTCAGAATGATTATATTAGACTTATCGCAAAGGCAAAAACAACCTCTGGCGGTGAAAATCATCTTATAGCAGATCGACAGGAAGACCAAAAATTTGAGGGTGATGTGATTCATGTCAGTGGAAGCATCGGAAAGTCGAATAGAGAGATCGCAATCTTTAAAAACATCACTCAACCAGACCTGTGGTCGGGATACAATCTAAGAACATTTCTAGCGCAGCGAGGAGTTACTGTCACGGGTTCTATAAAAAATGGAATTACACCTGATTCAGCGGATGTTTTAGCTGAGTGTGAAAGTAAATCTATTGAACAGATTCTTGGTGATATGAATAAGTTTTCAAATAATTATGTTTCCGAAATGTTGACTAAAAATATGGGTGCCCTCAAAAAAAATAAGGGTGCAACATTAGCCGATGGAGTTCTTCAGATTCGGGAGCATTTAAAAGAAATTGGTTTACCAGAAAATCAATTTCAAATTGAGAGTCCCTCTGGGTTAACTCGGGACAATAAGTTTTCGGCCTACGCCATTTGGAAGATTCTTCAGCACTTGCGCATTGATTTTAGGGTCCAACCAGAGTTTTTATCTTCCTTGCCAATAGCTGGAGTCGACGGGACTTTAAAGAAGCGGATGAAGCAATCACCCGCTGAGCGCTGGGTAAGGGCGAAAACAGGATATATCGATAATGTGGTCTCCTTAGCCGGATATGCTGGACTAGATAATGGTCAAGTCATTTCTTTTGGCTTCATCTACAATGGAGCGGCAGATGAGGCCGAAGTGAGACATTTTTTTGATAAATTACTTATATTTATGGTAAAATAAACCGAAGAGAATTCAATACAGGAGCACCTTCTATGAATATGGCTAAGTTTGTTTTTTCTAGTGTAGTTTTCTTAAATTCAGCAATTGGATACGCTGAAAAAGGAATCGATGTTAATAATGTTGCCGTCACTCCTGTTGTTGCCTCAGCGGCGGTTCCTGTTTTAACTTCGACTCAAGATTCGACAGTGATTGTTTCAAATGAAATAAAAAAATCTGACACTTCTCAGAATATAGACAGTCGACCTTGGCGAGCTCCTGATTTTACCAACCAAAAAGAAGCCCTGGGCTATTCTGAAAATAGCTTTGTTGTCCCTAAGGGTATGGAAGGACAGGTTCAGTTCTGGATAAGTGTGTATTCAAAATACTCATCCACAGAGGGCGTCATTCATGATTTGGATAATGTCGAAAATATATATGAAATAGTGGATCTCAAAGGCTTAAAGACAGAAAAAGAAAAACAGAAAAAAATTGATCAGGCTAAAAAGGCTGTCGCTGTTCGATTAAAGCTTGATAAAGAATCTGAGGACCGACTGCGATTTCAATTAGGCCAAAAAGACCGAATGCAAGATGCTATTTTTAATTCAGGTCGCTATTTAGAGGAGATGGAAAAAGTATTTCGTGAAGCAAAGCTGCCTGCTGAATTGACCAGGTTGGCCTTTGTCGAAAGCGCCTTCAATGTGATGGCCAGATCCAAAGTCGGAGCGAGCGGAATATGGCAAATAATGCCCTACACGGCACGCCCTTACAGAATGATGTCCGCAGCGGTAGATAAGCGAAATCATCCAGCGGATGCGACTAAATTGGCAGCAAAGCTGTTAAAGCAAAATTACTCAATGCTGGAGTCGTGGCCACTTGCTGTGACCGGGTACAATCATGGACCAACCGGCGTAAAAAAAATGACAGTCGAGTACAAGTCTAAAGATTTAGCGCATCTCATAGAAAACGTGGATTCCCGCAAAAGTTTTGGTTTTGCGTCGAGGAATTTTTATGCCTGCTTTTTGGCAGCCTTGGAAGTTGAGCGCAATGCTAAAAAATACTTCAGTGAAATTACATGGTCTAAGCCATTTAATTCACAAGATTTAAAATTGCCAATACCAACAAAATATTCGGTCATACTTAAGTTGTTTGATGGCGATAAGGGAAAAGCTCAATTGTTTAATCCGCATTTAAATCAAATAGTGACTCGAAAAGGACATCCCATTCCAGCTCAAACTGTAATTTCTATCCCTAAAGAGAAATACAGTGTCGCATTGATTTCTTTATCACACAGAGGTCGATTTATCGCCAATGACGATAAATAAGTTTAAGGTGAATCTATTTTAATTCTTCGGAACAGAAGATTTGGGCTCTCTGGTGATGTGCTGGATAGTCCATACTGTTTGCAAAATACAGACATTGTTTTTCAGTTAAAGTCTTTCTGAATTGTCTCATGCATTCCCAACGAACATCATCTCCAGAGTCAGGATACTCCATGGCTTTGGAAATTTTCAAACAGTCCTTAATAGTGATCGGTTTGCCTAATTCATAGAGGCAAATCTGCCTCGCCTCTTCGGCATTGGTGGAGTATTCCATTGAGTTTGCAACGTTTAAACAAATTGAAACATTCATCTCAGATTTTTTTTTCTTGAGACATTCAGTGCGAGCCTCGTCTCTTTGATCCATAGCGAGTTTTGAGTTCTTTGAAATATAGCAGAATCTTCCAAAGGCAGCATTCGGAGACGAGTCTCCGTTCATATTCTGAATCATATTTTTGATGTTTGGATTGTCTTTTTGAATGTGAATGACAGCTGAGGACTCTGTAGGCTGCAAAAATAGGATCAATATGGTGGCACCAAGCCCGGCGACATCAAAAAAAGATTTACACATCAATAAACCTGCCGTTTTTAGCCGAATAACTTTTTTGAATTTAAACAAAAATGTCATAATCCCAGAGCTCCACAATTTTTGATGAAGTTCATTTTCCCGTTGCCTACAGTTGAAGAACCTAGCAAAAATGAAGCCCAATTGAAAGTCCTCTAGCTTCATTTTGAGACTCCCCACTCTGTCGAACTTTTTGACAGGGACGGGGGGACGGGTACGCCGTACCTTTTTGCCACTCGCTGCATCAGATTTTTATAAATTAAAAAGACTCTGTGAATAGAAAACCTGAATCACCATTGAATCGGTTCAGGTTCAATCTCAATGCCAAATTGTTTTTTGACATCCGCACGAACTTGATTTGATAAAGCCCAGACATCATCAGCAGTAGCCTGACCATGATTCACTAACACCAAAGCTTGCTTTTCATACATGCCAACAGGCCCCAGCTGTTTTCCCTTCCAGCCCGATTGATCGATCAACCAACCCGCTGCAATTTTAAATTTATCACCAGCAGCATAGTGAACCAAATTAGGGTGTTTGAGCAAAAGCGCGTCAGCGACTTCTTTTGTCACTATGGGATTTTTAAAGAAGCTTCCGACATTGCCAATGATCTTTGGATCAGGCAGTTTGCTTTGTCTGATTTTGATCACAGCCTTAGAGATATTTTGTGGATTGATTTCAAGACTTTGTTTTTGCAGTTCTTTTGAAATATCGCCGTATTCAAGATGCATTTTGTTTTTTTTGGGTAATCTAAAAGTGACATCCCAAATGATGTACTTTCCGGATCCTGCTTGTTTAAAAAAGCTCTCACGGTAGGAGAAATGACAATCAGAATTTTTAAAAATTTCCGGAAGTCCACTTAAAAGATTGATCGCCGTAACTTCCCAGAGCAAGTCTTTGATCTCAACTCCATAGGCCCCAATATTTTGAATTGGCGCAGCACCAACAGTTCCCGGGATTAAAGAAAGATTCTCAAGTCCAAAATAAGAATTTGATAAGGTCCATTGAATGAAATCATCCCAAACCTCGCCAGCGGACGCTTTGACATACCAGAACTCATCATCTTGAAGAATAAGCTGCATTCCCTTGTTAGCCATTTTAATGACTAAGCCATTCACAAGATGTGGAATGACTAAGTTGCTTCCGCCCCCTAAAACATGCCATTTTTTATCTTTAACGGACTCCTCTTTTAAAAGTTCGCTGAGTTCTTGAAGCTCATGAATTTCGGTGTAGTACTTTGCCTGTGATTGGAGGCCCAAGGTGTTTAGATGACTCAGGCTGATGTTTGTTTGGATAATCATGATTTGGCCACTCTACCTTCGCGAATTCAGGGGGGATCAATTTACTCTAATTCTTTATCTTTTCTTTTGTAAGTTAGAAATGAAAAGGGAATTGGATTTTCGACATCGCGGCGATCTGTTAATTCAAAAATATTTTCATTGATCGATGGATAGAATGTATCGCCCTCAAAGGATTGATGAATTTGGGTTAGATAAATCTTGTCCGTCAGATCGAGTTCAAGGGATTGTTTATAGATTTCTCCGCCGCCGATAATAAACACTTCTTCACCCCAAGTCTTGGTCAGTGAATCTGCATGTTGAATGGCCTCTTGCAAGCTACTAACAAAAACAACAGGGCTGGATTCAGGGGCATTGAAATTATATTTTGAAGGGTATCGAGTGATCACAATGTGGTATCGCTGAGGGAGAGCTCGTCCATTGAAGGATTCAAAAGTTTTTCGTCCCATGATCATGACGTGCCCCTTGGTTGTATCGCGGAAGAACTTCATGTCTTCAGGGATATTCCAAGCGGGCAAAGTGCCATGGCTTCCAATGGTTCGGTTTTGGGCACAAGCCACAATGTGAGTCAGGATCATACGGCCACCGGGGCCTTGATAGCTTCATGGGGGTCATAATTGACAACTTCAATGTCATCAAAAGTAAAATCAAAGATATTTTTTCGCAGAGGATTCAGTTTTAATTTTGGTAGTTCTTTGAAACTTCTTGAAAGCTGAAGGTGAGTTTGTTCAAGGTGATTTGAATAAAGGTGGGCATCGCCGAGGGTGTGAATAAATTCACCAACTTCAAGATCACAGACCTGTGCGATCATGTGAGTGAGCAGGGCATAGCTTGCAATATTAAAAGGAACACCTAAGAAAATATCAGCACTTCGTTGGTATAGTTGGCAGGAAAGTTTGCCATTGGCCACATAGAATTGAAAAAAAGCATGACAGGGAGGCAGTGCCATCTTGTCGACGTCTCCAGGATTAAAGGCGACAACTAGCAAGCGTCTTGAGTCTGGATTTTTTTTAATTTGTTCAATCACGTTCGAAATTTGATCTATAGTTCGTCCGTCAGCGGTTTCCCACGAGCGCCATTGTTTGCCATAAACAGGTCCTAAATTGCCATTTTCATCGGCCCATTCATCCCAGATGGTAACCTTGTTTTCTTTTAAGTAGCGAATGTTGGTCTCGCCCTTCAGGAACCATAAGAGCTCATGAAAGATAGATCGTGTATGAAGTTTTTTAGTTGTCAGCAGGGGGAAGCCTGCATTCAAATCAAAGCGCATTTGATATCCAAATACTGAAAGAGTACCAGTGCCGGTGCGGTCCTCTTTTTGAGTTCCATGATCTAAAACAAATTTCATTAATTCGTGATACTGCTTCATAAGTCCTCGCTGAATGAACTCAAATCTATAAAATAATTGAAAATGACGATATCGCAGGGCAGAGTTTAGAGGAAGACTTTGATGGGTGAGTCATTTTAAAAGCTGTCCCATTACAACGAACCAAGGAAGGACTTTGCTATGTTACTATATCGAGCGTCAAAGGACAGAGGATTTGCCGAGTTTGGTGGTTGGTTGCGAAGTTATCATACTTTTTCTTTTAATGATTATTATGATCCTCGTTACATGGGGTTTCGCGATCTGCGTGTCATAAATCAGGATTGGATCGAAAAAGACGCGGGTTTTCCCACCCATCCCCATAAAAATATGGAAATTATCACTTATGTCTTAAAGGGAGCTGTCGAACATCGTGATAGTCTTGGCAATGTCGGACAAATTCAGGCCGGCGAAATACAAGTGATGCATGCGGGTAAGGGTGTTCGACATAGCGAGGCAAATCCCTCAAAAACTGAGGTGCTAGAGCTCTTTCAGATTTGGATTCAACCGGACACAAATGGGGTTGAAGCTGGCTACACCCAGCAGATTTTTAAGCGCGAAGAGAAATTGAACTCATTGCGTCTGATGGTGTCAAAATCGGGTCGTGAAAACAGCCAGAAAATTTATCAGGATGTTGATCTTTATGCCTGTATTTTGGAACCTCAAAAGGAAATTGATTTTAAAATCAGAGAGGGACGAGGCTGTTGGGTTCAAATTGCTGAAGGTAAATTATCAGTAAATGGTCAGCTGATGTCGTCTGGTGATGGAATGGCTGTGGAAGCTGAAGAGATTTTGCGATTGAAGGCAATCACTGAGACTGAGTTTTTGTTATTTGATTTAGCTTAAGTACAAATATTAAAAAAAAGACCAACTTAGAGTTGGTCTTTTTTTAAGGAAATCATTCAGGCCATTCAGTTACTGAAAATTTTGAACCTGAGCAATATATGGAAGATTGCGATAATAACCTTGGTAATCGAGTCCATAGCCCACCACAAAGTCATTTGGAATTTTAAATCCAACATGGTCCAATTTGCATTCAACTTTGAGTGCATCGGGTTTTTCAAGCAAAGTGACTGTCGTAAGACTTTTTGGTTTACGCGACAAAATAGAGTTTTTTAAGTAGTTCATTGTTAGGCCAGAGTCGACAATGTCCTCTACTAAAATTACATGAACACCTTCGATGGGACTAGATAAATCCAAAGTGACTTTCACTTCCCCAGAAGAAGAGGTTCCACCGTTATAGCTAGAAACGCCAAAAAATTCACATGTGATATCTGTTTCGATATTTCGAATCAGGTCAGAATAAAACATAAAGGAACCTTTTAAAACGCAGACCGCAATAACTTTTTCACCTTTGAATTTTTTTGTTAAGATCGCACCTAACTCTTTTACTTTGGCTTGAAGTTGATCTTCTGTGATGTAAGGTTTTAGTGTCAAGTTGGTCATGGGGATGCCTTTCTTAAACGAAGGAGTTGTTCATGATTTCGCCGAAGCCGCCGCCGCCGGGAACAATATATTGTTTGTTATTCAGGCCGCATTCTTGATCCCAATATTTTCCCGGTGCTGAACTTAAAACTGCCTGAGGAGATAGCCCACGGTCAAGTCTTAAGGCATAGATTTGAACATCTGGATGGGCAGTGCAAAGATTCTTTAGATACTCTGGGGTTACAATCAAATTAAGCGCTAGATATTTTTTTGCTGGTCCCTCAATGTGTTTTTTATAATACTCAACAGCAGAGATCATCGTGTTGCCGGTGGCTCCCATGGGATCTGGAAAGAGGACGTAGGAGTCTTTCACTCCGCCACCAATTTTCATTCCATCGAGATGAGTGCCAGTCACCATGTCTTTTTGATCGGTTGTTCGTGCGGCAAAGATGTGGTCCTGACGAATCCGGTGAGCCTCAAGAGAAAAATGCATAAAATTGTAGCACAAATGACTTGGAAATGTTCCTGCACGAGCCAGATTGACTGTCACCGCATTTTGCTTGGGCAATATTCGCCTTGTTTTTAGTTTTTGATCTGGGTGGGCTGCGGTCATTCTTGTGATCTGTTCGAGATCTTCTTTTTCAAACTCGTTGTCCATCACAAGAGTCATCAGGTTTGTGTAAAGCACATCTATAATTCTGTTGATTTCAGGTTGAAAGCACTCTGGATGACAAAGTCTTGCAAGTATTCCATTTAAAAAGGGGCTATCAATGATGTGAACTTGAGGGCCGTAATGATGCTTCAGCTCTTGAGTAGACGCTGTCTGTGAATTATTCATTTTAAATCCTCTGGTCTGTTTCCTAGGTGTTATTTCAAGACCGGGGAGAACTCAATGAAAATCACAAATTCACTTTCGCCAGATTTAAATTGTGCAGAGTGCAGTATTTTAAAGACGTCGATCGACGTCAATTCATCCTCGTTTTCCATAAAGGATTGCAAAGGCATAATACCTGACAGAAAAAATCCTGTTCCAGTGTTGATTTCGAAAATGGCAGGGAAGGACTTTCTTTGAATTTCAATGCCTCCGGTTGCGCCTTGTTCGCGCCATGTTCTCTGGATTTCTATATTTCCGCGTAGATTGTTGTTTTCCAGCTCATTCAATTCAAAAAAGGTTGTCATCCCAATATCTGTGTTCGGGTTGCGGCGGTCTTTTAAACCATAAAACCACTGCATAGATTTTGATGAACCTAAGGCTCGTGTTTCTTTGTGAAGAATTTTAATGCCATTATTTTGCAAGCGCTTTTCGATGCCAGGCAAAATTCCAGCAGTATAATCTTTAAAATTCATAAACTGCCCGGTGGATTGACTGGCTTCAAAGAGAGCATTCAAAAGACTTCGGTTTACCTCAGCATAGGTGACGATCAATTGCTGCGAATGAAGACTGGCGGGGTTGCGTCCATCTTTTTTATTTGTGGCTGAATCTAAAAGCTGCTCTTTTGAGCTCGTATTTGAAATATTTTGAGTGGAGTCATCTTCCGAGTTCGCTTGTGCTATATCAAATCCTGAATGGGAGGAATCTGTGGTGCCGTTGTCCGGAAAATCACTCTGGTTGTTGCTTTTCTCTGAGGAATTTATTTGTAGTTTTGATTTAAAGAAGGCTGTGGCACCAGTTTGACTATTTCGATTTGTCTTATAGATGGTCAAACCCACGGTGGCTGATAGAATGATCAAAAGGCATAATTGAACGAAAGGATTTTTAAAAATCTTTGAAAAAAAAGGAATTTGCGGTTTTTTATAATTCTTAACATCGACGCCACATTGAGCGCAATATTGATCTTCTGGCTGTTGAAACCCACAACGTGGACAATTTATAAGCATCGAAATTCAAATCCTTTAAATATTCGATTAAAATGAAAAAATCTTATCTCTCACAAAAAAATGTTTATCCTATAGAAATCCAGTTTTGTGTTTAAAATAAATCCTCTATTTAAAGCCTAAAGCAAAGCCACTTGACGCTCAATAGAATTATTCATACCTTGAAGTATATGTAGAATTTTTCCGGGGTTGCTTTGAACCCTTTTAGACGTGGAATTTCAGCGAAAGTGCTAAATGAAAAAGTATAAACCGAAATCAGGCGAAAAAATTGAAATTAGAGAAGAAATAAGCCCGCCAAAAGTCGAGCTCCCTTTGAATTTTTCTAAAGAACACAATCCTGTTTTAATTCAAGAGGTCCTGGCGGCGTTTTATCCGTACAGGAATATCGCGAATCCGACCTATTTTGATGGAACTTTTGGTCGCGGAGGACATTATCTCGCTGTGAAGTATGTGACTTCAAATCTTTCGGCGACAGTGATGGATCAGGATTTAGCCGCGATTGCCTATGCAAAGGCGCAATTTGCAAAAGAAATTGAAAATAAGACCTTGTATGTTGTGCACGGAAATTTTGCACAGTTTTCTGAATTTAGTTTTTCTCCTTTTGATATGATGCTCTTAGATCTGGGCGTGAGCTCTCCTCAGTTGGATCAAGCTGAGCGGGGATTTAGTTTTTACCATGATGGCCCCTTGGACATGAGAATGAATCAGCAGCAGGGATTAACAGCTGAACTCATCGTGAATACAGCCTCAGAAGAGGATCTGATTCGCATCTTCAAGGACTATGGTGAGGTTTATCGGCCGAATCGTGTTGTGAGAGCCATTGTGAATGACCGAAAGGTTAAAGCTTTTCAGTCGACAAATCAGCTGGCGGGATTGATTGAGCGAGTTGATGGGTGGCAAGTTAAGGGTCATCATCCGGCGACAAAATATTTCATGGCCTTGAGACTGGCTGTAAATTCTGAATTGGAAGTTGTTGGTGAAACGTTACCAGCGATGATGCGAGCACTGAAACCTGGTGGTCGTTTGGCCGTGATTACTTTTCATTCGCTTGAAGATAGAATTGTAAAAAATATTTTTCGTGATTCTGAAGCCATAGGCAAATCCGTATATAAAAAAGTTGTTGTTCCATCTCAGGAAGAGCTGGATTTGAACTCACGATCGCGATCAGCGAAGTTAAGAGTTTTTGAAAGGAGTGCTCAGGATGAGCTCGGAAAAATTTAGACAATTGAAACCCTTTTTTAGTATTTTACTGGTTATTTTTACTTTATTTTCGATTGTCTTTTTGCAAATGGAAGAGCGTCGAATGGGCTATGTGGTTTTGAAGTTAAGTCATGAACACAAAAAAGTACTGGAAGAAAAAAGAGTCAGGGAAATAGCCTTAGCAAAGGTGACCAGACCGCAATTGCTAGATCATATGGCACAGCAAAAATTCACTCTTAAGCGCATTCAAGCCAGTCAAATTATTCATTTGGGTGGAACTCATGAAAAAATTATTTTGAAAAGCCAAGATAAGATCGACGCCAAGGTTTCTATCAAAAACTAAGGAAGAGTAGCCAAAAACTGATGACAGGAAGGAATCAGATTTGAAATCAAGAATTGTATTTATTTTTGTGAGTGTCTTGGTGCTGTGGTCTCTGTTGATCATGCGAGCGGCTTATCTGCAATTTTTACCGAATGATCGTTTGAATGCACTTCAAAGTCGGCAATTTCAAACAAAAATAACCCTGCAAGCTAGGCGAGGCGCAATCATCGATCGAAATGGTCGGGATTTAGCAATGTCAGCCACGGCTTATTCATTATATGCTGATCCTAAGTTGCTTGAAAATCGTCGAAGCGTGGCAAAAAAATTAGCTAAAATTTTAAATCAGAATTTTGATACGATCTATTCGAAAATCAAAGATGGTTCACGCCGATTTGTGTGGATTCAAAGACTTCTTGATCAAGATAAAGCCGAGGAAATCAAGGCTTGGGATTTGAGGGGAATATCGCTGGTTGAAGAGTGGCGGCGTGTTTATCCCAATGAAACTTTGTTAGCACAAACATTGGGCTTTCTAGGTATCGAAGGACAAGGCCTTGAGGGACTTGAACTTCATTATGATCCTATTTTGCGGGGCAATCAGAAAAAGGTCTTATTAAAGAGGGATGCGCGCGGACGGCCACTCATTAATAATGGGTTGATGTTCACGGAAAACCCTGAAGGAAATGAAGTTCAGCTCACGGTGGATTCAGATCTTCAGTACACTTTGGAAAGTGAATTGCATGAGGTCGTGTCTTCATTTGAAGCCGATCATGCTGTCGGCATTGTTTTGGATGCAAAGACCTCCGCTATTTTAGCGATGGCTTCTTCGCCAACTTTTGATTTGAATAAAGCTGCTGGAGTGTCTGCAAACAGTCGCAGAAATAAGGTTGTGACCGATACTTTTGAACCGGGTTCGACAATGAAGACCTTGCTGATTGCGACGGCACTTCGCGATGGAGTGGTTAAGCCCAGTTCTAAATTTTTCTGTGAAAATGGCAGTTTCAAAGTCGGCGATAAAGTCATCCACGAAGCTGAAGCTAAAGAAAAATTTGGTCATTTAAGTGTCTCTGAAATTTTAGCGGTGTCGTCGAACATTGGTTCAACGAAGATCGCCTTAAAATTGGGACAAGATCGATTGCGACAAGGACTTCTTGATTTTGGCTTAGGACAAAAGCTGGGGGTCGATTTGCCGGGTGAAGCCCGTGGAGTAGTGCAAGCTCTTCCTTGGCGGCCACATCTCATGAGCAATATTTCCTTTGGTCACGGAATTTCGGCAACACCTCTGCAAATAGCGAATGCTTATGCGGCGATTGCCAACGGCGGAGAGCTGAACACTCCCTTTGTCGTGAAATCAATTCGCGACTCAGAGACTGGTGTGTTGACAGAGACAAAAGTAAAAACAATGCGCCGAGTGATGACCGAAGATCAGGCCAATCAAATGAGGTCCATGCTGTTGGGAGTGACAACCTTGCCCATCGGCAGTGGAAAGAATGCGCGTGTTGAGGGATACATGGTTGCAGGTAAAACCGGCACTGCACAAAAAGTGAATGCCAACGGGGGAGGATATATGAGTGGAACATATATTTCGAGCTTCGCAGGTTTCATTCCAGCAAATGATCCAAGATTTGTTATCTATGTGGCGGTGGACTCTCCTCGTAAAGGCTACTATGGAGCCATGGTGGCGGCACCCCTGTTTGCAAAGGTGGCTTCCTACGCTGTACGTAAAGAAGGCATTGCCCCCGTTATTTTGGGAGATTCAATAAAACAAAATTTTAAAAGAAAAATTGGACTGAATCAGTCAAAATCAATTCTGAATGCGAAGGCGCCGATCTTTGATTCTAATAATTCAAGTGATAGTTTGGCGGAAAGAGCCCAGGGACGTCAGAAAATCACCGCAGAAATTTCTTCAGGCTCCGCGAATCCAGCGGCTCCAGATCAAGCAGTCCCTGCTTCGGCGCTGTTAAATGGGCGAGCAGACATTCCTTTAGAAGTGCCACCGATATCTGGTGTTACAGAAACTCCTGTTGTTGCTTCGCCACCCAAGGAAAGTGTTCCGGATCTGATGAATCTGACCACTCGAGAAGTTTTTCGCAGGGTCAGCGGACAAAACATCAAGTTGAAGTTTGTGGGACAAGGAGTGGTTGCTGAAACTTTACCGGCAGCGGGGGCTCCGATGCCTGATGATAAGACGATAACGGTGATTCGTAAGTAGAGGTGCTAGCTAGGCGGCACCGCTTAATAGGTTTGCTCTTCTAGCTCGGCCAGCTTTTTCTTGCTGGCAGGCTCGTTGTAGATGGGTTCTATAAATTAAAAAGTGCAGGTTTTTACTAAAGTATGCTTTTCAGAGTCTGATAATCCGCATTTATAGTCCATAACGAATGAAACCCAATTGTCGCCTATAATAAATTCTGAAAATATTTTAATCGTCGGTTTTGGAGTCTTCCCCCAAGTTCCACAAACACTTGAGCTTTCTGTGACTTTTACTGTCGGAGTGTAAGCTGCGCTATCATCATCGAAAAGTATTCGGTTTGAGTTGGTTCTTTGTTTTGTGGAAATTGCTTCTTGGCCTGTGCTCGCCGCATAAAACAGGACTGAGGGAATCATTTGTTGTTCGTCGCTTGATCCTACAAGAATCAAGAATGAGACAGAATCATTTGGAGTGGTGCGAGCATTCAGGACATATTGGCATCGACGAGTACTAGTGGATACAACTTGGCGATCATGGTATTCAGTGTATTCACCGAAATGTCCGTTTAAATATTTTGAATCTCCTTGAGAAAATTCTATTATTTCTTCTCTAGTGTTTCCATAGGCTAGAGCTGTCTGGTTTGTTAAAAGAGTCGAGATAAAGGGGATTATGAAAAATAAATACTTCTGCATAGGTATCCTTTTTTAATTGGCAGTGCCCTTAATTTTTATTTTTTGTGTATACCCTCAACGCATAAGGACTGCAAGTTTTGCGTTCAAGGATGGGGGGGGGGAGTTCCCTTGTTTGTCGATTAATGTAAAAAAGATAGCAAATTGGGCCTGTTTAGATTCTTGGCGTTGCGATTATCGGGGGGGGCGTCGGAATAAGCTGGTTTTTATAAAGAAATAGATCATTGGCGAGTACCCAGCACCGAGACTCTCGCCTGACTAAGCTATTTAATAACGGGAAAACCTTAAGTCTTTGAGGAGACCAACCCTCCCGGTATTGGCCAACCGAATCTGATCAAATCCTGGTGATTATTTAAGGTGCATGTCATTCTTAACAGAAGCCACGCCTTTCACACGACGGGCAATTTCGGTAGCTCGATTGATATCAGCTTGTGATTTCACAAAGCCACTCAACTGAACCACACCGTTAAAGGTCTCAACGCCGATCTCAGCAGATTTTAATTTAGGCTCTGCAAGCAATTGCGACTTAACTCTAGTCGTAATTACACTGTCATCAACATATTCCCCAACTCTCTGACTTTTTCCGTTTTCTGCAAAGCTGGTGGAAAGTGGCAAGGCCATAGAGATTAAACAGCTGTATAAAAATAGGGTAAGGTATTTCATCTTAAATTTCTCCTGTTAATGGTTGGTTCAATTAAATTTATCGCTCTATAAATTTATAGAATTAAATATGAAAAGATAAAAGTTGCATTGAAGAGAACTGATAAAAATCAAAAGTCCTTTTTTTAAAAATATATTTTTTTAAATATTACCTTGAACGCCTTCAATTAAGATTCCGCGTATTGAGTGATTTTTCACACTAATATTTGAATTTGTAGGAGGCGCCTTTTTATCACATTAAAGTAAATGATTATAAAAGGAGTACACTATGAAAATTATTATTCTTGCATCCATTCTTCTGTTGTCCTTAAATTCTTTTGCGGGATTGTATTTTGAGCCCGCAATAACCTACGAAAAAGGAGACAATACCCTAGACTGGCCTTCACCATTTAGTTCATCTACGGGGACGACAGAGGGCTTGGGGCTGGATTTAAAATTGGGGTTGGCTGTTGAAAGCACATTCTTTGCGGGTGTTGATGCCAGTTACTCAAAACCAAAATTTAAAAATTCAGCTAATAATTATGATGCATGGGCGACTTCTCAAACGATTGGAGTTATCGTCGGTGCACAAATGCCAATTATTGGACTTCGAATATGGGGTGGATACATCTTGGATGGCAACTTAGATCCGGATCAGGATGGAAATATAGACGTGAAGTTTTCGGGGGCAAGCGGACCCAAAATCGGGATTGGTTTTAAAATATTTATTGTCAGCGCCAATCTAGAATACATGGACTTAACCTACAAAACATCAACGCTGCAGAATGCAGGCCCCATCTCAGGTACGCTGGACAGTGAACTTAAAAACAAAGTCGCCCTTTTCAGTCTCAGCATGCCCCTCACTTTTTAGGATTCAAATAGAGTGGCCTTCTTGATTTATCTCATTCAAATCAAGAAGGCCAGAGAGTCATTTAGTTCCACGTCGACCTAGAAGGTTAACGACAAATGAAATCACTGCTAAAATTAAAAAGACCATGACCAGGATTCGGCCAATTTCCATCGAAAGCCCTGCCACTCCGTAAGCGCCAAGGACGAAAGCAAGCAATGCCAGGACAAAAAATAAGATCGCTGCACGTATCATAAACCCTCCATTTTTTATTTTGGTTCTCGAAAAATAATGCGCAAAAATTCTAATTTTAAAGCCACTGTTTCAGACTTTCCAGGTAATGCGGTCTTGCCCCCTCATTGGCCAAGCGCAGTGCTTCCAAGGCACATCGGTTGGCTTCGGATTTATTGCCGACAGCACCCTCAGCAATAGCTGAATTATGCCAAGCAATAGCAGAGGTCGGATGATCGATCTTAGCCTTTTGTAAAATTTGATGAGCACTTATAAAATTCTTCTGCGAATAAGCAATATTGCCTAGACCTAATTGTGCGACTAAACTCTTGGGCCATTTTCGAAGAATTTCTTGATAGGATCTTTTGGCAGCATCCAAAAATCCGAGTTGCTCCAATCCAGAGGCAGCGCTGGTGTGGGTAAACTCGTCAGAACTTGCTGACAGTTGGTCGGGTCGCAGAACGACCAAGCCCCAGTAGTCGCCCAAACTCCAAGACCTCTCAAACTTTCGCAGATCCCAATTTTTAAAGGACTCTGGCCCAGAGTGCATCAAGATTTTCTGTTCTTTCAGATCATAGCCAAATACAAGTGCATAGTGCCATTGCGGGAGCCAGCTCAAAGAAAGATTCTCAAAGACAATCACCGGATGATTTTCATTCAATTCAATGAATAAGGCTTCAAATCCCTGAATAGGAATAGCAATCAGTCCCTGACGTCGAATAGCAACAATCATGTCGCTTTGCAAACTGCCCCTGATACCGGGTGTGTATGTCTGAGAGGCAAGCTCCTCCTCCGAAATGTTTCGACCCGCCCACTGCATAGCCATGGCTAGGGTAGCAGGTCCACAGAAGCTGGCCCTTTGTTTAATAAAGGGCACCCCAGCAATGGTATAGGAAGCTTTTTTGTCAGTAGCTTTAGCCAGCAAGGAATCCACTTGCGGAGTTGAACTTGCACATCCAAGCAAGAGACAACTTAGTAAAAAAAAATATCTCTTCATAAAAAATTTAAATTCTTTTTATTAGATAAATAATAAGCACAACAATAAGAACGGCTACTAAAATATCCCCACCGGCTCTAGCTTGTTGGACTTGCCCTGAAAGCTGACGCAATTCAACTTCTGATAGGCTAGCAACACGCAATGAAGCTTCTTCTGTAGACAAGCCTCGCTCCACCATCAATTTTTGAATATCAGATCGACTTAGGAAATCTTGAACCTCTTGGATATTCTGGCTGCGAGTTTGCTCTGCCAACGCTTCATGCGTAGAAATCATTTCTGATTCAGCCCAGCAGACTGCAGGACCATGAGTCAGCATCAGTGACATCAAAGTTGCGCCAATAAATTTTGTTGATCTTGAAAATAGCATAATCACTCCCTTCAGAATCTTTTTATAGGTTCATCTTATTCTTTGAAATATTGAAATCAAACTTTACAAAAAAAATGCACTGATAAAAGTAAAATAACAATTTTGATTATTGCCAATTTAGATTAAAAAAATCTGATTCTTAATATGAATTAACTGTGAATGCATTCCAGCAAGGTGTGCGCTTCATTCTTTAAAGTTTAAGAATTGACGGTTTAAATAAGCACCAAACCAAAAAATCCAAAGGAGGATTTTATGAAAGTCAGTCGTATTGTTGCTTTATCTGCAGGTGTCATGATGATGATCCCTACACTTTCTAACGCTCGAACCAAAATGGCTAGTGAAGGCTCACGTGATCTTGCCGTCACTTTTAGTGAGCAAGCTCTTGGCCAGCCAAATTCAGGCCCTACTCTAGTCAATTGCGAAGGTGTTCAATTAGATGAAGTTCAAAAAGCCGCTTTGAAAGTAGCACATTTTGACTTCATGAAGAAAAAAAATACTCTGGAGGCTGTGAGCAAAAATGCATGGATCGATTATGGGCACACATTGGCTGATCCGACATCTACAAAAGATCAAGGCACAGCAGCTGCAGCGGCTGTGAAAGATGCCATGGTCTCTTATGGAAGTGCAAAAACAGAATTTGAGCTCAATGTATTCTATGACATTCTTAAACCTGAACAGAGGGAGCCTGCTCTCATCTGTATCATGGCAGAAATGAAGAAAAAAATGACCGATGAATTGAAAAAGAAATGTGCTCTTATGGATCCGAAGTCCTAGCCGGTAAAAAAGAAGGCCCCGTCGGGGCCTTCTTTTTTTTCGAAATTGAAAATAAAAAATTTAAGAAAGGGTCTTCTTGAACTCTTCATATTTCTTTTTGGCTTCTTCTTGTTTGAGCCCATAGGCCTTTTGAATCTCGCCTTCTAGTTTCTGCATATCTCCCTTTGCAGATTCTATTTGATCGTCGGTCAGTTTTCCCCACGCTTGTTTGATCTTGCCTTTAATAATTTTCCAGTCACCTTGATTTGTTTGCTTGTTCATAAGGACCTCCTTGTTTGGTTTGTGAAAACTTCGATTAGAGTTTTAAAAAATAAATATCAGTCTCTGTAAAATCGCCTTTTTCTTCTTAGGACACTAACTTAGATTGCAATTTTCCTGTGGGCTGTCTTCCATGTTTTATTTCTTACAGGTTTTTATAATTTAATCTGAGTCAGTAATGTTTCTGGTCCTCTTTCAGAGTCGTCCCATTAAAACTAAGATTAAAATAATCAATAATAGCAGACCAACGCCTCCGCCGGGCCCATAGCCCCATCCTTTTGCTGAAGTTAATAAAAAGGCTGACTCATTTCAGAAAATGGGTCAGCCTTTTTATATGTAAGGTGTGTTCTTACAAAATATTTCAATTTTTTTAGATTGCTACTGCTGCGAGGATTAAGTTTTAGAGAATTGCACTGGTCATTTCACCAGGGTTAGTATTACTGCTAATCCAACGAATTAACATACTCCCCAATTTTATTCAAAACCTGTTGGGGAATTTCATGGCCTCCACGGAAGCTCATCAGAGATCCCTTCATGCCATTTTGAGTTAACAGAGTTTCTAATTTTTGCGCCTGTTTGAAACCTAAAACTTTATCGGCTTCGCCATGGCTTTGGAAAAACTTTTGCCCCATTCGGTTCGGCAGTAAAGCCTTCCACTTGTCTTGATTGAGCAATGTTCCTGACATCAGGACAAGTCCCTTAGGAGTTTCAGGAGCATTCAAATAAAGCTCGGTGGCTAGCATCGCACCTTGGCTGAAGCCGCCTAGAATAATTTGATTCCATGGGACCTTCATTTGGCGAATCATTTCAAAAGCGAGGTCTCGGGCTTTTTCTAAACCCTTGGGACTTTCATTGCTAAAATCTCTGGCTATGCCAGATTCCATAGAGCGCTGAATT
Source organism: Pseudobdellovibrionaceae bacterium (assembly GCA_947449255.1). Classification (GTDB taxonomy): domain Bacteria; phylum Bdellovibrionota; class Bdellovibrionia; order Bdellovibrionales; family Bdellovibrionaceae; genus Bdellovibrio. Next base: position 128,145 of record CANFQX010000007.1, read on the forward strand.
TCCATCATGTCGATGGGCCACCAAGCGCGACCCATCCAAGCTGGACCAATGGGCACCTCTAAGTGACCATTGGGGAACAACCAGTTGTAAGTTTTTTTGGTCGAAATAACGTTTCCCAGAGAGGCTAAATCGTTACAATCAGCGCCATAGCCATGAAAAAAAATGATCCAAGGCGCGTTGTCATCTTTATTAATTTCTTCACAATGTATTTTTCCGAGTTGTCTCATAATAGGATCATACTATACTGGCATTATGAATCTACAGCATCTTTTTTTTGATCTCCAAATTATTTCCGATGATGGCTCAGCTTTTTTGCCTAATGTTGAGGCAGATAGCAATTTCAATAGGCTCAAAGAAATAAAAATATCGGGTCTCTTTAATGATGCCAGGCGAGTGACGCCGGACTCGGTTTTTATTGCGATACGAGGCATAAAACTGGATGGTCATAGTTTTATTCCTGAGGCTATTGCTAAGGGTGCCATCGCTTTAGTTGTCGAAGATAAAACCAAGGTTCCTATGGGATTTACAGGTTTTATCTTGGCCGTTAAAAATTCTCGGGAAGTGTTGGATGCTTTGGCCAGTCGGTATTATGGTGACCCCTCTCATGAGTTGTTTACCTTTGGGGTCACGGGAACAAATGGGAAGACCTCGATCACTTATATGATTGAAGCCATTTTAAGCGAGCGCAATATTGCCACGGGAGTCATTGGTACAGTCGATCATCATTTGGGAAAAAAAATATGGCCTTCAGATATGACCACACCAGACGCCATCTTTTTGCAAAAGCGTTTACGCGAATTCTGTGATGAAGGGGCCAAGGCTGCAGCCTTAGAAGTGTCTTCCCATGCTTTGGATCAGCACCGAGTGGGTAGCGTGTCTTTTAATGCCGTTATTTTTACGAACCTCACTCGGGATCATTTAGATTATCACGAGAATATGAAAAACTATCTGTTGGCAAAACAGCGACTTTTTACAGATTTGCTTTGGAAAACAAACAAGCGCCCCTGTTTTGCCATTGTGAATACGGATGACAAAGCGGGGCGGCGATTGCGAGTGGCAGACCCTGCTGTTTTATGGACCTACGGAAAAAAAAATGCCGATTTCACTTACAATATTAAAAGCATGGATTTTGCATCCACGCAGTTTGAAGTGAAAACTCCTGTAGGAACTGCAGAAATCCATTTGCCGATGTCAGGGGGGCACAATGTGATGAATGCCTTGGCAGCTCTGGCCGCCGGCTTGTCTGCTGGTGTTTCCCTTGGTGATTGCTGTAAGGCCCTGTCAAAATTTACCGGCGTGCCAGGACGCTTGCAGTCGGTCCCAAATTTCAAAAAAATATCTGTGCTTGTGGATTATGCCCACACGCCCGATGCTTTGGAAAATGTTTTGAGTTCAATTTCAAATGTGCGGAAATCACTCAAATCAAATTCAAAAATATGGACGATATTTGGCTGCGGTGGTGATCGCGACAAGGGGAAGCGTCCCTTGATGGGCCAAATTGCAATGAAGTATTCCGATGAGGTGATCGTTACATCAGACAATCCTCGAACCGAAGACCCTGAACTGATTATCAAAGATATTTTGGCGGGGATTAACGATTCAAAAGGTCAGAAAGCGGCAAAGGTCATCATCGATCGCAAACAGGCCATTTTTGAAACCTTAGGAAAAGTGCAAGCGGGAGACGTTGTTTTAATCGCGGGCAAAGGTCACGAAGAATACCAAATTATTGGTTCAGAGAAATTTCCCTTCAGTGATGTGAGCATGGCGACAGAGGCCTTGAATAATAATATTTAAAGATTAAGAAAAGTTAAAGAATGACAGGAGCAAACCTATGAGAGCTATAGACATTGAAACACTGATGAAAGTCACCGGGGCAACTCTTTTAGGTGCTGGAAAGTTAGGCGCAGGACAGGTTCCTGCTCAAACAAAGTTTTCAGGGATTGGCACCGACACCAGAAATGATTTAACAGGACAGTTGTTCATTGCTCTTAGAGGTGAGGCCTTTGATGCGCACAATTTTTTAACTAAAGCGGTTGAAAATGGTGCCGCTGGGTTATTGATTCACGAAGAGAATGAACAAACTAAAGATCTGGCAACAAAGGTGGCTGTCTTTTTAGTCAAAGACACCTTGAAGGCCCTTCAGCAATTGGGAAACTGGGCCCGTCATCAAGCCCAGGGAAAAATCTTAGCCATCACGGGATCTAATGGCAAGACAACAACCAAAGAATTTGCAGCAGCACTGATTGCCACAGCAAGGTCCGTTCATTTTAGTAAAGGCAGTTTTAACAATCACTGGGGTGTTCCGTTCACTTTATTGCAGCTAGATCCCAGCAAAGAGGTTGCCCTCATCGAGATGGGAATGAATCATGCCGGAGAGCTGACAGAGCTTGTTCAAATTGCTGAGCCTGATGTTGTAGTGTGCACAATGGTTGGTCGTGCTCATGTCGAGTTTTTTGGAACCATCGAAAAAATTGCCGAGGCTAAAGAAGAAATTTACAATACCAGTTCAGATCAGGCCTTGCGAATTTATAATTTAGACAATCCGCAGACCCACAATATGTATGTGAAAGGAAAAGAAAAATTTAACCCTAAAAAAATCTTATCGTTTTCTGCCAATGACCCCAAGGCCGATGTTCATTTGATTATTTCTAATATGAATATGAAAGAGATTTTTGTTAAAGGTGTGATTGCTGGCGAAGCCGGCACCGCTCGCATAGAGGTTTTCGGTGCGCAGAATTTAACCAACCTTATGGCCGCAGCAGCCTTGGGCTTATCAGTGGGAATGACCCCAGCACAGATTTGGGCGGGCTTGCCCGCTTGTAAAACCAATTGGGGACGCAATCAGCTTGTTCATTTAAAATCGGGCGCGCAAATGATTTTTGATGGCTACAATGCAAATCCTGACAGCATGCAGGCCTTGATTGAAAATATCAGATTGTTGGATGTGCCAGGAAAAAAAGTGGGAGTCTTTGGACAGATGCGCGAAATGGGCAGTGCCTCGGCCAAACTTCATGAAGAGCTGGGTGAGCGAGTGGGGCTTGCGGGTTTTGATAAAGTTTATTTTATCGGTGATGATCAAGATGCATTCAAAAAGGGTTTAGAAACTTCAGGTTTTAACAAAGACAGCCTAGTGCAAAAAGACTATTCAGAAGACGCCGGTCAAGATCTTGCACACTATTTAAAAGATGGAGACATTGCCGTGGTCAAAGCTTCGCGAGGGACAAAGCTTGAGCGATTTGTGTTGCCTTGTGAACCCTTGGATTTTTAGGGGCCATAAGAATGCGATAGGGGTTAGGGGTCGTCTTTGCAATGAAGAAGTGGATTAATGTCTCATTGAAGTCATCAAGAGATCTAAAGACAGTCAAAATTGGGAAGCCTAGATCGCGCTCGAAAAATGCCTCTTTATGCCCAGCAAGGTGTTAAAAACTTTTGGCTTGTGGATCCCATTGAAAAGACTTTAGAAGTTTATGAGAACAATATGGGCAAATGGTTGTTGCTTCACACTTATGCTAACGACGACAAAGTCCGTTTATTTTACCAGTTGCGAGAGCCGATTCTCCGAATGTAACATAACATTTTTAGCCAACTCTCGCTAAGGAGGCCCTTCGGGCCGATCTCAGGGGGGGGGCTCGGGGAAGGATTTAGTTTTTTCCCGTTTTATACTTCTTTACCTTACCTTTTCCGCTTGAATGCTCGAGCTTCATATTTTTACTCATAAGTCTAAAAAGTCCCTAATAGCTGCTTTGATTAGTTCCTGTAATCCATCTGGAATTTCTCCGAGTTCTTTTTTAAAAAGGGTTATATCCCAGGCCAATATTTGTTCAATGAGCGCTTCACTATCTTTTTCTAATCCGCAAGTTCCTTTAGGAACACGTACCCTTATTGGGAATGTATCTTCTTTTTGAAGATTCGTTGTTAGAGGAATGATTAAAGCGGAACCTAATCCCGCAGCACAAAATTCGGTAGGTTGAATGCACAAGCAAGGACGTTGTTTTCCGGGCTTTGTTCCAATTCTTGGCTCTAGGTCTATAGTATAGAGATGCCATCTTTTTGGTAAAATCATGGTAATTTTTTAAACCTATCAGACGTTTGAAAGTCCTTAAGAACATCAAGTCCCGACTTGCCAATCACCTTGGCGGCATTTTCCCATCTCTTAACTCTTTCTGCTCTTGAGACATCTGCCTCCAAAAGTTTAAGCGCAGTACGTACTACATCTATTTTTGTCTTAGCACCCATTTTTTCTTTTAGCTTTTCAATGCGCACATCATCTTCAATTTGAATCATGAGGGGCTTGCCCATACAACCTCCGTATATATTTATAAGTATATCATAAAATATATCCTTTAAGCAAGGAATTCCATAACCTGACATTTCGGAGTTAAAATTTCAAATGCCAGCCACTATAGAAAAATCCACTGCTTCATTGCTGTTATCTGGCGTATCCTTTAAGGTTTTTCGGTAAAACCGCCTTGATTGACATGATTTAGACGCAGGTATTCCCTGGCTCCCTATGAACTCAAAAAAGTGACTTCTGTGTGTGAATTGTATTTAGCTACAAGAAACCATAGGTGGCTAAGGCATAGCTGCCAAAGCACGAAATAATTATTCGCTGGATCTTTCTTGCGAGATCCGATTCTCCGCTTGTAGCATAACATTTTTAGCCAATTCTCGCTAAAGAGGCCCTTCGGGCCGATCTCAGGGGGGGCTCGGGGAAGGATTTAGCTTTTTCCCGTTTTATACTTCTTCGTATAGACGGCCCTTCGGTCAAGCAAAAATATTCCTTGGTTCTTTTTGAGAGTGGGCATTTGACCTTGAACTAACATCCTCGTATTCGCGTGCTGGGTAACGCGATTCAAGATTTGATCTTTATATGGGCTTACCACAATCTTACCTCAGGTACTTTAATCTAAAGAAACACCCGTGGACTTCCCAAATTCTGTCTTAGCCTCTCAATAAAAACTTTTTTTGCTCGGGCCTATAAAATTGTTTTTTAATAATTCATTCTAACTAATAAAAACTAATTATGCTGCCACTGCATTCAGTGACTCCCATGCAAATCCCACCATTTCACGCGCCATAGCTAATTTTATTTTTATTGCTACTTTGTTTGCATGTTTCTCTGCATGAAGCAATCTATTCCCTTTTTTCATTAACCTCATTCGACATCTCTCCGCAATAAGTCTCTTTTACCCCCTTCTTTTGAGGTTTTAAAAAATCCGCCTTACGAGAGCATTTATAGCTATTGACGTATAAATGGTTATACAGTATATTTAAATATACAACAACGGTGAATATGGCAAGTTAAAATGACTGATCAAGCGGAAGCAGAACTTAAAGCTCTCCTAAAAAGTAGCTCTGTCACCAAAGGTGATGTGAAAGTGCTTTTAAGGTGGGTCGATGAAATGGAAGAATTTGGTCCAGCTCATATCGCAGCTTCTCGCCAATGGCATGATCATGAGTTAGAGCGCGATTGGCAGGGGTTTCGCTCTTCAGCGTTTAGTTCTTCAGGACGAGTGATTTATAGGATTGAAGATAATAAAATCATTGTCGAAGTTCATCGGGTAACGACAGATCATAATTATAAAAAGTAAGAGGCATGTATGAAAGATATGAGATCCGTTTTACATGAAATTTTAGAAGATGATTTAACTCCCGGTGAAGCCTTAAGGGCTTTTAGAGTTAAAATTGGTCTATCTCAAGATGAGCTTCAAGAAATCACTGGAATTGCGCGCACAAATATCAGTGCCTTAGAAAACGGGCGTTTAGAGATGACCTCTCATTATGCTCTATTATTTGGTGCCGCTTTAAAAATGCATCCAGCAGATATCCTTTTTCCAAATGGGAAATTTGAAAAGACTGACGAGCTCTTGAAAATTGAGAAGAAAGCTGATGCCATTTTAAAAAAACACGCAGCCGGTTAGGCTTTAGAGAGGTCTAGCTCATGGAAAGAGCCTTAGCTCAAAAAGAAACTGCACTGATTATCTCTGAAAAGTCTCGCGTGGGACTGGATCGGGCAAAGCAAGACTCCATTCAAATTTGGAGCTGGCTTAATCAGCCGCATTTTTCTAAAGGCACAAAAGAAAATTATGAGCGCATCACCAGGCAGTTTTTTTCATTCCACTGGAACGTGGGACTTAAAGAAATCACCACACCTCATGTGACACTTTTTTTGAAAGAGCTTGAAGGAAAATCTGATTCAACTTTGAATTTAGCAAGAAGCTCACTGTCTTCTTTATTTCGTCATCTGGAGGTGACAGGTTACATCGCAAGAAATCCAGACGTTTCAATTAAGTCCAAGAAAATTCATCCTGATATTCAAGGTAAAATTATACCGCAAGACTCAATCATTCGCATGATTGAGTTTGCCGGCTCCAAAAGGAATGAATTACTTCTTAAGGTTCTTTATTTTGGTGCTTTTCGTGAAAGTGAAGTGATTCAATTAAGGCCTGAATCATTCATGGCTATGCAAGACGGGCGAGTAAAAGTGAACATCATCGGAAAAGGAAAAAAGCCCAGAGTGGTGCATTTGCCAGAAGTGTTATGGCAAGAAATCAAAGCCTATGTGAAGCAAACAGATCTTGCTAGAGATGAATTTATTTTTTCATCCGATGAACATCGAAAAAATCCAATTTCAAGGCAGCAAGTGTTTCGGATCATAAAGATGACTGCAAGAAAGGCAAAAGTGGAGCCCGTTCCCAGTCCTCATTGGTTTCGTCACACCAGTTCTGAGCATGCTTTTAAAAATGGGGCTTCATTGAAGGAGATTCAAGAAACCCTTGGGCACAGTTCTTTAAGCACCACGCAAATTTATTTGGGTGGACGCTCTGATAAGAGTAACAGTGATTATTTGAAATTGCCGCTTGGAAATTCCTAGGAACATAAAGTTGCTCACATCATCGATTCCAACACCATTTGCATTCGCCTAAGTTCTGAAAATATTCTTATTGCCTTAAATTTGCATATAAGCCACCACCATGGTGGCAACTCTCAATCAATTACTATCCAAAAGGTACCAGCGCCATCATCCGGAAAATAATTTGGTTTACCGGACTGTTCAGACCTATTGGCCCCTCTTTGTGCAAGAACAAAAAAGGGTCGGCAAAGCCTTCCCTCATTTTATCCATGACGAGTTTGAAGATTTTTTAAAATGCGGAATACCTGAGAACGGTTTTATCAGAACTTACTGCTATCAGTGCCAGCACTCAGGTCTCGTTGCCTTTAGCTGTAAGCGGAGAGGCTTTTGCCCCAGCTGCTGTGCCAAACGCATGAACAGTGAAGCTGCACATTTGGTGGACACTGTCTTGCCAGAGATTCCTTACAGGCAGTGGGTGTTGTCATTTCCTTTTAAGCTTCGATATCTAATGGCCTGCAATCAAAAACTGACAAACAGAGCTTTAAAGATATTTCTTCAAACCATCAGTTCATTTCAAAAAAAGAGAGCCAAAAAAAGCGGCCTTGGCCCCAGTCAAACCGGTGCCGTTCAATTCATACAAAGATTTGGGTCCGCACTAAATCTCAACATCCACAGCCACGCTTTATTGCCAGATGGAGTATTTGTTGAGACAAATTATGGCTATGTTTTTTGTCGGCAGTCGGAGCCAACTCATGAGGAAATCATCGAGCTTGCAACGAAAATTCAAAACAAAGTTTTAAAGTGCATCCAACAAATGGGTCTTAACGAAGATTTTCAACCAAGCTTTGACGAGGAAGGCTTGGGTCAACTTGCGTCCTTATCAGTTGCCAATAAATCAGGATTCGGTGAGAGGGCCGGAATGGGAATTCGCAGATTCGGTGCAAAAAGAATCGAAGTGGATCTCGAAGGGAATGATTCTTATTCTGCCAACGTTGGTGGATTTAGCTTAAATGCCCGAGTTTGGATTGCTGGCAGTGACAAAAAAACTAGAACAGTTGATCAGATACATGGCAAGGGGACCCATAGCCTCTGAGCGATTAACGGAGTCCATTGGCAGACACTTACTGTATAAGATGAAGTCGCCGTGGAGAGACGGAACCACACACGTGAGTTTTTCGCCGTTAGATTTTATTGCAAGGCTGGTGGCCCTTATCCCGCCACCAAGAATGAATATGGTGAGGTATTCGGGCTGTTTCGCACCAAATTTTGCAAATAGAAAATTTATCGTCAAAAAACCCAAAGATAAAATTAACTCATCAGATTCTTGCAATAAAGGTCTCCCGGAAAAGGTTAAACAAGAGAGACTGCGATGGGCTGAAATGCTCAAAAGAGTTTTTGATGTCGATGTAACAATTTGTCCAAAGTGCCAAGGGCGTATTGAGCAAATTGCAGTCATCAAAGACAAAGCCGTGGCCAAAAAAATTCTAGAAAGCCTAGGGGAAGTTACTACTTTTAGACCCTTGGAGGTTGCGGTGGACAGGGGGCCACCTCGAACTGAGGAAATTCCGGATTTTGAATTTGATCAAAGAGATCCAACGTGGTGAAAAGCCAGGTAATGGTGAGCTTCGCCCGAAAAACAAAAATTACTGAAAAACCCTGTTTATTTTACCAGTTGCGAGAACCCAGGGGGCTGGACTAAAGCTTTTGGCTGTAAGTTTGAGGGCTAAGTGCAGAGAAGAAGAGGGGATAGGGTGCCTGGCTGAAGGCCCCTATGCAGGATGTGCTTTATAATTTTTGTGGTTTATATTGCTTAAGAGTTGAAATCGTTCAAAAAAAAGCTCTATTAAAAGCACTGCAACCGCCAAAGAAGTCAAAGCGCTTAATAGGTATGAAGTAGCTCCTATTGCGGAAGTCTTCGAGATCAGTCGAAGTTCACTTTACTATGAACCAGTCCAACAGGAGTAAACTGGTATGGCACGCTATTATCAAAAATCAGAGGATGAAACTATTTTAGAAGAAATTAAAGTGGTAATTGCTATTAGACCCACCTATGGCTATCGACGGGTGACCACGATGGTGAATCGCAAGAGAAATAATGAAGGCCGCAGCAAGCTCAATCGCAAGCGTATACAACGAATCATGCAAATGAATGGGCTATCGCTGCCGCAAACAATGCCAGAACAGAAAAGACCACACACGGGTGTTGTGATGACAATGTTCCCGAATCTTCGTTGGTGTTCTGATGGCATGGAAATACGTTGTTTTAATGGGGATAAAGTCTTCGTGGCATTTGCCTTGGACTGTTGTGATCGCGAAGCTTTTGCCTATGTCGCAAGAACAGAACCCTTATCTGCTGAAGATAGTAAGCGATCCAACTTCCCTTGTTGTCAAGGTATGGGCTTGATACCCATAATTATGTCGGCCAAACTTTCAAATTCTTCTAAGGTGGTGGCCTTGGGGATTTCGGTGAATAAGTATCTCATGGCATCGTAAATATTCACGTCGTTGACTTTAGCAGTGACAAGTAGACTGTAAAACATAGCACTTGCATTGGCACCAGCCTCAGTATCTGCAAACATCCAGTTGTTGCGGCCGATGGCAAATTTTCTGATTGCGCGCTCTGCGAACCCATTGTCCATATCAAGATGACCGTTTTGAAGATAACCTATTAAATATTTATACTCGGATTTAAAATATGCAAAGGCCTTACCTATTTTACTCTTAGGCGGAACCTTCGATTGGGTGCTGTCAGCCCATGCCTTGAATTTTTCCCAAATTGGAACTTGAACTTCTTGTCGCTGGCGATGCCGCTCTTCAGGATCTAGAGATCGTAAGATGTCTTCGTGATCATAAAGATCTTTATAAAATTTCATTGCCACTTCAGCAATACTGGTACCTGCTGCAGCACCTACAGTCAGGGCTTTTTCAAAGTACCGCCGACCATGCATGTTGCAACCGATTCTGATAAGGTCCTTATTCTTTTCAAGCTCATTGTACGATGCGTACCCATCAACCTGAAGATAACCCCGAAACTCAGCCAATAATTTTTTTGCTACTTCTGCTGATCGATGCCGATCATAATCAAATAAAACAATCTTATTTTTTCCCATGGGAACACAACGAACCCACATCCAGGATTTTAATTCGGGCTTTCGACCTGGTTCTTTCAAAACTTGAGTGTGGGTCTCATCACAAGACACATAAAAACTATTTAACAAACGATCACACAAAATATTCCACACCGGTATGCAGGCCTCAGCACATTTGACCACCCAGCGAGCCATCGTCTGACGAGTCAGATCCACACCCATCTGGTCAAATTTGTATTCCTGACGATACAACGGCATCCCATATCCATATTTTTCAACCACGACTGAGGCTAACAGTTCAGGCGTTGCAATCCCCTTGGGAATAATAGACGGCACAGGTGGTGCCGTCTTCTCATAATCACCGCTGTCAACTCCGTACTTCGCACGACGGTAAACAATGACCTTGGTTTTTGATGGCTCGTAACTCAGTTTTTCAGAGACTTCATAACCAATGATTTTTAATGGAGTGCCGTCTTTTGCAAATCGTTCGGACGCTGGTAATTCCAACACCACTTCTTCACGCTCAAGATCTGATGGTAAAGCCCGCCTGTGGCCACGCTTTTTCGTGTGGGCACCAACTTTGATCTCTGACTCGTCTTCACCCAATGGGTCTGGCTTACGACTCTCAACTTCAGCTTCATTGAACACAAGCTGCTCTGATGATTCCCAACGTTCTGATTTCTTACCGAAATTTCCTCGTTTTAAATCCCGAAGCATTTCATGAAGACGAGAAACCTCTTCTTCATAACTTTTGAGCTTCTCGCGATCCTTTTCTAATTGCGAACGCAAGCCATGATTTTCAATTTTTAGATTTTCATTTTCAGAAAAAATGGATTTCGTTTTTGGTAACATCGGAATGCATCTTCAATGAAAATATATTTTTCTTCAACTGACTTTTTCAAAATGAAGCGCCGTGAAAGGCTTCATTTTCCAAATATCGTACCCATCAAGTAGCCACGACAGTTGTTCTGGAGTCACAGTCACCACTTCATCTATGGATTTGCGGGGCCAAGGAAATTTTTCGATTTCCAATCTCTTCTGCCACAAACAAAAACCTCCTCGGTCAAAATACAAAATTTTGACTACATCACGGCGCTTGCCGCTGAAGACGAAAAGATGGGGCTCCATTAAATTTCCCATTCCAGCCTGTACAATTTCACTCAATCCGTTAATAGCCTTTCGCATATCCACAGGGTCTCTGTGGATAAATACCTTTGTGAATGCTTGTGGGGTTTTCATTGGGCGGCCTCGGTTAAATGCAGGAGGAACTCCGCAAGCCATTTCGCATCTGGCAAATTTTGCTTGCATACAACTTCAGGTTTGCAAATTCTGACTTCAGCGAATGAACTTGAAGGCATCAGCTTGGTGGGTATTTTCTTATTTTTAGAATTGAGCTTTAGTTTCCATTTATAATACGTCTGAATGGAAAGGCCGTTGGCATTACAGTATTTTTGAATTCCCTCAGGATATTGATTTGCTCGCTCAATATGCTGGCGCCAAACCGCTGTCTTTTGATCTTTTAATATTGTGGACTTCATCTTTTGACCTCCTCATTGGAAGTCAGATTAGTGGCGCTATTACTTGTTGGCTAATAGGCTTGTTGGATCGCTTAC
>CANFQX010000008.1 GCA_947449255.1 Pseudobdellovibrionaceae bacterium
AATCCAAATGCAAGCAGCTCTGTCAATACCCTTGCCGTGAGTGGCACGACAGTCTATGCCGGCGGAACTTTTACGACCATAGGTGGACAGACAAGAAATCGGATAGCAGCGCTAGATGCAACTACGGGCCTTGCCACTAGCTGGAATCCAAATGCAAGCAGCTATGTCAATGTCCTTGCCGTGAGTGGCACGACAGTCTACGCCGGCGGAAATTTTACGACCATAGGTGGACAGACAAGAAATTATATAGCAGCGCTAGATGCAACTACGGGCCTTGCCACTAGTTGGAATCCAAATGCAAGCAGCTCTGTCAATACCCTTGCCGTGAGTGGCACGACGGTCTACGCCGGCGGTACTTTTAGCAGTATTGGGGGACAATATTCAGGTTATCTTGTGGCCTTGGATTTGACGACGGGTATTTTCACTACCTGGAACCCATCACCCAATGGAGTTGTTAGGGCACTAGCTGTTGTAGATTCCATAGTTTATGTTGGAGGAGATTTTACAATTATAGGTGGTCAAACACGAAATTATCTTGCCGCGATAAGTGCGACAAATGGCCTTGCCACTAGTTGGAATCCAAATGCTAGCACCGCTGCTGGTGGCACTGTCTATGCCCTTGACGTGAGTGGCACGACAGTCTATGCTGGCGGATATTTTACGACTGTGGGGGGGCTAGCACGGAAGAACCTGGTAGCCATTGATTCTTTGGGTGCCGTCGTCACAAGCTGGAACCCTGTAATAACGGACACTGGTGCCTCTGTCTTTGCCCTTGCCGTGAGTGGCACGACAGTCTACGCCGGAGGTAATTTTACAACCTTTACAGGCAAAGGCCGGCCATATATCGCAGCCATTGATACTACTTCTGGTGCAGTTTTGAACTGGAGTCCAAGTGCAGACAACGAGGTCCGTTCCCTTGCCGTGAGTGGCACGACAGTCTATGCCGGCGGACTTTTTACGACCATAGGTGGACAGACAAGAAATCGGATAGCAGCGCTAGATGCAACTACGGGCCTTGCCACCAGTTGGAATCCAAATGCTAGCACCACTGGTGCCACTGTCTATGCCCTTGCCGTGAGTGGCACGACAGTCTACGCCGGCGGAAGTTTTACGACCATAGGTGGACAGACAAGAAATCGGATTGCAGCGCTAGATGCAACTACGGGCCTTGCCACTAGTTGGAATCCAAATGCTAGCAAAACTGTCTATTCCCTTGCCGTGAGTGGAACGACGGTTTACGTTGGTGGAAGTTTTACAAGCATTGGAAACCGAAGTACCGGCAATTTCTCCAGTATCAATAGTTCGACAGGAATAAGTAATTGGTAAAAAATATTAAGGTACGTATTATTTTTTGTAAATTCTAATTTTGAGTCATCTGAAATGAGACGTTGTCTCAAAATGGTTTTTTTGCATTTTGTTGCATCCCTTGCGGGGATGCTTGCAGGGTGAATTTACAGCTGAGAATATCAAGGGTACCGCAATCAGGATTCACTGGACTTTTTCGACGGATTCAGTCGCTTCAGAATATAAAATATATGCCGTGAATTCTGATAATTCTCTGACTTTACTTGGGCGTGCATTGTCGTCGGAAAGTTTTTTTGATGATACAGGTTTGGTGTCTGGGCATTTGTATCGCTATGTTGTCAGGATGGGTAGTACTAGCGGTAGTCTGAATTCAAATAAAAGCATATTCAAAGGTCTAAAATTTCCAACTACAGCTTCTATTTTAAAAAAGCTGAATTTTTTTCGATTACTTCTTTTGGTTGCTTATTTCAATTCGGCCTTCGACTTCGGTCCCTTTAATAGAGCTAGGACCATTTGCAATGGTCAGGTAGCCGATGACTTGTGATCCGACCGCTTCGTTATAGGAGGTTGTATTCAGAGATGCCTCTGTGCTTACAGAGGGGATAATAACTTCAGGCGAAGTATTGCCATCCTGTGAAGGCAATCCCGTATGGGGAGGATTTTCGGAATTGAGAGTTGGCTGTATCGAGGCCTCAATTGAACAAGAAATATTTAGTAAAGCTGCAGTCATGCATCCTAAATTGAGAAAAAGTTTTATTTTTTTTAAATCAAAAATCATTTTCTATGTTCTTACCTTTCCAATAGAAGTCTAACATAAAATTGAAAGTCTGCGGGCCTTTTCTAAAGCCTAGTAGAGCCTAGTTTTATTGCCACTGAAGCTGCTATTCTCAAGTGCTAAAAAAAATTTCTAAAATTGAAGTATCTCAATAAAATACTCAAAACATAAAAACGTCCAAATTTGGAACACGTTGAAGGCTCACAAACAAAAAAATGCCATCTTTCTGATGACCTTTCATCTGTCGCCCTATTCTGTCACAGGTCAGAGCAGCCATGATGCTCAAGTAATAACTTTAAATTTTCTTGAAAAGTAAAAATCAGCGCTGTTTGTTCTTTAGCAGAAAGTCTCATGCACTTAGCTTCTTTGGCAGATCGAGGAGAAGTGGCGTAAATCTTCTGAATTTTTCAAAGATTTTTTCTAAGCCTTGATCGCTATATTCATGAACCGGGGAATTTCTAAGTTCGCGTATCTCTAGCCATAGTTCTACATTGTCGATAAGCTTTAGTTTTTCTGCCCTATTTAATTGGTCGCGAAAACCACCATCAAAAGCTGGATCATCTTTTAGAATGTATGCCCTGATGTACTTGCTTAAAAAAATATCAGAGGTGCGCGCAAATCGAGAAGCAAAACTATCCCATGCCTCCAGTTCAGAGTCTGACATTTGTGCTGGATTCAATGGCATGGGAAGAGTTCGATTATAGCTGTATTCTAGGTACCGTAGGGATTTAATAATTTTTGAATAATAAAGACCCGTAAGGTTATCATTCTTAGTCATAATGCTCCAGTCAAAGGGTAAGCTATTTATCATTTATGGCAAATTTTAAATTATTTCAAAAAGTCTAATCGTAGAAATAAAAAAAGCCGACTCTAAAGTCAGCTTTTTTTAAATTCTCGTCTACTTTTAAAGAAGAATTGGTGCCCCGCGAGGGACTTGAACCCCCACGCTTGCGCACTAGATCCTAAGTCTAGCGTGTCTGCCAATTTCACCAGCGGGGCAGCACCATAAAACGTACAAAAATAACAGAAACAAAGGTTTAGCGCAGGTTAGTGCGCTAATGCAAGAAAATTACTTCTCGGCAGTTAATTTTTTATATTCAGGAGCTCTCATGAGGTTCGCAAGCTCTTTTTCTGTGTCCATCTCAATGCGAACCAACCAACCTTGATTGATTGGATCGTCATTTAGAACGGAGGGGTCTTCACCCAAAGAGGTATTAACTTCGATGACTGTGCCAGAAACAGGAGCATAAAGGTCGCTCACAGCTTTTACGGACTCAATAACGCCGAAAGTTTGTCCTTGAGTGATTTTTTGACCTTCTTCTGGAAGTTCAACGTAAACAACTTCGCCCAATTGATCTTGAGCAAACTCTGTGATGCCCACAGTAACGATATTTTCGTCAACTTGTGCCCATTCGTGTTCTTTTGTGTAGTAGTAGTCTTCAGGAATGTGAAATGCCATTTGAGGCTCCTTACTTTGAAATAAATGGGGTTTTAACAACCACAGCTTTTACTTTACGACCGCGGATATCAAGAAGAAATTCAGTTCCCTCTTGCGCGTGGGCCACATCGATATATGCAATACCAATAGGCTCATCCAAAGTCGGTGAGTGTGTACCACTAGTTACCTTGCCGATTTCTTTGTTGTCAAAAGAAAATAGTCCATAACCCTGGCGAGGAATCCCCTTGTCCAACATTTTAAAGCCAATCAGTTTTTTTGTCAGACCGGCTGTTTTTATGCCTAAAATTTGGGCTTTATTCATAAAGTCTTTTTGGTCTGGCTTAATCACCCAGCCCAAACCAGCCTCATAGGGATTCGTAGTGTCATCAATTTCGTGACCATACAATGAATACTTCATTTCAGTTCTTAAGGTGTCGCGAGCGCCCAATCCGATGGGTTTTACGCCCAAATCCTGACCCTGCTCCAGCAAAGTGTTCCAAAGATCTGCTGTGCCAGCGGTCTCAATGAAAATCTCGCAACCTTTTTCGCCAGTGTAGCCAGTGGTTGCCACCAGGATTTTATGACCTTTAAAGGTGCCTGAATGGATATTGAAGGTTTTCATTTCGCTCACTTTAAAGCCAAAGACTCTATCACAAAGGGATAGAGCTTTAGGTCCTTGAATGGCAATTTGCCCCCAAAGATCACTCTCATCTGTGACGTCAGCGCCTTTATTGTGTTTCGTCATCCAGGCGAAATCTTTGTCTTTGTTCGAAGCATTTACGCACACCAAGTAATCAGAATCTTTTGTTAGGCAATAGACGATAATGTCATCCACCAAGCCGCCATGATCATTTGGCAAGAGAGAGTATTGAGCTTCGCCACTATTGAGTTTGGCAACGTCATTGGTGGTGAGCCACTGCAGAGACTCTAGAGCTTTTGGGCCCTTAAAGCGGATTTCTCCCATGTGGGAAACATCAAAAAGGCCAACATTTGTGCGAACATTGTCATGTTCTTCGCGAAGGCCTGTGTATTGAACTGGCATATACCAGCCTGCGAAGTCGACCATACGAGCATTTAACTTTTCATGAATTTCGGCGAGAGATGTCTTTTTCATGGCAGAATAATCGCTTTCATATAGACAATTCGTCAACTCAGAAACTATGTTTGGCCCCATGCTGAAACTTTCGCCCCGAATGCATTTTGTTTTTGACCACCTCCTTCCTGGTGAGGCTGTATGGGATTTGTGCTGTGATCACGGTCTTATAGGCCTTAGAGCCTATCAAAGTGGTCAATTTCCGCAAATCCACTTTGTAGATCAAGTCCCCCTTATTGTTCAGAATCTAGAGAAAAAATTTTTAGAGGATTTCCATCTTGCAGAGGCTGGCCAAAAAGCCTTTTTTTGCATCAAAGAGGGTGGTCAACTTGAGGTTGTCGATGGCACAGTCATTATTGCCGGAGTCGGAGCCCATGCAATACTAAAGATCCTAAGATCGCTGTCGCAAAAAAAAGGCCTGAGTGCCATAAGACTCATTCTTGGTCCTCAACGAGACGAGGCCTTTTTTGAAGATGAATTAGCCACTTGGTTAGAATTTAAAAATAATTTTAAATTGCTGTTGAAGGCTGAAATCATTGAAGGGATTCGCGTTCGAAGGATATTTATTTTTGACAAAATCAATTGAGTTCTCATTTTTAACGCACACTGAATAGCTTTATTAAATGTCTGTAAAGGTGTGAACAAGCTATTGATTATATCATTTTTGCGACCTAGCTTTTGTGTATATGCAAAACAATTCATTGAACCAAGAGTTTTATAAATCAAGTCCTACAGCCAACCATCAAGCAAATCATGGTCATCATGAGCACCATCAGAATGCTCTGCAGGAGGTTCTTGCTGATTCAACAAGTCAAATGAATGCAGATTTTAGAAAATTTTTGGCCGATGAGCTGGTTCGTCGGACCGAGACTTCTCCACGCTATTCGCTGCGTGCTTTTGCAAGGCACCTTGATGTGGACTCTTCATTTTTATCCAAAATTTTGAATGGAAAAAGAACGGTGACACTGCGAACGATTCGTATGTTTGGAGAGAAGCTGAACTTACCAACCCAGGATCTTCATAAGTTTGCGGAAGTCAGTCATGGAAAAAAGATGAAGCGAAAACTTGATCGTCTGCTTGAAAAAATGCCCAGCGAAGAGCGCGAGCAATCAACGATCCTGATCACTGTCGATGAAAATCGTTTGTCTGAAGCAAAAGAGCGCATTAAAAATTTCCGCAAAGAGCTGGCTGAATTTTTGGACGTTGGAAGTCGAAATCAAGGTAAGACCTATCAGATTTCAGTTTCCATGTTTCCAATTTCAGGATTCACCAGCCACGAATAAAATTTCTTTGATTTCTGTTTGAACCCGCAACTCATTGGAAACCTTCTGTAGACTGTGAGGGATTTCAATGAGTTCTCCGCGGGGAATTTCTTGTCTTAATCCGGTTTTATGCATCCAAGCTAGAAACTCTCGTTCAGATCCCCGGCAAATCATTTGACGATCTTTGCCTTTTTCTTTGAGAATGTCGCCCACTACTCTTGCCGCATCTATTTCTGAGGGCTTTGACTTTCTCATCAGTAAATAACTCATCGTGAGTGTTTTGTTCTTCATTGGAAGATGTTCTTCCATTTTCTGAAACCAATTTGGAGCATCAAAATGAATGCGGTCATGACACCAATCATGTTTAGATTGAGTCAGTAAAGGGCAGGCCTTTTCATGTGTGCAAGGAGCCCAAGGATGAAAACCCTTGGTCATCAATTTTTCACGTAATTCCATCAATTTTCTGCCGTCTTGTTGAGTTGAGGGCTCGGCTATTAAAAGAGCTTCACATTCTAGGGCCCATTCAGGCAATTCGATCAACTCAGTCAGGGAATATGAAAAAATAGCTAGAGTTTGCTGAGGACTTTTTTGGGATTTTTTTAATTGTGTAGAATTGAATGTGCGCAGCCACTGAGGATTTTCATTTTTAAAAAAATGAAAGTAATTTTCTATCAGTTTCTGAGGTTCCGTCGAATTTTCAATTAAAGTGTAATTGAAATTTATTTCTTTATTTTCTGAGGCGACCATTGAAACGGCCAAGGAGGCGGTAGCAAGTCCAGCTCCGAAATCAATAATATTTTCCAGTCCAACAAAAAAGTTTCGTTGTTCAGCTTTATTTATAACACGATTTAATCTTGCGGTATTTAAAGGCAAGTAATAACAAAGATAGGCAATTTGAGCAAAGGACTCCTGCCATGGAGTTTGGCCGTCTGGGTTCTGAATAAAGTAGTCAGATAATCGAAGGACATTTTTTGCAAGCTCTCTCGAATCTTGAAGAGAAAGATTATAGCTGCTTAAAGCCGATGAGATTGATTTTTCTAATTCTATTTGAATTCCGTATTCGCTTTTCATTATTCGTCCTTTATTGCTTCTGCAAAAACGTCATCCACAGAAATTTCATCCATACAAAAGTTGTAGGGAGGATGCTCATTTTTTGAAACAAAGATTTTGACCTTCTCACCTCGGGCTGCCCAACGACGAGGATGTTGCACTTGAATCGGAGAGTAGAGCCCTATAGTTTTTACTCCCAAAGAGGCCGCCATATGAGCCACACCAGTGCTTGGAGCAATCACTGCTTTTGAGTTTTTCAGAATTGTGAATAATTCCTCAGCAGTCAGCTTGCCCTGAAGAAGAACTAAATGACTGACATGATCAAATTTAAAATGGTCTTTGATCTCTTTCAAAAAGGGCTCGTCTGCGGCCGTTCCGGTGATGACCACCATTATTTTTGCACGCAGCTTTTCAATCAATTCAATATAGTTTTTTGGTGACCAATTTAAGGCGGATCCAGCCATTCCCGGGTGAACTGTAACATAATATTTTGAGGTCAGTTGGTGTTGTTTCAATAAGTCAGAATTTTCAGGTGCGATAAGTTCAAGTGTGGGTGTCGGTGGACGAGGTTTGCTGATGTCATCCAGTGCAAAACGAAGTAGGTCAAAATTATAATCAGCTTCATGCTGTATAGCCAAGCTGCGCCGTTGACGTAAACCTTTATTTAGAAAAATAAAACTGTGCCACTGTGATTGAACACCAGCACGCACGGGAACCTTTGTTAACCATAAGGCATAACTCACCCACCAGGGCGCTTGAAAGCTTATTGCTACATCAGGTTTGAACTCATGAATGTGGGCGATCAATATTTTAAGTGAATTTTTCCAATCGTCTTTGGAAAGATCGAGGTGTTGTCTTTTTGGCAGAGCATTGTCGGGAATAAAACCCAATCCCTTGGAGATAACCCATCGGAGATCGCAGTTTTCTAGCAGTTCAGCTTGGTCCACACACATTGTGGAGATCAGATCGCCAATTTTATCCAGGCGAATGAGAAGGACACGCTTCATTTTTGAGCTCCAAAAAAAATGATGTAAGCCGCTGAAGAACTATCAATCAAAATAAACAAAGGGAAAGTCATTTTCAGACTTTCCCTTTGTAAAAATTTATTTTCTAGTCGTTGTTTCCAAAGGCAGCATTGCAGGAGCAAATCAGATTTCGATCGCCATAGGTGTTGTCTATTCGACTGACTGTGGGCCAAAATTTATTGTCTCGCAACCAAGCCAATGGGTAAGCTGCATCCTCACGAGAGTAGGGATGATTCCACTCGAGTTTCATCAGCACCTTTGCTGTGTGTGGTGCATTCTTAAGAGCATTGTTTTCTTTATCCATTTTGCCATTTGTGACGGCTTCGATTTCCTTGTGAATAGAAAGCATGGAGTCGATGAAACGATCCAGTTCTGACTTGGGCTCAGACTCAGTGGGTTCGATCATCAGTGTTCCAGCAACGGGAAAGCTCATCGTAGGCGCGTGGAAACCATAATCGATCAAGCGCTTAGCAACATCAGTGACGTCAATTCCTGATGTTTTTTTAATATCGCGTATGTCGATGATGCATTCATGGGCAACAAAGCCACTTTTGCCTTTGTAAAGGACTGGATAGTGCTGTTCGAGTTTCTTAGCAATATAGTTTGCAGATAGGATGCTGACCAAAGTTGCTTTTTTTAAACCTTGCTGACCCATCATAGTGATATAGGCCCATGAGATCGGCAAAATACTAGCGCTTCCCCAAGGAGCAGAAGTGGTCGAAGAAATTCCCGTCGCAGGACCCGCTTCTTTAACAAGAGAGTGTTGCGGCAAGAAATCCTTTAAGTGCGCAGCCACACCAATGGGTCCTACACCAGGTCCACCACCACCGTGAGGAATAGCAAAAGTTTTATGAAGATTCATATGGGATACATCCGCACCAAATTCGCCGGGACGGCAAACGCCAACAAGGGCGTTCATATTCGCACCATCCATGTAAACTTGACCACCATGTTGATGGATGATTTGGCAAATTTCTTTGATGCTTTCTTCATACACACCATGGGTCGAAGGGTAGGTGATCATCAAGCAAGCTAGATTGTCTTTATACTGTTCCGCTTTATTTTTGAGATCAGCAACATCCACATTTCCTAGTGCATCACAAACGACAACAACAACTTCCATACCTGCTAATGAAGCAGAGGCTGGATTTGTTCCATGCGCAGAGGAAGGTATTAAGCAAATATTGCGATGACTTTCACCACGAGATTGATTGAACTTTCGAATAACAAGTAGGCCCGCATATTCACCTTGTGAGCCCGCATTGGGTTGTAAGCTGACCGCTGCGAAACCCGTGATGTCACAAAGTTTAGCCTCAAGATCTTTGATCACATCAATCATTCCAGTCACTTGATGAACAGGTGTGAAAGGGTGCAGTTTACTGACTTCAGGCCAGGCCACGGGAACCAGCTCTGTCGTTGCATTTAATTTCATCGTGCATGAACCCAGTGGAATCATTGAATGGGCCAGAGTGATGTCTTTGTTTTGTAGGCGATGAATATAGCGCAGAATTTCTGTTTCACTGTGATGAGTATTGAAAACTACATTTTGCATGAATGAAGTTTTTCGGCTCATTTTTTCATCGATTTCAGATTGAATGAGCTGATCAATCGCGTCCACAGAGACATCAGCGATTCGTCCACCAGTGAAAGTGGACCAGATTTTTTCAACATCTTCCACAGTCACAGTTTCATTCAATGAAATGCCAATTGTATTGTCACCAAAGATGCGAAAGTTCATCTGTGCCTTGTCGGCTTCTGCAACCACTGCCGCGGCTTGATCTGGAGACATCGTGACTGTGATGGTATCAAAAAATGAATTCTGACTGACGTTGTATCCAAGCTTAGTTAAGCCCTCAGCTAAAATCACAGTCAGACGATGAATTCTACGAGCAATTTTTTTAAGGCCCTCGGGGCCATGGTAAACGGCGTACATAGAAGCCATGTTTGCTAAAAGCACCTGTGCCGTGCAAATATTTGAGGTCGCTTTTTCACGACGAATATGTTGCTCGCGAGTTTGTAGTGCTAATCGCATCGCCGGCTGCCCTTGAGAATCCACGCTGACTCCAACAAGACGGCCTGGCATCAATCGTTTGTGAGAATCTTTAGTCGCAAGGAATGCCGCATGAGGACCTCCAAAGCCAAGTGGAACACCAAAACGTTGTGAATTTCCAACGACAATGTCCGCACCCCATTCACCCGGAGGAGTTAGCAATGTCATTGCCAATAAATCAACGGAAGCTGTCACTAAAGCGCCATGTTCATGAAACTTCGCTGTTAGAGCCGAATAATCTTCAATAACGCCTTCGGTGTCAGGATATTGCAAGAAAACGCCAAAAACTGGTTTTGAAAAATCATAGGTCGCAGGATTTGTAACAATCATCTCTAAGCCCAGAGGCTCCGCACGAGTGCCGATCACTTCAATAACATGGGGATGCATTTTAGAAGACACAACAAAGGCCGTCGCTTTATTTTTACAAAGTGCATTGGCCATAAACATGGCCTCAGCAGCAGCGGTGCCCTCGTCAAGAAGTGAAGAGTTTGAAATCTCCATTCCTGTTAAATCCATTATCATTGTTTGGAAGTTCAATAAGGCTTCTAAGCGACCTTGTGAAATTTCGGCCTGGTAAGGTGTATAGGCTGTATACCAAACAGGATTTTCAAAAATATTTCTTTGAATAACAGTTGGTGTGATTGTGTCGTGATAGCCCATACCAATAAAGTTTTTGTAAACTTTATTTTTAGAGAGCATCGATTTTAAATGCTCTAGGAGTCCGCTTTCAGAGATTCCATTTCCAACATCATTAAACTCATGTTGTGTACGAATCTGTGAAGGAATAATTTTATCAGCCAACTCACTCAATGATGAAAATCCCAAGGTCGAGAGCATCGCTTGAATGTCATTGTCGTTGGGCCCAATATGGCGAGGAATAAATTCGTTAACAGAAGACAGTTCGGCTAGTTTCATGTGCACCTCATTCGCGCCGTCGAGCCTAGCACAGCCCTTTGTGGGAATGAAGCATTGAGGGGGGCTTATTTTTTACTAATGCGAGGCGAAATGGGGTGATAGATGATATATGCCAATTCTTAATATTGAAAGAGACGCCATGTCCATGTGACCAATCCACGTTTTAAATTTCATAATCCTGGTAGAATGAGGTGGAGAAGCTTTTTTGATATCACCTTGTTAAAAATTGATATTTATAGGGGGTATAAATATCAATTATAAGACATTTATACCTCCTATAAATATATCTTATTTGACCAAGATGCCGCATAATATTATAATCAAACTATGAAAAGACTCGCAGAAAATTCACTACTTGAATGGTTTGAAAATGAAAATCGAATGCCGCTCATAATTCGTGGGGCACGGCAGGTTGGTAAATCAACCTTAGTTAAAAATTTTTGCAAGAATAACGATATTGAACTTATAGAAATTAATCTTGAAAAGCTCAAAGTTCCCGCTCTTGAACTGGATAACATAGACTTAAACCGTGTCCTTTCAGATATTGAAGCACTAACTCGAAAGGAGTTTCGATCCGATATAAAACAAATTCTTTTTATAGATGAAATTCAAGCACAGCCAAAAGCCTTACGGTCACTGAGGTACTTTTTTGAGGAAATGCCCGAAATTCCAGTCATAGCTGCGGGTTCACTTTTAGATTTTTTGTTAAATGATAAAAAAATGGATTTTCCCGTAGGACGCGTTTCATATCTCAAGTTGGGACCAATGAGCTTCACTGAATTTCTCTTAGCTATGGGCGAAGAACTTCTTGTAAAAAAAATGAAAGACCCCCAAAAAATCCAGGGAAGTCTGCATGATGAACTTTTAAAACAAGTGCAAAATTATTTTTTTGTCGGAGGCATGCCAAAAGCTGTGCTAACATTTCAAAAAACAAAAAAACTGACAGCTGTGCGAAAAATTCAAAAAGACCTTATTGAAAGCTATAAAGATGACTTTATTAAGTATGCAAAAAAAGAAAAAATTCATCTTCTTGTGAATACAGTTTTTGATTTTGCTCCCTTTAACTTAGGAAAAAAAGTTAAATACTCGGAAATATATTCTGATGTAAAAGCTTTGGAATTACGAAAGGCGATTGAGCTATTAAGCTTCGCAAGAATTCTAATTCCCGTACATCATACGAATGCCTCTGGATTGCCGATCTCATCGCAGAAAGATAATAAAATATTTAAACTTTTTTTCTTAGATGTTGGGTTGGTCAGCGCAGCTACTGATTTGCCTTTTGAAGATCTGAACTTAAAATCTTTAATGGATGGGCCAATCGCAGAGCAATTTGTTTCACAACATTTAAATTACCATTTTAATACACAAATCCATGAGGAGTTGTTTTACTGGCTCAAGGACAAGTCCTCTGCGAAAGCCGAAGTGGATTTTGTTCTACAAAGTGGTAAACTGATCATTCCTCTTGAAGTAAAATCAGGCTCACTATTAAAAATGAAGTCCCTCCACCAATTTTGTGTTGATAAATCTTCAAAAATTGGAGTCGTTGTTTCGGAAAATTTTTTCAAAGCTGCTGATTTCAATTTCAAAATTTATGACGGATGCAAAAATATAAACCACAATGCAAAATTACTTCAGTTGCCATTTTATCAAATTGAGCATCTAAAAGAAATTTTAGGAAAAATCGATTTAGCGGAGAGCAAAAGCTGATAGCTTGTAACTTCAATATCTCTTGATTTGCCTTAGATACTTACTAAAAATGCTTAAAGATATTTCTCAGTCCCATCAGTACTGTATTTGAATGTTTATGGTCATGCCCATAAAATGAAAATTTAAGTCAGAGAGATGAGATTGAATAAGGTATAGAATTGAAGAAAACTCAGAGCCCCAAGGCAGGAGCTCTGAGTTAAATGAACAAAAACAAGCCTATTTAGAAGCTTTTTTAGTAGCTTTGCGAGCTACAGTTTTTTTAGTCGTTTTAGCAGGAGCTGCTTTAACTGCAGGTTTTGATTTAGCAGTAGTTTTTTTGGTAGTGCCCTTTGCAGTGGCTTTTTTAGCAGCTTTTTTGAAAATAGTTTTTTCAAGTTGAGCTTTTTTTGCAATCGCCTTCTTTTTAGCAACAACAATGTTTTTTTCTAAGGCTGTTGCTGATTTTTTAATTTTCGCAAGAGTCAAATTGACTTCTTTTTCTAATTTCGATTCAGAAGCGCTAAGAACTTTTACGATGTCTTGGTATTTTTGCCAAGCAAGCTCTAATTTTTCTTCTTTTTGAGCATCGAAGCGACCTTTAAGATCAGCCTCTCTTTTTTTAATCTCTTCGCTCAGGCTTTGAAAGTTTTGAAGTAAACTCTGAACGTTTTTGTTGTTGGAAAGATTGTTCAAGATTTTTTGGAAAGATGCTGATGCCACAAAAGTCTCCTTTTTTTAATGACCCTATCATACATCTACAATAGGGGAATTAAAAGTCCAAGTCCTTTTCCTGACCAAAAAATAATAAGACTTAGGGTTGTCGCTCGAAGGTGTAGGTTTCAAGCCAAACATCGCGTTGGGTGGAATACTGACCAGGAAACTTTTCAAGTCCTTTTTCGCGAACCTTCATGGCATGGTCTGAAATATAGGTTTTAAGGGAGTCCTCGTCTTTTATATAGCAGATGATTCCCACTTCCTTACTTGAAGACGTCATGGATCCACCTTTACGCAGGCAAAGCTCAGCCTTCATAAAGCCCGGCAAGGACAGAATTTCAGGAATATGCTCCGTTTTGAGCCATTCAATAAAAAGATCATGAGCTGCATATTGTACGGTGTAGTGAATAAGATAGGTAACCATTTTAACGACCTTTATTTCTAATTTTTGCCTATTGTAAATTTACAGGGCATGCAATTCTTCAGTTGGTCCTACTGTTTCCAGTAGTTTTTGTTTTAGTTCAACAAATTTATATAGGTTTCGAATGCTTAAAGGCTTTTTTTATGAAATTAAAGCGTCAATTTAAAATCCTTGATCATTATTCCAGGTGTTTTCTTTCCTCCCAAAATTCGACTGTCATAGGTTGAAACTTGGGGGTCAATTTCTTGAAAATCAGTGACCGCTAAAAGATTTTCGCCCAGGCAATCATAGAGGCTTTCGTCGAACCTCATGTCAGAAATAGGTCCAATAATTTCGCCCTTTTCAACCCAAAAACAGGCATAACGGGTCATGCCCGTGATCCTTGCGCTCATTCGATCCGACCAGTTCAGATAGTGCAAATTGGATAAATAGAGTCCGGTCTCTAGTTTTTTGAGAATTTCTGACTCTGGCAAATTTCCCGCAGTGATCTCAAGTGATCGAGGCGCTTCGTGATTGTCAGCAGCGTTTCCTGGGATTGAATATTCTTTGGCAGAGCGACTAGAAACTAGAAAATTTTTCAATTGTCCATCGGTAATGAGTTCTAAGGTTTCAGGTGCGAGCTCTCCCATAGAATTAAAACGATGGTTCAGGCCCAGTTGAAAGTTTTCACGAACGGAAAAAAGTGGTGAAAAAGATTTCTCATTGTTGCCAAATTTCATCAGTGCGCTGGTGCCTTTTTTGAAGGAATTGTAGCTCAAAAAATCCCAAGAAAACATATGTGCAATCTCAGCGACAGCAGCTGGAGCAAGATAGGTTCGATACTTCCCCGGCTCTAAAGTGATTTTAGGCCGATTCAGCAAGGAGAGCTGAATTTTGCTTGTAGAAATTTTATTAACATAGTCCTCTTGATGCCATTGGGTGCCGGCATAAACGCCCTTCACGGCCCTTTGGCCATCATAAAGAGAATAATCCATGAAAAAAGATTCAGTCGAAAACCAATGGCTTTGACCCAGTGAATTTCTATTCGCAGCAATCAGTGGACCACCACAATAAAGTCCGGCCATATCACTGCCTAGTGCAGGTTGGATGAGGGACTCAAAAACTTCAGAGTCATTCAATAAGTGGCCCTTAAGATTGCTGTCACTGCTTCCCTGATTTTGAATGGCAACCTGAAATGGATCCAAGGGCAGGATTTCGCATTCAGACCTCGCTTGATCAAGCCAATACTGAGCTCGAATCTTATCTTCAATCCAATTTCCAGAGATCGAAAAGGAAACACTCGCGGATCTTCCCGCCTTTTGTAATAAAAGGGTCAAAGATTTTTGTGTGATATGGGTGTTTTGTCGTACTTTGCTATTATTGAAACGGATGAAGGTTGTATTTTCTGCATGAAGATTGATGTTGGCCTGTTCCCCTGAATGCAGAGACTCGATGATAAAATTAGAAATTTGATTAAAGTTTTCTTTTGTGATCTCAGCAAAATTCATCTTAGGCTCCAAAAACTTCAATGTTTGAAAAAAGGCAATAGGGTGTTTTATGGCCTACGCGAATACCTTGGTTGGGTTCGCCTTTTCCGCAGAAAGCAGCACCAAAGGATTCTCGAGTGTCACTGACGGATTTTAGACTGTTCCAAAATTGAACTGTCGTTCCTCGGTAGTTAGGATTTTTTACTGTTTTTGTGAGCTCGCCATTTTCAATTAATTTTGCGTATTCACATCCAAATTGAAATTTATTTCTGTAGTCATCGATGGACCATGATTTGTTGGACATGATGAAAAGCCCACGCTGAACTGATTTAATCATGTCTTCAATTTTGTCGATGCCGGGTTCAATATTGATATTGGCCATGCGATCAATCGGGGCTCGGTTCCAAGAGGAAGAGCGAGAGCTTGCAACCCCGCTTAAATTTAATCGGGCTTGTGATTCAAGGCCACCAAGGCCTCTTAATAAAACACCATCTTTGATCAGAAATTCTTTGGCAGCTTGATGGCCAGAATCGTCAAAAGCATAAGAGCCTAATCCGTTGGGTGTGGTTGGATCAAATGTGACATTCAATAAGGGGGATCCGTACTGCAAATTTCCGAAATCTTGCGGTTGCACAAAACTCCACCCGGCATAGTTTCTTTCGTCGCCCAAAATGCGGTCATACTCCAAGGGATGACCAATGGATTCGTGAACTTGAAGTGTCATTTGATCGGGGGCAATTAAAATATCCAGGGTGTCTTTGGGACAATTTTCTGCAGCCAATAGTTCGAGGGCTTCTTCAGCAATTTTTCTTGCTCTCTGAAGTAGAGTTTCACGATCAAAGGCTTCGGCTCCAATTTGGAGGCATCGAGCTAAGCCGCCACTGTCCGTTCGTGTTTGTGTTTCGCCATTTTGGTGAGCGGTGACAGAAAAGTCAGTGTTCACGATGGAAAAATTTTGATGAATATCCGCGCCACTAGAACTGATTGTGAGTTGTTCAATTTCTGAAATCATCGTGGTTGCAGAGCGACTTACAATTTTTTCAGACAATTTCATAGCCCGAGTCGCTTCAATGAAAATATCAATGATTTCTTGGGCAGAGATTTTATCCAGTCCTATTTCAAGATGAGAGTTGTAAGTTCCCACGGCCGGAGGACGCTGCAATTCTGTGAAATTATGAGCTTTATAATTGGACGCATGTTTTGCTAGAAAGCAGGCTTTATCGAAGGCGCTTTTTATTCCCTCCTCAGTTAAATCACTGGTGCCAGCATAGCCAAAATGACCCTCGATCAAGACCTCAACCATAACCCCCTGGTCAAAGCTGAGACTGTTGCGTTCTGATTTTTCATCTCTAACCATGCGCCAGGTTGTTTTTTCAGATACATAACGAATTTGTGTCCAGTCAACCTGTGGGCTTAGGTTTGCAAGGGTTTTTCGGAGATTTAATTGCATGTTGGGATATATATTCATATAAACTTTCTGAGTAGGTCGTGGATGTCAAATAGCGGATTTAAGCATCAAAGACAACTTTTAGATCAGGTTGTGGACAAAAGTGAATAAAGTGATAAAAAAAATGGACAGAAAAGAATACCTCGAGAAAGTTTGGGCCTCTTATCCATCAATGCCACAGGCGGCAGAGGGTAAAAGGGTGAGTGCTGGCCGAATTTATTCCCTCGATCGCAGGGAAAATTCCCTAGTCTTGGAACTGGATCGAGATCAAAGAAAACTCACCTTCGAAATAGAAACGGCGCCAAAATACTCTGAATTTTTGGTCGTTGGCGATTTAGTTGCAGTCATTGAATCTCATTGCATACTAGAGCTTGTTTTATTAGCTCCGCAATTAAGGCCAATGCCAAAACGTCACTTTCATCATGAAACATTGGTTCACTTTCGTGATTATTTGGCAGAGATAAAAAACTTCTTTTTCGACAGGGGCTTTCTGGAGGTCAGAACGCCAAGCTTAGTTGTTTGTCCAGGCACTGAACCCTCATTGGATGTATTTTCAACTCAATTAAAAATTGGATCTTATGTTGAAAAGCTATTTTTGCCGACAAGCCCTGAAATTCATTTAAAGAAGGCACTGGCGATGGGGGCAGATAAAATTTTTGAAGTGGCCCAGTGTTTTCGCAATGGAGAGATGACCGAACGACATCAGCCAGAATTTTTGATGCTGGAGTGGTATAGGGCCTTTGATGACATCTCATCAATAAAAAATGATTTGATTTTATTAATTGAAAGCCTTTGTGTGAAATTAAATCGTCCAGCTCCCAGGCAAGTTTTAACGTATTCTGTGGCAGAACTTTTTCAGCAATATTGTGGTTTTAAACTGACGCCTCAAACTTCAGTCGAAGAACTAAAAAGTTTAGCACTCAGCCTTCAAGTCGATATTCGAAGTGCCGAGTCCATTGATGACTTTTTTTTCCTCATCTTTATGGAAAAAATTGAATCAAAGTTGCCCTCCGAGGACTTAGTTTTTGTAGAAAAATATCCACCCTATCAGGCAGCCCTAGCAAGATTGACCGACGATGGATGGGGAGATCGATTTGAAGCTTATTGGCGGGGTATGGAGCTTTGCAATGCATTTCATGAACTCAATGATCCCAAGATACAGCGCATTCGTTCTGAAGAAGATTTAGAAAAAAAAGCTAAAGCTGGTAAGGAAGATGTTTGTCTCGATGAAGAGTTTTTTAACTTTTTAGAAGCTGCAATGCCGCCATCTGGTGGCATTGCAATGGGAGTCGAGAGATTGTTTATGTGTCTCTATGGAATTACTCAGATTTCTGAGTTGCGGCTTTTTCCTCGTTGATATCTTCTTTGAGCTCTTTGCCCACTTTGAAAAAAGGCAGCTTTTTTTCTTCGACATTGATGATTTCGCCAGTTCTGGGATTTCGACCTTTGTAAGCGCCGTATTGGCGATTTACAAAAGATCCAAGTCCGCGGATTTCAATGCGATCATCACGCATCAGTGCTTCAACCATAGAATCAAAAATTGTATTTACAACAGTTTCAGCTTTCACGCGAGTGATACCAGCTTTTTCTGAGATCAAATTTATTAAATCCGCTTTTGTCATTGCTAAGTTTCCTCTGATCTCAATGGGACAAAATTAAAATTATTGTGTAAAAACCAGTCCCTATAAAGTATTGATAACACTCCCAATTATACAGATGTGCAGGGGGCTGACATCACTTTTCGGCACTTTAACTCATCGCTTCTTATACATTCCTGTGTTCAGTAGGATTTTTTGATACGCGTCGATTACAGATTGGGTTAATTTAGGTGTATCAAAGAGGTCCATAATCCTTTGTCGCGCTCTTTCTCCGATTTCCTCAGCTGGCATTGAACCAGAAAAAATCTCAATCAAAAGTTGGCTCATTGATTCCACATCAGCCGGTCTCAGGAGGAAGCCATCTCGACCATCTTCGATGATATTTTCCATAGGAGAGACTTCAGATCCTAAAACTATCTTTTTTTGGGCCATAGCTTCGAGCGTTGTGGGTTCAAAACCGGTTGTTCGAGAGCTCATATTTACAAAAACATCTCCCAAAACAATATAATCTTCGATCTCTGCACCTGGGAGCGCGCCGGGCATGAGCACTCGATTGCCAAGTGCTAAATTTAAGACTTGGTATTCAATCGCCTTATATTTGGGGCCATTGCCAACTATGATTAAAAAACTATTTGGCTTTTTAAGTGCTACCTTTTCAAAAGCCTGCAGCAAGGGGATGATTTCTTGAACTTCCGTCATATCACTGATGGTGACTGCGATATGGGCGTTTTCTGGAAGTCCCAGTCTTTTTCGAAGTTCCAATGATTTTTCTTTGGGTGACAAATCACCCAATTCGATTCCATAGGGGACAGTGTAGGTGTGAAAATCAGGGTAAAAGTAATATCTTTCTAAGATTATTTTTTGCTGTGGATTGGTAACGAACATGCCATCCGCAGTTGAAAGGAGCAACTGATCGCCACCGTAATAGGTTGTCAGAAATTTATAGGCTGTCGCAAGTCCGGTGGAAATCAAACTTCCCAACGTGTCTCGCTTCATAGCCAAGATTGCAAAAAGTTGCGACATTTGCGTCGCCTCTACGTCATAGGCCATTGCAATTTTGAATTCTTTTTTGCGAGTACCAATACGGAGTCCAGATTTGTCTATGCTGTGCACGATATGGAAGGGCTCTTCTTTATGTAATTGAGCAAATTTTTGTCTTACGGCAAGTTGGAAATTTAAGTGTGCAAGACTGTTTGGTCCTTCATGGAGATAGAAAACTCTGACCCCAGAGCGGTTGACCTCTGGTTTTTTTAACGCCGAAGTGGTTGAGAGAATTGTAACCTTATGACCTTGCTTTACTAAGTCACGAGCAATAGGCCACAGAAAGCCATGGTCCGTAGCTCGGCTTAATATGGGAAACCGTTGCGAAGTCATACAAATATTTAAGTTCTCTGGGAGCTTCAATTTTGAAACCATATCCTATCTTAAATTAGATAAAGCCTTGTTGTACAGACGATTGAGTTCATTCAACGATGAATCCATCAATTGCTCATTTTGAGTGTGCAATTCAGATAAAACCTCAGGGAGTGCTAAATCTTGCCTTTCCAATAAAGCATTCAAGTCGTTGAGAAGGTTTTCTTGATTTAAGATCCAGCAGTTTACAGCGCTTTTCCAGAGGTCCGCATGAACCCCAGATTGTCTCGAATCTAAAATAAGTACAGATCCAGCTTGGATAGCTCTCAAGTAGTATTCGGTAATTTCAAGGGGGGTAAACTTTTGCCCAGCTAAAATCATGGCCTTTGAGCTCTTTAAAATATTTTTCGATAGTTGTATTGTAATGGGTCCAGTCATGACCCACCGGCGATCAAGGTTATTGTCCTTCATCCATACGGCAAATTGTTTGCGTTCACGAAGGCTCCAGTGGGAATAGGACCCCCAAAGCACAACCTTGTATTTTTTTGCAAGTGTTTGAATGCGCTGAAAATTACCGGATTTTGGATTGAAGCGAGGCTCACGGAAGGGCACAACAAAGTAATCTTCTTTGTTAAGATCGGCGGAGAGGCGAACTTCGGTGTCATCGATAGAATTTTCACCCAAGTGGTTGTCTCTAAAGTCCAAAGCTGGAGGCAGTATGCCTCGTCCTTGCGAACTGGCTCTAACATTTAATCCCCTCAGTTGACCAAGTGCTTCAACGGTTGGGCAAGTAATGATATCGCTCTGTTCAATCAGATACCTGACTGGATTTTTATAATGAAGTCCGTAGCGGATATTAAGTAATGAAGTTGTTAAAACACAAGAGGGGTGAGCTTTGGCAAACGTAGAGAGCAGTATCTGAGCTTTATTCATACGATCATCTTCAAGTATGATGTGTAAAATCTGTGGTTGAAAACCAAAGAACCCGATTAGAATCTTGAAGCCCTCAGTGAAATTCCACTTTTTGAAGTAAGCCATGAATTGAATATTATGAAGTTCGCCAAGTGGTTCTTCCTTATAACTTGTCAGAATCGTCACTTCATGTTGCTGCGTTCTTAAGGCATGCGCCAACTGCCAAGTGGTGGGGGAGACAACTTTGCTGACTAAAATAATTTTGGCCATTAAACTCCCAAAGCTCGGTAGATGCGGTTTAAAATCTTGCGATTTGCTTCAGGGATGTTTCTATTTGCAAGTTCTTCAGGTTCAATCCATTCAAGCATCATATGATGTTTTGCGCGTGGCTCGCCCTTCCAATAGAGAACCTCAAAAAATAAAATCAGAATCCCGACTTCTCCATAGGAATGGCTGCACGCTAATTTTAAATCTCCAATTTCCGCTTCGATGCCAAGTTCTTCATTAAGCTCTCGAGCCAAGGCAACCTCTGGTGATTCTCCAGACTCGATTTTTCCGCCTGGGAATTCCCATTGCCCTGGAAGCGAATTGTTTTCAGGCCGTTGTCCGACTAAAATTTTACCATCTTTTTTCATGAAGCCAGCGACAACAGGTATCCAATGACCCTTCCGAGTCTTTGGCCTTTTTAATTTTTGATCGCTAGGGTTATCTTGCTTCATTAAACCTTCTTGCAACATCATGGAAAAAACAGGGTCCATGAAATACCAGTGCAGAGTAAATTTGAACAAGATTGGCGCCCATTTGCAATCTTTCAAAAACATCTTCTGGGCCCATAACGCCACCAACACTCACAATAAGCTTTTCTTTCTTGTGTTTGCCCAAGGTTTCAGCAGCAATTTGCAGAGCATGTTTTGAAAGATCCTTAAGAGGCGATCCGGAAAGTCCCCCATCTGGAGGAAAATGGCACCCTTGAGGACGAGATAAAGTCGTATTCGTTAATACGAAGCCGTCAACTCCAAGTTGGTGGCAATTGTTAATGGATTCTGAAAGTCCTTCATCGCTCATGTCAGGACTTAATTTAACAAGAATGGGGGCTGATTTTGCCTTGCAGGTTTGTTCAATCAAAGGCCCTAGCAATGCTTTTAAATTTTCTTTTTGCTGAAGTTCGCGAAGACCCTTCGTGTTAGGGCTTGAGATGTTCACCACAAAGGCATCAGCCAGAGGTTGAAATTTATGAATGAGACTCAGGTAATCATTTACTGCCTCAGCGTTTGAGGTGTTCCTGTTTTTGCCAATATTTACAAAAATGGGAGCTTTATAATCTGGGCCGAACGACTTTAAGTTATAAAAGACCTCATCCGCGCCATGGCTTGGAAATCCCATTTTATTCCACATCGCTTTAAGTTGAAGGTCTCGGTCCATGATTTTGCCAGGATTTGGTTCTTGAGGGAAAGGAGTGACTGTTCCAACTTCAATGAATCCACAGCCAAGCCTTAGCCAATCATTGATATTCTCAGCATTTTTATCGACACCACCCGCAATGCCGACAGGATTGGCAAAGTGGAGACCTTTCCAATCAAAGGAGTTCCAATGCGGAGTGTCTTTTTCGTAGAGGAGTGAAATAAGAGGAAGAGCAAGAGAACTTAAATCATGGGCCCACTGAGGGGGCAGTAAAAGCCAAGGACGCATTGCAAAGAACTCCGATTTAGAACCAACAAAAAGCAGAGAAATACTTAGCTCTGCTTTTTGCTGGCTTTTTAAATTTCTAACTATCGAGGATAGAGGCCTCTCAATAACATTGCTTTTTCTAGACGTTGAACAGAAACAGCCATAGCTGCAGATCTCATATCAACATTTTTTTCTTTTGAAAATGAGTATCCAGTATCAAAGGCTTTGGTGATGATGCCTTTAAGTCTTTTGTTGACCTCATCTTCATCCCAGAAGAATGACATGATATCTTGAACCCATTCAAAATAAGATACGATCACGCCGCCGCCATTTGCGATGACGTCTGGTGCAATAAAGACTCCTCGGCGACTTAAAATCTTCGTTGCAGCGTTAGTGATAGGGCCATTGGCTCCTTCAGCAATAATCTTTGCTTTGATGTTTTCAGCGTTATGAGTGTCGATTTGATTCTCAAGAGCGCAAGGGAACAAAGCATCACATTCTAGTTCAAGCAGTTCTTCATTAGTGATTGGTTGAGACTTTGGATAGCCTTTTAATACTTTATGAGCTTTTACATACTCCATGACTTCTGGAATATCTAAACCTTCACCGTTAAAAATTCCACCCGAAACATCACTCACCGCAATAATGCGGGCGCCGCGTTCGTGTGCGAATTTAGCAGCAAAAGAGCCCACATTACCAAAACCTTGGATGGCAATTGTTGAGCCTCTCATATTCATATTGCAAACTTCGAACGCTTTTTCAGCGACGTAGACAACACCCAATCCAGTTGCATGATTTCGACCAAGAGAACCACCAATTTCAACAGGCTTGCCTGTCACAACTCCTGGTTGAGCAAAGCCACCTTGTTCTTGAGAATAAGTGTCCATGAACCAAGCCATTGTTTGAGGGTCGGTCCCAACATCTGGCGCAGGAATGTCTTTAGTTGGTCCGACAAAGGGACCTATTTCTGAAGCATAACGACGAGTCAAATTTTGTTTTTCCGTGCGAGAAAGTTTAGTCGGATCTACGGTGATACCACCTTTTGCTCCGCCTAAAGGAAGTCCCAAAACTGAATTCTTAAAAGTCATGAGTGCCGCAAGGCCCACGACTTCTTGAAAATCAACATTTTGGTGATAGCGAATTCCACCCTTGTAGGGTCCCAAAGTTGGAGAATATTGCACACGAAAACCGGTAAAAACTTTTACAGAATAATCATCCATACGAACGGGAACAGAAACAGTAATGCAGCGACGCGGACGTTTCAAACGTTCAAGAACATTAGGATCACAATTGATGATTTTGGCAGCTTCATCCAAAGTTTGAATGGCATTTCGAAATAAAGGGCCGTCATAGAGTGGTTCAATTGTGCTTATTTGTGAATTATCTGATTTATGTTCCATATTTTTTTCCATTTTATAAAAGATATTATATCCCCATCCGAAAACTCTCGGGCATTCACTTTGCAAAAAACAACTCAATCAACAGTGCATTCGAAAACGCATTTCTAAGAGAGTCTCAGGACAGGATTAAGAGGAAGCTTATTTAACTAAACACCCGGTGTCACTCAGGAAAAAGTGATGACTCGGTGGCTCCTTGCCGTTCAAAATTGAAACCTATGCTTTGGTCGCGGTTTAATTATAAAATAATGGGCGGAATCAGTTTGATATCTAAGGTAGTCTTTTTGTTTTGTGCTTTTTTTTTAAATGCCGGTGTATCTCAGGCTTCATTGAAATCTGCTCGTCCAAATTCGAATTCACAGCAGACCTTTATGGAGCAATTTCGCAGCATCCGATTCACGTTGCCAATGGATAAAGATCCTCTTCTTGAAAACGAATCGGGAAAGTTTCCAGTTTTGGCGAATATTTTTTTTGAAAAAATACTAAATTGGACGCCAACAGGCATAGGTAAAGTGATGTCACAGCACTGTGATCCTGAATCCTTGGGGCGTCGAATGAGGAATTTAAAAAACAGTGAATCCGTGCAAGCTCAAGGGCAACTCATTGAAAAATACTTGAAATTGTGCAGTTCAGAGTTAGCAACTGGCAAAGATAGCAAAATTCAAAATCTAATGAGCAGTCTGAGCATGGATTATGATATTTATTCGCATCCTTTTTTGCGGCGTGTGATCATCAATCTTCCTGGCAATATTCGATTAAAAGGACTGTTGGGTTTAAAGGGCGATATGAAGCCTCGCCCTTTTGTTGTCATGCGACTCGGAGTTTTTGGGACCATAGAGGGCTTTAGAGCAGAACGTGCTTGGCTGATGATGTTGTTTGAACAGTCACCCTTCAATATTCTTGTCCTTGAAAACATTTCAAGTGGTGATTTTGCGTCAAGAAATGGACATTTTTCATTTGGTGGGTATGACGAAGGAATTCAAAATATCTTAGTCGCCAAAATGTTGAAAGACCCAAGAGAGCCCATTTCAAAAGTTGTTGAAAGCGTGCACTTTCTGGGTATCAGCCTGGGAGGCCATGGTGTGTTGTTTGCGTCCTTGCTCAATAAATACAATTCATCTGAAAAAGACTCTTTAATCCAAAGCACTTTAGCTTTTTGTCCTGTGGTCAATTTAAAAGAGTCCATGAATCAACTCACTCAGGGCAAAGAAAATTCAGCACTTTTAGATATTTGGAGTCGTCGTCGACTGGCGGGATTGGTTTCACAGACTCCGGCTTTGAGTAAAGATAGCGGTCATAGTTTTTTAGCAAAAGCTGTGTCAGAGGCAGTTTTGAAATTCAAGGGTGGACTTTCCTTTGATGGATCCTTGGTTAAATTGCCTCCTGGAATGCATGACGGTGCCGATTTTTGGGCTCAGAATAATTATTGGAAGTACTACCATGACGTCGATGTGCCAGTCTTGATTCTTGCAACAGAAAAAGATCCGTTGGTTTCGTTGGAGCTCAATGCGCAAACTCTCGATGTGGATAAAAATAAAGGTGCATATAAAAATCTAAGTGTCGTTAAATTTGCGCTGGGCAGTCATTGCCTTTTGTCTGAACCTTATGACTGGAAGTTTTTAGCAACAATGATTCAATCCTATATTCTTTCGCACTCTCCCGGATTTGTGATGCAAGAAAGAAAAATGACCATAGAATTGCTAGAGTCCGAGCTATCAGGTCTGAATGTTAAAAAGGACCAAGCATTGGGTCCCAGTTTAGGCACTCAACCACTGGCGGCAAGTTTTGAAATTAAGGAGCCGGATCGTGCAAAAGATTTCGTAACTCTTCAATTGAAAATCCGACGGGGAATCAGGTCAGAAACATTTAAGGTCATGAGTTTGACGCTTCCATTGTCAGATTTTGACTTTCATTTTTTGAATGCTGAGCTTAAAAGGCCCGAAAGGTTAATGATCGTGCGCTGGTTGAATCAAAACCTGCAGGTGAATATTGAACAGCAATCAGGCAAAGCCGATCTCAAGGTCAAATGGCCCGTGGTGCTTTAGATTTGTGATTTAAAAAAATCAGAATGCTCAGCCAGTTTTTCCATATAAATTCGAACATCTTCCTTTGCCGTCTCTGCAAGATAAGAAAAAGGCACGATATGTTCAACCGGAACGTACCTGAAAGTAAAATTGATTCTGCGGGTTTCAAAATTTGATATTTCCTTAAGGGGAAAGAAAATCTTTTCCTTGGTGTCGACTCTTTGTACGCGATGAAACAAATGCTTTTTAAATTTATCGCCGCCAAAGATTTGCAGGGACTTGTCCTCTAACCATTGTTGCGTAACCACCGTCGATTTGCTTTCAGTATTTCGGCTAGATACAAACTGAATCAGTGCGCGCTCCCCAAAGGAGATCGAGGCGACTGGGCCTGGCTCAAAATCTTTGTGCTCACCGACGCGCGCGCAGTCTAATCTTTTGCCGTTCTCTAAGATTTGATCTCCATAGTAGTTGATCAAGCAGGTGTTGAGGTTCCAACCGCGAGGAATGTCTCGAGGATCATAATGTTCTTTGACCATAGCCTCAAATTTATGAATGAGGTGCTGTAAAACGGGAGGAAATCTTTCAGCAGTAACGCAGCGATCATAGATACCCTTGGGAGGGTGATAATAGTTTAAACAGGCAAACTGCCAATTTCCCAACCAGTAAACGGGCCTTAATAGAGAACGCTGCTTTTGATTTTCTGGAGGGGGGTTGTTTTTTGAATAGCGCATTTCCCAAATGGGAAAAAGAGTATCCAAATATGCGAATATCTCAGATTTTTCATGTTCTGAAATATAATTGGCCTTATAAATTAAAGGATTTTTCGCAAATCCATTTTCAGAAGTTGCAGATGTTTTTTTTTTAAATGCGCCTTTAGGTTGATACATAGATCTAGGTTCTAGCATGAAACACGGGGTTAGGCCAAGCCCCAGCTGATTGGGAGTGACACAGAATCCGTCATCAGTTACAAATGGTCCCTGGGAGGATGAAAAAATGACACTTAAATCAGCTTCGATGACTGCAAATCCCCAAACTACGCAGGTTGAAAAAGACCTATTAATTCGCCAAATTCCAAGCCTCCAAGGGAAAAAGATTTTGATCGTGGGCGATGTAGGTCTTGATGAGTATGTCATGGGTGAAGTTCGCCGTATCAGCCCGGAGGCACCAGTTCCAGTTTTAGAAGTGAATGGTGAGGATATGCGGTTGGGGCTGGCTGCAAATGTGGCTCAAAATGTGGCAAGTTTAGGTGGAATTCCTATGCTTGTTTCAGTCGTGGGTGATGACACTGGTGCAAATCTTTTGAGGGAATTAAGTCTTAAGAATGGCGTCAGTTGGGACTTCATGATTGTAGATAAAAGTCGACCGACCACACGAAAAACTCGGGTCATGGCCAAGCATCATCATTTAGTTCGGGTTGATTACGAACTAAAAAAATATTTATCAGAAGATTCTGAAGCTCAGTTGATAGCAATTATCCAGAAAAACGTCCATCTAGCGGATTGTGTAATTATTGAAGATTATGCCAAGGGCGTGATCTCGCGCAGTGTTGTTGAAAAGATCTCAGCGATTTGCAAAAAAGCGCAAAAAAAACTGATGGTTGATCCTCATAGAGACAAATCGGGATCTTTTTATCAAGGTGTTGATTTAATTAAGCCCAACTATGACGAAGCTGTTGTGTTAGCCGGAATGGATTTTGATGACCTTCGGGATAATCCCAACAAGGTTATTGAAGTTGGACGTGCTCTGCAAAAAGTCACCGGAGCAACCGAGGTTGTCTTAACTCGTGGTAAAGACGGAATGACAATTTTTTCTGGTGATCACGTGACTGAAGTGCCGACATATGCTTTGAAGGTTTTTGATGTTACTGGGGCTGGTGATACTGTCATAGCAGCACTTTCATTGGGTTTAGTATCAGGATTATCATTGGTGCAAAGCTGTGTTCTTGCAAATTATGCGGCTGGGGTCGTTGTCGGTAAAGTGGGTTGCGTGCCTTGCGAGGTGCCAGAACTTATAGATTATATCCAGAGCGTAAATTAATATTCAAGGTAAGGCCTCTAAAATTAGGTGGGATTTGAGGACGTTCTTGGACTCTTTCAATCAGGTAATTGTTTATCTGCGCCTTTTTTGTCACGAATATGGGGATTTTTTGCAGGCCCTTGCTTAGCCCAACCTTTAAAGCAGAGAAGTTTTATTGAACTCTGATTGATCTGCTAGGTTATCTTAACAAGCTGTGCTACAACAGGCCCCAAATATCCTTTAACCAAGGGGACTTAATGAAGGTCCCTGCTGTAATAAGCATGGCTGTCACAAGCCAAGGAGCCCTGAGATGGAAAATAAAGCCGCTACGGTTGTACCCCCAGTGAATTACGCCGATGATAACGTTGTTAAACCAATCGAAAATAAAGCCGTAAATTTTTATTCGCTGACTTTGGAAGATCTAAAAACCTACCTTAAAGGGAAAGGTAAAGAACAATTCCGGGCTCAACAAATTTTCAAATGGGTCTATGAACAGCGAGTAACCAATCCTGAAGAAATGACGAATCTTTCTAAAGAATTCAGGTCTTCTTTGCCACAAATACTTTCATTTGAATTGCCTCCAGTTCTAACACATTTAAAGTCGGTTGATGGGACGCAAAAATTATTATTTGATATGGGAGACGGCAACAGTGTCGAAGCTGTCGTGATTCCATCAGAAGGTCGTCTTACAATCTGCATTTCATCTGAAGTGGGATGCAACATTGCCTGCAAATTCTGCTTTACTGGAAAACAAAAGCTTAAACGAAGATTGCGAACTGAAGAAATAGTCGGTCAGTTTATGCAGGTCCATGACAGGTTGGGCGAAGGTCAAAGACTAACCAATATAGTTTTCATGGGAATGGGAGAACCTCTAGATAATCCTGAAGCTGTATTTAAAACTATTGAAGTTGTTCATTCACCGTGGGGAATAAATCTTTCTCGCAAGAAAATTACAGTTTCTACTTCTGGCATTGTTCCTGAAATGTGGAGAGTTGCTGCTGCGAAGGTTCGCTTGGCGGTCAGTTTAAATGCACCAAATGATGAAATTCGATCTCAAATCATGCCCATCAATAAGCGCTGGAATACGACTGAATTGTTGAATGCTTGCAAGGAGCATTATCGAGCGAGCAAAGACAAAATCACCTTTGAGTATGTTTTGCTTAAAGGTATTACTGATCAAATCGAGCATGCAAAACAATTAGTAAAACTTGTCAGGGATGTTCCTTGTAAAATTAATATAATTCCGTTTAATGAACATCCAGGTGCGGG
Organism: Pseudobdellovibrionaceae bacterium; assembly: GCA_947449255.1. GTDB lineage: Bacteria > Bdellovibrionota > Bdellovibrionia > Bdellovibrionales > Bdellovibrionaceae > Bdellovibrio. Next base: position 28,885 of record CANFQX010000008.1, read on the forward strand.
TTACGAGCGCCCTGCCGATGAAACCATTGAAGCCTTCCACGCTGAACTTATGCGCTTAGGTGCCCATGTTTTATTGAGGCGCTCAATGGGGCGAGACATTTTCGCAGCCTGTGGGCAATTAACAAGTCAGGTTCCAAACAAGCCAGATCAAATGGACATTTCGAACTCGAAGTTGGCGGGCCTACCAAAGTATAAACGCGAAATGTTAATGACCGAAAAAAATATGATCAACAGCGAAAATTAAAGGAATACAACATGTCAGAAATTCTTGTAGTCGGAAGTTTAGCATACGATTCAATTGAAACTCCATCCGGTAAGGTTGAACGTGCCCTGGGTGGATCAGCCAACTATTTCTCTTTGGCAGCATCTCTATTTTCTAAAGTGCGAGTCGTGGGCGTCGTCGGTGAAGATTACGATCAAAATCATTATGATTTATTGCACGCTCGCGGAGTAGACTTAGCTGGGTTGTCTAGGGTTGAAGGTAAAACCTTTCATTGGGCGGGTTCTTATGAAGGGGATTTGAATGAGGCAAAAACTTTAAAAACGGAGCTCAATGTTTTTGAACATTTTAATCCAAATTTACCAGAGCATTTTAAAGATTCATCCTTCGTGTTTTTAGCAAATATCGCGCCTGAATTACAACTTCAAGTACTTGAGCAAGTGAAGGAACCAAAATTTGTTGGAATGGATACAATGAACTTTTGGATCTCAATCAAAAAAGACAAACTGATTGAGGTATTAAAAAAGGTGAATCTTGTTTTAATTAATGAGGGTGAAGCAAAAATGCTTACCGGTGCAGAGAATGCAATTTCAGCAGCTCCAATGATCACAGAGATGGGGCCCGATGCAGTTGTTATTAAGCGTGGAGAGTATGGTTTTGCTCTTTACACCAAAGCTGAGGGATTCTTTATTTTACCAGCGATGCCTATTCCTAAAGTCATTGATCCAACGGGGGCGGGAGACACTTTCGCAGGTGGTTTCTTTGGATATTTAGCTGCTCAAAAAACGATTCCTACGATTTCAAGTTTGAAGCATGCTTGTATCATGGGTTCAATTATGGCTAGTCACACGATTCAGGATTTTTCTGTAACTGCTTTGTCAAAAGTTACAATGTCTGATGTTGAAGTTCGTCTGGCTGGATACAGAAAAGTAATAGCACTTTAACTTTTGTGACTAAAATATCACACGTCTCATTTTAATTTCATAGTTGAGACTTAGGTCTAGGTTAAGCCTAAGTCTCATTTTTTAGACCATATTAAAGAAATCAGCTCTTGGTTTGAATATCTAAATTTCACCGATTGCGGCCTTGTTTTTGTTTCAACTTAATTCATTGATTTCCCTGGTCATTAAAATCTAATTTTGAGACATTTTTTGAATCCAATCCTATTGAAAGCATGCTTATTGTAAATGAAATCCATATAGTTTTATCGGTCAACGATAAATTAATGCATTGAATTTTGTGGCTTTTCTCAAGATGTTTCAATGAAGTGCCGATAGTTTAAGTAATAATGAGTAAAAAGAAAAAGACTTCTTCACCAGCTGAACTTCTTATTGAGTCCTTAATGGATGACCTCAAGGACGTTCAATCTGAGGCATCATTTCATAATGCTAAAAAAAGTCAGAATTTTAATTATGATATTGATGCTGATTATGGTTCCAATTCTGTTGTCTTTGATCCAAATGCTCAAAATCCAGATGATGATGTCATTCTTGTTTCTAAAAGGCATGTTATTACAGAAGAAACAAAAAATCTGTTGAGGGACTTTAAAATCGCTGATTTGGATCAATCAAAATCCAATGAGCCAGATCTTCAAATTCCACAGCCTCCTAAGAAAAAAGCCGAGAAAAGCAATATCACTCTGCAGGCAGATTTAGAACATCAGCATGAGCCTGATTCTAATTCTGGTTCAGAATTAGAATCAGAGACAGATTTAAATTTATTAGAGCCAGCAAATTCTTCTTCGGAAGCCTTGAAAGAAAAAAAAGAGAATGGTCCGAAAGGACTTATGCCAGTTTTGTTCTATACGCCAGATGATGACGATAGCACTCAAGCCATTATTTCTAATCCTGAACCTGAATATAAAGAAGAAAAGTTAGAATTCAAAATTGCAGATAAAATTGCACGTCGCAAGATTCCCACGGCCAGTGATCAGAAAAGTGTCGTAAACAAAGGTGTTCATTCCAATACTAGTACAATTGACAAAACCCAGCCAGTGGAAGGCTTTGCCAACATTCAAGCGGGCAGAGTTGAAAAAAACAAGGACTTTGATTCTAAGGTGAGCGTCGGAAACTTTCGTGGTCATATGCGTTCCGGCGGATTTAACTTGCTTACTTCTGTAGATGCCAGTCTCGCTCAAGCTGAGAGCTTGAAGCTGGCGCAATTTCGAATTCTAGAACTTGAAAAAGAAGTTGAGACCCTGCGAATGGAAAATGAGGAGCTCGGCTCCGCTGGGGAAATCATCAGGTCCCGTGCAGAAATATTGACCTCTCATGTCTCTGCTGTTGAAAAAGAAAAAAGTGAAATTAAAGAATCTGCCAGAAATGAATTGATAATTTTAAAAGGCAGTCTGAAGTATAAAGAAGAAGAAATTGTAAAGGCCCGCGTCAAAATTGATGAGCTTGAAACTAGACTTAAATCAGATTTTAAAAAGATTCGAGTTCGAGAGCGGGAACTCGAGAATAGACTTGAGCTGTTGCGTGCAGAAAAAGCCGCACTGGTCCGTTCAAAGGATGATTATATCCTGGATCAAAAAAGAAAGATTGATCAGATTTCTCAAGAACTGGATAATTATCGTGATAAGTGCCTGGAACTGAATAAGGCACTTGAGGCGAATCAAGACCAGTTTAAACGTACCGAGCGCGCTCTGCGATTGGCGCTGACGAACTTAGAGGTCAAAGAGGAGAGCCTCATGCCAATCAAGAAAGCAGAGTGATATGGAATCTACTCCGGTAGTTGAGTCCAGTGAAGGTGCCGTAGTAACCAAGGCCGTCCCCGTCAAAAAAATTAAAGTTGTCGTCAGTGATTTGCATTTAGGCAAAGGAAGATTTTTACCTCAAGGGGGGTTAAATTCTCTGGAGGAATTTTATTTTGGCGATAAGTTGGTTGAGTTCATTCATTACTATTCCACGGGAATTTACAAAGACTACGAAGTTGAATTGATCATAAATGGAGACTTTTTTAATTTTTTGCAATGTGATTACAAAGGTCACTTTTTATCGGTCATAACAGAGTCAGTGACGCTCGATATGCTCAAGGAAATTATTAAGGGCCATGAGAGTGTATTCAAGGCTTTTGCAGAATTTGCGGCTAAGCCGGGTAAATCTTTGACTTATATTGTAGGAAACCATGATCAAGGGATGCTATGGCCTGCATGTCGGGCATATCTCAATCAGATTGTCGGCACTTCCATTCGATTTAAAAACCTAGTTTATTTTTTTGATGGCGTCCATATTGAGCATGGACATATGCATGAAGCCGCTAACAGAATGGATCCAAAAAAGTTTTTTTTAAAGAAAAACTTAGTCGAGCCAATTTTAAATTTGCCCTTTGGTTCGCATTTCTTTTTAGATGTGGTTTTAAAAATTAAGCAAACTTATCCACACGTTGATAAAATCAGACCCTTTGGAATGATGGTGCGGTGGGCCTTAGTTAATGAGACGATGGTCATCATCAAAGCTTTTTTTATGGCCTGGATTTATTTTTTTAAAAGTGTTTTTGTTAAAGATCCGCGCCGACATTGGCCAGCAAAAAGGATCATCCAAGTTATTTTGGAAAGTGCCATTTTTCCTGATCTCAGTGAATCAGCGCGTAAAATTCTAAATGATGAACGCATTCACACGGTTATTTTTGGTCATTCACACGTCTATCAGTATCGACAATGGTCAGAAAATAAAGAATATTTTAATACTGGAACGTGGACGGAGCTCACTTCTTTGGATATTGTCTCTTTGGGGAAAATCACGAAATTAACCTATGTTTTGATTCAATATCCAGAAGATGGCAGTCGACCTCACGGTCGTCTTAAAGAGTGGAAGGGCTATCATCGAATTGAGGAAGATGTAGCAATTTCTTAGCCTTTTTCGCTCTTAACAAAATTGATTAAAGGAAATAAAGTAAGATGTTAGAAATTATAAACTCAAGTCATCCGATTCAAAATCAAATCATTCATGAATGTCAGGCTTCCCTAAAGAACTTTTTGCAGCGCAAGGATATTGGCTTTCCACAATTGGTAGATAGAATTCCATTATGGCAACAGTCCCATAAAATGGGTGCCGAATTTGCAGCAAAATACAAAAAGCTTGTCATTGTTGGCCTAGGTGGAAGTTCTCTAGGGACTCGTGTTATTGCAGAGGTCTTTAATTCAAAATCGCTCTTTTTTGTCGACAATGTGGATGCCTTGGAATTTGAAACATTGATCGAAGACCTAGGCGATCTAAGCGAAGTGGGTTGGGCTTTCATTTCTAAAAGTGGTACGACTATAGAGTCCTTGTGTGCCATGGAGTTACTGCTTCAAATTTATGCCGAAGAGGGGTTGTCTTTAGCTGGGCAAAGTATTGTGATTTCTGAGAAAAAGGAAAACACGCTGACTCGTTGGGCGCAGGCAAATAAAGTTCCAGATTGTGAAATTCCAATTGATGTTGGAGGACGATTTTCTGTGTTGTCCCCCGTAGGAATGTTTCCTGCAGCTTTTTTGGGTCTAGATCTTGAAAAATTCCGCTTGGGTGCAAAAAAAGCCATATTAGATACAGCTCCCATATCTCAAATGATGGCTCAAGTTATTCAGAGCTATCAACGGGAAGAGTGGATCACTTTGTTGTGGCAATACAACTCACGTTTAAAAAATTTCGGAAATTGGTATCAACAGCTTTGGGCAGAATCTTTGGCAAAGGTGTTAACTAAATCGGGGCAGCCAGCTCCACGCGTGAGCACTCCAATGTCTGCAGTGGGAGCCTCCGATCAGCACTCCATTCTTCAACAGGTCATGGAGGGTGCCAAAGATAAATTTGTAGTCTTCCTCAGAGTGGAAGAGTCTGAAGCAGGATCTCAAAAAATAAAGGAAACTCATTTCTTTGAAACTGCAGATCTTAAGGGGCGCACTATGGGCGAGCTGCTCCGTGCAGAAGCCTTAGCAACTCAAGAAGCGTTAAATAAAAATGGCGTTTCAACAATGAGTTTAAAAACAAAATTCCTTGATGAAGAAACGCTAGGTTACCTTTTTATGTATTGGCAATTGGTTGTGGCGGGTCTAGGCGAATATTTGAAAATAGATGCTTTTAATCAACCAGGAGTAGAGCTTGGAAAAATTCTTGCGAAAGCCAAATTGAAGTCCTAAGCAAGAATTAAGCAGACGAATGTCTGGGTATATTTTTAATTTTTGTGATTTTTTATCTTAAACACTATGGGCCCGACTGAGGCCTATAGCTAAATGCAAGATTGTCATTTGCGGTTTCAGCAATCTATAATTATTTATATGGTTGAAAATGATGACAGCTCAAATGAAATTCAAGAAAAAACCAGTATCGTAGCAAGCGACACCTTTAAGGGGAGAATGCGCGAAGCCGATGATGCGCCACCTGCACTTCTGATATTGATCGGACCTCCCGGCTATGTAGGCAAGCAGTATCCAATCACTTCAAGTGACATTGTGATTGGGCGGTCTGTTGAAAGCCAAGTTTACATCGATGATAAAAGTTTAAGTCGTTCCCATGCTAAATTTGCTGTTCATGGTTCAGAAGTTTCAATTATTGATTTAGGATCTACGAACAAAACAGTTGTGAACGGTCAAGTTATGGCTGCCTTAACCTCTTGCCTATTAAAGAATAATGATCAAATAAAAACTGGAAATATTATTTTCAAATTTCTGGAAAAAGGCAGTTTGGAAGCCGTTTCATCGCAAGCCATGTATGAGAAGTCGCAGAAAGATGCCTTAACAGGCGCCCATTCGAAGGGTGCACTGATGGAAAAAGGCCCGGACGCTATTAAAAGAGCCGAAATTTTAAATGAGGCCTTAAGTTTAATCACCTTTGATATCGATCATTTCAAAAAAGTGAATGATAATTTTGGTCATCCCGCTGGTGATTATGTATTAAAAGAACTCTGCAGAGTTGTTATTAGTAAGCTCATTCGCGCTAACGATTTTTTTGCACGTTATGGCGGCGAAGAATTTGTCTTAATTCTATCAGGCTCGGATTCTAGAATTGCTGGCGAGATTGGTGAAAGAATCAGGCAGACGATAGAAGCCCATGAATTTATTTTTGAAGATATAAAAATTCCAATCACCATTTCCGTGGGTGTCGCGACGAAGAGTTCAAAAGACAGCGATTGGACGTCGTTGTATGACCGAGCGGATAAAGCGCTTTATCATTCAAAACAATCGGGTCGCAATTGCGTTACAATTGTTGGATAAAAAAAAGAACGAGAATAATCGACTTACAAATAGAGACTAAATCGCTTTAATTTAGATTTCAAAATTTAAATTCGGTCGCGGCAATTTCAGAAACTAAAAGGCGAACTCCATAAAAATATCTTATGTAGGCTATCAATTTAAATAATTCAATATCTTAGGGCCGTTATGGCACTTTTTTAATGGCATTATGATTGCTGTGTTTTATTTCCATTGGCCTCTCGGAGTTTTTTCCTCCCGAGATCAAATGAGCAGCTGATTGAGATGGTCGCAAAAAGATCTTCAAGAAAAAAATTCAATACACTGGGCAATTTAGACAGGAACGGGGAGAATATATGCAGAGTGATCTCATAGTCCTATCGGATCTTGAATTGGTTGAAAAAGTGAAAATGGGCGATCGGGGATCTTTTTCTGAACTCGTCAAGCGACATCAACGAAGTTTGCTTAGATTGAGTTCAAGATTTGTAAGAGATCTTGATTTTGCTCAGGATGTGACGCAAGAAGCTTTCATTAAAGCGTATCAAAAAATAAACTCCTTTGAAGGACGTTCTTCATTTAAAAGTTGGTTGTTTCAAATTGGAGTCAATACAGCTAAAAACAAACTTCGCGAGATGAAACGAAATACAGTCGATGCCGATGAGATTCACTTAGCGGTCTCAGCAAAGGCTGAAAGTATGTTGCTACACTCTGCTTTAGTAAATCTATTGCAAACCGAAGTGGATCGATTGCCTGGAAAACAGAAAATGGCCTTGGTCTTAAGAGTCTATGATGATTTAAGTTTTCATGAAATTGCCGAAATAATGGAATGTCCATATGACACAGCGAAGGCGAATTACCGCCATGCCTTGCTAAAACTTCGTCAAGTCTTTGAGCAAGAGTCAGACCTTAAATATTGGTCCGCAGAAGTGAGTGGTTTTATTACTGAAATCACTCATAGGTACATTGAAGTGGAGGGGTGAAATGAGAAATCAATACAATGAATATTCAAATCTTAAAATGACTCAAAATGCTCTTAAATTTAAAGTGCAGGAGGAGTTTGAGCAATATGAGTTAAGCGATGAGTTTTTCGATAGGCTTCATGAGGAAATTATGAAAAAAGTTGCTCAAGTAGAGATAGAGTATGAACCTGTTATATTCAATTCAGAAAAGCAGCTAAATCCAAATTGGCGAAGCTGGGTTTTCCCATTGAGGGGGCTGCTCTCTTTAGTTTTTGTCATGTCTTGGATTTTTCAAATATTGTGTTTCATCTCAATTTCCTTAGTTTCAACGGTGCGCATATCAAAGGAAAATGCCGAGAGGAATCAACTTGAGGATTTTTTTATCTGGAAGCTCAGTGATGAAATGAAGCTTTCGTCGAATGAAGAAAAAGAGCAGCATTTGTGACGAGGCCAAATCTGGCCTCGAAAAAAATTCAAAAGAATTATGCCGCTTCTTTGTGGATTTTACTCCAAACTTTTTCAAATTTGACTTGTAAAGTTCCAGCATTAAAAGGCTTAGAAATATAGTCAGAAACACCGAGCATAGCTGCTTTAACAATGTTCTTCTGTTCAGCCTCTGAAGTCACCATTATGAATGGAATTGAACTGGTGTTTTCATCCGACCGGCAGAACTGAAGAAGATCGATGCCTTTCATTCCTGGCATATTCCAATCTGAAATAATAAGACCGTAAGGCTGACCAGACGTGTTGGCTTCTTTAATCATGGGTAATGCTGTTTTTCCGTCATCAGCTTCATCAACATTTGTATAGCCAAGTGCCTTGAGCTCTTTTCTAAGAACTTTTCGCATTGTTGAGAAGTCATCCACCACTAGAATTCTTGTTGTTACGGGAAACACGATGCCTCCATTCAGTTAGTTTGATCGTGATCACAGACGCTAAAGGTATTGAATAACTTGCTCAGGTCTGCAGTAATCCAATATTACATCGGCTAATTTGGGAACTAACTAAATAGGAGAGCCTTAAAATAAAATTTAGACAGAGGTACTTCGCCTCTGAAGCTTTAACAAATGTCTCACTTTATTTCAATTCAGGTAAAAAGTGGCGTTAAAGTGAATTTTTCGTTTGAAAGGCAGCTAGAACTTCTTTAAGTCCTGCACTCGGGTTTTTCTCTTCTTCTAAGAATCGACACTGGGCTAAAAATTTTTCAAAATCGTGGCCGGTGATTTCGTAAAGTTTTTCAAAGTCTCCAAGATCTTGCATGTAGGTTTTGTAAATCAGAAGTCTAGCATTATTAAGTTTGGCTGATGCAAATTTTGAATAATTGCGAGTCTTCATTTTCGGCTGAATGGTTTCAGAAAAGCGTTTTTGTATTTCTGAAATGCGCTCGTTTCTTTTTGATTCTATCCTATCCTTTGGAGCTTGGACTTTATACCATTCTTCGAGGTCTCTAAGCTCAACAGAGATAAATTCAGAAAATATTTTTTCATCTTCATTTTCATTTTTTACTTCAGCCAGTGTTGGAGAATTGGGACCTTCAGTTTTCATGAAATAGATTTCGGCACCTTTTCCACCCAAAAAGCTGGCTAGGCTTTCATTGAAATCAGCTTCATGCTTAATAAATAAAGTTGCGTGGACTGTTTCGTGAATAATTGTATTAACTAAATCATAATCTTTATAGCGAAGCATGGAGCTTAAGACGGGATCTGTAAACCAACCCAGAGTGCTATAAGCAGAAACTCCTCGGAGGTAAGTATCGAGCTCATCGCCTTTTAATAGGCGTTCTTCATCTTGCGCCTCTTGCTCAGTAAAAAAACCTTTATAAGGCATCTTGCCAAGGACGGGATAACTCCATTCATAATGCTTTAGCTCCCAACGATAGGCGGCACTGACGACATAGGTGACAAAGGGACGATCGAGTTTCACAAAAGACGTATAATTTTTTGTTTTTGAGAGATGAAGCTGACTTTCGGCAAAGGCACGAGCCTTTTGAGCAAGCTCAAGTTTTCTTTTTTCTTCAGCATTCAATCTGGGGTCTTTGAGTGCTTCTTCAACGGGAACTCGGCTATTTAAAATCTTGATTTGATTGTAGGCCGAGGTCCAAATATATTTCATTTGGCAACCAGACAAAACTGGCAACAGCAGGATTACGATTTTTAGTTTCAAAGGATCCAAGTTATTCCAGCTTTAAAAGCTGAATCATCAGTTTGCGAATCACTGCTGATTGGTGTTTTCCACGCATCATAGCTAAATTTTAAACCAAAGAAATCAGTCAGGGCAATTTTAAGACCAACACCATAACTTGGAGCCGTGGCTTTCTCGGGCGTATTGCTGTAGGAGTCCTGCCCTTCAATTTTAGTTTTTTGGCTGCGGGTGATTTGTGCAACTCCACCTTTAATATAAGGCTGGAAAAGGGCTTTTTTGTCAGACAGCATGAATATTAAATCTGATCCCAAAACCTGAGATTTTTGCTCTATCGTTCTTTGAGGATCTGCCGTGTAGGCTTTGGCTTCAACGATAGCGGTGGAATCCGTGTAGCTCAATTCAAGAGCAATTCTTTCCCAAAAATAGAGCGACATAGAACCAGTGAAGGTCTCTGATTTGTTATTATTATTTTGATCATAAGTTTGCGTTTTGTAACCGTAGGAAGCGCCCAACTCTGTGTAAATTGCGTTGGCGGGAATTGAACTTAAACCGAATATCATCATTAAAGTAAGCAGACTTAAAGTTTTCATATATTGATATTCTAACAAGTCCAGTTCACGGTTACAAAAGCCCATCATTAATTCTAGACCAAAGAAAGAACCTATTAGTGCCTAACTAAGATGGGTGCCGGATATCTCACGTTAAATGCAAATTTTAAATGAATAAAACCATCGTCTTGAATCATTTCTTTGGGGGGATTAGGGAAAACTCTGGCCTCTTTGAAGGCCTCAATCGCGGCACTATCGAAAGACTTGATGCCAGAGGGTTTCATGATGAGGGCCTGTTTTAAAAAACCATTTTCATCCAGCAGGAATTCAACTTGAGAGTTCCAGTTTTTATCACCAGCATTAAAAGCGGATATTCTATCGAAGCCATTGATTGCATTTTGAACTCTGGCTTCCCAGCGGTACCGAATCAGCTCTTCAACTCGGGCATAAAATGAATAATATAAATAGCGGTCCGTGTTCAATGATGTAAATGAACCCACCTTAACATCGGCTGGAAGCGAGTCTCCATTTGTTGAAATTTCATGATTCATTTCTTGGAGCTCTTTTGAGATATCTACTTCCCGATAACCATCCTCCGAAGAAGAATAAGTCGAATGGGTCTTTTTTTCTAATTGAGACCGAGTAGGTTGAAGGGTTTGGTTTTTTGTCATCCCATTTGCAGCAGCTTGAGTTTCATTTTTTACACGTTGTTTCTCTTGAGAAAGGAAACGAGAGGGCGTCTCATCTTCGGGAATTTTTATTTTTTCTGGAGCAAGTGCACTCCGTACAATTTGAAGATCTTTCTTAGGTAGACTCTTTGCTGAATCTTTTTTATCAGAAGGAGACTCAAGAGAAATTTCAATATTCTCAACTTTAGTGCGATTTGCTGAGGGCTGAAGGAATGACCAAAATGACATTCCCACTAGGAAAAGGACATGAATTAATAGGCTGAGGCTAAGGGCTTTTATGATTCGTTCCATATTTCGTCTCATTTTAAGACGAAACTGGACCTTCTTGCAAGCTGGCTAAAGTTGAAACGAATTTTTCCGATAAAGATCAGAGCCTTTATGGGAGGTAAAATGGGAAAAGTTCTCGATATTAACGCGCGTCTCAATTTAAAAAACTATATCAATGAAGCCATCAGCCATCATAGTCAATCTGGTGATTTATTGGATATTACTGAGGCAAGACAAGAGATTTTGAGCCGGGATCGTCGTGAAGTGAAAAGGACCATTTTGACTGAATTCATTGGAGCAATGATTGTATTGCCAGAAAAGGGGCTATTAAAAGTGGCTCTTCATGATATCTCTGAGAATGGATTGGCTTTTGAGATAGATATGGAAGAGGGATCTTTTATTAATGGCGAAGAAGTTGCTATGCGAGTTTATTTGAATCAGACAACTTACTTTTCTTTCACCGTTTGTATATCCAACCGACGCTTTATTGATGAAAACGGCACCATTCGTCATGGGACTAATTTTGTTAAAGGAACTGTGAATGATGTTGCACTCCATCATTTCATTAAATTCATTGAAAACATCAGCGCAAGTCTGAAAACAGACAGCGGCGACGTCCTGGTCTCACAGATCTCTTAATATAACCCCCTTTTCCGTAGACTTTGGATGTGGGATTTGTTGCAATTTAGTTGTGGTGAGAACTGCAACTGGATGTCGCAAATCTTACAGGAAAATTGTTCCAACTACGGAGGGTCTCAGTGAGCAAAGCAAAACGCAGGAAAATAGTCCTTGATACAAATGTCATTCTTTTTGATTCTCAAGCCATCTTGCGCTTTGGTGAGGCAGATGTTCATATTCCTATCTCAGTCATTGAAGAGGTCGATAAGTTTAAGAGAGATCAAGGCGAAAATGGACGTAACGCCCGTCAATTTAGCCGCTTTATTGATGTCTTGAGAGCGAAGGGCTCCTTAGCGAGCGGTGTTCAAATAGATAATTCTGAAACCATGGTTTACATCAACACTGATTTAATGCTGGCGGGAATGCCCTCAGAACTCGATCACCAAAAAGCGGATAACCGGATATTAAATACAGCACTTTCGCTGCAAAAACAGCATCCGCGCTATAAAGTGGAACTTATCACAAAAGATATAAATCTTCGGATTAAAGCTGATGTGTACGGAGTGGTCGCGAAGGATTATGATTCAAATAATAATATCAATCATGATGACCTCTATGAAGGTTACCAAGAAATCATGGTGACTCCCGAGCAGATTGACACCTTTTATCGTGATAAACGATTTGTTACAGAGACCAAGCTTTATGGAAATCAATACGTAATTATGAAGGATAATGGGAATGCCAACCATTCAGCGATCGGACGTTATAGCCTAGCTGACAATGCCATCGTTCCATTAATGCAAGCTGCTGAATCAATTTGGGGGATTCATGCCCGCAATGTGGAGCAAGCTTTTGCTCTTGATTGCCTTTTGAATGATGAAATTATGTTTGTATCCCTGGTTGGTAAAGCTGGTACTGGAAAGACCTTGATGGCTATTGCGGCGGGCCTTCATAAGACTTTGGATCATGGTAAGTTTCAAAGACTGTTAGTTTCTCGTCCGATCTTTCCAATGGGGCGTGATATCGGATATTTGCCTGGAGATATCGAGCAAAAACTAAATCCTTGGATGCAGCCTATTTTTGATAATGTTGAGTTTTTAATGGGTTCAGACAAAAAAGCGTCTGGTCGTGCACAAGAACTAATAAATCAAGGCATGCTCAATATTGAACCATTAACCTACATCCGAGGTCGCAGTATTCCCAAACAATATCTGATCGTGGATGAGGCACAAAACTTGACTCCACATGAGATTAAGACGATCGTAACACGGGCCGGAAGGGGAACCAAAGTGGTCCTTACCGGTGACGTTTATCAGATCGATAATCCTTATGTTGATTCTGCAAATAGTGGACTGACATATGCCGTGGAGAGATTTAAGGGGCATCCAATTGCTGCCCATGTCACTCTAACAAAAGGTGAACGATCTGAACTGGCGGAGTTAGCAGCTAATATTCTTTAGGAGTTTTATTATGGAGCAAAAACAAATAGACGTTGGATACACTTCTGAAATTTCTGTAAAAGTGACGGATAAAATGGTTCGGCAATTTGCAGAAATGTCGGGAGATCACAATCCAATTCATTTGGATGAAGCCTATGCTGCAACAACGCGTTTTGGTCGTCGGATAGCACACGGAATGATTTCGGGGGCGTTGATTTCACGCGCCCTTGTTGATTGTCTAGGTGGAGCCGGAATTTATTTGGGGCAATCTTTGAAGTTTGTAAATCCAGTTTTTATTGATGATACAATTAAGATCACCTTAAAAGTCACTGGTTTGCGAAAAGAAAAAGGCATTGCCACTGTTGAGACCAATGTAACTAAAGAAAATGGTGATTTGGTGGTCAAGGGCGACGCTGTTATTATGCTTTCAACGGAACTTAGAAAAGCCTAAGAATCAAAAGAGCTATAACAACTCTAAGAGTGATAATTTTAATTTGTCCTTAAGTTCCTCAATGTTCAATGTCATTGAGGAATTTAAAAGCTGCTCAAAACTGACCATGGTTTCAGTCTTAAATCCGCAGGGATTCATACCTACAAAGGCTGTTGGATCATTTTTTAAATTGATCGCGGCACCATGAAAAGTAATCCACTTTCGGACGCCTATACCCAGTGAAGCTATTTTCTGACTTTTAACCCATACTCCGGTTTCATCGCCCTCTGAATTAGTATTTGAATTTTTTTGTAGGGAGCGACCTGAAGCTTCTATGCCATAATTGACCAGGGTTCTCACGATGGAGTCTTCTAAGACTCTGAGGTAGCCGACGATTTCTCTGCTTTTTCGGCCTTTTCTTTCCATTTTTAAATTTACAATAGGATAAATAACAAGTTGGCTTGGACCATGATAGGTGGCGCGACCACCCCTGGAGACTTCGAGAATTTTTCCATTCCAGCCAAAAACATCCGTGGGCTGGGTGGCTCTTCCTAAAGTCACGACCGGTGGATGCGAACAGAATATCAAATACCCAGGAAGTGAGTCATTGTGGACAGCTTCAACTAAATCGAGTTGTTTTTGCAGGGCCTCTTCATAATCAATGAGTCCCCAATCTTGAAAAATTAAATCCATGGCCCCTTTTGCCACTCTTCGAAATTCTGTGCAACTTTTAGTTTTCAATCATTGCTCTGGTGGTTGCTAAACGCTTTTTATTATTGCAAAATTTCCAAGTGAGCGAGTCCTTTTTTTCAGAGGTGATGTGTTTTCAAAAGACATTCTTTTATTTTTTAGGTCGTTAGTGCAACTTTCAGCTCTGAGTGTAGTATTCACACTTTATTTGAGTGAGATCAATACAGCTGAAGCTGCCAATGTAAAGTCAGCCTCTGGAAAAAATGTTGGAAAAACAAAGCCTTCGGAAGATAATGAACCCTCAGATTCGGATCTTTTGGAGCCCAAAATGCCTCCCGTCGAACCTGAAAAGCCCCTAATCACAGAGGCCGCAGCTTATTTAAAGAGTTCCAAAGAAGGAATTTCTGAACGGGTTATTATCTTGGCCAATGAAATCGATGCTTTGTTTGGCAATACCCGGGCACTGGACGAGTATTACAATAGCACTTTCGTGATAACACAAAAGTCGTACTTAAATACCTTGGGATCAGGATCCTATGATATTCAGTCTACCCTTGATCTGAGTTTGCCAAACCTAAGATACACTGAAGAGCGCATTCGTCGTTGGTGGTCAGGATTAGGTGCAACAGAGGCAGAAAAGGAAAAAGAAAAACAGAGGGTTTCTAAGGCAGAATTTAAAGAACTCAATCCTTGGGAATTTAATCAGGGATCTGGGGCTAGGCTAAGTCGTCCTCCCGCTTTTAATATTCATGCTCGCGCCAGCAAGAATTTTTTGTCCAAACATTTTGTTCACCATTTTATGGAGCAAGTGAATTGGGATTCTGAGCGCTTGTGGGAAGAAACCACTTCGTTGAATTCAGATTTTGGATTGAGTGAAAAATTGTTATTTCGGTTCCTAAATCAAGCGGATTGGGGCATTAGTGACAATAAGTTTGGAACAACTCATGGCCCCTCGCTGATTTTTAGTATTGATAAAGTGAGCGCGACTTCTTTTGACATTCGAATGTTTAACTGGACTGAAGAAAATAGATTGTACCTTCAAAAATACACTGCAGGATTAACCTACAGGACGAATTTGCATCCTTTAGATTGGTTTTTCATTCAGATCACTCCAGAGCTTTCGTGGCCAAGAACCGAGGACTTTAGAAGTGTTTGGACAATTTATTTAACCTTAGATATCGTCTTTGGAAATAAAAAATAATTAATAAATTAAAATAAATAAAAAGTGGCGAAAGCTGTAAGGGCGATAAAAATGAGTCTTTTAGAAAAAAAAACATATAAAGAAAAAATAGCCCTTGGATTTTCAACCGTGCGAAGTCTTCATTATACCCTTCAAGGATTGTTGCTTCCCTTTGTCGAGCTAGCAGCGACGGGCAATAAAAGAGCATCACCTAAAAACCACCTCAAAAATCTAAAACAGATCTCGCCAAAGGTTCAGCAGCTTTTTGCTAGAGATTCAAAAAATATTTCTGATGGAATTTACCCCTCCGAAGTCTTATACCCACAAGATTTTTTCGGTCATGTTTTTCGTATTCCGTGGCTCTATGTGGACGCCTTTAAAACAGCAAAAAGAAGGCAATTGAAAGAATCCAAAGTCTTCAATGCCGAGGCCAGTGAATTTCTGCAAGATGTTCCTGAATATTACAGGCGAAACTTTCACTTTCAATCCAATGGCTACCTCAGTCTGGATTCAGCGGAGCTTTATGAACAGCAGGTTGAAGTGCTATTTTCTGGAACAGGCGATGCGATGAGGCGCTTGATTTTGCCACCTATGAAAAAGCACTTTGAAATGTCTGATGGTACGGGCTTGCATTTTTTAGAAATTGGCTGCGGAACTGGAAGTTTGACAAGGTCTATAGCTTTAGCATTCCCTAATGCTCGAATCACCTGCGTGGATCTCAGTTCATTTTATTTAAAAAAAGCCCAACAGCGCTTAAGTCAATTCAATCGCATAGATTACTGGCAGGGAGCCGGTGAAGACTTGCCTTTCAAAGCGGAAACTTACGATGCCGTTTTTTCATGTTTTTTATTTCATGAATTGCCTCATGAAATTCGCATGAAAATGATCACAGAAGGAAAACGATTGCTCAAAAAAAATGGTCTTTTCGGAGTTGTTGATTCCTTGCAGTTGAATGATGACGCTGATTTAGATTGGGCTTTAGAGCTCTTTCCTGTGGATTTTCATGAGCCATTTTATAAGGACTATACTGTGCGTCCACTTCCGAGCCTGCTCGAAAAAGGTGGTTTTGATTCCGTTTGTACTGAATGTGGATTTTTATCCAAAGTTGTTACCGGAGTAAAAGCATAAATGAGTCTTTTTGAGATACACTATTTCTTTGGTTCTTTCATTTTACATGGTGTGGGTAAGCTGTCCCAATTCGATTCACTTTAAAACAGTGAAGGTGAGCATATTTTTGTCTAGTGCCTCTTTTTGTTAAAATTTGACCTAGACTAGACAATAGTCCTAAAGTTAGGCGAATTTCTTCCGATATGAAACAGAGGCTACTTAAAGGGGGGGATATGTTCATGTATTTTTTTAATCAAAAGAGACTGAAAGTCTCTTTAATTTTAATGGGAGCTATCTTCCTTTCCATTGGTTACAACAATTGTTCTTCAGTAAAATTTCAAGAGACTGCCGATTCAATCGTCTCTCGACTTAATACCAATGGTGCAATACATATTAATAATAATTCTGAATTTACAAATTCAAAAAATGTAAACCTCACTATCGAGCACAACAGTGCAAAGTTCATGTATATCACCAATGATCCAACTTGCAACACTGGTGGGACTTGGCAGCCTTATGAAACTTCTCGCCCTTGGGTCTTAAATCAGGCTAATAGTGAAGCCAGAGTCTTTGGAAAGTTTAAAGAAAGTGCCCTAGATATAAATTCGCCTGAATCTGAATGCTTCGTTGATGCCATTATCCATGATGATATTCCACCTGTCTTGACGAGCCTGAGCTCGCCCCCTCGCGTGACCAAAGAAAGTTCAACCTCAATTCAGTTTGATGCCACAGATTCTATTTCTGGTTCCGGTCTTTCTACAATTGAGTGCTTCGATAAGAATTCCAGCCCTGTCAGCGAATGTCTAAAAAATATGTCCATCAATAATATTGCCGAAGGTAATGCAAGTTTAACAATCTATGCTTTTGACAGGGCAGGAAATAAATCCGCACCGCTTGTTCAGTCTTGGTTTGTGGACCGCACTATTCCAAAAGTGGAAATCAACTCAAAGCCCTCAGATAGAACAAATCAAACCGGGGCAGAATTCGGTTTCTCAGGTACGGATAATTTCAGTACTGCTCTAAGTTATGAATGCAAAATCGATGGCCTTGCTTATTCGTCCTGTGTGTCACCGAAATCTTTTTCAAAGCTCAGTAATGGCAATCATGATTTTTATCTTCGAGCCCAAGACGAGGCTGGAAATTTTTCTAGTGAAGAAAAATACAGTTGGGACGTTGATTTAAATTCTCCGACTGTAGTTATCACCAAGAGGCCGGACTCATACACTAAAGAAAAAACTGGTCAATTTGAATTTACTGGAACTGACAATGGTGCACCCATCGGTAAATTTGATTGCAGGCTTGATGGGGGAGCGGCTGTGTCCTGCACAAGCCCTTACAGCACTGTTGGCAGTCTGTCTGAGGGCAGGCATGATTTTACCATTGTAGGATTTGATAGTGTCGGTAATTCATCTTCGCCAGCGACCTATTCATGGACTGTGGACCTGACTAGTCCAGAGGTGCATATCACTTCTAATCCTAGGGCTCTGACGAATGAAAACATTGCGGACTTTGTCTTTAGTGTTACAGATAGTTCATCTATTAGTTTAATTGAGTGCAGTCTTGACGGGGCCAAATTCGCTGACTGTCAGAGTCATACAGTTCATTATGCGAGTATCGCTGAAGGTGACCATAGCTTCGTTGTCAGGGCGACTGACGCTGCTGGAAATCAAACGACGAAAGCCTATTCATGGACGGTAGATCTCACCGCACCTGCAGTGAAACTTTCATCAAATTTAGTTTTTTCACAGACACTTCCTATGACTGCTGAAAACGCGGCGGAAATTATTATTCAAGCAGCGGACAATCTTCCCGGCCCAATTGCAATTTTGTGTCACCTGGATAACGATGCTTATGCGGTCTGCAATCCGAAGTTGACAAGTTTACCAGATGGTTCTCACACCTATTATGCAAAGGCCATTGATGCCGCTGGAAATGCTTCCACTGTAGCAACCTATTCGTGGACGATCGACTCTAGCGGACCTGCAATTAACTTTAGTCAAATTCCTCTGAATTTAATTGGCACGGCTGACACGGCGACAGTTCAATTTGCAGTCACCGACGACGGATCAGGAGTGGGTAATGTCACCTGTGGATTGGCTGGGGCAGAGGTTCCCTGCACGTCTGCAGAATTGAAAACTTTTAGTGCACTGGCTGTAGGAAGTTACACCTTTAGCGTCACCGCCTCCGATAAATTGGGAAACCGCAGTACAAACTCTGTGAACTGGAATGTTCAAAGTAGCATCATGAACAGAGTTATTTCCCAATCAATTATCATTGGTGCCACCAGTAAAGCAGATATTTTGATAGTGATCGACAATTCGGGTTCCATGCTATATGAGCAGGCCAGCATGGCAAGTCGATTTAAATCATTTCTGGATACTTTTAAGAATCTGGATTGGCAGTTGGCTATCGTCACCACGGATGTGGATGAAGACAAAGATCTCAAAGATGGTCGATTTGTGAAATTCAATAGTGCAGCTCTTTCTAATCCTTACATTTTAACGTCGGCGCATGACTATACGGCTGCTAACAGTGCTTTCTCAAGTACGATCCAAAGGCCTGCTAATGAAGGCAGCGGAAATGAACAAGGAATTGCAGCAACATATCGTGCTATTGAGAGAGGTTTTGATACAACGAATGATCCAGTCAACACTCCTAATAAAAACTTTTTTCGCAGTGGATCGGCGCTTGCAGCTTTAGTTGTAACGGATGCAGATGAAACCGCTCCGAATGGAACACAAACCAAAAATACTCCGCAAGGTTTGGTAGATTTAGTGCAAGCAAAAATGCCGGGAAAAACTTTCTTGTATCATTCCATTATTGTCAAATCAGGCGATGCGGTTTGTAAGGATGATAAGACAAAATTTAATAATGGTAGTACTAATCTAAACGAAGGCTACGGGACATCTTATGAGAGTATTTCAAACATAACAGGCGGTATAATTGGGACTGTTTGTGCGACCGACTACACAAGCCAACTGACCAGTATGGGAAATGCCGTAGCGGATCTGGTTAAATCCGTGACTCTGGAATGCCTGCCCTTGGATTTGAATAGCGATGGGAAGCCCGATATCACCGTCACTCTGCAGAGTGGGGCTGCCGCACCGAAATTCACAGTCACTGGATTGAAACTTACTTTCAGTGCGGCATTGCCACTGGGAAGTCATACTGTGAAATACAACTGTTTAAAATAAATTAGGGCAGTTTTTTTAAAATAGAGGATATGAATTTTAGACAGTGGAATACATTGTAAATTAAGCTGGACGGCCTGAATTCATATGAATCAAAGCAAGAAGTCGATCATTTCTGATCGACTTCTTTTTCATTCGGATATTTCTACCCAAATATTTTTATTTTTTAATAATGGATTGAATGAAAATCAAAATTACTTTTTAGGCAAGGGCTTCTGAATAATATGAATGGCGTGCCCTAAAGTGGCTTCAGCACATTCCATAATCGTTTCACCCAAAGTTGGATGAGGATGAATTGAAAGTGCAAGGTCCTCAATACGCGCTCCCATTTCAATAGCCAGAACTGCCTCTGAAATCAAATTGGATGCTTCAGGACCCACGATGTGAACACCGAGCAAAACATGAGTTTTTTTATCAGCGATCATTTTTACAAAGCCATCGGTTTCCATCATGCTCACCGCGCGACCATTAGCCGCGAACGGAAACTTACCAATGATCAGGTCATCAAAACCTTTGGCTTTAGCTTCAGCCTCAGTCATGCCTGCGGAGGCAATTTCAGGATCAGTAAAGACTACAGCTGGAACCGTCTTTGCATCGTAAACTCGATTTTGACCGGCCAAAACTTCAGCAACAAGGACACCTTCATGAGAGGCCTTATGGGCCAACATCGGCTGTCCACAAATATCTCCGATGGCGAATATATTTGAAACACTTGTTCTGCGTTGAGCATCAACTTTGATGAAGCCGCGTTCGTCGACAGCAATGCCAGCGGCTTTTAAATTGGTTTGGTCTCCGTTTGGACGACGTCCAACAGTGACCAGGATTTTATCACATTTGATGACTTCATCCTTACCATTGATTTCGGCAGTGACCTCATAGCCATCTTTAGTTTTTTTCTGGCCCTTGGCTTTTGCGCCATAAATAATTTTGACTCCAGATTTTTCAAGTTTTCGAACGACAACTTGCGCGCAATCAGGGTCAACCACACCAGCCAAAAGTGAAGTCTGAGCTTCAATCACGGTGACTTCTGTTCCAAGTTTTCGAAGGTATGAAGAAATCTCAAGACCGATGTATCCGCCGCCAATGACAGCAACACGTTTTGGAATTTCATCAAAAGCCAAAGCTCCTGTTGAAGAACAAATATCTTTTTCGTCAAATTTAAATCCAGGGATTTCAATTGGACGAGAGCCAGTAGCAACAATAAAGTGCTTGGCTGTGATGGATTCAGTGCCGTTAGCCCCTTTTAAGGAAATCTCTTTTGCATTCTTGAATTCGGCTTCGCCTCTTACTATAGTGACGCCATAGCCTTTGAGCAATTGACCTACACCACTGGCCATTTTATCACTGACCGATTGCTTCCACTTTACAAGTTGCTTCATGTCCACGTCGATGGAGCCTTTGATAATCAGCCCCATGTCTTTAAAATTGTGTTGAGCCTTATGCAGGAGGTGTGTCGCAGTGATCATGGCCTTTGAGGGAATGCAACCCACATTCAGACAAACGCCCCCTAGAAATTCTCTTTCTATGATGGCTGTTTTAAAACCAAGTTGTGCGGCACGAATAGCGGCCACATAGCCGCCAGGACCTGCTCCAATAACAACGACGTCAAAATTTTGCTGAGCCATTAGATCAACTCCACTAATAGTTTGCCTGGGTTTTCAATTCGACTAATGAAGGCAGCTAAGAATCTAGCGGCCACAGCGCCATCGATAAGACGGTGATCCGCAGTCACGGTGTAGTTCATCACCTTGATGGCTGACAATTGACCATTTTTAATAACTGGCTTTTCATCAATTTTATACATTCCTAAAATAGCAACTTCCGGATGATTGATCACTGGTGTTGCATAAGTTCCGCCGATGGATCCAATGTTGGTGACAGTGATTGTTGCACCCTTCATTTCATCTGGTTTTAATTTGCCATCACGAGCACGCTTGGAAAGATCCAGAATTTCTTTGGAGATCTCCAGAATACTTTTTTGGTCGGCATTTTTGATAACAGGAACAACCAATCCATTTGGAGTGTCGGCAGCAAAACCAATATTGAAATATTTTTTGTAAACAATTTCACCCGCAGCATCATCGATAGAGGCATTGAACATTGGGAATTCACGGATTGTTGCGATCATGGCTTTGATCACAATCGGCAGATAAGTGATTTTTGTGCCGTTTTTTTCAGCGTGCTCTTTTAGCGACTCTCGCAGGGCAACCATTTGATCCACTTTAGCTTCATCCATGATAGTGAAGTGTGGAATGACCAATTTTGAGCGTTGCATGTTTTCTGCAATTCGCTTGCGAATCCCAATCAGTTGAACGCGCTCTTCGATAGCTCCTGCAGGGCCTTGGTAAGCCGGTTTTGGAATTTGGCCAATAACATTTGGACGAGCGGACAATGTTGGTGCTGAAGTTCCGGTAGCAGTGCCCGTGGCTGACATGACATCATCGCGAGTCACACGGCCAGCTAGGCCAGTTCCTGACAGGGCATTGATGTCAATTCCAGTCTCTCTCGCTAATCTGCGAGTGGCTGGCGTTGCCAGGACTCTTGAATCCGCAACGGGTGGGAAAATATTATTTGCAGCAGATACGGTCGCGACGACATTCGTTGAAGTCATTGCTGTCGCAACATGTGCAACTGCAGGAGCCGCAGAGATTGTTGGACTGGCAGAAATTGCAGCACTGGAAGTAGCTGATCCTGCGCTTTCCAAGGTAATCATTGTGGATCCGACTTTAACAACGTCTCCAGATTTGAATTTAATTTCTTTGACTATCCCAGCTATTGGAGTCGGAACTTCTACAGTGGCTTTATCAGTCAAAACCTCTGCAATAGCTTGATCCGCTTTAACTGAGTCGCCAGATTTGACCAACCACTTTACAAGTTCGCCCTCGCTGACGCCTTCACCAAGTTCTGGTAATTTGATGTCTTGAACCTTGCCAGCACCAACAGGTGCTTTGATTGTGGAAGCGGCAGGAGCGGCAGTCGCAGTCGCAATGGCTGCAGCTGGCTTTGCAGCTGCGCTGGCATCAAGCGTGATCATCGTAGAACCAACTTTTACAACTTGACCTGATTTAAATTTCAATTCTTTGACTGTACCAGCAACTGGGGAAGGAACTTCTACGGTTGCTTTGTCAGTGAGAACTTCCGCGATGGGTTGATCGGCTTTGACTGTATCGCCGGGTTTTACCAGCCATTTTACTAATTCACCTTCGGTCACACCTTCGCCAAGTTCGGGCAGTTTTACGTCAGTTGCCATGTTGTCAGAGTTCCTTTCAATAATTAAAACTATCCAATTGTATTATTCTTTTTATATTAGTCTTTAAAAAAACAATCTGTGCTTAAAAATAGAGTTCATAAAAACCTGTTTAAATTTCTTTGTAGGCTTTATGTATTCTGTCCTCGCTGTTTTTCAATAATTCCCTTCATAAAGAATTCACCGGCACGATAAGAGCTTCTCACTAAAGGACCAGAAGCAACATATAAAAATCCCATGCCTTCAGCAATTTTTTGCCAATCTTTGAATTTTTCTGGAGTGATATACTCTTCCACCTTCAGATGTCTTTTGGTTGGTTGCAAATACTGACCAAATGTCACAACGTCGCAGCCTACAGACCTGAGGTCTTGCAGAGTTTGGTATACTTCTTCTTCAGTTTCGCCTAGGCCAAGCATCAATGAGGACTTGGTATAACGATAGGGATCGTGTTCTTTTACTAATTCTAGCACTTTGAGAGTTTGTCTGTAACCAGCACGGCGATCTCGAACTTTAGGTGTCAATCGTTCAACAGTTTCAATATTGTGAGCGTAAACATCGGGCTTTGCATCGGCAAGTTGTCGAATGAGGTCTCGGTCTCCACGGAAGTCGCCAGCCAAAATTTCAACAATAAGTTTAGGAGCTAGTTTTTTGATTGTTTTAATGGTTCTTGAAAAATGCTCGGCACCTTGATCAGGTAAATCATCGCGATCAACGGTCGTGATAACAACGTATTCTAGATTCATCTGAGAGATTGAGTAGGCGATTTTTTCTGGTTCAAACTGATCGAGGACACCTTTAGGATTTCCAGTTTTGACATTGCAGAAGCGGCAACCACGAGTGCAAACATCGCCCATGATCATAAAAGTTGCAGTACCGCCTGCCCAACATTCACCAATATTGGGGCATCTTGCTGACTGGCAAACTGTAGCCAGCTTAAGTTCCCCGAGCATATCTTTGATGCGGGAATAGTTTTCGCCAGTCGGTGCTCGAACCTTTAACCAGGAAGGCTTTGGCAAAATTGCGCTTTTAGTTGAAAGCTTTGAGTCTAAGTGGTGATTCTCAGCCAATAAAGAATTGTCAGTATTTTCATTGGTATCGATGGGTGAATTTTCAGACATTTTAGCCGTCCTTTTTTTAACACTTCCTTCTAGACCCGGAGAGGAGGATTTGCATCGCATTATGCGCCGTATTAATTCGAATGGTTGGGAAGTGCTCCGTTGGCGAACTACGTAAAAAAAATAATTGGGAAGAAATCCCAGTTTTAAGTTAAGGTGGGGCGCTGATGGGGTGGGAGCTATGAAATTTGCACACAAGCTGAATGAAGGTATTTTTTTAAAACGCTACAAAAGGTTTTTTGCTGACATAGATTTTGGAGGCGAGACAATCACGGCTCACTTGCCAAATACAGGGAGTCTGAAAAGCGTTAATAATCCTGGACAACCCTGCCTCTTCTCTAAAAGTGACAATCCGGAGAGAAAACTTAAGTTTACTTTAGAAATGATCAAGTCGCCCACTGATGGTTGGGTAGGGGTTAATACTTCGACCCCAAACTCGATAGTAAAGGAAACTATCCTGGATGTGATCGGAAAAGGTAAACAAATTAAAGGCACTTTTGCGGAATGGGCCAATTATGATGAAGTTAAGCCAGAATATAAAATTTCTGCGCAGACTCGTTTAGATTTCATGTTGAAGAGAAAAGACAGTGATCAATTGCACTTTATAGAAGTTAAGAATGTCACCTTCGCTGAAAATAAGGTTGCGAAATTTCCAGATGCAGTGACCGAGCGGGGTCAAAAGCATCTTCGGGAGTTGATGGATCTCATGGATCAAGGGCATACTGCTGAATTGGTATTTACAATTCAGCGGCAAGATTGCAGTTTTTTTGCTCCTGCTGATGAAATAGATCCTGAATATGGTCAGCTCTTGCGGGAAGCCTATAAGAAGGGGCTGATCATTTCCCCTCTGGTTGTTGAATTGAGTCCCCGTGAAGTGAGCCTATCCGAAAGCAGGTTGGCGCTTAAAATGTAAGCATCTGGATGAAGCAAATAAAGGGCCTCGATCTTTTGAGGCCATTTATTTGTCTCAGTGCGTGGACTGCTGCGACTAAATTTTGTTCCTAATACAGTTTTAACTGCTCGCCGACGAGTTTTTTCAAATCTTCAGCGTAACCAAGATAATCTTTTAAGATGATGCGATCATCTGGGTTAATATGGGATCTTGTGTCATTGTAGGGCGTAAGGTCGATAATGTCAGCATGCGAAGAGATGTCAGAAAATCCTTCTTCTTCCAATATGACGATTAAATTGTCCAAATCGTGGCCCTCTTCGTCGTGAGGGTATTCAATTTCGCGCATTTCTAAAAGTGCTTTTAAAAGCAACTCACAAGCCTGTGCAAGGTTGTAGCCTGTCACTTCGTGTTGCGTATTGTCGCCGACTGTTTTGCTTGCGACTTCAAGATTATCCTGAGCTTTTAGGATAAGGGACTTAGCTGTTGGAATACTCACGATAGACTCCTTTTTTTGATGAATAGAATATGTACCAAAATAAATAAAAATGGAAAAGAAAAACCCACAATTCAGATGAATTGTGGGTTTTTTAATTGCGCATTTTTAAAAGTAGGTCTTTATTTTTTCTCTTTGGCAACAGGTGCTATGCCAAGATGGTGTTCGATAATTTCTTTGAACTCAGTGAACGGGTAAGCTCCTCTAAGTGAAACACCATTGATTAAGAAGCCTGGAGTTCCTGAAAAATTAAATTTACGGGCTTCTTCCATGTCAGCTTCGATGATCTTGGTGATTTTTTCATCTTTCAAATCAGTCTCAAGTTTTTTAGCATCAGCGCCTACTTTTTTAGCAGTATCTTTCAAGAAGGCCTCTTTCTTGCTGCCAAGTTCGCCTTGATTTTCAAAAACTGAACGATAGAACTTTTCTGCTTTTGAGTGGTCTTGCATCGCGATAGCTTCGTAGTAACGAGCAGCTGGCATTGCCATAGGATGGAAATCAAGAGGTAAATGTTTGTAAATGACGCGAACATCTTTTGGGAAGGCCTTTAAGACTTCTTCAACTGTCGCATAACCTTTAGAGCAATATGGACATTGGAAGTCAGAGTATTCAACAATCGTAATTTTTGCGTCTTTTGGACCCATGAATACGCGAGATTCATCAATTGTAGGCTTAAGTGGAGCTTTGTACTCTTCGTCGCGTTTTTTAGATTCTTCAGCAACTGCTTTTTCTTGAGCTTTCTTTTGAGCACCTTGTGCCGCTTTATTAACAACTTCAATGAATTGCTCAGGATCTTTTTCGATGGCAGCAAACACGATGCTTGGATCTTTTTCGACGGCCTCTTTGATTTGTTTCGGAGAAGGCGCGCAGTTGACCATCGATATAACCAGTGCACTCAATCCTAATGTCTTCATAAATGCTGTTGCGGAAGTCTTAGTTGCTCTCAAATTTTCCTCCATGATGAAAATTTATATTTTGTAGATTAAAAGCCTTTTCATTGGACACCAAAAAGTCCAGTGTGAAAACAAAAAAGAAGAACTTTAGTCGCGTTCATCGTTTTTCTTTTCAACGCTGTGTCAGGCCCATTCCCTAATTCTTTGTAATAATGAGGTCTAGGTAAAGGGTCTAGTTATGCTCTGGACTTGCTCGCTGCTAAGTACCCTTTAGACTGAAATCTATGAAGAAATCAAATTTTATTTTTGTAAGCTTAGTGATGATACTTTCTTTAAGAGTGAACGCTGGTTTGCTTTTTAACTATTCAGAATTGACCATTAAAGATCTCGATCAGATCACTAAAATGGTCAACGATAAATTGAAGGAATCCAGGAAATCATCAAGTGGTAAAGTGATTCCACTGCGTGAAGCTCTTCAGGCTGTTTACTCTCGCCCTAATCCTGATGGCATGATTGAAAAAGTAGTTTCTCCTCTGCGAAATAAATTAGATGACCTAGGCTTGTGGGAAAAGACAATCAGTCAATTGACTGATGAAGCCATCGGAGCGCTCAAACACCCGAAGACCTTCAAGCCAGTTGTGCAGGGGACTTATGTGGTTTTTTTAGAAAATTTATTAGCAGAAATCAAACCATTGATTTTCGAAGATGGATTTGAAAGGAAATTGGCTGAAAGAATTCGCGATGCAAAAATTGAGATTTCAAAAGAGGCAAGGAATGAATTAAATGTTCGAATGATGAAAACATTTTCGTCTCCCTCTTTAATCGCGACTCAAATTTTAATCAAGACTTCTGAAGTTAAAAAGGAAGTACCAAAAAATGAGGATTTAAAAAAAGATAAGGATTCTTCTTCGTTAGAATCTGAGAATCCTCCTGAAAAAGCCTGAAACCCTTTCGTTATTTTTAAAGGCTTTACTAAATTCCCAGAAATAAGTTTTAGATATTTTTTTTAGAGAGAATATATATCTCAAAACTGTGGTCTCTTGGATACAGACTTTAAGCTTGTTTTACCCCATAAATTTGCCCTAAAAAAAGTAAATTCCTCCAGTTATTGTGGCCTGGTGGCTCGCCTTTGATGCTTGGCTAAAATTCATCTGGTTTCTATTATTAATTGTCTTAAATTGCCTCAAATTGACTCAAGTTCTATTCAAATACTTCCGATGTATCTGTCATTGAATGAGCAGAATGCTCGCTCAGATATTAGGAGGATTCAATGTTTCTTCAAGGTGATTTACAGATCATGTTTGATGCGCTTTTTACAATTGGAGCCATCGATCCAGTATTGAAACTGGATTGGGCTGAAGTGACGAAAGAAATGATGGCTAATCCGCAAATATTAAGCGACGCATTTCAGGCTATTAATGGCTGTAGAGGAAACAGAGAACTTCTTATTCAGAAGCTTCATAGGATGGATGAACGATCAGTGAATTATATTGCAATGGAGGTCGCCCGTGAATTTTGTGAATTTCAAGATCGTAAGAATCTGCATTAGTTCAATTTTGAAACAACCTTTGGGTAGAACTGCTTTAATTTTTTTAATGAGCTCGGGACTTTCAGTAGCCAATGCTTTGGAAGTTGATTTTTCACGACGACAAGTTGATTTTAGTAAAGTCGAAAACGAAAATAGAATTCCAGCTGGAGCTTTTGAGGATCAGTCGACTTCAATTGTCAGTAAAGTATTTGATGGGAGCGCATTTGAGGCGATTGATCCTGCTCAGGACATAGTGATTATGAATACGGACAAGGGTTTTATTCCAGAGGTGATAAATCTTAAAAAAGGCAACAACTATCGGATGCATATTGTGAATATCAATGGCAAAGAAAAAAATGTTAGCTTTGTTATGGATGCATTTTCTGAACATCATAATACGTTTTATGGTGAGCAAAAAGCTTTTACTGTTTCTCCAAAAGTTGATGGTATTTTTTCTTTCCAATGTCCGGAGACGGCTATGCAGGGGAAGCTTGTTGTGTACTCTGAATCAGGTGGAGAAGTTGGTGGAAAACTTCCATCATCGAGGAAGCCAGCTTCAAAATAGAGGTTTTTTGATATGTCAGACAGCTCAAATGTTTTTAAGCAGACCATTCAGCAAAACTTAGGACCGATTGTAAAATATCTTGATGATCCGGATGTTTCGGAAATCCTTGTGAATGGTCCATTTGAAATATTTGTTGAAAAAAAAGGAAAACTCGAGCGGGTTTCAGAACGTTTTCCCTCTGAAGATGATCTGCGCGCGGCAGTCAATTCAATTGCACAAAGTGTGGGACGAAGAATTGATAACGAAAATCCAAGGCTGGATGCTCGACTTCCTGACGGTTCGCGAATTGCGGCTGTTATTCCGCCTTGTTCACGCAAAGGAACAAGCTTAAGCATTCGCAAATTTACGAACACAAAAATAGGATTCACTGATTACATTAAAATGGGCACCATCTCTGAAGACGGAGCACGATTTCTAGATGTCTGTATGTTTTTGGGCAAAAATTTAATTGTTAGTGGTGGCACAGGATCAGGGAAAACGACTTTGCTTTCTTTGTTGTGTTCAAGAATTCCTAAGGGCCAGCGCGTACTTATCATTGAAGACTCATCAGAACTTCAGGTTGATTATGAGCATTTGGTGATGTTTGAAACTCGCATGGCTGATGCTTTGGGAAAAGGTGAAGTGACTATTAAGGATCTTGTTAAAAGTGCTCTTCGCCTTCGGCCTGATCGCATCATTGTCGGGGAAGTGCGTTCAAGCGAAGCGATTGAACTTTTAAATGCGATGAATACCGGACATAAAGGTTGTATGGGAACCGTGCATGCCAATTCACCTGAAGATGCCATAGTTCGTTTGGAGGCTTTAGCGCAGGGTGGGGAGAGTCGTATTAGTGAAAAAGCCTTAAGGTTGCAGGTGGCTTCTGCTATCGACGTGATCGTGCAAATCTCAAGATATGGTGATGGTTCACGCCGCATTGGTGCAATCAGTGAAGTTCGCGGCTTTCTGCCGGATGGAAATTATAATGTCGTGCCTATTTTTGAATTGAGCCGTCTCATTCGTAAAGCTGACGGGCGTCTGGAAGGGCAAATTGAGCCCACGGGAAATATTCCAACCTTTATGGATGAAATTATCGATAATAAGCTGCCTTTCCCAAAATCTAAATTTCAAAAAAAGCAAGTTGCCTAGATTTAATGGTTCATTTGTCTGCAAAAGTTAATTGGATTCAGTTTATGGCAAAATTAATTCACCAATGAAAACCGAGATAAGAAAGCAATACCCACAGGGGGAGAGCATGATTTTGTACCCACTTCTAATGCGCCGCGTGGCAAAAAGGTACGGCGTACCTTTTTGGTGGGAAGTAGGCTAAGACAAATTGTGCATTTTAGTTGTAAGATTTCCAACGCAGTTTTAACGGTTCTTGAAGAGCAGGGTGAAGACCTGACTCCTCTCTATGAGCAAACGCCACTGGCTGTTGAGCTCTTGCGTGATTCATCTTATTGGATTTCTGCTCCTAATATGGAGCAGTTTTTAGAGTTAGCGCTTCGCCTGCCACTAAAGCGTGACGGGGATGTCCTGCAACGAGCAGGGCACGGTGGTCCTGAACTTCGGGCCTGGGGTGTTTTAGATAGTGTTTTGCGGATGATGCCCAGACCTCAAGAAATTTTCAATCAGCCTGAGCAATTTCTATCCTATTTTATTTCTCCTAAGCCACCCATAGAAAACCTGCGCCGAGATGAATTTAGCATTTCATTTGATCTGCCCCTGCCAGCAGAACAATATCCGTTGGTTACAACTTATTTAAAAGCGGCGTTTGAGTCCTTGCCAGTTTATGTTGGACAGCCACTGGCAAGCTGTGAATGGACCGGTATTACTTTAAAACTCAATTGGTCCGTCCATCAAAATTCAATATTTAGCGAAAGCGTTGGCCACCAAGTCAGTCCAGAGCTGTTCCAAAGTTTAATTGATAATTTGCAAAAAACCCAACGTGAGCGTGAAGATCTTCAAAAATATGTTGGCGATCTTGAAGAAAAACTAATGAGCTATGAAAAAGAGAAACTGCGCGCCACCAATGGCAAGGAATCGGATTCGAGCTCAAGTTTTGATTTATCCTTACTTTCTAAAGATAAAAATTTGTCAGCTGTAAGTTTTGATAGTGATTCACCGAGCTATGTCCTGAATCAAAACTTGGCACGCATGCATGACTATATGGTACGCGCCCAGCAATTGGTGACGATGCTTGCCTCTCAAGGAAAGATGAGTGCAACAGTGAAGGAAGCCATGAGGCGTGTGGATTGGGAATTTGTGAAAAGCCAATATCCACAGACCGTATTCGAAAGCATGGAGCTTGTTAAAAAAATAAATCAAAAAAAATCCGAATAGGAAGGAAATCATCATGTCTGAAATTATCAGTGTCGTTTCTCGTGAAATTCTAGACAGCCGTGGAAATCCAACGGTTGAAGTCGAAATCACAACAGCTGAAGGTAATGTTGGCCGTGCTGCTGTTCCGTCTGGGGCGTCAACGGGTGCTCATGAGGCTTGCGAGCTTCGCGATGGGGATAATAAACGCTACTTGGGAAAGGGTGTTTACAAGGCTGTCGATAACGTAAGAGAAAAAATTGCTCCAGAAATGTTGGGTCTTGAAGTTACAGAACAAGTTTATGTTGATAAAATACTTCGGGAAATTGATGGAACAGAAAATAAATCAAATCTAGGTGCAAATGCTATTTTGGGCGTTTCATTGGCTGTTGCTAAAGCTGCAGCTGCGGACTCAAACTTGCCGCTCTATCGCTATGTTGGTGGATCACAAGCTTGCCGTTTGCCAGTTCCATTAATGAACGTGTTGAATGGTGGAGCTCATGCCAACAATGGATTGGATGTTCAAGAGTTCATGATTATCCCAACTGTGAATAACTCTTATGCTGAGTCGCTCAGAGCAGGCGCCGAGATTTTTCATACACTTAAGAAAATTTTAGGCAAAAAAGGCTTCTCTACAGCCGTAGGTGATGAGGGTGGCTTCGCTCCAAAATTAGGTTCCAATCAAGAAGCACTTGATTTAGTCATGCATGCGATTGTTGATGCTGGTTATGAGCCTGGCCAAAACGTATTTCTTGGTTTAGATGTTGCTGCCACAGAATTGTTTAAAGATGGAACTTATGCTTGGGAAGGCAGCAAGATTTCTCCAAATGAGCTTCTTGGAATTTATAAATCATGGGGCGAGAAATATCCATTGATCTCTATTGAAGATGGTTTTTCTGAGGATGACTGGGAATCATGGGTTAAGTCTACAGCTGAATTGGGATCCACAATGCAGCTTGTAGGAGATGATCTTTTCGTGACGAACCCAAAACGTATACGCCAAGGTCTTGAGAAAAAAGCCGCCAATGCACTCTTAGTGAAAGTGAATCAAATCGGAACTTTGACAGAAACTTTTGAGGCCGTAAATCTTGCTCAAAGGCATAAATATAAAACTGTCATGTCTCATCGCTCTGGCGAAACTGAAGATGTGACAATTGCGGATTTGGCAGTGGCATTGAACTGTCACCAAATTAAAACAGGCAGTTTATGTCGTGGTGAGCGTACCGCAAAGTACAACCAACTTCTTCGCATTGAAGAAGATTTGGGTGGCATGGGTATGTACTGGGATAAAGCTGCATTTAGATAGTATTTTTTTAAAGAAGTGTCGTGCTCTTGTTCTACCAGAGACACGACACTTTATTTCCAGTTAAGATTCACTTCTGGACTAGTCATGAAGTCTATGGCTCAATAAGCTAAATTATGTCTTATTCAAAGTTTGGTAAATGGCTTCGCCGATTTTTAAATCACCCCTATAAAGTGGCAATATTTTGCGGCTTCATCTTTACTGTTTCTATTTTTTTAAATGGTAATATTTGGCGTCTTTGGAGTTTGCACCGTGATTTTGATCATATAAACTTAGAGATTTCACAGGCTAAAGAAGCCAACACTTCCCTTCAGGCCCAATTAAAACAGGCCAAAGATCCAGTTTTTATAGAACACCATGCTCACGATAAATTGGATTTAGCTGGTGAAGATGATTTAGTTTTTGTTTTTTCAGATCAATAGGTCTGGGTTCTGCATTATTTCGTGCATATTCTTTTGCTCTCATTAAAATAGGTCAGATACTCTAGTTTAATAAGGGAACATCCAGTTTGCAGGATGTCGATCCTTGTAATGTAAGGATTTGAGTTTATGAATGAGAATAATATGCTTGATTGGAATAAAGAAAATCTAAGATCACTTCGATTGCGACTTGGGTGGAGTAAGTCAGATTTAGCTCGCCGCTTGAAATGTTCTATTGATAATGTGGATTCTTGGGAAGATGGCTCAGCCTCGGTGGATCTCTACTTTAAAGGCGAGCTGGAAATTATGTTTAGGCAATGTGAAGAGTGCAATGAAGTGGTGAAGTATTCGCCGGCCTCAGAAGTTGTGCTGGATGAAAATGCGTTAGAGCAAATCGAATTTGCTCGAGTCAAAGAAGATTTCGAATAATCTAAAGTTCAAATTTCTAAAGAGAACAATCGACATCAAAGATTTGCCGTTGTAAAAAATATCTAATTTTACAAAGGTCAAGTTTATGAAAAAATTGTATCTGATTGACGTCAGCTCGATGTTCTTTCGCGCTTTTTATGCTGTTCGTCCATTAACATCACCTGCGGGACTTCCTGTTAACGCAATTTATGGTTTTCTCAGTATGATCATCAAATTGCTCAAGGATGAAAAACCCGAATATTTAGTCTTTTGCTATGACCGCAAAGAACCCTCTTTTCGAAAAGAAATGTATGCTGAGTATAAAGCTCATCGCACAGAGATGCCTGAAGACCTGGTCAAACAGATGCCACATATTAAAAATATAGCACCCGTTTTTGGAATTCCATCCCTAGAGGTCCCAAGTTTTGAGGCCGATGACATTATAGGCACAATGACTAAATTGGGCCGAAAAAACGATATGGAAGTCATCATAGTCAGCGGTGATAAAGATTTTGCACAGCTCATTGAGCCTCATGTCATCCTTTACGACACCATGAAGGACCATCGTTATAATTCAGAAGAAGTTTTTAAAAAGTGGGGTGTAAGACCCGATCAATTTATTGATTTTTTAGCCATCGTCGGCGACACCTCGGATAATATTCCTGGAGTCAGGGGTATTGGCGAAAAAGGGGCTATTAAATTGTTGGAGCAATTTAAGCATATTGAAGAAATTTATGAAAATATCGACAAAATTGAAAGCAAAAGTATTAAGGAAAAACTAGTTACATCAAAGGAAATGGCATTTTTATCCAAAAAACTTGTCACAATATCCCTTGATGTCCCACTTGATACAAATATGGAAGCTTATCGACTTCAAGAATGGAAAAAAGACGATCTGCTCGCACTCTTAAGAGAGCTCAATTTCAAAACATTTGAAAAAAATCTTTTTGGTGGCGACGCCAATTTAAATCCTGCATCTAATTCAATTGGAACTGATAAAATTATTGCCTCATCAGGTGCAATTTTACCCGCGATCTCAGAGCCATCAAAAACCGCAGCTTTGAAAATTGCGGATGACCCATTAACAGATAAAAGTGATGACCTCCTATCTGAAGATTTAATTCAAACTTATATTGAAAAATCCATGTCCACCAGGGAACTTGCGGAGTTCCTTGCTGAGAATCAATCCTTGTGGGGATTCCATGATGAGCGTGGATTTTTCATTGCCACAGTAAAAGAGATTATTGCGGTGACCGACTTTGAAAACCTTGGGTTGTTAACAGATACCTTTAAGATTCAATGGCAGGGTTTTGATCTGAAGCAGATGTGGCATAAAATAGGTGCCCAGAATCCGATGGGTTTATGGGATTCTATGTTGGCAACCTATGTTTTGAAGGCAGGCGATACATCTGATTTTTTTAAAACGTATAGCAAAATTATTGGACATGGTCTTACAGAGATGCCGACTCTTTCGCAGCTTTACTGTGCCCATCTTCAGCTGCAACAAAGACTTGAAATAAAAATTAAAGAAATTCATGTTGAAGGTGTATTTACAGAAATAGAGCTGCCCCTTGCGAGAGTTTTACTAGCAATGGAAAATGCAGGCATCCGAGTTGATGTCGATCTCCTCAAGGTTGAGAGCTTAGAACTGGCAAAAGAAATTGCCCAAATTGAAAAATCAATTCACGAATTGGCAGGAGAGTCCTTCAATATCGGCAGTCCAAAACAATTGGGTGTCATTCTATTTGAAAAGCTCAAGCTTCCAGTGGGTAAGAAAACAAAAACAGGTTATTCAACGGATACCGATGTTTTGAGTGAGCTGGATCATCCCATTGCTAAATTAGCACTGACTTGGCGTGAACTTTCTAAGCTGAAATCAACTTATGTTGATGCATTACCAACAATGGTCAGCCCAAAAGACGACAGGATCCACACCAGTTTCAACCAAGCTTTGACGACGACGGGGCGTCTATCAAGCACAAATCCGAACCTGCAGAATATTCCAGTTCGGACGGAGCGTGGGCAGAGAGTTCGAAAGGCGTTTGTTGCCGGTTTTCGAAAAAAGCTTTTGTCTGCTGATTACTCTCAAATCGAATTGAGGATTTTAGCGCACTTTTCAGAGGATCCAAACCTGATCAAAGCCTTTGCCGATGATTTGGATATTCATGCCGCGACCGCAGCTGAAGTCTTTGGAATTCCATTAAAACAAGTGACTTCTGAACAGCGGAGAGCCGCTAAGGCAGTGAATTTCGGAATCGCTTATGGCCAAGGGGCCTTTGGATTGGCTGAGAATCTTGGGATTTCGCGGGGAGAAGCTAAAAATATCATTGATAGATATTTCGATAGATTTAAAAATGTCCGAGGCTACATTGAGGAAACAACAAAAAAGGCTCATGAGCAGGGCTATGTTGAGACCCTCTTCGGACGCCGTCGCTACATTGATGAATTGAAATCGAAAAACATGGCACTCAAAAAATTTGGAGAACGGGCTGCGATCAATGCCCCCATTCAGGGGACAGCAAGTGATCTTGTAAAAAAAGCAATGATCGAGGTTTATCAGAAAATTCCGCTGAAAATGATTCTGCAAGTTCACGATGAATTGATTTTTGAAGACACTGAAGAAATTCTACTAAAACATTCTGGTGAGCTGATCAAAATCATGGAAAATGTGGCAAAGCTAAAAGTTCCTTTGAAAGTGAATTACGCCATTGGAAACAATTGGGATGAAGCGCACTGATTATTCAGTTTCCCATCCCACGACTCGGCCACCCTCAAAATAAACATAGCGAGTCTCTTTGCGGTAACCGCTTGGAGAAGAGGACAAGCGTTGGTATTTCCAGCGCTCGTTTTTGTAAAGTGGGTTTCCTGAAAGTTCAACGCTCAAGGGGTCGCCCCAAGATCGTTTTACATATTCTTGAGGCATTCCCATAGCTATATCTTGGGTTTCGATCAGGGCTTTCATTTCAGCTTGTGGGACCTGAGATCGGTCCCATATTCGGTGGCTGTTAATCCACTGCTGCCTTCCCTCTAAGGAAGGAATCGATAAAAATGAGATCTTTTCATCATCATTTTTCAGCCAAGGCAATACTTTGGAGTATTGTTCTTTTTCTTTTTTTGAATTCAATGACTTTTCAAGATCACGGGCTTTTTGATGTGAATGAATGTCGGCAAGGTCATTTTGACTTAGAGAATTCGGATCTTTGCCAAGTTCATAGGCCGTTTGCCGGAAACTTCTGTCATGCTGGTTTTCTCTTTGCCCTTGATCTATATATCGACTGCTTCCAGAGCCAAAACCACTGTCAGAGGATCTCTGTAAATTTGTGCAAGAGATGAGGCAAAGAGCCGAGGTAAAGCCAATAATCAGAGTTTGTATTTCAATAGACTTCAATTTGAGCTCCTGATTCAGAAATATCTCAATTTTTTATAATTTTAATACTTTCACGAGTTCTATAGTTCTATAATAGATTCTAGCCTGTACACTGTTCAAAGAAAATAATCTTGCTGATTAAACTAATATTTTCTTACAATCGTCTTGGGGGATCTTATTTGTTGAAAATAAAACCACGACCAAAGTTTGGGATAATCGTTATTATCAGGGAACAAGTCAGATTAATCATATCTTGGGAGACTCATCTTCAATGAAAATTAATAAAAAACCAAATGAAGAAGGCCTCTCCTTAGATAAAGTAGATGCACTCTTAAATGCAGAAGATCCTGATTTTATTAAATCACTAAGAAATATCGGGCCTGGAGGCAGTTCAGATAAAAACAAAATCGAAACAGATTTTGGCTACACGCTGGAAGACGAATTCAATAAGTGGAAGCAAAAATCCTGGCTGAAAAAAATGATTGCACGATTTCTGCCTTTTCTTCCAAAAGCTGCCTATAAAATCAAGTTTACCAAATTCTTGGTGCGATATAAAATTGGAAATCTTAAGATTCAAACCAAATATTTTTTCACCCATTTTAAACCTCTTTGTTTAGGATGGATTCGTCGTTCGATCTCAAAATCCAGAGAATTTATAAACGATCAAATTGATAATTTTAGCAGTTTCAGTCAGAAAAAAAAGATAGGCCTGATTGTTTTTTGGATTATCGTCGGACTGTCTGGAAATTTAATTTTCAAGCTGATTAATCATAAGCTTATTCATGTACAAAAAGAGCTTTTTTTACTTTCGTTGGATGAATGGGCTGAGGAGAAAAAAGTTCAAATGCCCGGAGATCAAGTTGAAGCCTTTTATGACTCGAATAGAATGGTTCAGCATATTCTCAAGTTGAAGAAAATTTGGGTCAATATCCGTCCGTCTACAAATTCAGGACCCAATCCAATGGCTGCTCTTGAGTTTTATGTAGAGGGAACTGCAGCTGAAGTTGTTATTGAGATTAAGGATCGGGAGACCGAAGTTGGCGATCTTTTTTTAAGAACTATCGAAGAATTGACTTATGACCAGTTGGCTTCAGGGACTGGAAAAAAAATGCTTTGCGAAAGTCTTAGCAAGGAGATCAATAAACTCCTTACTAAGGGTAAAGTGAGGCATGTCTTTATCAAGACGGCGATCCTCAAACCTTAAAATTTTCGATATTGATATTGTAGTATTTTAGGCGGTCATGAAGGGTGCTTTTGGGCATTCCTAAATCTTGTGCTGTACGCCGCTGATTGCCTTTGTTTGTCGAAAGCCTTTTGATGATCATTTGTTTCTCAATCTCTTTAATGACCGGAATGTCATTGGCTGGAGTTTTCTCGCTCGCGTTTATTAAAGTCTTGTCCAAAAGCTTTTCGATATGCGTTTCATCTATTTGTGTCTTTGGATAGAGAGCTGCCGCACGCGTAACGAGATTTTTTAATTCGCGAATATTCCCTGGCCACGGATGTTTTTTTAGTCTGGCAATAGCAGGAAATGAAAAGCGAACTTTCATTTTTTTTGCAAATAAATATAATAATTCTTCAAAATCTTCCATTCTCAAAGTTAAAGCGGGCGGAGTCACTGTGACGACATTGAGTCGGAAATACAAATCCGCGCGAAAAGCTCCCTCTTGAATTTTTTCACGGAGATTTTGATGAGTGGCCGCAACAATACGGACGTCTGTTAAAATATTACTGTCTGAACCAACGGGGCGGATTTCGTTGTTTTCAAGTGCTCGCAGGAGTTTTGCCTGAAGGCTATAAGAAAGGTCGCCAATTTCATCCAAAAATAAAGTGCCATTGCGGGCGGCTTCAAAGGCTCCCTTGCGATCAGAGATTGCACCAGTAAAGCTGCCCTTGATATGACCAAAAAGCTCACTTTCAATAAGTGTTTCAGTAAGGGCACTGCAATTGACGCTGACAAAAGGACCGCGACGGCGCTCGCTTTTTTCATGGAGAGCTCTGGCAATGACGTCTTTTCCAGTTCCTGATGGGCCAAGAACTAAAACTGGATATTCGGTTTTAGCGACATGACGAAGGGCTTGAAGTTCTTCATTCCAAACCTCATTTTTGCTGCTGAGTGGAAAGGCACTTTCTTCCTTGGTTTGATCATTAAAAAGCAGTTCCAGGGAGCCTAGACGAATAAAGTCTCCGTCTTGAAGAATGGCCTCAACAATTTTTGCATCATTGAGAAAGGTTCCCTCAGTTGTTCTGAGGTCTCGGATAAAATATCCTGAATCCCTTTTTTCGATCCGGCAGTGGCGATCTGCAATATCTTCTCCTGCCAACTGGATTTGGCAGCTTGAATCGCTGCCAAGGGTTGCGATATCACCAATCGGATGTGATTTGGTGTTTTCGCCATAAAGTTTTAGAAAGGCCTGTCTCATATAAATGTCTCCTGCTTAATTAATGTTCATTATCCTGTTTGAGCCCCTTACAAGAATCTTGCCAGGCTCACAATGAAGGAATCGGGGTTGTGCGGCATTTCGACTCGCCCTATTATCATTGCAGGTAACTTCGTCTGAGAATTGAGAATTGGCAGAGACTTTGATAGACTAAATTATGCCAAAGACTATTCAATTTATCAAAAGTGCCGTTCTTGCTAAAGATTACCCTACTCATAACATGGTTGAAATTGCCATCGCTGGACGATCGAATGCGGGTAAAAGCTCATTCATCAATGGTCTTGCAAAATCAAAGATAGCTAAAGTGAGCTCGACTCCGGGAAAAACTCGACTCCTTAATTTTTTTAATATGGAAGATTCCTATGTTTTAACTGATATGCCAGGCTATGGGTTTGCTGCTCGAAGTGGAAGCGAACTCAAGGAATGGAAGCACATGATTGAAACGTATCTGACGACTAGAGAAAATTTAAGAGGCTTAATTCTGGTTATGGATATACGTCGTTCATGGACTGATGATGAAGAAATTATGAGAAGATTTTCAGAGAAGCAGGGATTTCCAATCGCTGTTGTCTTAGCGAAATCTGATAAAATATCTCACAGTCAAATGCTTCAAGCTGTTCAAAAAATGAAAAAGGCAACAGGTCTAAATGCCGTTTTTGCTTCCTCTGCTATTAAAAAAGAGGGTCCAGAAGAGGTTGAAAGATACATTTTTGAAAATTGGATTAAAGAATGAAAATAGTTGGTGTCATACCAGCAAGATACGGTTCAACGCGATTTCCTGGCAAACCCTTGGCATTACTGCATGGGCGCCCTCTGATTCAATGGACTATTGAGGGAGCCTGCAAATCAAAACTTTTGTCTGAAGTTATAGTTGCCACAGACGATCCTCGAATCAAGTCAGTGGCTGAGGCCACTGGCTGCAAAGTTGTTATGACAGAGAGCGAACTTCCCTCGGGGAGTGATCGAATTCATGCCGCAATACAAAATATAGAATGTGATATTGTTGTGAACATTCAAGGTGACGAGCCACTCGTTACAGGTTCACTGGTAGATCAATTGGCCCAGGTCTTTCTTGAGGATTCAACGATCGACATGGCAACATTAGCTCATCCAATCAACCGAGAAGAGCTGCTCTCGCCAAATTCAGTGAAAGTGGTTTTAAATTGCAAAGATGAAGCGCTGTATTTTAGCCGCTTTGCTATTCCGTACTCTCGAATTAATAATCCTCAGGATGCTGAAATTACAGCGTGTTTAAAACATATTGGCATGTATGCCTATACAAAAAAATTTTTAAAGCAGTTCTGTGAATCACCTCAGTCTGCAATTGAAGTCGCTGAGAGCTTGGAGCAACTGAGAGCCCTTTATTTGGGAGCTAAAATAAAGGTTGTTAGAGTCCAAGAGAACTGTGTAGGAGTGGATACTCCTGAAGATTTGAAAAAGGTCGAAGAACTTTTAAGGCAGGAAAAATAATGGCAAAGCAAAAGGCAACCAGTATGAAAACAAAAAATAAGCCAGCACGAGCTGTTAAACGTTCATCGATATCAACTTCTAAGTCGACGAAAAATGTATTGAAGCAAAAATTTATTTTTGTGACCGGTGGAGTTGTCTCTTCAATCGGCAAGGGACTGACCGCTGCAAGTCTTGGAGCGTTGCTTGAGGCTCGAGGACATCGTGTGACGATCATGAAGTTTGACCCTTACCTTAATGTTGATCCCGGCACAATGTCCCCATTTCAGCATGGTGAAGTTTATGTAACAGAAGACGGTGCGGAGACAGATCTTGATTTGGGTCACTATGAGCGATTTACTTCAGCGATTATGAATCGCAGCAACTCAGTGTCGACCGGGCAAATATACGATACTGTTTTATCTCGGGAGCGACGTGGTGATTATCTAGGTGGAACTGTTCAAGTCATTCCCCATATCACGGAAGAAATTAAGGCTAGGATCTATGAAGCCGCTCAGGGCAGTGAAGTGATTCTGGTTGAGATCGGCGGAACAGTTGGTGATATCGAATCACAACCTTTCCTCGAGGCCATTCGACAAATGCGAATTGATGTCGGTATGGAAAATTCAGTCTTAGTGCATGTGACTTATGTTCCCTATATTGCTGCTGCCGGGGAATTAAAATCAAAGCCGACTCAGCATTCCGTGAAAGAGCTTCGAGAGATCGGTTTACAGCCTGATTTCCTAGTCTGTCGCAGTGAAAAATTTATGGATGAGAATCTTAAAAGTAAAATTGCCCTTTTTTGCTCGGTAAAACCAAATCACGTGATTGCCGCTCAAGACAGTCGATTTATTTATGAAGTTCCGATGGCTCTTCATAAAGAGCATCTGGATCAATTGATTGTGGAGCGCCTAGGGTTGTCCTCGGCAACTAAGCCCAACTTGAATGGTTGGAAAAAATTAGTAAAAACCTTAAGTCATCCTGCTCACGGCGTAAAAATCGGAGTGGTTGGCAAATATGTTGAACTTAAAGAGGCCTATAAGTCTTTGAATGAAGCACTTGTTCATGGAGGCGTTGCAAACAATGCCAACGTTGAAATTATTTATGTAGATTCTGAAAAAGTGACTGATCAGTCGGTGACTCACTTGCTTGGACAAGTGGATGGAATTCTGGTCCCTGGAGGTTTCGGAACGCGGGGAGTAGAGGGGAAAATTACGGCCATAAAATATGCTAGAGAAAAGCAGATTCCATTTTTTGGCATTTGCTTTGGAATGCAGCTTGCTGCCATTGAGTTTGCTCGCAACGTTTGTGGTATTAAAGATGCAACCAGTCGAGAGTTTCATGCCGAAAACAAGCGCAATGGTAATTTTGTGATCGATTCCATGGTTGAGCAAAGAAGTGTAATAAATAAGGGCGGCACTATGCGATTGGGAGCCTTTCCTTGTGCAATCTCCTTGGGCACAAAGGCACATCACGTTTATAAAGCATCCAACATCATGGAACGTCATCGACATCGCTTTGAATTTAATAATAAGTACAAGGCTTTGTTTGAAAAAAATGGAATGGTGGCTTCTGGCTTATGCAAAGAGCGCGACCTGGTCGAAATTATAGAGTTGCCAGACCACCCTTGGTTTGTGGCTGTTCAGTTTCATCCTGAGTTTAAGTCGAAGCCATTGTCCCCGCATCCTCTTTTTGTCCATTTTGTTAAGGCTAGTTTACAAAATAAATAGGTGTCATGTTTATGTCTAAAGTTATTCAACAAGGACTTCGAGTGCTCGAAGTGGAAGCTCAAGCTGTTTTAGCTCTCAAAGATCGCCTTGGCTCCGAGTTTGAGCAGGCGGTTCAAATTATTCAAGAATCTAAGGGCAAATTGATCCTCACAGGAATGGGTAAGTCTGGCCAGATAGCTCGAAAGCTGGCGAGCACTTTTTCGTCAACTGGAACACCTGCATTTTTTCTGCATCCAGCAGAAAGTTCTCATGGTGATTTGGGTATTATCGGCTCTGATGACGTGGTGTTAGCCCTTTCTTACGGAGGTGAATCCCCAGAATTTTCTGGAATACTTAAGTTTGTTGCGCGCAAGGGAATACCTTTGATTGCTTTAACTGGAAAATTAAACTCCTCGTTGTCAAAGGCGGCAACGGTCACCTTGAATGTTTCTGTTTCAGAAGAGGCTTGCCCTCTGGGTCTTGCTCCAACGGCTAGCAGTACGGCAACATTGGCTATGGGCGATGCGATTGCTATGGCTGTGATGGCAGAAAAAGGGTTTGGAGAAACTGACTTTGCAGAGTTTCATCCAGGAGGAAGTTTAGGTTATCGTCTTTTGACACGTGTAAAAGATGTCATGCATGCAGGGGACGCACTACCTACAATTGGGCTTGAAGCCTCGCTCAGGGAAGTGTTTTCTATCATGACTCATAAAGATGTTCGTGGTGCCGCAGGTGTTGTCTCTGAAAGTGGAGATCTCATCGGTGTGATAACGGATGGGCAGATTCGTCGTCGACTAGAAAAAAGTATGGATCCGTTGACTGGTGAAGCTAAGGACCTGATGACGGAGAACCCAAGAACGATTGATAGCAATGAACTCGCTGAAAAAGCATTGTTCGTTATGGAACAGTTTCAAATCAATATGCTTTTTGTGTTGGATAAAGAGTCTGTTCAGCCTCGAAGACCTGTTGGAATACTTCATGTTCAAGATCTTTTGCGAGCAAAATTGAGATAGTGAAATAAAATCCAACTAGACTAGAGGTCTAGTTGGATTTTAATAATTTTTCTTCTGGACAATGGTCCTTAAAAAAGAATAGCCGGTTCTAGTCTTTCACGTTAAAATCTTTTTAAGCTAAAAGAACCAATTTAATAATATTCTTCTAGTCCTTTACTTTCTTTGAAGGATTTCACTTTTTTTGCATAGACTGCCTGTCTAAAAATTGAGTAAAAACTCAAATCTCGAATCTTGAAAATTGTTTAAAAAGAATTATCTCTTTTCTAGACTAAGAGCCGTTGATGGTGTCGCCAAATTGACACAAAATAACTATGTAAAGAGCAAAAAAATTTCCTTAAGATTTTCTCTGGTTTGATTAAAAGTTATTTCATTTATTGAAATAACTCTTTTCCCTGGAAGGGTTTGTGTGATGGTTGAAAAGGCCTTAAAATATAAAAGCTATATATTAGTTTCTGGATTTGATGAATCTGAAATAAAAGAAGTTAGAAACTATTTGGATGCGGAGTCTTTAAAGTCCGTTGGAATTAAAAGTCAGACCATTAATAAATCAGCTCTTGAACAAGATGTTCATTTTCTGGGATGCTTTATTAAAAGCAGTGACGTGGATGAAATTTTAACCGCATTAGAGTCAGCCAAAAAGATGGCTCTTGGATTTAATGTATTTTCAGATTTACCGTTGGTTGATATACAAACCTTAAAATCCTTGAATTCGCCATTGAAGGAAGTTTTGCCCGTTTTCTTTTCTGATCTTTTGCCGAAAAAGCTAAAAGACCTTTGTAGCTTTGCAGTGAGTTCAATCATACCTAATTTAATACCGGACATAGAAATTGACTTCCAGGAGTCAAAAGCGAGCACTTCAAATATTGCCTTCAACATTCAGCTGCACTGTGAAACTGTGGCAAAAAATTTCGTTGGTGCGATGACCTTGAGGGCTGATATTAATCTTTTAAGAAAAAAGAGCGAAATTCTATCAACTATCAGCGATGAAGACATCATGGATTGTTTGGCAGAAGTAACAAATCAAACCCTTGGGGTAATAAATTACAATCTGAAGAAGATAAATATAGATGCTAGGATTGGACTGCCGACTATTTTGAATTCAACGACTGAATATAATATGCGTTCGTCTTTTTATTTACCAATATGCGTTTTAAATGATGCGAATTATGGGGTGTCTACCAAGTTTTACATATTGTATCCCTTCATGAAAGGAAATGATCTTTTAGAAACCATAGAATTTGATGTAGGGTTGACACAAGAATGTGAAGTCGAGATATTCTAATTATTTTATTTTAAAGATTAAAAATTTTTTTAGATCTGCGGGAGCCTGTAATGCAAAAAGTATTGGTGATGGATGATTCCAAAATTATAAGAGTAAAAATCAAAGATCTTTTAGTCAGCAATGGCTATGAAGTTTTTGAAGCCATTGACGGCCAAGATGCCTGGGAACAGTTGAGCTCGGGACAAGTTGATCCTGACTTCTTGATGCTTGACGTGAATACGCCACGGCTTGATGGAGTTTCGTTGTGTGAAAAGTTATTTGAGGCAAAGATTTGCCAAGGAAAGCCAATCTTTTTAGTGACCACTGAATCAAATCCGGAATTAAAAGAGCGGGCAAAAAGATGTGGTGTGAGTGCTTGGATACTTAAGCCCATTCAAGCAGATAAATTGCTTTTTGTGTTAAGTAAAGTTTTGAAGAGTTAATTGAATAACACGACTTTGAAAGGTGATGTGTTGATATGTCTTTGTTTG
This sequence comes from Pseudobdellovibrionaceae bacterium, assembly GCA_947449255.1. Classification (GTDB taxonomy): domain Bacteria; phylum Bdellovibrionota; class Bdellovibrionia; order Bdellovibrionales; family Bdellovibrionaceae; genus Bdellovibrio. Next base: position 73,414 of record CANFQX010000008.1, read on the forward strand.
TAAGTCGAGTCGAACTGGGATGTATGGTTGTTGCTTGCCCAAGTTCAGTTGAAGCCCTCTCGTTTAAACATTTTGCCCTCTTCTCCGTAAAATGGCTTGAAAATCCAGTGAGCGGATATATTTTTGATTTTGGCACCGTGGTTGAATTTGACAAACAAGGCTACGCCCTATTTAAAAAATTCAAGCAAGACGCTCAAATATCAAAAAGGCCAGTATTTTCGATCAATGTCAAAAAGGAGATCAAAGCACAGTTTTCAAAAGATGGTGTAGATTTACTTTTTAACATTTGTGATACACCAGCCACAGCATTTAAAAATCTGGGAATTGAAATTAAGGTAGCTAAGAAAATTGATGTAACAGTAATCAATGCATTGATTGAAATTGTTGGAGCTGAAGTTAAAAAAAGTATGCAAATGGATGTCACTCGTGGAACTCCATTCTTGAAAAAGAGCATGGCCTTTGAGGGTGCTGGTATTATTGCTATCATATTGTTGTCTGGTCCTTCAGTGAATGGTTTGGTGAGGCTCTTGATGCCAGAGGATTTTACAATTGGATTGCACAGGCATATATACGGCGATGCAGTCTCCATCATTTCTGATGAAGTGGTTAATTATATGAATAATTTCACTGCAGAGATCTTCAAGAATATTCGCTCGAAGTTGTTTGAAGGAGATATTGATGTTGGTGAGGCATTTCCATCAATCTTTGTTGGGAAGCCTTCTGAAATAGTGACCCCTCGCCAAGAGGTTTCTATTGTAGTACCCTTTGAAGTATCCGTTGGAAAATTTTTTCTTGAAGTAGTAACATCGAGCTAGAAATATTTTATTTTTTAGGGAGAGATAATGTCTTTTAAGGTTCTCTATATTGGTGTTGGAACAGATATGATCAGTCATATGCAGAATCATCTGGCTAAACCTGAGTATGACAAATATGAAACTGACAATTTCTCAGTCATCAAGGATAAGTTAGAGAGTGGTCAAGTTGACCCCTATGCGCTGATATTTTGTGGTACTGAACTTAAAAATGTCTCAATCCAAGAATTAGGACAATTGCTGCGTTATGGATATGAAGCCATTCCGGCTTTTTTAATTACAACTGGTAATACAAAATTCAACTATCAAGATGTCATTAAAAATGGCTTTGGAGAGGTTTTTGTTCTGCCCTTAGATATGAACAAGCTTGAGAATTGTTTGACCGAGCTAGCTCAAGAGGCGAGTTTTCATAGTGTGAAGATCTTTGATTTAAAAGCAGGTGATGTTTTCGATTTTGATATTCACATATTTATGCCGGTGAATAAAAAATATGTTAAATATTTTTTTGCTGGAGTGCCCGTAGATGTTGAGCGACTGAAAAGACTAAAATCCCAGAGTGTGCCAATGGTTTTTGTGCCTAAAGAGCGCATGAAAGCATTTTATAAATATATGAGTTCGCGGCTGTTTGATATAGATTCAGGAAAGGGCTTAAGTGCCTCGGAGAGACAGGCCAAACTTGAAACCTCTGTTCGTGGCCTTGTTATGAATGTCTTTGAAAAAGATAAGGGTAATCCATTTGAGGCGGGCAGAAAAAAAATGGAAGATCTGAACGCTGTAGTTAATGAATTTATACTTAAAAAAGATCCGGGTGAGTGGTATCAGACGGTGCTTGCAAATGTTGGTTCTGATAAAGATCCCTATGCTCATGCGACTCGGGTATCAACTTTAGCTGCGTTATTTTCATTGGCTTTGAATATTGGAAAACCCGCTGAGTTGTCAGCAGCTGGGGTTTTTCACGATATTGGAATTGCTTCACTGCCCGTGGAGCTTTTCAGGACCAAAGAAGAACTTTGGACCTCCTATGAGTGGGAGTTATTCCATTTACATCCAGAGCTTTCTATTAAATATTTAAAAGAGAAAAAGATGATGCTTCCTGGGAACGTAGAGAAAATCATCTTACAGCATCATGAAAATTGGGATGGAACCGGATATCCCAAAAAGCTGAACAGGGATAAGATTTTAATGGAGGCTCAATTGCTCCGCGTTGCCGATGAATTTGACTACCTGACTCGCTACGAGGCCAACAAAAAGGTAATGAAACCTATCGAAGCGATTAAGGATATTCAAAGAAGGAATATCGTCAATCCAGCGATCACAAATAATTTAGCTGTTATGTTTGAAGAGGGCGAAAAGAATATCGAATAATCATGCAGGCGAAGCAAAAAAAATCAGAAGGACTCAAAAGTGCCTTTTTCTTTGTTTTTCCTGACCTTAGGGACCTCAAAGATCTGATTATGGAATGAAATATAAAACCCAGGCTTCAATAGTTTTGCGGCCAGCAAGGCTTCGGTCACGTTTTGAGCTGAATCGCTATCCTCAAAGCCCATGGGTATCATGGCGCCAGTGAACACGACTGGAACCCCCGGATTTCCAAGCACACTGTAGCAGTAATCAGCTGTCAGACTCATGGTGTCTGTGCCATGCAAGACCACGATGGGGCTCGATTTAGAAAGTTGGACTTTGATAGAATCTGCAATGAGAACTCGATCTGAATCAGTCATATATAAGGAATCTTTGCTCATAATTGGCAAAACAATAATATTTGTGTAGGGCAGTCTCATCTTGGATAAGATGCGATTGCGAATGCTGGCACCTCTATTTTGTAGGGAACCATCAAACTCATCATAGGTTTTTTCTATAGTCCCGCCAGTTGTTAGAATAACGACATCTTGAATAGTATTTTTCATATTTTTAATAACCTAGGTGATTTTTTTTCGATGGTACACTCGATAGTCCTTGGTAGAAAAGCCGCAGGTTATCATGAATTGAGTTGACCTCGTTTTGGCCGAATTTTTGCCTTAATAAATTCATCATAGAGTCTATTTCCGATTGGTTTTTATCTCTTTCCTTTTCAATGGAGCTCAAAAATATTTGTACTTTAGCTAACTCCACAGGAGAAGGGATTCCATACCCGGACTGTGTGAGATTCGAGGGGCTGGTGAGTTGACCATCTATATTAAAGGTTCTAGAAATATTTTTCAGGAGGTCTTTTTGAATTTTAAGGTCTTCTTCATTGAGAGTGTTTTCAATAAGATTCTGGTAAATTTGGTCATCGAACCACTTTTCAATATATCTTTCCAGAAAGAGAAAGCTTGCGGGCCATTTTTGAGTGAGGGCCAGGGGGGCTGAACTCTTTCCTTTGTAAATTTCCCTACGATCTGAGGCCTTTAGGTTAAACCATTCAGAAATATCAAAATTGCTTTGTGCTTCCTTGTTGATAATATCAAGAGCTTCTTTGAGGTGAATGCTATTGGACTGGAAAAAGAAGCCATTTTCCTTTGCTAAAGGTAAGTTTCTTAAATCTAAATTTGAATCAATAAGATCTTTTTTAATAAGTTCTTCAAGAAGTCCTTGGGGAGTTTGGGGTCTGGAGTTTTGAATTTGTTTTCGACTAATTCCGGCTTTGAGCAAATTCATTGTTTCAAGGGCACAGTTGTTGGTTAGGAAATAGTATTGATTTTTATAAGACCAGTGAGTTTCTACAGCTCGTTCTAGGAAATTTTTGATTTCCTGCTGGGAAAGTTTTAAAGGATAGCTATAGAGATCTCTGAGTTGGACGATGTTGTACTCATTGATGACTTGAGGGAGCGGCAAAAAGAAAAGGCGGCTCGGATACTTACCTAGAAGCCCTGATAAGGCACTGTTCTGTGGTTGATCTACAAAACCGCGAAATGAGAGCACCAAATGGTGTTCAATGTCTTTTAGGCACTCAGGCCCAACTTTTTCCCTTTGCGGCGAACAAATCACAACTCGCACCATCGAGTGTCCGAAGGAGGCAGAGGTTCCGCTTCCAGCACCGGCTAAGAGATAATGGATTTGATAGACTTTGCTGAGGTCAATGTTCTTAATGGCATTTTTTGCATTACCAAAGTGGGGATCAACGAACGACAGGCCCTGAGGGCAAGATTTTTGTCCAAAGGGATGATAAGAGAAATAATTAGATAAATATCGATAAATTGATGGGCGTCGGCATTGATATTCTGGGTCAGTTAAATAATATTCCATATTGACAGCGAACATTTCCCTGGAATTTTTTGACTCATAAACATCTGGTGATCTGTAACCAAAAGTGGTTTCTTTTATTCTTTCTCCGTGACCTTGAAAGGATTGGTACAATCCGGAGGCATCTAAAAAACCAGGAAGAGTCGAAATCGAGGACTCAATGCCGTGATAGAGTTCACAATACTCCGGCGGATAACTTGAATAGCCCCAGCCATCACAGATCATCAGAGCTTTAGCGATATCATCGGGTATGAATTGAAGTTGATCATAGATGTGAGCAAACTCATGGATCAATGTTCGTTCGAGTAATTTTTGGTCTGAAAGAATTCTGAAGTTGAGTTCAATGTTTCCCTTGGCATTCACTTCGCCGGCAATTTTTGGATCGAAAAAATCCACCCTGATATTGTAGCGTTTTGAAGGAAATCTTTTTTCAATCCGCACTTTCATTTGTGGAGGAAGTGTTTTGTAGGTTTGGGTGAACTGAGCGGACAGCATTTTGCGTTGTTCTATTGTGATTGGTCCCTCTATGTAGACAAGAGGCGAACTTTGCGCTTGTTCAATAACGTTGGCTTGAGCCTTCGAAAAGCATTGCAAAGCCGCAAAAAGGCCAATAGCTAACACGAATTTATTAAGTTCTTTGCGGTTTGGTTTAATCACATCCATGTAATAAGCAATTTTTATACCCTTTAATATGATGCTCAAAGCCTCGTAAATTCAGTCTTAGAGTCCAAGGGGTGTCGAACTCTTAGACATATCTTAAAATAAGTTCATCTTTCTATAAATTTGAACATCACTAAAAAAATCCTGGTATAAATTCAAGGAGCTTAATGCGGAAAAAAAATGGTTTTTAAATTACGAGGGAGTTTGTCATGAAAATATTATTTTATAGAGTGGTTGGTTTATTGATCATAGTGGTGTCAGCACAAGCCTCTGATAAATCAATATTAACTAAAGTGACAGAGAGTGTGTCCTCTTCAAGTTATTCAAAAGTTGAATGCAGTATGGAAGACTACACTTGCCAGAAAATTATTTTGGATATGGGAAGACAAGAGGCTTTGAGTAGGGTTTTTTCTGATGAACAAGGTAAATTGTCAGTTGTTCTGCAACAGTCCATTGCCATTTTACGTAGTCAAAATTCAAGTTTGGTGAATTTTTCTGACGAACAAATTTTATCAATCTTAGCATCGCAAGAACAATAGGAGTTGGCAGATGAAGAGGCTTTTTACCTTTATTCTTTTAATAATTCTAGGCGGCCCAGCTTTTGCTTATATTACTGGATCGGGCTCACCTAAATTTATTAATGTTAACGCCAGAACTCATATTATTATTGTTGGTAGGGGGACTGATTTAGGTGACTCATTGGCTAGAGCGGCTGGAGCGCAGGCAAGAAAATACGTAGAGTTGTATCCAAATGAACAGGTGTACTTGTTATCCGCTAACGAAACAGATTCTGATGAAGATTTATCAGGTCTTCAAGAATTTGGGTTCTTCAATTTAACAACAAAAGGCAGCAGCTTTGATTCTCCAGATGTGCTTAATGAAATGCTGGCCTTTAATAAAATTGCATCTGTTGATGTGTTCTCTCACAGTGTGGCTTATTATGGGGTTATTCTTGACGGGAAGCTCAATAGACTGGATCCCAAAGCCGATGGGTATCAAAAACTTTTGGGACACTTCACTGCTGATGCATTCGCCTTTTTGCATGGATGTAATAGTGGGCAGTTTCTGGCTGGTATTTTCTCTTATCAGTGGGCTATCCCCGTGGCGGGATCTTTCACAGGGACTGACTTTCAGTTTATCTACGAAAACAAACAATTTCATAATGATGACGAGCGAAAACCCAAGGGTCTAAGCAAGGTCACTGTAAATAGCCAAACTTATGAGAAAAACGTGGGATGTTATACTGGATCGTGCATGCGGCTTTTTCCAGACAATCATTCTTACAATGGCTTTTGGGGTTCATTTAATGGCGGAGGCTTGGGTTTCTATAAATGGCTTTGCATCAATTCTGCAATCACCAACGACAGATGTTTTAAAACGATGGCTAAGGCTGCGCTTTCCTATGTCTCTGTAAAATCGATCAGCGGCAATTCTTCGCTTCAGGATTATAAGGACGTAGTTCTAGATTTTTTATGCCCAGCAGACAAACGAGCAGAGTGCCATAGTGCCCTCGAGAATGCTATCGCGACAGGCCATATGGAATATGATCCCTTTGATGGGAAGTCTCTCCAATGTGATTTCAAAGGATGCAAGGCTAAATTTACCTGTGAACGAGTGCCATTGATTAATCTACTAAAATCGGGTTCATGCCAGGTTGAAAATCTGCGGATTTCCAATAAAACAACAACGATGGCCAATGAATATGCCGCCTATTTGACGGGATATAAACTTCTTCAAGCAGAGCTTGCGATAAAAAAATAAGAAAATTCCCCACCTGGCCTTGAGGCTGGTCTAATCGCTATTCACCTGGTGGGGTTGTTTTTGTGTTACCTAAGTCCTGTATCTCTATGGGATGCTTGCTCCTTTGCCTAATCTTTCCCACAATGATGATGTGGGAATACAAATTTCAAAATTCAAAAATATCAAGATGTTAGTGCTCGATGTTGACGGTGTCTTGACCGACACTCGGATTTGGTACGATGGTACTGAATGGCGACGTTTTTTTTCAATTCGAGACGGGGTTGGCATCACTCGCTTGATAGCCAGTGGCTATCTGATTGCTGTCATTACTGGGAGCAAATCAGCAGACATTCGTTTGCGAGTCAAAAATCTAGGAATTCAATTTTTTTACGAGGGCGCCTTAGACAAGGAACCCGCCTTCCAACAATTGCAAATCGATTCAGGTGTTAGTCCGGCCGAAATGGCCTATGTCGGTGATGACATATTCGATATTTCTATGATTAAGGCCGTAGCTTTTGGAGCGACTGTTCCAGAAGCCGTCGAAGAGGTTCTTGAGGTGGCCGATTATGTGACTCGCAGACCAGGTGGTTGTGGTGCGGTTCGAGAAGTTTGTGATTACATCTTTAAATATGGAGCCTTGGCTGGTGGGTAAATTATGCTAAAAAATATTATCAAAGCTGGATCAGTCATAATCTGTGCATTACTTCTGCAGCGCACTTCATTCGCTGCCGAAACTGTTGAGCTGCCTACGGAAGAACTTGCGACAGAGTCTGTTTTGCCAGTCTTTGATGTCCCAGTGAGTGTTAAAAATAGAAATATTGTGACTGAGAAAAGATGGAATACAGATTTGCTTTATAGCTATTCCATGACTGAGCCTATTGCTAATGTAAGTAAATTTGGATTAGCAGTTTATTATAATTTTAGCGAAGACAGTGCGCTGGGTTTTTTGTTTGCTAAAAATGCTTCTGGGCTATCCAGCTATGCGGATCAATTGAGATCTCAATATAGTCTGGACTTCAGCCGTGCCCCTCAACCGCTCAGCACCTATATGGTCGACTATAATATCAAGGCCTTTTACGGAAAAATGAGTTTGGCAAAATCTATCGTACTCAATACCAGCATGCATGGATCTTTGGCGGGTGGAATTACTCAATATTCACACAAATCTTTTCCAGTGATTGCCTTGGGAGTGGGACAGAAATTCTATATAAATAAAGCCTGGGCTCTTCGATTTGATATGCGCTTGTACGCTGGGCAGGCACCTATTCCATTTTTAAACGGCTTTATGAGAACGACGGATCCGACGCCCCCTGTCGCCAGCCAGTTCGACGAACGAATTACTTTTTCGACAAGTCTTGATGCAGGCTTGTCCTATTTATTTTAGAAGGAGTTGATAGGTGTTGAATAAAAAATTAATTAAATCCCTGCTGCTTCTTCTGGGCGTTTGTATTTTTACTGGGGACGTCTTTGCACAAGAGGCGGATTCAGATGAATTAAATTCAATTCAGATGGAGTTAAACAAATCAGCGGTTAAAAAGAGACCTTCTGAATCCACAGCAAATTCGCCAGATAAAGAGCCCACATCGATCAAAGATTTTAAAGGGCTTGGCGAACTGGCCCCATTTGCCGATATCTCGGTCATTCAGAAAAGGTTCATGCCAAAGACTGAGCGATTTCAACTTTTCGCCGGACTTACGACAGTGACAAACGATCCCTTTTTTAACACTTTCGGTGCGACGCTAAAAGCCAGTTATTTTTTGAATGAGACCTGGGGCTTGGAGGTCAACTATTTTGGCCTAACAACATCAGAGACCAAATCGACTTCGGAATTAAAGAGCAATAATGGTGTTAAAGCTGAAAGTCTAGCCTATCCGAAATCCTACTACGGTGTCGATCTTGTCTTTGTGCCGATTTACGGAAAAATCAGCTGGTTTAATAAAAGAATAATTCCCTTTGATCTTTATTTCTCAACTGGCTATGGAGCAACTCAAGTTTCCAACAGTGAAGAATCTGGAACCATTCATTTGGCGGCAGGACAAATCTTTGCCCTAAGTAAGGGAACTGCTTTTCGATGGGATTTCAGTTGGAATTTTTATAGCGCAAATGTGCGTTATACTGAAGCAAACATACAGAAAGTAGAAAACAGTTCCTTCAACAATCTTTTCCTAACAGTTGGGATGAGCTGGTCCTTTCCGGAGGCTAAATACCGATGAGAAATATTATAAAACTATTTACTATTGCTTCTTTCCTTTTCTCTCAAACAGGATTAGCTCAAAAAAAAGCGCAAGTTTTAAGTCCCAGAGGAAAAAAAACTAATGCACAGACAAAGGGCGCGCCCAGTGGAAGCTCATCAAAGTCGCAATTAAAAGCAGCGCTTGAAATGGTGAACAATGGACAGTATGAGGGTGCTGCAAATGCTTTTTTTTCGCTATCCAGGAAACCTGAATTGCAAGAAGAAAAGCCTCAAATTAAATATATGCTGGGCAATATGTTGATAAGATTAAAACTCTATCAGACGGCGGCTTTTCAATTCGTTGATGTCATTCGATTAAACCACCCTAAGTATTCAAAGTTGGCGATCACTAAGCTGGCAGTCGTTGCTGACGTGTTAGGCGATGATACAATTTTAAACTATGCTATTTCTCGAGTTGATGTGAATGATATTCCCGTCGAAAATAGGGACATGATTCACTATCGTCTTGGTGAAATTAGAAATAGGAATCATGAATTCGATAAAGCTATTGAGCTTTTTCAAAGGATAAGCCCGGCAAGCAGTTATTATTATCAAGCCCAGTACTCTAAAGCTTTAGCTGAACTTGAAGCCAATCATCCTGATCAGGCCATTGCGACCTTAAATAAAATGATCGAAGCTCGAGGCCATGCATCGATCACAGATACAAATAAGGTGGAAGCACAGTTGGCCCTTGGAAGAGCCTATTATCAAAAAAAATCTTGGGAAGAATCGGTTGAAGCCTATTCCAAAGTTCCTCGAGATACGTTGATGTGGCATGATGCCGTTTTTGAGCAGAGCTGGGCCATGTTGCGGGCTGCCAGATTTCGTTCTGTCCTAAGTAACTTTCAGTCTTTGCATTCAGCCTATTATGAAAAATTTTATATGCCCGAAAGTTTATTGTTAAGGGCCATCGTCTATTTATATATTTGCAAATATGATGAAATGGAGAAAGTTTTAGATCTCTTTGAAACAACTTACGGCCCAATGCGAGCTAAGGTCCGAGATTTTTTACATAATTCAAATGATGCTATGAGCGCTTATTCACAAGTCAATTTGGCCTACATGCAGTTGAAGGGTTTGGAAGGCAAGCCAAACCTGCAAGTGCCATATATCGCTTTAAAATACGTGCTTGACCAAGGTGACGTGAAACGGTCCATCCGATACCTTGATAAGTTGGTACAGGAAAAAAATAGGATCGAAGGCAGCAGCTCCCTTCGCGCATCTTCAGTTGGGCAATATGCCTTAAAAATTATACTAAATCGATCGAGCAATACAAAAATGTCCATCGGTGAAATGGCTAGAACGCATTTGGAAGCGATGAATGCCGACCTTCGCGACCTTTACGAACAATCAGGATTTATACGGTATGAAATGATCAATGGAAGAAAAGAGAATGTTAAAAAGAAAATGGCCGGCAAAGATATTGTTGAAAATCAAATAGATGAGAAAATGAATAGACAGTTCTATGTTCAAAACGGCTATGAGTATTATCCATTTCAGGGTGAATATTGGCTCGATGAAATTGGGAACTATCACTATCTTGGAAAGCAAAGTTGTGAGTAATTATGAAGCACTTGATCAATAGAATTGTGACTTTAAGCATTATCTTGGAGACCTGCGTAGTTTCTTTTTCACTTGCAGAAAAAAAAACAGTTGGTCAGCTATTGTCCCAAGCCAAAATTGAGAAAAACAAAAAGTCCAGCTTGGTGCTGCCAGATGCAAATCTTGGTTTTATCAAGGCTGCAAATAGCATAAATCTTAATTCGGTAAAACCGCCTAAATCTTCTGAAGTGATGAAAAAAGATACGGGAGGCAGCAATAAATCTGAATACGAAAGAATCTTGAATCAACAAATTCAAGAGCTTTTTAAACTGACTCAAAAATTTAAGGGCAGCCCCAACCGTGGCGAATTGTGGCTGCGGTTGGCAGAGCTCTATGTTGAAAAAGCCGGCCTTATAGACTCAAGAAAGCAAGATGAATACGATGCAAAATTGAAAGATTTTCAGTCAAAAAAAATCTTGAAGATGCCAGTGTTGAATACAGCCGAAGCGCGAGACTACAATCGAAAATCCATTCAATTGTATGAATGGTTTGAGCGAGACTTCCCTCAGGATGAAAAGATAGCTCAGGCTTTGTTTTTTCTGGGATATAATTATTTTGAGATTGGCGAAGTTGGCAAAGGCTCGAAATATTATGAGGACCTGACAAAAAGGTTTCCAGAGTCTTCCTTTGTTGGTGAAGCCCATTTTGCTTTAGCAGAGTATTATTTCGAAAATGATAAGTGGGCTCCAGCCTATAAAGAATATTCTTTTATAATTAAACAAAAAAAACACAGGCTCTACACTTTTGCTCTTTACAAGGGGGCCTGGTGTCTATTCCGACTGGATCGTGTTCAACAAGGCATGAGCTATTTGGAGTATATCATCAAAACAGGACGGGCCGAAACTGGTGACAAAGTTGCGGGTCAAAGAACAGTCAACAGAACGCGTCTTGAAGGGGAAGCACTTCGAGATATCGTTAGTTTTTATGCAGAGGGCGGGGACACTGGTAAAGCTCAGGCTTACTTTCAAAAGCTAGTTGGGAAAGATGTTAGAGCCTACTTAGAGCGTCTTGCCTATCAATATGCAGACCGCAGTAAGAAAGAGGCTTCGAGAGAAATCTTTAAACTTTTGATTGCAGAGGATCCGACTGCGCCAAAAGCCTTCGAGTATCAATATCAAATCGTCCAGAATTTGTATTATGCAAAGAACACAAGTCAATTCAAGGATGAGTTGTATAAATGGGTGACTGACTACAGTGTCAATAGCCCATGGACACAAAAAAATAAAGACAAAGCTGAATTGATTTTAAACTCAAATAAACTGCGCGAGAGTACACTGAGAAATTATGTCTTGCAGCAACATCAAACAGCACAAAATTCCCGGGCAGCTTTTTCGCAAGGTCAGGCCTTTGAAGGCTACGAACTTTATCTCCGGGAGTTTCCCGATACAGCTTTAGCTGGAGATATGCATTTTTATTTTGGTGAGCTGCTTTTTGATTTGCAGAAGTATGAGGATGCCTCAGTTCAATATAAATGGGTTGTAGATCATTCACCCAATAGTAAGTTCTATAGTCAGGCTGCAGAAAATTTAATTTTATCTGTTGAGCGAAGTGTTCCCTCGGACAATGAATTGCAAAAAAAGGTTGGCAACTCAATTGATCCAATTCCGCTAGAACCTAGAATTGAACGACTAGTCAGTATTACAAAGTGGTATATCGAGAAGTTTCCGAAGACGGCAAAAGCCCTGGAGCTGAAATTCAGAATTGCCCGCCTCTATTATCAGGCAAATCAGTTTGATGAAGCAGCCAAGCTTTTTAATCAAATCATCCACGAGGGTCCGCAGACAAAGTATGCGGAATATTCGGCAAATTTAATATTAGATATTTACAATTTGAAGAAAGACTACACCGGCCTAGAGAAGGCAGCCCGCGACATCTTGACTGTTCCTGCGATTGCTAACTCCAAAGCTGGAGTTGAGATACGTACAATCTTAGAAAAGTCTGCCTTTAAGAAAGGACAAGATTTAGAGTTGCAGAAAAACTACGGTGAAAGTGCGCAAGCCTTTGAAGCTTTCTCAAAAGTAAATCCTAAATCAGTATTAGCCATGACAGCACTTTTTAATGCCGCGATAAACTATGAAAGATCTGGTTTGTCGGCGCAGGCTATTGCCGCGTATCAAGGTGTTTTAAGCTCAAAGGATCCTGCTGCTGAAAAATTTAAGATCAAATCGCGAAGACTGTTGGCAAAGCAATACCAAGAAACCGCGCAATTTGAAGAAGCGGCTAAGCAATATAAGATTTCAGCGAAGGAAAATGAGAATGATCCATTAGCAGCCAACATGATTTTTAATTCTGCGGTTTTGTATGAAGCTTTAGGTGATTCTAATGCTGCAATAAAAAGCTACACAGAATTCATGAAAAAAAATAAAAAACGTTCCGAGAATTTAGATATTGAATTTAGTATGGCGCAAATTCATAGGAAGGCAGGGCAAACTAGTGCTGCTATTTCACGATATACTGAATATGTAGATGGGGGCGGACGAGACCCAGAGAAAGTGATCGAGGCCTCTTATTGGGCCACGGTGCTTTACAAGAGACAGAGATCAATAACTAAGTCTAAGGAATGGTCAGGAAAAACAATCTCTATTCAAAAGCGTCTTGCGGCTTCAAAAAAAGGTGTTGGTGCGTCTTATGCGGCTAAATTAAAGTTGGAAAATGTGATGCTCACTTTTTCTGAAATGAAGTCTATTACCTTTCCGAAGGATCCAGTCAGACAACAAGCTGCTGTAAATCGAAAAAGCGGTCTTCTAACGAGGCTGGCTGGTGAGCTTGCTGAAGTCATCAAATATGATAGTGCCGAAGAAATTGTAACATCTTTGACTATTCTTGGTGAGGCTTATTTGAATATGGCACAAACAATTCGATCTGCACCCTTGCCGAACGGGTTGAATCCAGAAGAAAAAAAGCAATATATGGCTGGCGTTGAGAAGTACGCAGAGGCGCCCATGTTGAAGTCAAAAGAAAGCTTTAAGCTGGCTGTAGATCGAGCTTGGGAGTTAGAAGTTTATAATGATTCCTATCACACAGCTTTTGAGGAAATGAACAAGTTGGATCCAAAAGCCTACTATGATGGAGGCGAGGTCGGAACAGATATTCGTCTAGTGAACTGGATAGGTCAAAAATGAGAATAAAAAAATTGGACAATGCATTTGATACCTTTTCGGGATCTAAATCGCGCTTAGCAATCTTGGGTTGTATTTGCTGTATTTCTGCCTGCACTAGTCTCCCGATGGGGGGGGGCAGGCAGGAAGGCAACGGGACGGATGGTCGTGGTGGTGAAGAAACCTCACAGTCTGAAGCGCAATCAGAGATACAAAAGGATCAAAAGCAAAAAGATCCTGCTAACCAAAAAAATAGTTCAGGTTTTTTTGAGGGTCTTAAATCTAAGTCATCGGTGAACAGTGCTCAATACGGAAGTCTTAATGAGGCGATTGCAATTCAAAATGATGAGGCTATTTACACAGCCTCGACAAAAATCCTGATGGTCTCTCAAGGGGATGTTAAAGCGCTGAATGCACTCGCGATGTTTCATTTTAAAAAAGGCAGGCCTGATCTTTCGCGGTATCTATTATTGAAGGCCATTTCGCTCAGTCCAAAATCAGCTGAATTGCATTCGAATTTGGGAATTGTACAGCTTTCGAAATTAGAAAAAAGAGATGCGGTTATGTCATTTAGGAAGGCTTTGGAAATAGAACCCGAGGAGCCTATCGCAGCGACCAATCTTGGGTCTATTTACGTTCTTGAAAAAGATTTTGCAAAAGCTCAAACGGTTCTTGAAATGGCTTACAAAAAGGGTGTTCATGACCCAAGATTTTTGAATAACTATGCCATTACGATGTCAGCATTGGGAAAATTTGAAAAAGCTGAAGAGCTCTATAAGGCTGCAATCAAAGAGCCTCAGATCAATGGGGCTTCTGGTGCAGGAGTTAATAAAGAAGTGCTTTTTAATTATGCGATACTTTTGATTGATAGAATGTCGAAATATCAAGATGGTCTAGAGGTTCTTGGTAGACTAAAGTTTGTAGGCGGGCCTGCAGAATCCAGGAATAAAATAATTGGGTTGGAAAATCGGGCCAAAGCTGGTTTAAAATAGGAAAGAGGGGCAAGATGTCTATGCTGAAGAATTTGAAATTACGTCTGCTTATAATCCTGGTGTTCTTGGGTGTGACCTTTAGGCTAGACTTCGCGTTTTCCGAATCGACATCATTGATGAACTCTAGTTCTGTGAGCAATGAAAACACTCATGAAACTGGTGTGAAAAAGGAACGAAAAACTGAGCTTAATTTTGAAGATGAATTGGTCGAGGGTTCTACTCAGAAGCCAGAACTTTTCTATCTTTTTCAAAAAAAGAATTTTAACTATAAAAGATTGATTAAATTAAGGGAAAACTTTTTGCCCGAAATGAGAAAATCAACAGAAGATGTGCAACGAGTCCGGGGTGGTCATTGAGTTCGCCATTAATTTTTAGAATTTTTAAAGGTCAACAGCTTGTTGGCATAAAACAATTCAGTCAAGATCAAATTGTGATTGGGCATGATGCCGACGTTAATATCGATTTAGAATCTGAAGATGTATCGCCAATTCATTGTTTGATTGAGAACAGAGAAGGCACTTACTATATTTGCGATCTGGGTTCTAAGTCGGGGACTTTTAAAAATGGCCAAGCTGTATTGGATGAGGCGATAGTCTCGGGTGATGAATTAACTGTCGGAGCCTTTAAAATTAATTTCTTTGTTGGAGTTCCTAAGCCTCAAGGTAAGCCCACGGTCATTGTAGAGCCAGTGAAGTTATCAGTTGTCGATGTTCAAGTGCCAGAATTGAAAATTCCGGAGGCACTATCATTACCAATTGATGCTCCACCAGCTGTCTCTGAATTGCCTGCTCATCCGGTTCTGCCTTTTGCTCCCACGGTGCTGGAGTTTCCTGTGCCACCTGTATCAAGTCTCCCGAATGCTTCAGGCGGAGGGCCATTACGCCCTCTCATTAGATCTGCCGTGACCGAGAATAGAAAAACTAAATACTATAAAACATTTGCGCCGCCCAGTGAGATCAATGACCTTAAGACTTTTTTAAAGCCAGGAAAAGGAACTTCGGTTCAAGTCTTGGTGGCTTGGAATGAAAGAATTCTTACCACTTATAATTTTGAAGAACGTCAGTTCATAAAGGTAAATGGTGGCGAGGGAAAAGAAATTGCATTGCCGGCAGGTTTATTGCCGAATAACTTTCCAATTTTAGATTTAACCAATGGGTTGCGCGTAAATATCACTTCAGAGATGTTAGCCGAGATGGTTTATTCTTCAGGTGTTTTATCGCTTGAAGAGTTGATACGAAATAGTAAGGCAGTAAAAACAGCCCTAGGATATTCAATTCGGATTGATCAGAATGAAATGCTGAGTCTTAGGCTTCCAGGTGAATTGATAACATTGTATATTCGATTTATTCCCAAGGCTCCGATTGTTCCGATGTTGCCGCCATTGATGCTTTCTGCTTCTGAGGTTTCTGGATTGGTAATTTCGATTGTCATGGTGGCCTTGCTAGGTCTGTATGTTTCAGCAACGACCCCAAAAGATTGGCAAGAAAACAAACAAGAGGAAGTCCAACGACTTGTTCAAGTTGTTTTCACAAAGCCTCCGGCGCCTCCGGTCTTGCCCAAGCCTCCTGAACCGCAAGTACCACCTCCGCCTAAGACCGAAACTCCTCCGCCAGCCCCGAAGGAGAAAAAGGTTATTGTCTCTAATGAAAATAGAGAAGCTCAACGAAAAAGTCCTCCAGATGCTTTAGATAAAAAGGTTCAAGTTCAGGCTAAGGCCAGCGAAGTTGCACCAAAACCTCTGGCACAAGACAGAACAAAAAAATTCACCTCGTCGAGGGAGGGTGGCGCAGTTAAAATTGGCAAAGTTGCAGGTGCAAATGCAGCATCAGTCAATAAGGATGTGTCAAAAGTAGGCTTAATGGCTGCCTTCGGAAGAGGTGGTGTTCGTGATAATATTGACAAAGCTTATTCAGGAGCTGGTGGCGTTTTAGGAGCGGCTAATTCAGCGACAGGGACCTCTGGCTTTAATGAAGACCGTGCGGGCAAAGATCTTGGGTCTAGATTTAAAGATTCTGGGGCAGGCGGAAAAGGAACTGCAACAGAAGGAATAAGAGACGTTGGGACTAAAGGTCGCAGCGAAGGCAAATCCGATTATGGAGCTTCGGTCGGTTATGGATCAAAAAATTCAGTAGCGATTGCAGGCGGGGGATTTGAAGAATCCTTTGATGCCACAATTGATAAGGAAGCTATTCGGCGCGTAATTAAGGCTCGAATCAATGAGATCAAAAGTTGCTATGAAAGAGCTTTAAATACTCTCGAAAAAGGTCGAAAGCTTGAAGGCAAAATTGTCCTGGGATGGGATATAGTTGAAAAAGGTCAGGCTCGGAATGTAAAAATTGTAAGCTCTACCTTAGGCAACACTCAGGTTGAGCATTGCATTCGTGATAGACTTGCTAGCTGGGTTTTCCCAGAGCCACCCACGGGGATGACTGCTGTGGTTAAAGCATATCCATTTATTTTAAACCAACAGAATTAGTTTTTTATAGTTTTTTTATTTTAGTAAATTATTTGTATCTTTAAGGAGAATATAGATGAACCCAACAGTAGCAGCAGAAAACATTAATTTCATTCAGAGAGCTTTCTCCGAAGGTGGCGTGGTCATGTACGTAATTGCAGCCATTGCTATTTTGTCACTGATTGTCATCATTGATCGTATGACAAAATTAAAAAACTTATCTGTCGATAAAAGAGAATTCACAGATCAAATTTTTAGATTGGTCGTTGCCGGGGATCTGCGTCAGGCGATTAGTTTTTGTGATGCACGTCCAGCTCCGCTGACGAATACGGTTAAAGCAGGTTTGGTTCAAGCGATGAACAAAAGACCTGATGAAGAAATTCAAGTTGCCATGGATGCTGCTGTCATGCGCGAAATGCCAAAGGTCGAGGGATGGGTTTCTTTCTTGGCAGTTTTTGGTAACGTGTCTGTTCTGGCAGGACTGCTTGGAACGATTATTGGTATGATTGGTTCATTCCGTGCGGTGGCCGCAGCCGATCCTGCAACGAAGGCCTTAGAGCTTTCAAGAGGTATTTCCCATGCCTTAAACTGTACTGCATTCGGACTTTTGGTTGCGATCACTTGTATCGTCGCTTACGGATTATTTCAGCATCGAATTCAAAATACAGAAAATGAGGTCATTGAAACAAGCATGACTCTTTTGAATCTTGTTGCTTCGAACAGAGAGAAATTTAAAGACTAAACTTTGATATTTGAGGTTGTAAATGGCTCACATAGATAGCGGTGATTCCAGAGGTAGAAGCAAAAATATAGAGCTCAATTTAGTTCCATTCATCGACCTGATGAGCGTCTTGATTACATTTTTGCTGATTACAGCAGTTTGGACACAGGTTTCTATGATGCAAATTGGAAGTTCTTTGTATGGAAAGAAATCTGCAGATGATCCAAAACCAGTTCCGCCGCCCTTGGCTGAAGTTGTTTTGAAGGTTGATGTCAAAGAGATTGGATATGTTCTGACTGTTGGCAAAGATATCATCAGTCTTCCAATGCAAAGTGGGCAATTTGATGATGCGGGCTTGGTTGCCCAACTGCAAAGAGTGAAGCAGCTTTATCCTGAAAAAAAGGATGTAATCTTGGCGATGTCAGATGTATTGCCATATGAAGTGCTCATAAAAGCAATGGACGATTTATTAAATTCTGGTTTTTCTGCAATTTCGGTTGCGACAGGAGGGCCTATTTAATGGCAATTTATAAACCTGGTGAGAGGCATCGTTATCATAATATTCTAAGAAAAAGGAAAGCAAAACGTGGTGTAACAGCCGTTCTTTCTTTGACAGCCATGGTGGATATGTTCACTGTTTTGGTTATTTTTCTTTTGCAAAATTACAATGCAACCGGAGAAATTTTATATATTCCAAAAGAAGTTACCTTGCCGAAGGCATCAAGCGTAAAGGAACTTAAGCCAGCTCACATCGTTACCGTATCAAGCAAAGAGATTTTTTTAGATAAAGAGGTGGTTGCAACTTTTGATGAAGTCAAGAAAATGAACTCAGATGAGTGGCTAATTCAAAAACTCAAAGATCAACTTTCAATAGCATTAGAAAAATCAAAAGCTGAGCAAGATAATAAATTGCAGGATAAGATTCGGAATGCCGTTGATTCGACAAAAGGCGCAGAAAACAAAAATGAAGATGCTAGCTCTTGGAGTAAAGTTACAATTCAAGCAGATAAAGGAATTGACTTTTTAACTGTAAAAAAAGTTCTATTCACTGTAACCGAAGCTGGTGCAGGTGAAATAAATTTTGCGGTCAATAAGCTTCCACATGTATCGACGTCTAATTAACATACAGGTTCAAGTAAACTGCAATTTAACATGCAAAATTGCGGTAAGTGAGTTAAAAAAGATCAGCCCCTTTACTAGAAACGTTCTTGAAAACTGGAGTTGTTCTCTTCAAATATGAAAAATATTAAGAACCTTATCTTTGTTGTGCTTCTGGGGTTTCTATTTGTAGAGGTTCTTATTGTATTTCCTTCCAAATTGGAGATTGAGGACGATAAAAGTCTTCGATCAAGAGTTGCGAAACAGGAAGAGAAAATAAAAAATAAAAAGCTTTTTGATGATGATGCTTCCAAACTCTCTGATCAGCGCATGGGTGGAGTTCATTTGGTGGAAAGTCAGCAAGGACTTCGCGATTGGGAACTTTTTGCGAAATCAGCGGAGGGTAGTCAAGCCTCAGGCACGTGGAAACTGCATCAAGTGCGTGTTCTTTTTTATAATAAAGATAAGGTCGAGTTCACTGTCGTCGGTGATCATGGCAGTATCGATGCTAAATCTAAAGATTTAAGTATTCTTGGCAATGTTTCGACTCAATCAGAGAATGGTTATATCTTTCAAACATCATCCATTTTTTATTCTTCCCAGAAAAGAGAAATATTAAGTCCAAGTCTAGTGACCATGACTTCTCCTAAAGATGTTTCTGGTGAGAGCCTGATCTTAAAGGGGCGTAAAATGCTTGTCTTGGTGGACCAGTCAAAGATGTTCATCAATGCAGATGTTGCGGCACGCAAGTTGATGAAGAATGGGCTGGCCTTTGATGTCGCGGCCAGCAGTGCTGAATTTAGCGGAAAAAATAAAGAGGCTAAATTTAGTGGAAAAGTAGTTATTGGCTATGATAAAATGCAGTTGGAGGGGCCAACTGCTGCATTTCTTTTTGATGGAGATGCGGATAAGCTAAGCTCCGTGCTTGTTGATGGTGGTGTTAAGGTCACGGGAGCTGATAAATCGGCTGTTTCAAAGAGCGTGACTCTGGATTTGTTGGCTAATAAATATATTTTTCGTGGGAGCCCCAAAGTCACCCAAAACGAAGACGAGCTCACTGGTGAAGAAATTATTTTTCTTGAAGGTGGAAAAAAAGTGAGAATAGAGAAAGCTCGCGCAAAGTTGGAGAACAGAAAATAATGAGTTTATTGATTATTAAAGATATTTCAAAAGCTTTTAAAAAACGCAAGGTCGTTGATGGTGTTTCCTTCTCTGTTGAGTCTGGACAAGTTGTGGGGCTCTTGGGGCCAAATGGAGCTGGCAAAACAACTTCATTCTATATGGTCGTGGGAATTATCCAGCCGGACCATGGAAGTATTGTGCTGGATGAAGAAGAAATCACAGATTTGCCGATGTATAAGAGAGCTCGTGTTGGATTAAGTTACTTGGCTCAGGAACCAAGTATCTTTAGGAAATTGACTGTCGAAGAAAATATCACAGTGGCCCTTGAGGCGCATGGATATCACGGAATTGAAGCCTCAGAAAAGTTGGAGCAATTGATTGCTAATTTTAGGGTTGATCATATTAGAGACAGTTACGGCTTTTCACTGTCTGGAGGCGAACGTCGTCGGGTTGAGATCGCTCGAGCCTTGGCAGGGGATCCGAAGTTTTTATTGTTGGATGAACCTTTTGCTGGGATTGATCCCATAGCTGTAGCAGATATTCAGAATATTATCAGAGATCTTAAGGCCAAAGGTATAGGAGTTTTGATCACTGATCATAACGTGCGTGAGACTTTGGGTATTTGTGATTATGCTTACATATTGAAGGATGGGAAAATTCAAGTTGGCGGAAGTTCAGATGACATTACCTCCTCTGATATCGCTCGCAAGTTTTATCTCGGCGAGAATTTTAAGCTTTGAACTTTCAAAGAATATTTTGCTAATTAGTTAGTAAAGAAAGGCAATTCAATGGCTCTTAGACAGACCATGAACCTAAGCCAGGGTCTGGTGATAACTCCCCAGTTGCAACAAGCCATCAAGCTTTTGCAAATGTCACGTATGGAGTTAGAATCAGCAGTTCGTTCAGAGCTGGAGGAAAACCCTATTCTTGATGAAGCCGAGTCTTTAAAAGAAGATGATATTTTAAGAACCAAAGAAGCTGCCGCAGAGATCGATGCGGGTTCGGTAGAAACGGCCAACGATCAAGTGTCACAAGATCCTCAAAAACAAGATGAATTTGAGTGGGAATCCTATATTGAAGCCAATCAGAAACCGCCGCAATCTGGCATGGCGGGTTCTGAAGAAATCATGAATTATGAAAACGTCATCACAGCGGCTCAAACCCTGCATGATCACCTTTATTGGCAAGTGAAAATGAACGGCTTTTCCGAAGAAGAAGAGCAGGCTGCGGACGCACTTATCGGTTCTATTGATGACGATGGTTACTTAAAAATTCCCCTTGAACAAATTGCTGAAGAAGAAAAAGTTGATGTTGAACTTTTAAAAGACACTCTGACTTTAATTCATGAATTTGACCCGCCGGGTGTAGGCGCACGTGATTTGAAAGAGTGCTTGTTGATTCAAGCAAAATTGCTGCAAGAAGACACTCACGATTTAGTTTATTTGATCAATAATCATTTGAAAGACCTTGAAAAGAAAAATTACGACGCCATTGCCAAGGCCATGAATCAAGAAGTTTTAGATATTATTGATATGTGCAAAATTATCTATGCCATGGATCCAAAACCGGGGCGTGCTTATGTGACTACTGAAACCCATTATGTCACCCCTGATGTTTACGTCTATAAGGTTGGCGATGATTATGTGGTGTCTTTAAATGAAGAGGGTTTGCCAAGATTAAAAATTTCCAACTTCTATAAAAATATGATGAAGGGTGGGAAAACCAACGGCGATAAAACGCAAGAGTACATTCAGGAAAAGCTGCGCTCTGCGGTTTGGCTAATAAAATCTATTCATCAAAGGCAACGAACTATATTCAAAGTTGCAGATTCTATTGTTAAGCATCAACGAGAGTTTTTTGAGAAGGGTTCAGAGTATTTAAAGCCGATGATTTTGAGAGATATCGCCAATGACATTGGGATGCATGAATCCACGGTTTCTCGGGTGACGACTTCAAAATATGTTCATACGCCGCAAGGAATTTACGAGCTTAAATATTTCTTTAATTCCGGGATTTCTTCTGGGGATGGGGATTCTTTGGCCAGTGAATCGGTCAAGGTGAAGATCAGAGACCTGGTTGCTAAAGAAAGTGTTAAAAATCCACTTTCTGATCAGAAGCTTGTGGATTTATTGAAGGCCGATGGAATTCAAATTGCGCGCAGGACGGTTGCGAAATACCGGGACGTTTTGAAGATATTGCCTTCGTCGCAGCGGAAGAAGTATTTTTAGAAAATATAAATATTTGATCAAAGCGCACCCACGAAATCCGTTTTTTTGTTAGAAATACAATTTGCATCATATTGAGATCTTTTTTAATTTTTACAGAAGCTAGGCGTAGGTCTAGCTTTTTTTTAATTTTTAAACTCCACAGAAACATGCACTTGCATAATTTTGTATTGAATAGATCCTAGACAGTTTCATTATGACACATTTTTACGGCCTGGGGTGGCTTCAAGAAATTCGGAATTCTTCCGATAAGTCAGTGAAGTACTTTTTAGATCGAGGAGGATTTGTGTTGCAAATGATCACGGGATTTTCTTTTAATAAATTTAGAAAATTTCCTGAAATTATTCTTAGCCCTATGGCGCGGATTTGGATTTTTGCAAAACAATTTCTTGGAAACCGCTTCGTCTCGAAAAGTGCATTTCTGCTTGGATTTTTCGGATTCACTTCGTTTGCTCTCTTAGGATGTTTACCCCAAGAAAATTTAATGGACCCATCGACACTTGCAGGAATCATCGCCAATGCAGGGGCTGCAAAGGATTTTAAGGGGTTGCTGTCAGCACAAACTCAGAGTGCAACCAAGGTGCAGTTGACCTGGACGAGTTCGACTGATTCCAATATTGTGGGCTATGCAATTTATGATACGACAATCACCTTTGAACCCAAGTTAATTAAGACGATCACGGCCCCAGCTTCTGAGACCTCTGTGACGGGTTTAAAGGCTGGAACTTTTTATTCATTTCGTGTTCGCGCCTATGATGCGAAAATGAAAGATGATGGCAACGTGATCGATGTTGGGGCTATCACTTATGGCGGAATCATTTCCGCTGATGTGAAAAGTTCGACCACAGCGCTTTTGACTTTCAGTGATGGCAGCAATGCCGATAAGATCATGATTTATTGTAAAGTTGGAATCGCAGCCTTTAAGGAAGAATTGATTGCTGTTTTTACTGACACGAGTCTAACGCAAGGAACGATCACCAATTTGACAGCGGGACAAAACTACACTTGTCGTGCCGTTTTAAGCATTGGCGGCGTTGAAGATAATAATTTGGAAACAGTAAGCTTTATTCCGCTAGGTCAGGCGACACAGATTGCATTTATATCTCAACCTTCCAGTGGCTCTGCCGGAGTCGTTTTACCGGTTCAACCTGTTGTGCAGATTTTAGATAGTTCTGGAAATGTATTGGTAGCGGGGCCTGATTCTTCAGCTCAGGTGACTTTAACTTTAGCCATTGATTCACCCACAGGTGGAGCGGTGGTAGGTTCAGCGACGGTCAGTGCCGTCAAAGGTGTTGCAACTTTCAGTGGACTCAGTTTTCAGGAAGCAGGATCAAAAGTTTTAACGGCGACTAAGTCAGACACTTCAGCACAGACCAATGGGTCAGGGCCTTTAGTAAAAAATTCGGACAGCTTTGCAATCGCTCCAGGCGCTATCAGCGCTGTTAAATCATGGATTGCAATTTCACCAGCCGTGCCACCAGGTAATGCTTTACTTGCCGATGGCAATGCGACCTACACTGTGAATATTGCCCTGAAAGATCAATACGGAAATGCAGTTCCAGGAGTTAAGCCGCAATTTGTTTCTTCAATTTCTGGCGATAATTTAAGTCAACCCGTGGACAACACGGATGCCCTTGGACTAGCGTCAGGCTCAATCAGTTCAACGATTGCAGATGAAGTGACTCCGTATCGCGAATTATCTGTTTCTTCACCATCAGGTCTATCGACTGTGAAAACATTTGCGCCCTTTGTTGCAGGGGCTGCTACAAAGTTGGTCTTTGCCGTTCAACCAGTAAATTCTCCAGCGGGGACTCGGGGAGTTCCCACATTGCAAGTGGCGGTGGTGGACACCAATGGAAATATTGTCAGATCAGGGACCGCGGCAACGTCAATGGTAAATTTGACAATTTCAAACAATGTGAATGGAGCTATTTTAACTGGAACTGCTTCCGCACAAGCTGTGAATGGTTTGGCGACTTTTGGTGATCTGGGGATCGACAAATCAGGCACTGGCTATAAGTTGCAAGCCAGCAGCGGAAATTTTATTGCAGCCTACAGCAACACCTTTAATGTCACTTCGGGAACGCCAGTTAAAATTGCTATGACCAGCTTGGCGAGCTCCGTGACCTCTGGAAGTTGCAGTCGTGCGATCACCTTGCAATTGCAAGATGGTGGTAATAACTCAGCAAACGCAGTTCAAAATACAAGTCTGATTGTGAGTGGCCTGGGCAGTGCCTCTTTATTTTTAAGCAGTGCTTGCAGTGGCACGGCGCTGACCTCCACGATTGTTTTTACTGCAGGGGCTAGCACGAAGACTGTATATTTGAAAGACTCAGCCGGGGAAGCCCTGACCATTTCAGTGCGAGATTCATCTAATGTTTTGCGCACGGGCACACTTGCAATGAATGTGAATCCAAATAAAATTTCAGTTGCGGCAGTGATGCCAGCACCCGCTGTCGCGGGGACGGCGATGTCGGTTATTTCAGGGGCTTGTTCGCCCGCCATGACAGTGACACCAACTGGGGATAATGGAAACGCCAGCCCCTTGTTTGCTTTAACGCCTGTTGCACTAACGGGTTTAAATACCAGCAGCGCCTTGTTGTACGCCGATGCGGCTTGTACAGTTTTGTTAGATCCTTTGAACTTTAACCTTCCGATCACTTCGGGGACCAGCAGCAACACGATCGCCTTGTATTTAAAAGATCCCAAAGCAGAACTTTTTTATTTGAATATCACGGATCCCGCGTCGGTGATGACAACCACTTCAAGCAATCAGCTGGTGACGATCCTGCCTTCAAATATCACCTTCAGTGGACCGTCTAGTGTGATCGCCGGAAAATGTTCAACAGTATTTACGGTGACTCTTAAAGATGCTCAGGGAAATAGCGTTTCTGCCATTGCCGCAACCATTTTAAAAATCAATGGTTTGACGGGCAGCACGACCGGTGGATTTTATGCCAGCCCCTCTTGCACGGGCACGAAGTTGACGTCTGAAATCACGGTGCCGCAAAATGTATCCACACTTTCCATTTATTTTTCTGACACCAAGGCTGAAGCCTTGCATGTGTTCTTAAGTGACAAGGCTTTGCAGATGGCCCCATCCGACACCTTGGCTATTGGAATATCACCAGCGGGATTTCAAATCACCGGTCCTTCACAAACAAATTCAAACACCACAGCCTGTGCGGGACCCTTTTTGGTGAACACGATGGATGGAGCAAGTCCTGCGAATGTGACAGCAGCCATTGCACCCATTCAAATGAACATCGCCCTTTCAGGATATCCCACTGGTTTTGCTGATGCCGGTGCATTTTTTAGTGACAGTGCTTGTTCGAATCAAATCACCAGTGTGAGTTTCGCTGAAGGAGTGAGCGCTCAGCAATTTTATTTTCAAGGTCAATATCCCGCGACCAGCATCACTTTTACGGGAACCGATGCAGCCAATATTTTGTCTTACGCCACCTTTGGTTGGGCTGTAAAGGCTTACCGGGGTTGGATCGGGACGGCTGGAAGCTTAATCGATTCTTTGGGTAATATGTTGTGGTTTAGATCGGGAGTTGCACCGGTTTCGGCGCGAATGGATGCGCCATCGAGTGTGCGGACTTTGCATTTTGATTCGACGAAGACCTTTTTGTATGTGGTCGATCAACAGCTTCATCGTGTTTTGAAATATGATTATGTGAATAAAAAATATATTGGTTGGATCGGTGGCTTTTCAAATCCAAATAATGCAACGGCCTTGATTCGCGGAAGCAATCAATCAATAAGTTATCCTGATTTGCCCTCATCCGCAGCTTGCGTGTCGACAACCAGTGGTGCGACGACACCGGGTTGGTGTCTTGGCGGACAGTCTTATGCCAATGGCAATTCAACAGCCGGAGCAATGTATAACCCTATCAGTTTGACTGATGACGGCACTTATATTTATGTGACTCAAACAAGTGCTCATACAGTCGTGCGGTACTATGCTTCTTCGGGACAGTTTGCTGGTTGGATTGGTGGAGTTTCGGTAACACCAACGGGTTCTGCCGCGGGTGGGCCAGGGACTTGCGCTTCAGTTGTTACAGGACAAACAACATCCGTGACTCCAGGTTGGTGCATGGGTGGAACCAATATGCTTAATGCAAGTGCATCAGGTTCATGGGGATATGGCAATGGTGCCTTTGCTAATCCCAATGCGATCACTTCTGATGGAACTTATATTTACGTTGCAAACAGTGGAGCGATATTGCGATACACCGCAGCTTCAGGTGCCTTTGCTGGATGGATTGGCAAGACCTACAACACAACACCGACAAGCGGTGCTGCTGGTTGTACGACTTTAGCAAACGGAAGCACAACGCCTGGTTGGTGCTTTGGTGGAAGTTATTACGTTTATAATCCGCGCAGTTTAGCAGGGACACCATCATTAGCAGGTGGTGTTAATAACCCCACAGCTTTGTATATAAAAGATGGAATTCTGTATTCTGTTTCACAGGATAGCGGCAGCACAATTGCGACCTATGATGTGAACACGGGTGAATTTAAAAAAATTCTGACTGGCCTTTCTTCGAACTGGTTGGGTGCCCAGCAAATCACTTATGACAGCAACACCAATTATTTCTATGTGGCAGATTCAAGTCGTGTCATCGCCATTGATAGCACAGGTATGGTGATTGGCTGGCTTGGAAAAGTGAATAACAATTCATCCCTTTCGAATTCGCTTGGGAATTTAAATGATTGCTCACTGTTAGCTATTAATGCAAACACCCCAGGTTGGTGTCTGGGAGGCAGTGCTCGTTCAGGCATGGATGAAAAAGCTTTTGCCCAGGCCTATGCCATTGAAAATGATGGACAGGGGAATATCCTTGTTGGGCAATATAACAATCCATCGATTAAGAAATTCAATTCATCGACGGGGGAGTATCTGGGAACCCTGGTGTATTCAAGTGTAGCTCCGACCTCTTGGAGCACGAACGCCAATTTGATGGCTGAATACTATGGCTTCGGGGACGGAGATTTTTGGCAACCTACGGGAAGTTATAGTGACGGGACTTACCTTTATGTTGCTGACAGCTACAATGGTCGAATCAAAAAAATCAATCTTTCCACAGGTAAAACAATCGGTTGGGTTGGGGCCGTTACATCGACTCCGACAGGCGGAACTTCGACAAGCTGTTTGACTGCAAATCCCATGTCACCTTCACCGGGTTGGTGTTTAGGGGCGACACCCAATCCTTGGTATCCCGTTGGCAACTTTACTGGTTCGAGCGTATTGAATTCACTGTTTTATCTTCCGATGGGCATTACTGGTGATGGGACCTATATCTATGTCGTGGATCAGGGCTTAAGTCGGATAATGAAACTGAATGCTTCAACGGGAGCTTTTGTCGGTTGGATCGGAAGTATTGGAACATCCCCCACTGGTGGCGATACGGGCTGCAATGGTGCCACGGTTGGTACATTCACACCGGGATGGTGCACTGGGGGATATCCTGCTGCGGGAACCGGGAATGGGATGTTGGCTAATCCAAGTGGAATTACTTATGTTCCATCCTCAGGCAAACTGTATGTTGTAGACAACAATAATCATCGCATTTCATCTTACAATGCAACCACCGGAGCTTTTACAGGTTGGATTGGCCGAACGAGTGTTGCACCCAGTGGTGGTTGCACAGTGGCCCTCAATGCCAGCAATTATAATGTTTCAACCAGCGGTTGGTGCATGGGGGGAACTTCGCAAGCGACTCCCCAAGGTGACAAAGGTGGTGGCTTTTATTTCTGGCCAGGAAATACCACGATGAATGGCATAACAACTGACGGCACCAATTTGTATGTCGCGAATTTTTATAACTACCGCATTGATAAAATCAGTTTGAACGGAGTTTGGCTAGGAGCCGCTTACACGCGATGGGACCTTTACACCCTGCCTTGGGATACCAATACGACGACTGTCTCTAGCTGGGGAACAGGAACTGGTAACGCCAATTTTTACCCGACTGGACTTTGGACCGATGGAACCAATATCTATGGAAACGTAAATACAGGTCAGGTTGTTTGGAAAATGAGCATGGCAACAGGAAAAATGCTGGGTTGGCAGGGTGGGATTTTGCCAGGGGGATATCCTTCAGCGGGGGATACTGGTTGCGCAGGTGCCACAACCAATACACCTGGTTGGTGTCAAGGGGGCTCGACCAATCCCGGATATAAGTTGGGACAATTTTCAACATCTCATCATATGTCTGGTGATAGTAATTTTATTTATGTCACCGACCGTGACACCAACCGGGTGACACGACTACCTAAGTGATAGGAGCAAATTTGGACCGTTATTGAACGACTGTTGAACTGTTATTGAATTGGGGCTGAATGCTAAAATTATTTAAGCTGTTTAATCACAGTCATATTTTATTAAGACTTTTCATAGCCAGTGCAGGATTTATTTCTTGTCTGGCTTGTCACAGTGGTGGGGTGACCTCCGGCCCTGTGCCCGAGTCTTCTGTTGCGGGAACACTGCCCAGTGTTCTAGTGCCCACTATTGCAGTGCCAATCACCAACCCTTATTATTCACAGGGAAGCTCAGTGGATATACTTGGAATGTGTATGACGGGTTACACACTAACGTTGAGTGGATCAGCTTCGGATCAAAAAGTTTGTCAGAATGCCAGTTTTAATTTTACTATTCCGAAAAGCAGCGAAGGTGTTTATTCTTTTTTTATTGTTCAAACCAGTCCAGGGGGTATCAATTCAAATCCTGTGACATTGACTTGGGTTAAAAAAACCAGCATAGCAAAACCAATTATTTTATCACCTTCAGCCAGTCCCTTTATGTCTGCGCAAGCTATTTTAGCGATCACAGGTTCATGTGAAACAGGTGCGCTGGTTTCACTGACTGGGGACGGGGTCGGATCAACCCTTTGTGCGGATTCTGCATTCATTTTGAATTTACCAAAAGCGCAAGACGGGGATTATGCCTTAGGGATCACACAAACAGACCCTGCGGGAAATACAGCCAGCACTGAAATGATCTGGAAAAAGCACGAATTGATCGTATCACCCACCAACCCCATTTTAGAAGTCATGAAGTCCCAAATCATCACTGTTAGCGGAGGCGCAGGCTCTTATTCGCTAACCTTAGCGACTAATAATTCTGGCGGAACCCTGGATATACCTACGAAGACCTATACGACGGGATCCCTTGCTAACCAAACAGATCAAATTGTTGTGACAGACGCCTTAGGAGTTACACTGACCGTGAATATCAGCACGGTCTCAGGCCCGGCAGATCATCTTTCGTTGGGCTCACCGAATTCTGGAAATCTTCAATCAGCAGGACCAGGAATCACCTTAGCAAGTCCCATTGTGGCTCGGGTGGTGGATCGATATGGCAATGGTGTGGCTCATTATCCGCTCTATTATCAAATGATTTATGGGGATGGAAAAATCATGAGCCAGCCCATGCAATTGTCTGATTTTAATGGCAACACCCAAATCAATATGTCCGTGGGATATCAAACGCTGCAAAATATAATTCAAGTGTCACCGCTATCGGGAACACTTTCTGATGTGGCAGCTTCTGGCAGTTCAAAATTGACTTTCACAGAAAACATGACGGCAAATGGAAAAGGCAATATTGGGGCATTTTATACAGTAGGACAAGTGCCCAATGGACTTGTGATAGCGGACTTCAATGGCGATGGAGAACCTGATGCTGCGGTCCTTAATTCTGGAGATCCCACTATTGGGATCCTACTCGGAAAAGGAAAAGGGACCTTCGGCAGCATGACGAAAATTAGGCCCCTTTGTGCTCAGCCCAATGCTCTGGGATGCGGCGATTTTAATTCAGATGGTAAGCTCGATCTGATTGTCAGCTGCGGAAGTTCAAGTACTACCGCCCTGCAAGTTTTTTTAGGGAATGGAGATATCAATGGGACTTTTCAAGCGGCCAAAAGTATTGCTCTGGATCCCATAGAAAATATTCCTTCGGCTCTGGCAGTTGCAGATTTTAATGGGGATGGAAAACCAGATGTCGCACTCACTCTGGCAGGAAGTGCAAAAGTTTCTGTCCGCTTTGGATTGGGTGATGGGACTTTTGCAGGACCAGTTTTTTATAATGTGGGACCCTCTCCCGTTGGAATTAGAGTCGCCGATTTAGATAAAGATGGTCACCCTGACTTGCTGGTCACCAATTCCGATGACAATACTTTAGGTGTATTGATCAACTCGGGGACAGGGGCCTTTCGCAATCAGGTCACCTATGACACTGGAACTTTACCTGTTGCAGTGACGACCGCTGATTTTGACGGTGATGGATATTTAGATGTTGCAGTGGTCAACAATGCTAGCGGAGATGTGACCATTTTATTAAATGATAAGACTGGAAATCTCTTGCCTGGAATAAACATCGTTGTCGGACAAAATCCCAATTCAATTATAGCAAAAGATTTTAACTTCGATGGAATTATGGATATTTTAGTTTCTAATAATTTAGACAGCGACTTGAACTTGCTTGCGGGTCAAGGCAATGGCGGATTTATTTCATTGTCAACGATTCCAGTGACGACGAATCCAGTTTTACTCAGTTCATATGACGTGAATAAAGATGGTGTGACAGATGTTTTAGTTCTTGGCAGCACAAACTTGCAATTGCAAGTTTTGCCAGGTCAGAACGGTGGAGTGCTTGGCTATGAAAGTCCCTTAGACGGTGTTCCTAAATTGGTCATTGCAAAAGATTTTGATAAAGATGGAAAATTGGATTTGGCAGTGATGATGCCAGGAATTGCAAGCATCAAAATATTAAAGGGTTTGGGAAATGGACTTTTTGCAAAAGACTTAGCCCCATTTGCTGGAAGCCTCAGCACCGGAGATGCCTCAAGCAACATGATTGCCGCGGATTTAAGAATGACAGGAAATATGGATTTGGTCCTGACCAATCCCAACCGTGCGCAAGTGGCTGTCTTTGCCAACAAGGGGGATGGGATATTTTTGGATCCCGTTGTCTTTGCAACGGGATCCACGCCTGTTTCTGTGATTGCCCAAGATTTTAATAAAGACGGCAATCTTGATTTAGTTGTGGTCAATAGCGGAAGCAACTCCATCAGTGTTTTGATGGCTGATATCAATGCCAGCGGAGCTTGGACCCTTAAGGCTGGGGTGAATTACCTGGTCGGAGGAACCCCTTCGGATGTTGTTGCCGTTGATTTGAATGGCGATAAATTGCTCGATCTGGTTGTGACCAATAAAACAAGCAACACAATCAGTGTTTTAATGGGCAATGGAGATGGAACATTTCAAAATCATGTGGATTATTCCGTTGGAGTAGGACCAGTGAATTTAATTGCGGCAGATTTTGATCACGATGGGAAAAATGATATTGCGGTTACAAACACCACAGAGGGATCCATAAATATTTTACTGGGCATCGGTGATGGATCTTTCAAAACGGCCACTACTTTTTCCGCGGGGTTGACTCCATCTGGACTGGTGTCAGGTGATTTTAATGGCGATGGAAATTTGGATTTAGGTGTAGTCAATGGACAGGACAAAACTTTTACAGTGCTGCTGGGCAATTCTCGGGGATTGTTCAATAGCACTGCTAGTTATTCTACGAATGCCAACACTACCGGCCTTTGTGTTGGAGATTTCAATGGGGATGGAATGCTGGACTTAGGAGTTTTAGATGCAACAAAAAAATCAGTGCAGACTTGGATAGGACATTAAAAATATGACCAGAATGGTTGGTTTGCAAAATAAAGCGAAGTTTTTTGGCAAAGGTTTTTGCCAAGGGTTTGCTTTATATCTTGCTGCCTTTTTGGTGAGTGGCTGTCATCTTACCAAAGACCCCGCTGCTATAGAAAAACTCAATTTAAAAACCTTTAATTTAGTCTCTTACACGTCGACTGTGGCCACAGTGAATGTGATGGGCTCGCTGCCAAAATCTGGAACCACGGATTTAAATCTCATAAAATTCTATAAAGTGGCTGATTGTTCTGGGGATTCTCTAGGACAGGGACTTCAAAAAGATTTTGTAAATTCAGGAATTCAAATTCAGTTGCCGGCAGCGGGAAATACGAAAATATATCTGTCAACAAATACATTGCAGGATTGTTTTTATCTTGGAGAGTATTCATTTTCCCCCGGTCAACCTGCGCCGCCAGTTTTCAATAATGTCATTCCTAATTCTCCATCTCGAACATCTAGCCATCCGGCCTTGTTTGGTTCAGCGCTCTTGAATTCAATCGTGAATTTCTATTCAGATGCAGTTTGCTCAAAGCTGGTGGGCTCAGGGCCAGTTTCAGATTTTTCAACTGTCGGCATAGGGGTGTCATTGAATGCAAACACGACGACAACTTTGTATGGACAAACTGTCGACGCGCTCGGTGCGAAATCCATTTGTCAGCAGATGACCGAATATCGCCATTCGAATATGGGGCCTGTGGCGCCAGTCTTTGCGGCTTCAATTCCAGCCTCGCCGAGCAATAGATCAGCGACGCCTTTTATTAAGGGCACAAATTCAAATGATTCTGTCAGTGTATTTCTTTATAAAGATGCAGCTTGTTCTAGCCTCTTGGGAACTGACACGGTGGATGTATTTTCTACCGCGGGAATTCAAGTGACTATCGAGGAAAATAATCCAACCGCTATTTATGCTAAAGCGCTTGATAGTTCTGGCAATCCATCCATTTGTAATTTTTTGGTCAATTATTCCTATGATAATATTTTACCAGCGGCACCTACTTATTTAGCGGCAGATCCGGTGACACCAACGCGGTTGACCATTTATCCGCGAATCAGCGGCTATGCCTCCAATGACACTGTCACTGTGAAGTTTTTTAATTCACCAACCTGTATGATTCCGATTGGAATGGGTTCTAAGCTAGAATTTGAAGGCAGTGGAATTTTAGTTTCTGTGGGCTTGAATACAACAACGCCAGTCTATGCCCAGGACTTTGATGCTGCGGGGAATGCTTCCGCGTGCACTCACTTTGTCGATTATTTGAACAACACAATTCCTCCAGAGCCCCCAGTCTTTGGGACTACAGACCCAATTTCAGATAACAATAAATCATCGACACCTTTGATTTCTGGCAATGCCTCTGAAACTACCATCAATCTAAAGTTTTACAGTGATTCCCTGTGCACGACTTTAATTGGTTCAGGCTCAGCGGCCGAATACAATGGCAATGGGATTCGATTGAATACGCCGGCCGTGCCCGGCACGATAAATACGACGGCTATTTATGCCGAAGCCATTGATGCTGAAGGAAATATTTCTTACTGTGCCTCACTGACAAGTTATTCTTATTCGACGGCAAAGGCCCTTTCACCTAGCTTTTTACAGACGATTCCCTTGTCGCCATCCAGGGCTGTAACAAAACCTTACGTCCTTGGAACGTCTTCAAATACAATTTCACTGATTCAACTTTATAGTGATTCATTTTGTACTCATTTAATTGGATCTGCTAATCGCAGTGTTTTTTCAAGCCAGGGTGTGCAAGTCACTTTGAGTGCGAATTCGACGACGAATATATATGCGATTTCCACGGATAAATATGGCAACAACTCGGATTGTGTGTATTTCACAAATTATATTCATGATAATAAGGCTCCGTTGAGTCCTTCTTTTATTTCTTCCAATCCTACTTCACCCAATAATAAATCAATGACTCCATTGATTAATGGTTCGCTAGTGATTCATGACATTGGAAAACCACTGCCCACATCCACCGTTAATTTTTATGACAGTATGTTGTGTTTGAATAAAATTGGAACAGGAACACCCGCAGATTTTATTTCTGCGGGGATTGAAGTTTCAACTTATGCCAATGCGATCACAAATATTTTTGCCCAGGCCGCAGATGCTGCTGGCAATACAAGTCCATGCACTCAGATGTTGGATTATACGGTGAGCACAAATCCGCCTGGAGTTCCCATATTTTCGGAGATCACTCCCCAATCGCCCTCTTATGTCACCAAGACTGTTATTTCTGGAAGTATTGGACGTCACCAAGACATTGTGGGTTTAACCAATGTTAGTTTTTATAGAGATGCTCTGTGCAGTGATGCCATTACGTCGGGGCCAGTGATTCAGTTTACTTCTTCAGGCTTACCATTGGTCGCCGATGACAATGCCATCACGACAATTTATGCCCAAACCGGAGATATTGTTGGGAATTTATCAGCTTGCGTTCAATTGACAGATTATCTGCACAGCAATGTGGCTCCCGAGTCTTTGCAGGCTGTACAAAATTTGGATGGTTCGATTGATTTAAGTTGGCTTCCCGATATGGTAGCCAGCCCTTCCCCACGATATATCATCAAGAGAGCAGTCAAGCACGGGGGACCTTACTCTGTCATTGCGTGGGAAAATATTGGAACAAATTTTACTGACTTTGCGGTGGTTAACAACAAGAAATATTATTATACAGTCGCTGCTACGAACAACACCGGATTTAGTCTGGACTCTGCGGAAACTTCGATTCAAGTGAATTCGCCGAATTCACAGCAAGCCATATTATTAACCTCTGAGCCAGGGGCCAATGTCGTTTATTTACAATGGCAGGGATTTAGCCCCGATTTGTTTTATAAAGTTTTGCGAGCTAACCAAGCGGGTGGCCCTTACACAGAGATTACGGCCCCGCTGAGCAGCATCACCTATTATGATAAAACCGTGAATAATAATCAAAGTTATTATTATGTGGTGGTTGCAATAAATCCTTCTGGCGAAAGTGTTTATTCTAATGAAACCAGTGTGACTGTTTTGGATGTTCCACCTGCTCCGATAAATTTAAAAGGGGTGAATCTTCTGTCGAATCCATCGTGCGGTGGGGCCCCCGGAGTGGACTTGACCTGGGTTGCGCCGTCTTACCATACAAAATTTATGGTAAAAATGGGATTAGTTGGAGCTGAACGTGATTATAACACGGTTAATGGTAATTCCTATAGCTATTGTCATAGTTTGAATGACTCTAACACCATATCCACAAGTATTGTTGTCCAAACAATTTGGGGTCCTTCAGCTTCGGTGGAAGTTCGATCAGGCAGCTCTAATAACTACAGGTGGGTGGCAGCGGATGGACCCACATTAACAATAGATCCTGGTAACAATGAGATTTATGTCAAGTGGATAGCAAACACCAGTGCTACCAGTTATCAAGTTTGGCGATCGACCATTCCAGGTTGGCCGAGTAGCCATTATACTTTGTTAGATGCAAGTTTTAGTGGAACTAATTATTATGATTCCACTGTCATTAATGGAACTGCTTATTACTATGTTGTGATTGCAAATTATGCCAATAGTGGAGATGGAGTTAGTACCAACAGTTTAGAAGCCAGCGGTATTCCTGCGCCGAGTTTAGGTAATCCGTCAAATTTAAAAATTACCCAAGATTTGATTAGCAATTCTCCAGCTTTAAATTGGTCGGCTCCTTCATATTACAATGGTTTTAATATTTATCGTGCAACAGCCGCAGCAGGACCGTTTAGTTTTATAAAATACACCACGACCACGAGTTTTATCGATTCACTGTCAACTGTTGGTAACTATTATTACTATATCAAATCGACTTGGGGTGTTTACGAATCTATTGCGTCCAATGTTGTCTCTTATCGTTATGCAGCGACTGATCTGTTGACGGTGACGCCTACAGCGACCAGTATAAACTTAACTTGGAATGCCGTTTCTGGTGCAAGTTCTTATAAAATCTGGAGAGGCACAACGATGGGTGGGCCTTACACAAATATTGCTTCTTCTGTTTCTGCCCTCACTTACTCAAATTCGAAAACTATTCCAAGTGCCTCCCCGGCTGTTAGTGGGGTTGGCTACTACTATGTTGTTCAACCTGTTTTCGCCGATGGAACAGTCGGCCAGTATTCTGCAGAGGTCAGTGCAATGTTGACGGATTCAATTGTGCCATCTGGGTTGACAGTTACTTCGACGACGACAGGTTCAATCAATTTAGCTTGGTCAAATGTTTTGAGTGCCTCTAGTTATTCAGTCTATAGATCCTCCACTGCTGGGGGAACCTACACTACAATTAAGACTGGCTCTAAGTACAATTTTTATTCTGATTCCACGGTCACTTCAAATACCACCTATTATTATAAAGTGAACGCTACGGTGAGTGGTGTTATTTCTAGCCAGTCAAATTATATTGCAGCGGCAGCTGTGTCTGCGCCTAGTGCACCTCAAGCAAAATCAGGAAATTCCAAAGTTGATGTGACTTGGACAGGTGTCATTGGAGCATCTTCTTATAATGTTTTAAGATCAACGGACAATTTAACTTTTACAAACATTCAGTCCGGGGCGACGGGTGGAGCTTTCACGGACACCACTGTCATCAATGGATCAATTTATTTCTATAAAATTCAAGTGGTCTATACTTTAGGAACTTTGAACTCTCCAGCCAGTGGTGGAGTGACACCAGGAGTGACTCCACTGATTCCACAGGGCATTTATGTGATTGAAAATCCAAATGCCACGTCAGTGAATCTTGCTTGGGGGACCGTCAGTGGGGCTTCAAGTTATAACGTTTATCTTTCTACAACAAGCGGCGGGCCCTGGGGTACTGCTGCTTTGTCGACATCAGGCACTAGTGGCAATGTCATTAATTCATTGACCCCTGATACGGTTTATTATGTGACAGTATCAGCAGTCAATGGCAGCAACGAATCAGGAAAATCTGCAGAGGCTGTCTTCATTCCTTCAGCAGCGCCACCGGCACCGACGGTTAAAATGGAATCATCAACCAAAATAAAAATCTCATGGTTGCCGGTTTCTGGAGCTGCCACCTATGACCTCTACAGATCCACAGATGCTGATAATTTTACCCCCGTAGCAACGGGGCTGACGGGTACAAGTTATATGGATTCATCCTTTGTGGGGACTGAATTGTACCTCTATCGGTTTCTTCCTAGGACAGCGGCGGGAATTGCAATTGTGCAGTCTCTGGCAAGTCAGAATATTAAACCAGGTGTAGTTCCTGATGCTCCCTTAAATTTAAAATTACAAGCTCTCAATTCTGGTTCTGTGGCGCTGTCTTGGGTGCTAGTCTCAAACTCTTCTTTTTATAATATCTATCGTGGCAGTACTGCGGGTGGAGCCTACACTTTGCAATCGACAATCTCCTCAACTCAAAATATTTATTTGGATTCAACGGTTACTGCTGGAAACAATTATTATTACGTCGTGACGGCTTTGAACAGTGACCTCGTAGAATCTAGCAATTCAAATGAAGTGGGCGTTAAATTGAATGGCTTGACTCCAAGCCTGGCAGCCACAATCTCTGGCAACAATGTCAGCTTAAATTGGACTGCGGTCCCTGGGGCCAACGGGTATAACATTCAGCGCGCAGTTCAAAGCGGTGGACCATATGGCAGTCTGGGGGTCGTTGGGAATGTCACAACCTTTTTAGACAGCAATGTGAAAAACGGTGTTGTGTATTACTATGTGGCTCATGCAATCTTTGCCGATGGCAGTGCCAGTGTGTCTTCCAATGAAGTTTCCATCGCTGGGGTTAGGACCATGAATCTTGAAGTTCCCATTGAGTTGACGGATCAGGCCCTTTCATCAGAGGCTTCGCCTATTTTATTTGAAAAGACAATGACAAGTTTAGATCGCGAAGCTTACGACGGTACTGTGACCTACAGCTTTGAAGTTGTTGCGATCAATAAAGACAATGTGAATTCAGCAGTGGACCTTGTTGATTCTAGTGGGGCCAGTGTAGGGCAAATTGTCATACCTGCAGGAACAATCTTACCAACCAGAATAAATTCAAGTTTCATTCCAACAGCCCTCTATGAGGACTACCGTTTGAAGCTTTCAGCGACCAGCAATTCAGGGCAATTTCAGGTGCTGTCAGCGCGCATGTTGGTAAAACAAGTGGGTGCTTCTAAAACAAAAATTTATATTCCATTGTTGTCCTCAAATAAAGCCCCCAACAGTGGAGATTCAAATACTCCAACGGAGACTATCACGGGAACAAATTATACTGTCTTGAGTACAGGGACTATTTTCCAGCGAGACCTCAGCCACCTTTCGAAAATCAATCAGTTCAATCCTTGGGAGCTAGAGGCCCTTGTGTCGACAGCGGGGCCAACCGGTTTAATTGGTTTGTACAACGTCAATAAGCAGGCAGTGATTGAAACCTCTGAAGCTCAGTTTTCAGACATCAACATCCAAATGGTGAATTCGCCCTTCAATGATGGCGTCAATAATTTTGCAAGCCCAACGAATGATTTGAATCAATATCAATTGGCTATGCGCTGCTATGACAAATGTGGTGTGGGGGCCGTGAATGTTTACAAAGCGGGTTTGTGGATTTCCTTAACAGACCTTCAGCAGGTTGAGCTGATATTAAGAACAAGCTTGGGAACTGAAACAATAAGCAGCCTGACTGAATTAGATGGGCAGCGCACAAAGTTGGATTTGACAAAATATTCAAATCCTGTTGTTAACTTCCGCGCCACGGCCATGATCAATTCAGGAGGCAGTGCTGATATTCAGCTGATGAGTGATGGTGCTGCTGATTCTGGATCCAATGGGTTGGTTGCTGTCTCAGGATCTAAATTGAATTTTTTCGGTTTTGGAACTCAAGTTCTGCAGACCACAGTGCCTTTAAGTATCCAAACAGGGGATCGCTTCTTGACTGAAGTCAATCCCACGGGTGGTGAAGTTCAATTGCTGGAGTCTGCTCTGGTTATCCGTAGCTCGCCTTAGTGAATTTCAATATTAAAATCAAGTCTGCGGAGGTAAAGGCGGCGTCTGTTGCAAGACGCCACTGCGCGCAATACGTTCTAAACTGCCTAGGTGATTCGTAAAGACGCCCTCGGTTTTTGTGATCAAGAACCTGATATCATCACGTTGCTGAATCAGTTGATCCAAAGCCACCTCTAAATCTTTTCGATGGTGGGATGATGTTGGGGTTTTTTTAAGGTCACGCTCAACTCTAGAAAGCTCTTTCTCAGTAGCCACTAAATAATCTTTTAACGGATGAAGTGTGATGGCTTGATGGATTTCTTGTGCTAACTGATTGATGACCTTTTGGTATTTTGATTTTTCCTGGTTGTTAAAAGCTACAAACTGCTCGATTTGTTTTTCACGAACATTTTGTTGATCCATCCTATTTTTAAGTTTTAAATTTTCCTCAAGGATGTTTTCATTTTGCGTTGCTAAGTCAGTAATTAATGAAGCTATTTTCAGTTCATATTTTTGTGCCTGTTCTTGAAGTCTGAAGTCAGTGCTAGCCAGTTGGGTTCTGAGATCCTGGATAATTTCCTGTGATTGAGAGAGCTCAACACTGACATGATCAACTTGATTCTTCGAAAGCTCCTGGGTCTTTATATCCGCCTCACGAGAAAGTTTAAAGATGATTTCATTTTGATCAATAAAAAATTTATTTTGAATCTCTATTTTTCCTTTTAATTGCTCATTTTCAGCAATCAAAGTGGAATGGTCCTGGCTAAGTTGTTGATGATTCTTTTTCAGAATGATCATTTGGTGTTTTAGATCGTTAAAATCCTCATTTAAAATTTTCATTTTTGATTGTGATGCTTCAGTTGTATTTTTATGGGCTAACGATTCTCTGCTTAATTCTGTAAGGGTAGAGCTATGTTTTTTCTC
The DNA here is from genome assembly GCA_947449255.1 of Pseudobdellovibrionaceae bacterium. Classification (GTDB taxonomy): domain Bacteria; phylum Bdellovibrionota; class Bdellovibrionia; order Bdellovibrionales; family Bdellovibrionaceae; genus Bdellovibrio. The sequence continues at coordinate 112,993 of CANFQX010000008.1, forward strand.
TAAAACATCTAATTTACTTTTTGTCTTGCTGAGCTCCACTTCCATTTTTAAGCTATTTTCAGCAAGCAAAAGCATTTCATTTGTTTGCATCCGGTAATTCTTATCAGAGTTGAGGCGGTTCTTCTCTATTTCTGAGGAAAGGGAGGCATTGGCCTTTTTGACTTTTTCAAACTCTTGGTTCATTTTGTGGAGTTCTTTTTTATTCGACTCGACGAGGACTTTTGAATTGTTCAGCTCGTTTTTTAAATTATTTTCTCTCGCCGAATATTCTTTAAGTCGGCCCTCATATTGATTCACAATTTGGACGTTTTGCGCCTTTATTTGGTCTTTTTCTTTTTTTATATTTTCGATTTCTTTTTCATGTGACTGACTGATGCTCTTTAATTGATCAACTTCAGTTTTTAAGCTGGTTTCGATAAAGGTACTTTCCTTCAACTTTCCCTCAAGCTTTGGCACAACCAGAATACTTTTTTTGAGATTCAAGTTTTCTTCGGTGAGTGCAGCCAATTGGCCGCGAAGGGCATGAACCTCTTTATCTAGTCCCTCGTATTGAAGAATGATATTGGTCATTGTTTCATTTAAGTTCATAGCATTTATTTTATTGCTCGCAGTAGCTTCCATACTTCCCACCTTGCAAGATATTAGATTCGAGACCTATATCGGCATTGTTTTTCTAAACTTGAGACAATCATTATGGGAAAATATAAAATTACCTTTTAGTCCAGAAATGTCTTGGTCGGGTAAAGTATTGTCTCAGAATCCCGATTCAGTCCATAGATCGACCACCAGGAAGGAGCTCTAGATGTCTTCACCGACCAACAATTTCAAAATTTTGAATCTGTTCGCCGTGCTTCTTGGTGCTTTTCTGATGTCCCTTCAAGGTTGTTCGTTTTTTTCAGTTCGTCCAGAAAATACCGAGCCAGGGGCAAGTTCTAGCAACAGTGCCGAATTTGATAAAACAAAGACCAGAGTTTCTGCAGTAGCTAATCCAGTTCCGATTCCCATTGAGGTTGCCTCGGATATTTCGCAAATTATGCAAGGGAAAGCCCCCAATTCGGTTCCGACAGTGTTCACTAAAGAAGTTCCAGAATCTAGTGCGTCATCTGAAGATGATGGTGAAGAAGAAGTTGCAGAAGTAGTGAATCCTCTGCCAGTGAAAGTTTCTGAGAACGTGAAACCAAGTCTAAGAGGTCCAGCAAAAACCAACGGGCAGAATCAAAGCTACCAGGTGAGAGTCGGTGACACTTTGATGAAAATATCTTTTGAGAAATATGGCAATGTCTATCGCTGGCGCCAAATCTATGAGCAAAATAGAAATCTAATCGCGAATTATAATGTTTTAGTTCCTGGAACAGTTCTGACGATTTATGGCGTTGAGTATGTTTTGATTGAAAAAAATGGTAAACCTTATTTGATCAAGAAAAATGATACCCTGGTGAAGATCTCAAATTCACTTTATGGAAACTCTAAAGAGTGGAAAAACCTTTGGCAGAACAATCGGCAATTGATTCATAATCCAAACAAAATATACGCAGGGTTTACGCTTTATTATAAACCGACGGAAGAACTGGCAGACAATCGGCAGTCTGGCCGGTTAAAGGCAAAGCTACTAAAAAATAAAATGCAGGACTCGGTTTTAGGTCCTGCCGTTGCTGGCCTGAAAAACCCTTCAATTTCATTGGTGGGTAAGTCCTTGTCTCGTGTACCGGCACAATTAAGCCCAAAGAATTAATCTTTTCAGGATCCTTTGCAGATCTTGCTCTTTCTCTTTCTCATTGATTTTTTCAAGCGCAAAGGCAACCATCAAATTATGAAATTCATGTGCGCAGCTTTTTTAAACCTCACGGCCTCCATTCTGTTTTTGTGCATTTTGTCCGTTGGTCTTGCAAGCCGGGCCGAGGACTTAGAGGTCAAAGAGGTCAAAGAGGACGCAGCCAATCCACCCAAAGAAGAGCCTAAGAAGTATCAAGGTCCGGTTTGGACAGCCCATCTTTTGCGCGATAAAGCCAACAATGCACGGATCCAAAATTTGGAGCTTTCTGAAGCAAAGCTTCCCGTCACAATGATTTTTCGGGATCAAAAGTTCAGGCCTTTGGTTCAGGTGCCTCTAAAATTTGTTCGTCCAGGTTGGACTTTATTGATTCAAGGGAAAGCTCCCGTGACCAAAACCAAGGACCCCGACATTTTTAATATTTATGCCTACCTCAATGGTCGCATCAACGAAATGCAATTGGTTGCCATAGGGCCCAATAAAGAGGAAGAGTCTGAGCGCATTTTTATTATCGCCCCTGAAGCGCAGGAATATGAAGTCATATCACCTTGGGATGCCGTGAGATTTTCAATAGGAAGCAGTTTGCTGTCTTATTCACAGTCGGGCTTTTCGAATTATAATGCCTGGACCGGATTGTTGGGAGCTCAAGTTCACAGTCCAGAGGTTGTTGCAAAGTGGGGAGGTCTGGCTGAACTTTATATGACAGTGTTAACCTTCGAATCTAGCCAAGAAATTGCTCCTCAATACGCCCAAGGGTACCTTGCAGGAATATATTTTCTGCCATGGCAGCCAAGTTCGCCATGGCGTTTGCAGGTCTTGGCGGGTCTAGACTATTCGACCATGTACTCGAATGGTGCAACGTTTGGCTTCAAAGACCTCATTTCACCAGACATTGGATTTAGAGGTCGTTACATTTTGAATAAGGATTCGGACTATTTGATGGAGGCTCGTTATGCTCCGCTCAGCAGTAGTGATTTTATGGAGCAACGTGGTTTTGTATTTGGAATTTCAAAAAGTTGGATTTTAAAGAATTTGCACAGGGCAGAGTTGGGCTTAAGATATCTGGATTTTTCCTACAACTATGAAAGTACAGTCAAGGTTTCCATCAGATCAACGTCGTTTGTGGTGACCTATAGTTTATAGATTTCCCTCGACGTACCGCCAGTTTTCTTGCCCTTTAGGTCTCCAGGACTGTTATTTTTATGAAGATCCACCAAACTGAAAATAATGGGAAATTTATTCGCTTTTAAATTTGCGGTCAGCTTTATTTGTCTCTGTGGATTCCTCATTGCATGTGCAACACCTAGTTTTGTCGTCAAGAGTGAACCATTGCAGGCTGATGTCTTTATTCAAGATATTAAAACAGGAGATAAAAAACTGATCGGCAAGACACCCTTGCAAATGCCAATTCCAGAAGTCAAAAAAATTGCAGGTGAAGGCCTAACTTCAGGAGAGTTTTTTACCGTATCCGTAGAAAAAACGGGATTTATTCCTCAGAGCTTTAATGTGCCGGCTACACGCTTTGGAACGACATTAAGTCAGCTAGATGTTAAATTGAAAGAGGGCACAGTTCCAAAAGAACTGCGCTTGGCTAAAGAGATACTTGATCATCTTTTTATCGCTCAAAAATTTGCAGTGGCCCAACAGTTTGAACGGGCTCAAATTGAGCTGGATAAGATCTTGTCGCCGTTTCCAGATTTTGCAAGAGCCCTTTCCATGCGTGCTTCAATTTATTATGCACAAAAAAATTATCCTGAAAGTTTAAAATGGTATGAAGAGGCTCTCAAAGCCAATCCAGAAATGGACGAAGCCGTAAAGATGGTGGCGAAAGTTAAGACTTTGCAAAGTGGGCGTATCCCAGCCTCGAGCACCAATGAGGCGACTAAACCAAAAGGTGATCGATGAATTTGTTAAGCTTTCGCACTTTTAGCTTAAGGTTGCTTTTTTCCTTGATGGTCGTGGTGATTCACACACTTGGGAGCACTCATTTTTCTTTTGCTGCAGACAATTCAACACCGGAAGAATTGGGAGCCAAGGCATTTCTAGAAGACATTCTTATTCGTCGCTACAGTCAGGCCTTATCTACACTTGTCGATCGGCAGGCTTTTTCTTTAGGTGCGCAATTGCAATTGGTTGATGCTCCCATAGAAAAACCTAAAGAGACACCTAAGGACCCGCCAAAGTCAGCTGAGAATGAACAACCCGATGATTTGCTTCTGGGAACCTTGGATCCTGAACAGCTCTTAAAACAGTACAGTTTGCCAGAAGAGAAGGCAGCCATAGTTAGCCTTTTGGCCCGTAAACGAGTCAAGACAGTTTCGGTTTTTGTCGGCTTGAAAGAAGAAATTGGCAAAGAGGTCAAAGCTGAAGTCGAGAAATGGCTGGAGACTCGTCTAAACACTGAATTTGGAAAGTCAGGCAAAGGCCAAGTCAATTTTGTAAAAACCTTACCAGAGAAACCTGAAAAGCCAGAAAAAAAACCAGAACCACCTCCAGCAAAGCAATGGTGGGATTGGTTGAATCAATTCCAAACTTTGGTGGGTCAAGTTTTTATGGCGACGATTGCATTGCTTGCAATCATCCTGTGGAGATTCACAACTTCGAAAGGCGACTTGAAAACCAGCAATGCTAGCGAATCTCCAAGTATTAAATTGACCGCAGAAGGACTTGGCGCCAATCCCTCGACGGCCAAGGCTTCGGGAAAAGTTGCTGGTGAGCCCACTGAAGATGAATCTCAAGAAAGTTTTGAGAGACGTTTGCAAGTTCGACAGGAAGTTCACGGTCTTTCAGTAAAGATCAATTCATTAGCACCTAAATTGAATAATCAATTTGAAAGCATTGTTCGTTCTTGGTGTCAGGCTGGTGAAGAAGGTTTTCTCAAGCTTGTTTGTTTTGCAGAGGCCATTGGTAAAGACTTAGGGGGACTCAATATTCCTGTTGATGCCATGAAAGATGTCGGCGAGGTCTTTGGAAAGATGACCAGCATATCCTCCAAAGAAAAAATTCAAGCCTTAGATAAAGTTTATTGGGATTTAGTGACAGTCATGAATTTGGGAGCGGATGCTTTAAATCAACCCTTCGGATATCTATCTAAATCCAGTCCGGGTACGATCAGTCAAATACTGATGGATCAAAATCCGAAAATGAAAACCCTAGTTGCACTTCATCTTCCCGATGAGGTCCGTCGGAATTTTATTAAACCACTGACAGTCGCCCAAAAAATTGAGCTTCTTGAAAATGCAGCTCAACTGCGTGAAGTCAGCACTGATGAATTAAAATCTCTGGATAATTCAATGAAGGCCAAAATGGGCAAGGGCGATTCACTGAATATAGTTTCATTGGATATGTCCCTAGAAAAAGTAGCCAATGCGCTTTCACTGCGTGAAGAAATTGAACTTTTGGGAGAACTCAAAAGCCCAGGGATTTTGGAATTTAAAAGGTCCTATCCATCACTTGCCTTTTTACCTGAATGGCCGGACTCAGAACTTAAGAAATTGGTCGTGCGCATGAATTCAGATCAAGCGATACTCTATTTAAGTTTAAAACCTGGAATGAAGGACAGAATTATCGCCTTGAGTCCACCTTTCCTCTCAGAATTGATTTTAGAAGAGCTTAATAGAAAACGAGAAATTAATAAAAATGACGAGGAAAATATTTTAACAAGTCTTTCTGAAGTGATGAAAGAATTGGTCTTTATCAAAGAAGTGAATTTGCAGGAGATCTTTGCTGGTGCTAACACCAGTGAACTTGAGGTAGAAAATGTTGTTCGACTTAAGAGTTCTTAGGTCACTGGCTCGATTTTTATTGCCGATTGGATTTTTTTTATCTTTCCAAACAGCACACTCCGAATACAGGTTGGGTGGAACACTTGGCCTGGGTGGAACAGGATTAATATCCGATCAAAAGATCAGTGATGTAGTGATTTCGGTTGAGCGCAGCGAAGGACCTGGTGTTTTTGGAATTTTCTTAGAGTACTTGACCAGTGACACAACCAGCGTGGCTGTGGGTCACACACGAGGTTTTAATCTTGGACCATTCTCAAGTGGGATTGGATTCACTGGCTTGACTTGGCGAAAATTCTTTTTTGGTCCTGCTCCGTCTATGGTCAATTCAAAGGAAGAGCGAAGCACACTTTTAATTCAAAGATATGCGCTTTTTTCTGGTGTCGAAGTGGGTGTCGCGGATGGCAGCACTTTTCGTGAAAATGATGCTATTCCTAATGCATCGGCCTCGGGATTGTTTATGGGCTTTCACGGTGGATGCGATTATCAAACTAGTCCAGGAATTGTGCAAAGGTATGAAGTGGTTTACTCGACGACTCCAGTTTCTACGGGGGCTTTGAAAAAATCGCTGACTGAGTTTGCGTTGCAATTTGGGGTTTACTTTATTTTTTGAGGTTTTGGGGTTGGGGCTGGGGAGCTGGGGAGTCTTTAATATAGCTGCTCTCGGGCGGTTACTTATTCTGGCCATCCTGTGCGGCCTTCCTGAAGCGCATCGTGCGCTTCAGGGCGAAGTTCTTTGGGAGGCCATGGAAAATACTCGTGATGAAGGTCTATTTTTTTTTTTTTTGCGCTGTAGTTGATTGAGCTGGTTGAAATTTTCTTTAAAATGAATCTAAGACAGTTTTTTTGTTCCAAGGGAGTTGCAATATGAATTTTTCATCGGTTTTTGGAGTGCTTGCGGCTCTTGGAGTGCTTTTTACTGGAATTTTGACTCTTAATGTTTCACCTAAAGTTTTTTTAGATCCCCATGGAATTTTGATTGTTATCGGTGGGACTGCTGCTGCAGCTCTTATGTGTTTTCCATTTCGATTATTTCTGGATGTCACTAAAGTTTTTATCAGAAAATTTCTAGGGAATTATGCAATTCGCACAGAAACTATCATTCTTGAAATCGTCGATTTGGCAAAAGGCTATCGTGAAAATTCTGAGTACCTAAAGACCAAGGTTAAGTCGCTCAAGACGCCATTTCTTGCTGATGCAGTCGAGTTGATGATTCAAGGCGGAATTTCAGACGACGCGATCGATGAAATTATGCAAAAACGAGCCGCGACCATGACTAAACGTTTCGATCAAGATGCCAATGTTTTTAAAACGGTAGCAAAATTTCCTCCTGCTTTCGGACTGATGGGAACCACTTTGGGAATGATTTCGTTGCTGCAACAGCTTGGTGGCAAAGATTCACAAAAGCTTCTGGGGCCATCCATGGCTATCGGCCTGGTTGCCACATTCTATGGTTTGACCTTGGCCAACTTAATTCTCATACCCATTGCTGAAAATCTTCAAGCCTTAAACCGAGATGATCAAATTCAAAGGGCCATTGTTATTGAGGGCCTGCAACTTGTTCGTCAAAAGCAGCATCCAAAAGTTGTTGAGGAGTATTTGAAAAGCCATCTTTTACCCGGTGAACGCGCCTCTTTTAAAAAAGGTAAGGTATGAGCGCACACGGACATGGGAAAAAAAAAACCTTAATACATGCCCAACATGACGATTCACACGGTGGTGGTGATGATCACGGCGAAGGCAACTGGCTCGTATCCTATGCTGATATGATGACCTTGTTGGTTGGATTTTTTGTCATCCTTTTAAGTTTTGCGAACGTCGATCAGGAAAAATATGAAAAGGCTGCCGAATCCATATCGAAAGAGTTCGGCGGCATCTACCAAATGCCTTACAACGAAATTGTGGATGCGATTCGTAAAAAACTTGAGGAATCAGGCGCTGGTGGTCAGTTTACAATTTCATCGACGCAAGCGGGAATAGAGATCTCGTTTTTAGGGACAGTCTTTTTTGTCAGTGGTGCTGCAGATGTAAAGCCCGAAGGCAAAATCCTCTTGGATAAGGTCCTGCCCACGATAAAAAAGGAGTCCACTGATTTTGATGTGGTCATTGAAGGACACACCGATGATGTTCCAGTTGCGATCGGAAGTGCTTATAAAAATAACTTTGAACTCTCCAGTATTCGTGCCTGTCGAGTGTTAGATTTTTTTATGGGGATGGGGTTTTCAAAGGCTCATCTAACAGCGGTTGGTTTTGGCGAGACTCGACCTTTGGTACCAAATCGTGATGAGGACGGCGAAGCTTTAATTGAAAATCAAAGTAAAAATCGACGAGTGGTCATTCGGTTGACTAAAAAATCTTCGTCCTCCCTTTAATTATTCATTTTCTTAAAGCGGACCTTTAGTCTGAATTGTACACAGAATTCAATGTGAACTGTTGTTGTTGTAACAATTTGGATACAATAAGTGTATGCCGAATTCGACTGAACAAGACTTAAACTTTGAAATCAAAGATGGCCGCCAGGCTGCTAACTCAGGGCAAGAAAAACCTTTAGTTTCGTTTAGCCTTGCCCCAAATAAATCACCTGTTAGTCTTTCAGTCGATAATTTTCAAACGCCCTTTTTAGATTTTAATTCTACTATAAAAAGATGGCATGTGTCCGACAGCAGGGGCTTTTCGGGTCCCTATTCGGATATAGAGATCTTAGAGCAACTTAAAAATGAATCACTGTCTGATGCTTCCCAGTTGTGGTCTGCCGAGCTGAGGCAGTGGACCCGGATTGATAAGATAGCTTTTTTTGAAATGAATTTTAATTCACAAAAAAATCTGAATTCAAAAAAAACATCAGAAAATTTTGAAATAAAATTTGATTTGAATCAAAATTTAAAACCAGTTGATTTAAATTTTTCTTGGACCAATAGCGATAGTTTTTGGAAGGAAATTGAGAGCCGAAGGGTGTATGGTGCGGTGGAAGATCCTCTTCAAATGACAGATCTTTCCAGCTTTATCGGTGACGGAAGAAAAGATATCGAAGGTTTAAAAAGTGAACTTTCTGTGAACCAAAGCAATTGGCAAAACTATTGGGGATTGCTTCTAGGAATTGGAATCTCACTTATGGTTTTTGCGATGGTTCGTTATAATTCTGCAAAAGGAAATCCTGAACTTGCAGGGCTAACTCGCCAAGAGCAAAGAGAGCTTGCCGCCGCTATTGCAGAATCACCGCAATTAGGACCTAGTGCTGCCATCGGAGTGATTCAGAAAGTCGGGATGCGCCCTTTGCTCATCATTAGTTCTAATCAGAAGGATGACACTTTGCTTGAGGTCAGTGTTGAGGGTAATCCAGAGACGCTCATCGGAGTTTTTAGATATCGCCTAGGCTCAACTTTAAAAATCAAAAATGGCGTGGGAACTTTTTATTTGCAGGAAGCGCTAGGTAGCAAGAAAATTCCGACCGGGGATTACAAGATTTCTGTTTTTTGCTCTAGCTGTGAGGCCATTCATCAGCACACTGTCTTAGCTCAAAAAAATATTTTTATCGGTGGTGATAAAGATATGGCTTATGAACTGGGCCTGCGAAAATATCACGATCAGTTGCGAGGGAGAGCGCGCGATGAGCTGCTTGAGGCTCGGCAATTTATGGAGAATCTAGATCAACAAACGAGTGATCTTGTTAAAATATCTTTCAAAAATGATGAGGCCGCTAGAAAAAATTGGTTGGATCTTGACGAGCAGTTGTTTAATCTTGTGGAGCGCTGGAACACCCTCAATGCTCATGGCGAAGTTTTTTACTCTGAGGTTTTTTTTAAAATACATGTAATTCAAAAGAAGCTCCAAGACCTTCAAAGTGCTCGGCCTCCGAACGATGATTTTGCCTTAAGAGCTAAATCAATCCAGGGCGAATTGGCTGAGCTCAGAGCAAATATTGAAAAGGTCAGTCGGGCCCCCTTGTCAGCAAATGGCATGCCGCAATTTTAGTGGCCAAAGAGCCTGAAGTTCAACATGATGGGCAAGTAAGAATTTTTATTGATTTCAATCAAAGAAGGGCTTAACCCATGAAAGAATTTTCCAACCAAACAGCACTGATCACAGGCGCCAGCGAAGGCATTGGACGAGCAACGGCCAAATTATTTGCCGAGCGCGGTGCGAATCTTATTTTGGTTGCCCGCAATGAAATTCGAATTCAAGAATTGAAAAGTGAGCTGTGTTCCTACGGCGTTAATATTTCTGTTTTCAAGGTCGACATTGCTGACGCCAAAGCTGTGGATGAATTTTTTAAACAGGCTCCACCTTTTGATTGTGCAGTCAACAATGCGGGGACAGAGGGGCAAATCAACGAAATCCAAGATCTGACTCTTGACGACTATGCAGAAGTTTTTGATTTGAATGTGCGTGGCTTGTGGTTGTGTATGCAAAACGAGGTCAGTCATTTTCGAAAAAACAAAAAATCAGGTGCCATCGTGAACCTGTCATCGATTCTGGGTTTTATGGGCGTTGCTGGTTCCAGTTTGTATGGAGGCAGTAAGCATGCCGTGATTGGCTTTACCAAATCCGTTGCCGTAGAACAAATTAATCATGGTGTGCGGGTCAACTGCGTCAGTCCAGGCGCCATCGATACAGCGATGATTCGCAGAGTTCTGAATAAACCCGAAGACCATCAATTTAAAAATCTAGAACCCCTTTCCCGCGTTGCACCCGCTGAAGAGGTGGCCGAGGCCATCGTCTGGTTGGCGTCTTCGAAGACGAAACATATCAACGGCCATAATTTAGTTATTGATGCTGGTCGGACTGTTAATATTGGATAGGGGCTGCGAACTGGTGATCACTTTTTCTCTTAAAATAAAATCAATAGTTTCCGGCAGTTAGGTTTTGCTAGATATAGCAATTAAACCCTAATGAATTTCAAGACTTCGCCCCACGAAGAAAAACTCATGTTTTTGAAAGAAAATGCCGATAAGTTAGACATGAAGGGTTTTTCTATTGTTAAGCATTTTTTTAAAGCGGCTATTGTTTATAGTCGGAAAGCCACTTGCGAACGCAAAAAATTAGCAAGCTGTCGTTGTCTTCTTTTGAAGAGCCAGTTGTTTTCATTTGTTTTGATCTTTTCATTCTTGTCTTTTTTTTCGACTACAGGGTTTTCGCAAACGCATAAAGGCATTAGTTTTCAAGGGGTTATTAGGTTGCCACCCAATGGCGATTTGCCGACTGTCTCTGGGTTGCCTGTCAATGCCCAGATTCTGTCGACTAACAATTGCATCCTTAGATCAGAGCATTTTTCCG
>CANFQX010000009.1 GCA_947449255.1 Pseudobdellovibrionaceae bacterium
AGAAAATCAAAATTAAATCCGTTCGAACTTAAGACCGGACTTGAGCAAAAACTTAAAGATTTTTTCGAAATACAACGAAGAGACACCATAAGAAAGGCAGCATGATGGATCATAAAAATACAGTGTCATCTACTTATGAGTTAATACGAAGACCGCTTGGCTGCATGAATTCGCCAAAAAACGACTAACTATCAGACAGAAATTGAGCTTTCCACATTCAGGGTTGAAATAGTCTTTTTGATTTGCCTTAAGACACTTTAAAAATATAGAATCTGAGCCGATATGCCACACAATCTGTTAGCTCAAATAGAAAATAATATTCAAAAATTAACGTCCCAAGGATTGAAATCCCTGGTCGTTTTTGATTTAGACTCAACTTTATTTGATGTCAGCCCTCGCCTTGAGCGAATTCTTATGGATTTTGCTCAAAAAGAAGAATTTATATTAAAATTTCCTGACCAAATTGCTTTTTTTAAGAACATTAAAGTTTTGCCAACCGATTGGGGAATTAAGGCGGCCCTAGGACGCGCAGGCCTTCAGGAGCCCTTTCTTGATTTTCAAGCTGAAGTCACAGCCTTCTGGCAAGAACATTTTTTTTCTAATCACTACTTGCAATATGATAGACCCATCGACGGGGCTATTGAATTTGTTCAGTCTGTTGCGCAAGCTGGCGCTGACGTTGCTTATCTGACAGGTCGAGATGTCGCACGCATGGGCTTGGGCTCTGAACAAATCCTCAGAAAATGGGGTCTCCCCTTGAATGAAAAAGCACAACTGAACTTAAAGCCTCATAAAAGTATGGATGATGCTGAATTTAAAACTGACTGGTTTGTCGACGTTCAAAATAAATCTTATCAAAAGATTTATTTTTTTGAAAACGAGCCCGTGATTCTGCATCGTATGGCGGAAAAATGCCCCGCAGTTGAGTGCATATTTTTAGATAGCACTCACTCAGGCAAAGCCCATCCACCAGAAAATCTGCCTCGCTTAATAAATTTTTTAAAAAATCGTCACCCCAATCATCTCAAAAAATAGTTAGGACTTTTCAATGTTATATTTAGTGGCCACTCCCATTGGAGATTATTCCGAAATTTCAAGTCGCGCTCTGGATATTTTAAAAGACTGCGATGTGGTTGTTTGTGAAAGCACGAAGGAAGCCTCTAAGTTTTTAAGATCTCACGGGATAAGCGGCAAGACTTATGAAATTCTAGATGAGCATTCTACTCCCGAAGACAAAAGAGCCTTAGTTCCGCTTTGTTTGGAAAAAAAAGTGGCCCTCGTTACTGACTGTGGCACTCCCGGATTTTGCGATCCTGGAGCTGATTTAGTTAAATTGTGCAGGCAACAAAATATACCTGTTAAAACAGTCCTTGGTGCGTCGGCCCTCATGGGTCTTTTATCTTTAAGTGGGCAACGTCTAGATCAGTTTGTTTTCCGAGGTTTTTTACCTGCTGAGACTGAAGCGCGAGCCCAATCCCTAAAAGATTTAACCAAAGAAAAACGGGCCATCATTATCATGGACACCCCCTATCGCCTTAAAAAAACCTTAAACGACATGAATGATCATTTTTCCGATCGCCGTTTTTTGTTAACCTTAAATTTAACTCAAGAAGACGAAGCTGTTATCGAAGGGACTATTGATACTTTGCTGTATAAAAATAAGTTTGATAAAGCTGAATTCATGCTTCTGATTTATCCAGCTTAAATGAAATGGATCCCTAAGAATGTCTGATGTTCAATGCGGAATGAAAGAAAAATTCGTTGTTCTTCCAATCGATAGTTTTATTCCTGAAGTTCAGAAGCAACTGTCGGTGGGTCAGAACCTGGTCATCACGGCCTCTCCGGGCGCTGGAAAAACCACCCGCTTGCCTCCAGCACTTCTTTCCACCGTTTCAAAAAAAATTATTGTCCTAGAGCCGCGAAGAATGGCCGCCATTGCGGCCGCCCATCGCATTGCTGAAGAGTGTGGCTGGACCGTTGGAAACGAAGTGGGCTACCAGGTTCGATTCGCAAATAAAACTTCAGCCAAGACACGTTTAATTTTTATGACTGAGGCCCTTCTCGCCAAGCAAATGTTAGACGATCCCGAATTGAATGATGTGGACCTTGTGATCTTGGATGAGTTTCACGAACGATCCCTGCATGTTGATCTGGCGCTGGGACTTCTGCGGGAGCTTCAAGAGCTCGGGTGTCCAATAAAAATACTGGTCATGTCTGCCACTCTTGAGGCAGACAAAATTTCCACCTATTTAGGAAATTGCCCCACCATGACTGTTCCTGGAAAATTATTTAACCTTGAACTTATTTATCAAAAAAACTCACAAAGTCTAAAAACTTTTCCGGCTTTCTATGAAAATCTTGTTGCAACAATAAAACAAGCCCAGGGTAAAACCCCGAGAGATCTTTTGGTTTTTTTACCAGGCGTGGGCGAAATCCAGCGAGCCCAAGAAGCCCTGAAGGATTGGGCCGATTCGCAATCCATAGAACTAATCCCCTTGCATGGATCTTTAAATTTAGAGGACCAACGAAGGGCGCTAAAAAAAGGCAGCAAGCAAAGAATACTGCTGTCGACTAATATTGCAGAGTCTTCTGTCACCTTGGATGGCGTCGATACAGTCATAGACTCGGGTCTTGCAAAAAGCATGAAGCAGGACTACCGCACGGGGTTCTCTCGTCTTGAATTGGGTCGCATCAGTCTTTCTAGTGCAATTCAACGAGCGGGTCGTTCCGCCCGTCAATATCCGGGATTTTGCTACCGACTTTGGAATAAAACTGATGAGCTTTCCTTCAATAAAAGTGATGTCGCTGAAATTCAACGCTCTGAACTCACCGAGAGTATTTTATTTTTATCTGCCCAAGGGGTTCGTGATTTCCAGAACTTCACTTGGTTTGAAAAACCCAATGCCATGGCGATTGAAAAAGCCGTGCAATTTTTAAAGCTGACCAAGGCCATTGATGCAGATTTCAAAATCACTACCACTGGCCGAAAAATTCTGCATTTTCCGCTGTCGGTTCGACTTGCAAATCTGATGCTTGTGGCAAGCGACCTTGGTTTAAATTCACTGGGCGCAAATCTTGCGGCTATTTTGCAGGAAAAAGACTTTTTAAAGCGCGATTCCATCAGCAATTTCATTGGGGATAAAACGGAATGTGATATTGCAGTTCGTTTAGATATCTTAAGCGTTTTTCAAAAATCAGGAAAATCGGCCCGTGAAGCCAACTTTTTAGGTCTGCAAACAGTCAACCAGTCTGCTGAACAAATTTTAACTGTGTCTAAAAAATTATCTCCGCCAAATGATTCTGGTGTTCACAAAAATCAAAGGCATAGTGATGATCCAGCTGCTCTGAAAACTTTGCTTTTGAAATCTTATCCTGACCGACTCTGCCGTCGTCGTGGCGTTTCAGACAGAGCTTTGATGGTTGGCGGCCGAGGCGTAAAGTTACAAGCTGACTCTTTAGTGAAGTCCTCTGAGTTTTTTGTGGCCCTCAATGGTGTTGAAGGCAACAGTGATGCTGAAACCCTTGTCAATCTAGCCTGTGGATTTTCAAAAGAGTTTATTCTTTTGAACTTTAAAGATGAAATTAAAAAAACTCGTGAAGTGATTTACATTGAAGAAAAAGGTCAGTTTTTTATTCAAGAGTTTAAATCCATTTACGGACTCCCCTTAGAGGAGCCTAGCCTTTCTCCAGCCTCGGCTTTAGACGTTGAGGCTAAGTTGCCGCAAATATTGCAAGACCAGTGGAGTCTTGTCTTAAAAAACAATGAAGAGCTTTCCCATTGGTGGGACCGAGTTCAGTTTTATAAACAGCAAGAAGGCTTAAATTTTGAGTCGCAATTGCCTGAACTTATTCTTGAAGCCTTCACGCAAGCGGCACTGGGTGAGAACAAACTTCAAAATGTATTTAGTAAAGATCTGGTCTATTTTTTTGAACTTGTTTTCCCAAAGGATTTCATTCAGATCCTTAAAAAAGAACTTCCTGATAAAATTCTGGTACCTAGTGGCAGTAAAATAAAGGTCCACTATCCTCTGGATAAGGCTCCCTACCTGCAAGTTCGTATTCAAGAAGTTTTTGGAATGAGCGAAACTCCAAAAGTTTTTTTTGAAAAAAAACCACTCACATTTCACTTATTAGGACCTAATTTTAGACCGATGCAAGTGACCGCAAACCTTGAAAGCTTCTGGAAGAATGGCTACCCCGAAGTACGAAAAGAGCTGCGAATCAAATACCCTAAACATCAATGGCCTGAAAATCCCGAAGATGGAATCCCAGAAGCCAAAGGAAAACGGAAATTTCCTTAGACTGCCTTGAAATTTAAATCACCAAGCCGACAAACGGCGGCGGCGATTTCTTTTTTTAGCGGGAATGGCTGATGCATTAAGATTTGCTGGAAAGATAGAGTTTACCTTTAACACCACTGGGCTTGCCGAGGGAATCGACTCCATACTGCATGAAATAGTTTTAGATTGTTTGGGTTTAGATGAGATCATTGAGGAACTCCATTTCCTGTTTTAAAAGACAGAGTCATTATCTCATAGTCGCTGCGCGTAAAGTGAGTTTTATTTTGGCAATCAATGGAAATATCATTCATCCCTTTAATACTTCTGCCCAAAAATCACCGTATTGAGATTTGAAAGGCATAACGATAGCCACTTCTTTCGTTTGCTTAAGCTGTGATAATTTGCCCACCAAAACGGTTGGAAAAGTGCTTTTTAAATTGATTTTATTATCCAGCATCAGAGGTTGAATAATATCAAAATAATTCTGGGCAAATAATTCCATTTCGGCAATTGCCTTCTGTGATATTCCGTCGACTTCAATGTTAAATTTTTTCTTTTGGAACCCAAGAACAAAAGACTCTGGAAAATAGACTTTTACAGCACCTATGATTTCACTTTCAAATAAGTTCAAAATGCAAAGAATTCCTAGGCCTTCTATAAATGGTCCTGATTTGATATTTGCTTTCAAATGAATGGCCTCATTGTTAAACATCTTTTTAAATGTTGAGTTGATTCCTCCAAACATCAGATTTAAGATATCCACCTCCAAAACATGTCGCGATGCCACCTTGAATCCCATTTTTTCTTGAACCTGCCGAAAGTTTTCAAAAATTGAAAAAAAGCCTTCGACTCCCCCAAGATGAATTGTTTTACTTACATCTTTTGATACGTTAATTGAAAAAAGGTTGATGCCATTTTTCTTCAAGTTCATTTTAAAATTAGCAACCACAGGAAATACCATATTATAAAGCATCTCGCATTTTTGAAGATCAAAGATGACTGTATGAATATTCAAACTTGAAATGACGGATGTCGATTGAGAAAACTCATCGAGTTCCACTTTGTAGATTAACTTTGGAAATTCAATAATGATATAGCCGTCAAAATTATTGATAATAAAATGTGACATTCAAAAACCTCTCTTGAGTCTTTTTAAAAAAAATTTATTGAATCGCTATTCACCTGATAATTTCATTTCTTGAAACCAACTCAGAACTTTCAGTTAAGAAAATTATAAAATCTCCGCAGATTAAATTTTCTTTTTGTAATTCAAACTAAAATAACTTTACATATTAAACAAGTAAATAGAAATGTATTTGAAGCAACAATAGTGCTAATTTAGGAATAAGTATTTTCTGGATTTAATAGGTTTATTGACCCTGAAAAGTTATTTCAAGATTAAGGCTTTATGAAATGGATAAAAACTAGTCCCTTAAATTATTAATCAGTCCAGCCTGAGTTTATTTTTTGTCCTCAAGCGCAGGATGAACAGATCAAGGACGAAGCACCTATTTCTGAATAGCCAAAGGTGCTACCATCACTGCGTTCGGCGGAACATCTTTAATAACAACCGCATTCGCCCCAATAGTGGCACCATCACCCACAGTCAAAGGTCCCAGGACTTTGGCCCCGGTTCCAATCATGACTCGATTTCCAACCGTGGGATGCCTTTTAATAGGATCAAATTTAATTCCGCCCAATGTTACACCATGAAAAACAATACAGTCATCGCCAACAACCGCAGTTTCGCCAATGACGACACCCACACCATGATCAATAACTAATCGACGACCGATGGTCGCTCCGGGATGAATTTCAATTCCAGTCATCCAGCGAGAGACCTCAGCCACTAGTCTTGCTAAAAAAAACAATTTCACTCCATAAAGTGCATGGGCCAACCTATGCAACACCAAAGCCTTTGGCCCTGGATAAAGTAAGGCAATTTCCCACAGCGATTTAGCGGCGGGATCATAATTCTTATAAGTGTATAAAAGTTCAAAAAAGCACTTCATTTGTTTGATCATTTATATCTCTTTAGTATTTCTCATTGAGGTCATCTAATAAAAAGTAACGATCCATCAGATCATTGTAGCGTGACCATTTTTCACCTGAATCGCGCTCTCCATCCATGATCGTTTTTACGGTGGAAACTTTGCTATCAAACTCATCAACCATAGCAACAACCATGGCCTCTAAAAATTTTGGCCGCTTTGGCGAGCCGTACTCAAGCTTACCATGATGACTTAAGATAATATGCTTACAAAGATCACGAAGTTCATCATTGAAGCCTAAGATTCGCGCTGCTTTTTTATCAATCAACTCACAAGCTATTTGAATATGTCCAATCAAACGACCACGATCCGTGTAGGCCACATTATTTTCGTAAGACAGTTCCCAAATTTTCCCTATATCATGGAAAATGCCACCGAACAGCAGCAGGTCACGATTAAGAAATGGATAGTGCTTTCCCATAAAATCCATAATTTGACTGATTGAAAGAATGTGTTCTAACAACCCTCCAATCCAAGCATGGTGGATTGATTTTGCAGCGGGCGCTCTCAAAAGGTGAGGTCTAATTTCAGAATCTTCTAAGGTATCAAATACCAATTGTCGAAGATGGTCATTCTTCATAGTGCGGACGAGCTTAATCAATTCGGCCATCATATCTTCTGGATTTCTTGAAGCCTTTGAAATGAATTCTTCAAAATTAACTAAACTTGGCTCTACTCGTTCAATTTTATGGACAATGACCTGCCTGCGATTTTGAAAAATCTGGATTAGCCCCTTGATTTTTAGAATATCACCCACATCGCATTCGCGAGAAAGCTCTTCAACGCGGTCCCAGACTCTGGCATCAATACTGCCGGTGGCATCACTTAATTCCAGCACCATAAATGACCGACCATTTTTACCAACCGCCACAGTTTTTTCTTTTACAAGAAACTGTGATTCGACAACATCTTTATCCTTACCCGCTTTTAAAAATTTAACCGTTTGTCTTTCCATCAGTGGGCCTCACAAAATAAACTCTGGTGCTTTGAATCTTGAATTGTTACTTGTGCCACTGAGAATCCGCTTTCTGTTTTCGCCGATAAAAAGAAAGTTCCACCTAAGACAGTGACATGTCTCTGTCTGTTTGAATTCACTTTTAAACCATCCTTAGACATCGTTTTTAAAAATAAACTTGTTATATCCAAAATTTGATCGCAGCCTGCGCCCCACAACTTTTCATCTAAGCGCCTTTTTCGCGCTTTACTTTGAAAAATGACTCTCTGAGCTAAGGAACCTGCAAAGGCTGGATATTCAATTCTAAAGTAAAATGACCCGCTGACATCTGAAATATAATCTGCAAGATCAATTTTACCCCCACCCTTAGGAAGCTCAATCTTAACCGCAGAACCAATGACAACATCTGGATTTTTATCATACAGATAAATATTGACCTCAGATCCAGTTATTTCCCCGCTCTGGACTGCACTTTTAGGTTCTTCATGACCCTCAACCTTTGTTCCTGCATGACTTTTATTTGGATTAGGTTCTTTAAATTCCAGGAGATCCCAAACTATTGAGGGAACAACGATGTCCTCTGGCAGATTGCTGATCTTTTTAATATTAAATTCATGAGGACTCACCTCTGCCTTTTGCGTGCAAGCATTCAGTGCCATAAAAATCCAGGAAATAAAAATCAACTGGATTTTTATTTTCATTGAGACTCCAATGTTTCTCTCATCTCAAGCAGAGGTATTTGATGTGGCTCAACTTCCAGTCCGCTTCTCAAGTATTCAAGTGCAGGCCCATTTTTTTTATTCTTTATTTGAATCCATGCCAAGCCCTCAAGAGCGATCAAATCTGTCGTGTCCTTTTGATGTAAAAAACTTGCAGCTTTCTCCACACATCCGACATTCATCGTGCTCATGCATATTTGAATGAGCAGATGATCTTTAAGGCTTAGACTGGATATTTCTGGCATTTTTAAAATGGCCATAGCTTCAGGAATTCGTCCAGCATTCTTTAAGAAGCCAGCCTGAACTCCTAAAATATAGGGATCTTTAGGGCTTTCGGAAAGTGCTTGTTCAAGTATTTTTTCAGCTTCAGAATCACGATGAACTTCTAATAAACAAACAGCGCGAAGGGCTTTCATCTCTGGTGTTTGGACGCTTTTTTCATAGATTTCAGAGCAGTATTTCTCTAAATAGTCCCAATGTGAAAATTGCCAATGAACAAATAAGGGATGGGCGACGCTGTCCGAAGAACCCACATCTATGGCCAAAAAATCAGTGATTGCCCGATGAACAGCCTCAGCATCTCCATTCAAGTCTTCCGCCAAAACAAGGAGAAACCTTAACTGATGATTGAGCTCTCCTTTTGATTTTAAATTCAATTTTAGGTCAGAAATTAATCCTTTAAGCTGATCATTATTTTTTATAGACTTAGAGTGTTCGATAGTTGCCACCGAATATCCGTACAATGCTAAGTTAGATTTTGGATTTTTTTTATAAATTGCTAAGAATTCCTGTTGAGCTCTTTGGTCTTGCCCCTTTTTCAATTGCAATATCGCCAAATTCATCAGAGCAGATTCATTGGAGGGCTCATAACCAACTGCTTTTTGAAGTGTTCCATCTGCTTCAGTCAAATTCCCATCAATCAAATGAGAAACAGCTATTCCCAAATAGGCTTGGATTAATTCATTTCGATTTCGACCTTCAACAGTCAGTGTTTTTTCAAGAATACGTCGCCCCTGAAGGCTTTCATTGCTTTCAGAAATCAGCAGAGGTGCCATCTGCACCTGTATTTCGTCATTCGGCAGCCTCATTAGTGCCGCTTTATTATAGCTTTGAATAGCTTTTTCATAAAGGCCTAAGTTTTTGTACCTAACCGCTTGGTTCAAAAGATCTTCATATCCAAGCGCCTTTTGCCGATCTCTCTTATTGACCACAAAAATGGCAGCTACGATTACACCCAAGGCAACTGCAGATACAAACCAGGTCAGGGCACTAGTTTGTTTTCGAATTCGTCCCTGCAACTGATGATCATTGGCAGCCCCATAGCTTTTTTTTATTAAGCCATCGTTCATCGAGGAATTTGAATTGATGTTTTTTTCAAATCGAGGAATGACGTCCTTGAAATTTTCAGGGAATGACAAATCTGCCCCGTCCGAAGGTATGGAGGTGACTGGCGGTGGCGTTTTGTCATCAATGCTTGTTGAGCCATTGTCTGTCTTTGTTGATGTTTGTTGTGCTAAAGATGCCGTCATTGTTTTGTCAGAATTTTTATCTTGCAAATTTCTGACATTTTTAACGACATTCAAGAAGTATTTGCTTTCACGGATGTATTCCCAACGCCCTTCAGACTGGCGAATTTCATCAAGAACTGTAACCTGGTGGCTGACCAAAAGGGCTATCACTTCATCGAGATTGTAGGGCCCGAGGATCCGATTTGAGGACTTTATAAGCCAAATCTTGTTTGAAACACTGACTCCATCGGATGTCATAGTTTATAGACCTTTTGTTAGGAGAAGCTTAAGATCATCATTCGTCAGATAGAGTCCTGCACCTATATAGGCTGACCTTGCTGAATTTTTATCAAACATATCATTCACACCGGCATTAACATAAAGGCCACGATAGAAATAATACGTGGCGAAAGTTCGCCAATTCATACGAGTAAAATCGAATAATTCCGAACTGACTTTCAACTTACGTCGAAAAAAATAATAATCGACTCCAAAGCCTCCGCCATTTTCGATGATTCCTCCGCGAATTGCAAAATTCCAGAAGTTTTTACCGAAAAGTAAGGTTAACTTTGTTTTGTTTTGATAGGTTTTTTGTTCAGTAACATCAGTATTAGCACCATTGCCCGATGTTACAGTTCGAGTGGTCTCAGAGACACCCGCTGGATCGTCAACAACACCTATATAATAAAAGCGATCCAATCCAGGCTGAATATAAACACCCAAAGTTGACTTCCAACTGCCAAGAGAGCCTAAGTATTCAGTTCGAAAGTCCATAGCCGTCTGAACACGACTGGCTGTACTGACCATTTCATTCAAGCCATCGAGTGCGGATTCAACTTTTTCAGCAGTGGCTTCATCACTAATCAATTTACCGAGAGTGCCTTCTCCATGATTTATTTTAGCCGCAACATCATCAAGACTTTTTAAAGTCGCAGAAAGATGCTCCCAGGTTTTCTTAAACCCCTGGTTGCCCTCATCGTTTGCAATCGTTTGTAGAGTTGTTGTGACGTCGTGGATTTCATCCACGATATCGCCAATCTTGTCTTTATTTGTGGAAGTCACTTGCGAGAGATCGCTGGTGATTGTTTCAATATTTTTGACTATGCGGCCTAAAATACTTTTTCGACTGCCATCTTCACTGGTGGCCTCTTGAAGATTTTTTGAAATGACTTTCAGGGAGGCTGCGACCTCACCCACTTCACCCATTAAGTTTTCCAAAGATCCTTTAAACTTAACAATCAAGATTTGAGCATTTTCTGACAATGGTGGATCCGTTGGGGATCCTGGACTGACTTCAACATGGGAGTCACCTAAAATCCCTTGCGCCTTGATTTCTACAGAAGCCGAGGTTGTTAAGGGAACTTCTGATTTGACTGTGATATCAACTCGAGCTTGACCATCTTGAAGTCGAATATCTTTAATTATTCCAACTGGAATACCTGCGGAACGCACTGTGGAGTTTTTGACAAGTCCGCCGGCATTAGGCAACAAAAACCATGCTTTTTTTGATCGCCCCAAATAAGAAGGATCATCACTCACTTGCATGGACATGACAGCAATCAGTGACCCAACGACGATCACTAGTAAACCTACTTTAAATTCAGCTGCACGAAGCCAATTCATTGATGTTTCATCCCTTTATTAACGAATTTCTTCACCAATTCAATATCGGTCTTAAAGAAATCCTCTGGAGTACCAAACAATAAAACCTTACCACTATCCAACATAACAATATGATCGGCAATCCTAAACGCAGCGGACAAATCATGAGACACCATAATAGAGGTGGTTCCTGGTCGTGATTTGTGAGTGCTGAGAATTAAATTATCTACCATCTCTGTCAGAATGGGATCTAATCCCGTGGTCGGCTCATCATAAATTAAAATTTCTGGATCAAGGGCCAGTGCGCGAGCCAAGCCGGTTCTTTTTTGCATTCCACCAGAGATCTGAGAGGGCAACTTTCCAAAATGCTTAGGATCGAGTCCAACTTCTTCAAGTTTTTGCTCCGCAATACGAACAACCTGCGCCTCCTTAAGATCTCGACGATGCTCATACAAAGGAAAGCAAACATTCTCGAGCACTGTGTTATCGTCAAACAGCGCAGCCGATTGAAAAAGCACTCCAAATCGACAACGAAATTTAGTGAGCTGATCTGGACTCAATTTACTTAAGTCAGTACCCAACACTCTCACTGAACCTGATGTTGGCTTATAAAGTCCCAGCAAATGCTTTAGCATCACACTTTTACCAGTGCCTGAAAATCCAATGATAGCCGTCAAAGAGCCTCTAGGAATTTCCATATTGATTCCCTTGAGGACGTAATCTTTTCCGCCATCAAAAGATTTCATAACATCTTTCATCACAACTGCTGGTTCATTCATCATTAAGAAATCCCCATCATATTATAGTAAAAACGAATTAAATTTGTCAGGAAGTAGTCAAGAATGATGATTGCCACCATACTCTGCACAACGCCTTGGTTTGTGGCGTCACCAACGCCCTTGGCACCACCCGTAGTATTAAAACCACGATAAGTGCAGATGAGAGCAAAAAAAATCCCGAAGACTGCCGACTTTAAAAGACCTTCGTTAATATGCTTAACATCTATCATATCGCGAATTTTTTGCCAAAAAACAGCTTCATCCATCTGAAGAAGTCTAACACACAAGATCCAACTCCCCACCATAGCCACAAAATCAAAAACCGCAGTTAAAAGCGGCATACAAATAAATGCTGCAACAATCCGAGGTGAAATTAAATATTGCTTCGTATTTACGCCCATCACATCCAGAGCATCAATTTGTTCATTCACTCGCATCGTGCCTAACCTTGCGGCCATTGCCCCACCGGCTCGTGCCGCAACAATAAGACCCGTTAAGACAGGACCTAATTCGCGAGTGATTCCTAAAGCCACAACTGGTCCTACCATATTGACAGCATTGAACATTTTAAATCCCAAATAAATTTGAAATGACAGCGCCAAGCCCGTAAAAAGGCCCGTTAAGCAAATGATGCCAATGGATTGATTTCCGACGAATTCCATATGTCTGATGATTTCGGTGAAACGCGAAGGCTTATCAAAAATAAGTCTTATACTTTCAAAAAAGAACAGACCAATTTTCCCTGCTTCTTCAATGACACCTTTAGCAAACTTAATAACCCAGGCGCCTATCCAGGATACACCACCTAGCGTTCGATCAATCAATGTCAATTCAAGCCCCACTTCCCGTGTAGATGCGAGGAACCCGCTCACCTACACTCGTCAAAATCTCCCAAGTTATACTGTGAGAATTTTTTTTAGCTAATTCTTCGGCTGATAAAAAACCACCCTGAGAATCAAAACCAAAAAGAGTCACCTCTTGATTTTTCAAGAGTCCTAAATCTGACCCCTTCACCGCATCTGTTATATCAAGCATGAGATAATCCATGCAGACATTACCGACAACTGGGACACGAAATCCATTAAATAATGCAAAAGATTGATTTGATAATATGCGGTGATAGCCATCTGCGTAACCTATAGGCACAACCGCGATAACAGACTCTCTTTTTGCGGTCCAAGTTCCGCCATAGGAAACAGATTCACCGATTTTCATAAATCGAAAGTTGCTCGCGACAGATTTGAGTGTCATCACTGGTTTTAGGTCACAAATTTGCCGTGCCGAAGCATCGAGTGGACTATAGCCATAGATCATCAGACCCGGTCGCAAACCCCAATTTTGCAAGAGCAGAGGGTGGTTCTCTTTTATATTTTTTTCCCTTTCACAGCACATAAGGTTCAAAGCCCCCGCACTATTGAGGGCATGACAAAAAATCTGAAATGGTTTAAAGAGAAGACTGACTTGATGAAGCTGACGAAGTTGGGCCGATGTACTGCCATCTTCCGCTTGAGCATCGTCGGCTTGATATAAATGAGTTAATAATGCTTTTAGCCTTATTTTTTTATTCTGCCACAGTCGATCAAAAAGTTTTTGTGCTTCAGATGGACTAAACCCCAAACGCCCCATCCCCGTATCAAACTTTAAGTGCATGGGGACTGAAGTGGTTGCCGCAGCCTCTAAGTGATCGAGCTGTTCCCAACTGCTCACTACGGGAGTAAGTTGAAATTGCATGATTTTGCTGGCACCTTCGCGATCAAAGCCACCAAACACCAGCACTTCGGCTTTTACTCCAGCCTCTCTCAAAGACAAACCCTCTTCGATCAGACAAACCCCGAGGTGCTGAATCCCCAATTTCTCTAAACATTTTGCCAACTGAATATCACCATGACCGTAAGCATTGGCCTTAATCATAGGGCACATAAAGGGAGCGTTTGGAAAAGCATTTTGCAGCACGCGAATATTGTGAGCTAAATGATCTAAATTTATTTCAGCAAAGGTCTTTCGATAGATTTCCATCAGGTCATCCACTCTATTCTTTATTCATGCGAAATTTCAAATTCAGGACGATGAGTGCTTGGAGCTTTATAAAGGCAAATTTTATTGCCACCCTTTTCTTGAATGAAATCTAGGGCCCTATTTGCTGTCTCATCGAGACTTTTGGAAGAGACGCATAAAGTTGGAAACTCACTCACTCCTAAACTCACGGACACCTTAATCTTTTCATCTAAAAAAGTTTCACTTTCTATGGCCCTGCGAATCCTCTCTGCGCGCAAGGCAGCTCCTTTTTTTGAACAGAGCGGGAGTACTATTGCCATTGTATTAAAGGCCGTCCTGCAATTATAGTCCGTTGCGCGACTTCCCTTGATTAAAACCTCTGCGACTAACTTCAACAAAAGATCTCTGTTGGCCTCGCCGTGGGCGGACTCAATTTCATATAAATTATCGATAGAAATCTTGACCACAGATACTGAACGTCGAAGCCTTCTGGATCGAACAATCTCATCGTCAAGTGCTTGAAGATAAAAATTGCGATTTCGAAGTCCTGTCACGTAATCTTGCACCTCTAAGATATCGACCTTTTTTTCCAAATTAAATTGAGCATTGCAAATTGAAAAAATTGAAAATTCTTCCGTGATAAAAGCACTGGCGTCTTCCTCAATTTTTCCGGAATAAACAAATACACCCTCAACTTCACGATCGCCAAAAACGGGAATTATTCTGGCTGGGTCAAACTGAAACGCTTCTTTCAGCAAGTGAACGAAGGCCAAAGGTAAATTACCCAGTCCCAATAACACCTCAAGCTCCGAAGTCTCACTAGGATCTAACTGACAGCCAACCCCATTTATCTGATTTGCATCTATTCCGTTTGCATGTGTTGCAAGAAAGGATCTCACTGAGGGTAAATATTTAAAGAAAATACAAACCGTTCCAAAAATATTATTTAAGAAAATTTGGACCATTTCTTCTTTATTTAAAGCAGCACGATATTGGCCGATTTTGAATGAAAGAGGTGGACCTTCCGATTTAACCAAAACATTTGAGGCGATTGGATTCACAGCAGGCTGGTTTATTTTTGCTGCCTTCAATTGGTCTTTAAGCAACTCGAGATCATTAAAAATCTGCTCATTAAGATAGGTTTGATATATTTTTTCACAGGTCCGATCTACAGACCAAACAACCCGAGATTCAATCGTGATCATGTCATCAGAAATAATATCGGTAAATCCCTGCTCTTTGTATTGTGCTAGGATTTCAAATTGCGACAACTGATCAAGTGCAATAAATGCGATCTCATCATTTATTTTTCGCACATATTTTACAAAGTCACTCAACTCAGCTTTTAGATGAGCTGCAGAAAAAACTAAAACATGAGGAGCATTCTCTTTTAATCTTATTTCCAAGGTTTCTAGGTCCTGAAAAAAATAAGCATCATATCCCGCCTGTGAAAGATAAACCTTCACCGAAGCCCCTGGATCTACATGAGGAGTGAATACATAAACAGTAAACTGAGAGCTATGATCGCGAATGTTCAATTATATCCTCTTTCCGGGCCTGCGAATACCCACTGGATAGCTGTCTAACTTTGAAACTTTGTCAGACGTCGACTTGATTACCGAATCAGGCTCTATCTTGATTTGATCCTGTTTCACCTCAGCCCCTGGCTTCGGAGCTTCATTTTCAGAGACCATCATTTTCAGTTCTTGATCTGAGGGCAATTCAAAAAGCCTATCAATATTAACATCCAATTCTAGACTCAATGCTTTTTTTCGATCCACAATTATTGTTTCCGTAAAGGCCTCATTTATGGCCGTTTTTTCTTCAATATTTTCTGCCATAGCAACGACCTCATTGCTTGAATCCAAGGCAGCCCCCGGCGATGACACCGCTGCACTTTTATTAAAAATAATTTCGACTTTTGTTCCACGCCCGCGAACAGAATTAAACTTCATTTCTGCACCGTGTTCTCTAAGAACACCGTAGGCCACTGACAAACCCAAACCCATATGATTTTGAAATGCGCGAGTCGTGTAAAAGGGATCACATATTTTTGTAAGAGTCTCGGCCTCGATGCCCTCCCCTGTGTCCTCAATAAAGACCCTGACAATCTTATCTTCCTCAACCATATCAATATGGATTTCTTTTTTAGCCATTCTTTCCATGGCTTCGACGCTATTGGTAAGTATATTTTCAAAGGCATTACTTAAAGCAACCAAATGCATTTCTATGTTTGTCGTAGACTCAAAGGATTTAAAAATCCTTACACCTTTTCTTGAAAAGAGTGCCTCTAGATTTTTAAGTGCTCTCGCCATGGGTCCATCAAGCTTACTGGCATTTTTTTCTTTAAGATCTTCTCCTGCATAGCCTAATATTTTATCAACTACACTGCGAGCTGAGCGTGATTCACGCAATATCGAGTCCACACTGTTGACTATTTCTTGGTCAGGATTCTTTGCTATGATCATTTGCGAGTAGCCTAATATTGAGGTTAGAGGACCGCGCATCTCATGCGCCAATGCTGAAGCCACTCTAACCGAAGTTTTAAAAATATCAGCTTGTGCTGTATTCAAATCCGAAATCATCATTTTGTCAGTATCTTGATTTTGAGAGCTCACGCCAAGTTTCGAATTCGGTGGTTGATTTTTAAAACCCTGTGGAGCGATTTTATTTGCCAAAATTTTATTAGGAATGCCATTTTTATTTACTGATAGTGATTTGTTTTCAAGCACTTCAATTTGATTTTCAGTCGGCGATATGACTCTTAAAATTCCGGCACTCCCGACTAACACTAGTCCGCACCCCAAGAGCAAAAATTGCCACCAAAGACTGCGGCGACCTTGCATCATTTCGTTCATAGGTGCAGAGCTAATGATCACCAAATTGCTATTTGGAATCTGTTCAAACATTCCGTATATTTCTTGCTTATTTGACAACTTATGAACACCTGATCCATGAGAGGACGCATTTGTTAGCGCTTCGCTTAAGAATGGATTGTCACGCATCACGGTCCCTAAATATTCCGTTATGGAATGACCGACAACCAATCCTCTAGAATTAACTATTGAAAAAGTGCTCAACGAACCCTTTTGTGAATCAATCAACGATTGAAAAGTTTCCCCATTGCCGATCAAGGCATAGGCCTTCAGCCCATCAATAAAAACTAAGCCCACATATCGCCCGCGATTGTTATCTTGAAATGGAGTTACAAAAAACCGCGTGTCCTTGGCATTTCCATCAATTTTGCCCAGGGCGGCTTTTACAAAATCTTTGCTCCAAGCAGAGGCTTTTGATTTATCCTTAATAAGAAGTGTCTGCATTTCGTAAGTGCTGCCGTTTTTTACAAATGATGCCGCCACATAAAATGGATTGATAGCATTCCAATTGAAAGATTCTTTTTTGAAATTGTCAGAATTAAAAATCGACATCACTCTTTGTAAAGATTTAAGCTCCACCGTTAAGGCATGATTCATTGAACCTAATTGAGCTCTGTTTTGCGCTTCCACCCAGCTTAAGCGATCACTGTAAACAAAGCGATCCGTTCGCCATAATACTGCGCCAATAAAAATGGCTGAAATGGCAATCAAGACTGCTATTAATTTTACCTTCATCGCACAAGATCCTTCCCTTTTTTATTTTTTTGACGACAGCCTCCATCGTTAAAAAAATTCATTCTGAAATCTTTCTTTAAACTTTGAGCTGAGCCCTTGATATTATTGTAGTTTTAGAAACCAGTAAGAATCAAGCAAGACTCCTTTGCCAAACACATTTAAAAAGAGCTAGTATACTTGGATTATGAGTATTCACCGCTGTGATTTTTTAATTATTGGCTCCGGCACCGCCGGCCTTGCCTTGGCTTTAAAAATGGCTTCCCTTGGGAAGGTTGTTGTCCTATCAAAGGAAAAATTCTCTGATAGCAATTCTGAGATGTCTCAAGGAGGCATTGCTGCCGTTATTTCCGAAGAAGATAGTTTTGAGTCTCACATTCACGACACTTTGGTGGCGGGTGCTGGCCTTTGCAACACTGCCGTTGTTCAAGATTATATTAATCAAGCCCCCGAACGCATTAGGGATTTATTAAACTGGGGTGTGCGATTTGATTTGCGAAAAGTGAATGGTGAAGAAACCTCGGAGATCGACTTAACGCGCGAAGGCGGCCATAGCCACCGGCGGATTTTACACTTCGAAGACATGACGGGCCTTGAAATTCATCGCAAGCTTTTAGCAAGAGTGCGAGAAAATTCAAATATAACAATTCATGAACGCTTCAATGCAATTGATCTTATTGTGAATAAAGAGGTTGATCCCTCAGACATGTCGTCCACTCGCTGCGTAGGTTGCTATGCTCTGGAAACTCAAACGGGAAAAGTTCACACCTTTGTAGCGAAAACTTCAATTCTTGCTACGGGTGGGGCTGGCAAAGTCTACCTTTACACTTCCAATTGGAGTGGGGCCACGGGAGATGGGATCGCCATGGCTTACCGAGTGGGAGCGCGCATCGCCAACCTAGAGTTTATGCAGTTTCATCCAACTTGCCTTTACCATAAGGATTCTCGGAATTTTTTAATATCAGAGGCTTTACGGGGCGAGGGCGGTGAGCTTATAAACTCTAAGGGCGAAGCCTTTATGAAAAAATATCATAAGTTGGGGTCACTAGCGCCACGTGATATTGTAGCCAGGTCTATTGATAATGAGATGAAACGCAGTGGTTCAGAGTGCGTGTATCTCGACATGACAAGTCTTGATTCAACTTTCCTGAAAAATCGCTTTCCCACCATCTACCAAACCTGTTTGCAATTTGGAATTGATCTGACGAAGGACCCCATTCCAGTGGTTCCCGCTGCCCATTATTTATGTGGCGGCATCATGACCGATAACAGTGGAAGAACCGACATTCCTGGACTTTGGGCCATTGGTGAAACGGCCTGCACGGGTTTGCATGGAGCCAATCGCTTAGCATCAAATTCATTGCTTGAGTGTCTGACTACGGCTCACAACTGTGCCAGTGAGCTCAAAGCCACATTTGGTTCAATGGAAATTTCTGCGAAAGATCCCAAACCTTGGTCCTATCCTGAAGACTCCAATGATGATGAAATGATCGTCATCACCGCAATGTGGGAAGAAATTCGCCGCCTCATGTGGAATTATATGGGCATTGTTCGATCAAATAAGCGACTTGAACGCGCTCAACATCGACTAAAAAACATCTTGGCTGAGGTTAAGGATTACTATTCCAACATGAAAATTCATTCCGATATTCTTGAGCTGCGCAATATCGCTATAGTGGCTGACCTTTCAGTGGAGTGCGCACTTCGAAGGCACGAATCCAGAGGAATTCATTTCAACATAGATTATCCAGAAAAACTGTCGACTCCACAGGATACTATTGTTGTTCGCGGCTTGATCTAAGTCATTTTTATGGGCAAGCTAAGAATATGTATAATAGATCTGAAGGTTTTTTTAAAGGCTCTCAAGACATCAAACTTTTCTTTCAGGTTTGGGACAATCCCAAGGCTCAGGGAACAATTATTATTACTCATGGCCATGGGGAACACTCCGATTCCTACTCGCGGTTAATTAAATCCTTTGAAAATGATTCCTGGAGTTTTTATAGTTGGGATCTTCGAGGTCATGGTCGCTCTGAGGGACGTCGCGGCTATTCCCCCGATTTTGAAAATTACTGCGAAGATCTTGATCTTTTTTTAGGTCTCCTTTCAAAAGTTGAAAAGTTTAAAAAAGGTCCAGTGATTTTGCTCGGTCACTCCATGGGTGGACTTGTTTTATTAAAGACAATCCTACGCAATACTCAACTTAATTATGATGGAATAGTTGCTAGCTCTCCCCTTTTGGGTCTAGCCATGGAAGTTCCAAAGTGGAAATCCGGCGGAGCAACTCTGCTGAACAAGATTTTACCTCAAGCCACTTTAGGAAGCGAAATTGAAAACGCCATGCTCACCAGCGATCTCGATGTGATCAGAGAGTTTGAGCAAGACACCCTTCGCCACACTCGCATGTCCCCTGGCGTCTTTCTTGGGATGCAGAAGGCCTGGGATTTTGTACGTCCTAGAGCCAACGAAATTCACAAACCCTTTCTGCTTTTATTACCAGAAGAGGATCTTGTCTGCAGCACTCCTGTCTCCGAAGATTTTTTTCAAAGAATCAAAAGCACTCAAAAAGAAATTTACATCTATCCAAATGGTAAACATGAACTTTTCAATGATGTCATGCGAGCAACAGTTTTTGCTGATTTAAAAAAGTTTTTGGATGCTTTTTTGTTAAAGCCAGAGGTTTCTAAAAATGAAGTCTAAATCAATGAGATATTTATTTATTTTTATTCTAGCGGGCCTCACTTCATCATGCGCAAGCTATGAGGTCTCCCCAAGTGGACGACCTATTCGAACAGAAAATGAATATTTTAAAGTGGTCGACGAGTACTCTGATCAATCTTCGCGGTTTTCAGGATTGTACAATCTTTTGGACATTCAAGGAACTTTGCTAAATTCAAAAGTTATGGACGCTCAAGAAGATCAATTGAATCGAATTTATCTGTGGGATGAAAAAAAGGTAGTTGAAGAAAAAAGTAAAAGTGAACTTCGCCTGACTAAAGAGACTGAAATATTCTTAGCCTTTTACAGTCCAGAAAGAAAAAGTGACGATTTAAATCGCCCCAACAGCCAATGGAGAGTCTTTCTAGACGTTGGAAATAAACGTTATGAGGGCAAAATCTCAAAGGTCAAAGCCACAACCTCAGAATTGAGCAGCATTTACCCCATGTACAATCGATTCTATACACCCTACAACGTTATTTTTTCAGTGCCGATGAAGTCCATTGAAAGTCAGCCGATAAAAATGACTTTAACAGGATCTGTGGGCTCGGCGACACTAAGCTTTAAACCACTGATTTTCGAGCCAAAAACTATCCTAGTGAAATAATTTTTAGCGTCTCAAAAAGAAGGGAATATTTATTTCCCTTCTAACTCCGCCCATCGGGCATACATCTTTTCAACCTCAGACTGCAGCTTAGCAATTTCTGAATACAACTCTTGAATGCGACCAACATCGCTGGTGACATTTGGAGCCAGTGATTCTGCTTGCTTCAACTCAAGGCGAGCTTCCACGGCTTGAATATTTGACTCCATGGACTCTAGCTCAAACTTTTCTTTAAAGCTGAGTTTTTTGACTTTGTTGGAGTTCGCTTTCGCTTCCTCTTTGGCTTCTAATTTTTTTTGAATTAAATCAGCTTCATTTTGCTCTTCAAACCATTCTTCCCATTGCATATATCCAGCAAATCGTTCCATCGAAGTGTTGCCATCTGGATTCTTATGAAAAGAAATAATTTCTTTGGCCACTTGGTCCATGAAATAACGATCATGGGTCACAAGAATGACAGCCCCATTGAAATCACGCAAAGAATCCTCCAGAACCGACAGCGTTGCTACATCCAAGTCATTCGTTGGCTCATCCAGGACTAGAACCTGTGCCTCATTCAACATAAGTTGGGCAATTCTTAGGCGAGCTTGTTCGCCACCTGATAACTTCTCCACAGGCAAGTCTGCTTGTTGTCTGCTGAATTGAAAACGCTCCAAATAACTTCGCGCAAAGACATAAGACCCTTGATAATGAACATAATCACCATCTGAACAAATATTTTTTAACACCGAAAGTTTAGGATTTAGGGTTTCTCGGTTTTGTTCAAAATAAGCCACTTTCAACTTTTCGGCCATTTTGACTTCACCGGAATCTGGTTGTTCTTGTCCCAACAGGATTCGAATCAAAGTTGATTTTCCAGTCCCGTTATCACCCAAAAGCGCCAATCTTGTCTTTGGCGAAACCAAATAAGAAAAATTATTGAATAAAACTCGACCATCATAGGCTTTTGAAATATCCGTCACTTCCATTAATTTTTGTGGATTTCGATCTGCATCTTTAAATTCAATTTTCACAGCCCGTGAGGCATTTCTGCTCGAAAGATCTTCGACATCATCTTTCAAAAAGCCGGCGCGATCAATTCGCGCTTTTTGCTTAGTCAATCGCGCTTTGGCACCGCGACGAAGCCATTCAGTTTCCCGGCGCAAGGTGTTTTTCATGACTAGCTCTTTAGATTCTTGTCCAGCCATCATGAGATCTTTAGCTTCAACATAATCCAAATAGCTTCCCGCTATTGAAAATAAATAATTTGGATTTTTTGGATCTAAATCAAAAATCTTATTCGTCACTCGCTGCAAGAACAGCCGATCATGGGTGATAATGAGGGTAGCAAAAGGTGCCTTCGCTAGAAATTCTTCCAGCCAAAGGATACTGCTCACATCCAGGTGATTTGTTGGCTCATCCAAGAACAGCAATTCTGGCCTTTGGACCAGCTCACGAGCCAAAGCCACACGCTTACGCCAGCCCCCCGAAAGATCTTCAACTAAAAATTGATCGCCAAATTGAGAAAGCTCTAATCGAGCCATCCACTCATAAGCAGGCCCAATGGATTCATTATAATCAAAAGCCTTGCTCATGATCGCATCCAGAATGGTTTCACCAGGAACAAAAGTTGGCGTTTGATCCAAGAATCCGATGCGCAAACCTTTTTTGCCAGTGACATCACCAGAATCTGCATCGATCTTTCCAGCCAATATGCTTAATAGTGTCGATTTCCCAGCCCCATTGGGACCAACTAAACCCACCCGATCCCCTTCTTCAATGCCAAGACTGACATTTTTAAAGAGGACCTTACCTGCGAAAGCTTTTTCTAATTTGTGTGTATTTAATAGAAGCATGGCGCACCTTATCCTAAACTTTAGAAATTATCAATGATCGTCGCAAGTTGCTTTTGCAGCATAGCCCTGCTGTTGATATGTGAGTTGAGGATACATGTCTAGGAAATCCACTCTTGTTTTAAAGCGCAAATCATAAACGGGCTCACCTTTTTCATTATTTTTTGGCTTTTCAGGAAGAATATCCGCCAACGACAAGCCCTTTTCTTTTAGATAGCTCTGCCCCTGAGAGACCACGGGAAGGTTTTGTCCTGGCACCAGGACACGATTTGCTGGTTTCAACAAAACCACTTTAAAACCATTGTCAGAAAGGTAATTCAAGATCAGGGGCAAGACGTCCACAGTCTGCTGGTGAATATCATGCATCAACACAATCCCCCGATTGTGACTAGTCTTCAGAGCTTCCACAAAAGTTTTTAAAATTTGCGTGCGACGGTAATCGTAAGTGCCACGACTAAATTGCCAATCTTGAGAGTCGACACTCCATCTAAAATTCTTTAACCCCAGCTCTGCCACATTTCTGGCCATGTTTTGATTCGAGCACCCATTTGGAAAGCGAAAAAAAGGATCGATGTATCCCGCTGCAGCACTTACAGTTAAATGGCCACTGATCATCTCTGCTAAAAACTGATCATAAGCCATCTTGTCCCTATTCACTTCGCGACCCATCATCAGTGTGTGGTAATAAGTGTGCGAACCTAAGATATGACCCTCGGAAAGGATCCGCTTGGCGACGTTTTTATTCTCTACAACTGAAGCCCCTGTGTTAAAAAATGCGGCCTTCACTCCAGCTTTCGCCAAATCATCCAAAATAATCGGCGTGGTCTTGCTTCTTGGACCATCATCAAAAGTAAGCATCACTTCTTTTTCGGCAAACCCTTGATTGCTAAAAACTTCTCTGTGTTCATCGATCAATCTTTCCTCAAAGCGAATCGGGCGAATGCTTGCCGACTCACCTTCCATCGCAAAGGCCATTCTATTTTGATTGCCAAGGTATTCTATTTTACCAAGGAGCTCTGATCGACAAGAATTCAATGAGTCCTTCGCCATTCCCGAATCAACGATACTGCCAAGATATTCCAGTTCGCTTGGACTTAATGATTTCAACTGATTGCACAGCGCCACCTTTGAATCCTTGCCCGCACCTGGATTTCCTATAAAATGCTGCAACTGATGATAATTTTCATCCCACTCATCACCAGATTTAGATTTTTCCAATTTGGCAAAAAGACCAGTGAACACGTTGGATACGCGTTGGTATTCTTGATTAAATTGGCCGTTTCTTTGCTCTGAGACATTGGCAAAGGCCGCCCCTGGCGAACTGGCCAGAAAAAAATTTATTAAAAATAGCGCCGGAAAAGTTGTTTTTGCGAACATAAATTCACCTCATTTAAAGACTCAAACAATCAAAACATGTTCAAGTTCTTAGGAACCGAAGCCTATCTTGCCAAAGCTGTGCCGATTCATTTTAGTTTGATCAAACTCCACAAGGCCCTGTCTGTGCTTCGCCTGAAATCGTCTAAGTATTTAATTAAATTGACCTCTCTGACGGAATTTTTGGACAACACAGAACCATAGAGTGGCTTTTGACTTTGATGAGGTGGCCTTGAATTTGATGATATCCTAGCCAGATGACGATAATTGTCGCCTTCTCGATTATTTTTTGTTTATTTTAAAATTCATGTAGCCTGGGGCTCCCATTTTTTATAAGGAGGCTTGGCGCGCTAGAACTTTAGTGAGTGGATGGATGGATAGCTACTTGAGTCTCCTTGGCAATTTGAATCTCATCAGTCTGTTTTTAATTATGCAGACACTGGGGACTTTTTGTTGTCATGTTCGCTTGTGCAGCGGCTCTGGGATTTGCGTTCTTCTGGCCATCCTGAGCGGCCTTCCTCAAGCGCATCGTACGCTTGAAGCCAAAGTACATGGGTTCAAATATTGCTTGTCGAATGAGGGGGGGCTTAGGAAGACAGCTGTGCAAAAAAAATGATTTTCAAATTACCGATACGGTAATGAGATTTTTATTTTTTTGATAATTTACATTAAAATTACCACTAATTAATTGGTAGATTATTTAAAAATAAAAGTTGACGAGATTTTCCACTCAATTAGAAACCCGCCATTTAATTATTTAAGGATCGTCCAAAGTCGAAGAATAAAAACCTGCAACAAGACCCTCAGAAGCCTGCTCCGAATGCACAAAATGAATTCCAAAGAGCATTCCCTCCCTTGCTAAAACATGCTTTTAAAAACCCGTGGTATAAGTTTTTTGATGTTTGCCGAGTCCAACTCTTTCACTTGAAAGGCCTATCCCCCAATGACGAAAATGAGCGCATTTATCAACTCCCCTGTCAACCCGGTCGAAAAATTGACAAATCATGAACTCGAATTGCAACTTAGGGACCTTGCAAGCAAAGAACGAAAATTATTGCACGTGATTTTAGAGCACATTAAAGAATTTGAAAACAGAAAGCTTTATTTAGCTCGAGCTTACTCTTCCGTCTTCGAATATCTCGTGAAAGAACTTGGTTATTCAAATTCTGCAGCCATGCGACGAATTGAGGCTGCGCGCCTTTTACGCGAGGTCCCCGTTGTGGCCCAAAAAATTCAAGAGGGCACTCTTAATTTATCCCAGATTGGCGAGTTGTCTCGAGCTTTGAAAGAAAAAGAAAAAATCACTGGTGATAAAATTTCAACGGAAGTTAAGGCAGATCTGGTATTTTCGATCAGTGGCAAGACAACTCAAGAAACACAAAAAGAACTTGCCGTGGCCTTGGACATTCCGGCCCAGGATTTTGAAAAACAGAAAGTTCAGCAAGATCAGTCTCTTCGCATAGAAATAACCTTGAGCAAAGGGCAACTTGAAAAACTTCAGCAGTGCAAGGATTTAGCTGCGCACTTGTTTATGCAGAATTGTAACAATCAAGCATCTTGGTCTACCTTGTTTGAAATACTGGCAGATCAATATTTGAATAAAAAGAAAATGACTTTAAAACCAAATCCTAGAATTAAAGCACCTCCAAGGGCAATTGAAGCGATTTCAAAGAGTGTTCAAGCAACTGAATCCTCGGCTGATTCGTCGGTCTCAATACACGCTCCCATTGCTGATGCGGCAATTCGTAGTCGTATCTACAAAAAGGTAACCCCTTTATTAAGAAGTACAGTTCTGCTTCGCGATGGGTGCTGTCAGTACCTCGATCCCGCAACAGGAAAAAGATGTCATTCTAAATTTGGCTTAGAGGTGGACCACAAGACCAGTCAATGGGCTGGAGGACAGCACACTCTAACAAACCTACAAACCCTATGTCGAAAACATAATTCTTATAAATATTCCTTAGAGTCAGGGATCCGGAACTCGACAGGCGTGAGCTTTAACCTGTCGGCTTACTGATTTTGACTGGCAACAAAATCAAGCATTGCCTTGCGGGGCTTTATCATCGAATATTTTCTGATGATTTATGTAGATGCCGATGGATGCCCCGTTAAAGATGAAATTTATAAAGTGGCCGAGCGCTTGCAAGTTGAAGTGATATTTGTTGCTAACAAATACATGAATATTCCGGCCAATAAATTATTTAAAATGGAAGTGGTCTCAACCGGGTTTGATGCTGCCGATGATTGGATTGTCGAACAAGTGACGAATCGCGATGTTGTGATCACAGTCGATATCTTGCTGGCTGAGAGGTGCATTAAAAAAGGCAGTCGAGTGCTGGGACATAAAGGCATTGAATTTAACGAAGACAACATTGGTATGTCTGTTGCGAATCGAGAGCTGAACCAAAATCTCCGCCATATGGGGGAAAATAGGGGTGGGCCTGCACCTATGGATAAGAAGGCTCGCTCGCAGTTTTTGGGGACTTTGGATCAAATATTGAATGCACTGAAAAGAATCCGATGAAGCAACGTCCTTTTATGCAGCTGCCCTCGGGGCTTTGATATTCTGGCCATCCTGAGCGGCCTTACTCAAGCGCATCGTGCGCTTGAGTCCAAAGTTGAGTGGATTTGGCTCATTTGTTTTTTATTGTAAAATTTGAATTTAAAAAAGCAAAAGGGCCCTTTTCAGGACCCTTTGCTATTTGGTAGAAATTTTTTATGAAGACGGTTGGTCTTCATAAAATAGGATCAATTAATAAGATCCAACTTCTTTAACTCCAGCAGGAGTCGCACCAGAAATGTAACCAACGCCACCAGGAGTTGATTTAACATATTCAATCACTTCGTTGTCAGAATCTTTAACTTTTGGAGTTGCAAGACCTTCTTGGAATGATTTTTTTGCCCACAATGAAGTGTATTTACCAGAAGGCATGCTCAGTGCCTTATTCGTAAAATCATCCATTGCTGATTTATTATCAGTCAAAGCAAGATCAACACCACCAGAAGATTTCATTCCACCAGTGTAGACGGTAACGATATCAGCTTTTGTAAGACCTAATTTGGGATTACAAATTACAACACCTGCAGAAACCTGTTGAGTAACAAAAACCGCTGCGGCCATTAATATTAATTTAAGCATTATATTTTCTCCTCTCTAGAAGCGAACTGCAATTTGTGAAAGCACTGTAGAATAATCGCCATAAGCAACTCCAGAACTATCAAGATCATTGCTATGAGTAGCAGACCATTGAAGTTTAGCCGTCGTTGTTGGGCTCAATTCATAACGAAGTCCAACTGTGCTGCGATCATAGTTCATCGCATTAAATTGACCATAGAAATATGAATCGTTTTTATCAAGATTAGCTCTTTCGTACATTAGGTATGGCTTCCAAGAACCTACTGGAACCATCACTTCAGCAAAGTAAAGTTCGCTTGTGCGCTCTACCGCGCCAGAAACGTCTTCTTTATCAGTGATATGGTAGTATTCACTGATAACTTCAGCATTGTCAGAATCAAGATGCACATAACCACCAACCATTGTTTGGTTGATTGAATTGCCTATTTTATCTATAGCAGCAGTTCCTTCGTTCTTGTAAGCATTCACGATTGTTGAATAACCATGAACTCCAACTTTAAGACCTTCAAACATCCCTGAACCAACACCCACTGCAAAGTTGCCTCCAACCATGCCGCCTGCGCGATCAGCTTTTCCGTAATTGAAATCAAGACCGCTACCTGCATCAACCGCTTTGCCTGTCGTTGCATCAACATTCGCCAAACGAGATCCATTTGCCGCGTAAACATCATAGCTCAATTTAGCTGTGCCAAAAAGATTCGTTGAGTTGTGGAACAACATACCAACACCATGAGTTGGCAACACGCCGCCTGAATCTTCGAAATCAAGAAATCTTGGTCGAAGAACAGTCGTTTGAAGTTGACCACCATGATGGTAAGCCGTGTTCCAAGCTCCGAACGGAGTATGGTAACGTCCAACCCAGATCGTAGCTTCATCAGTTAAAGCATAACCGATTTGAACTCGCTCTGTATCGATACCGATCGCGCCAGAAACTTTATCTGACTCCATAACTAGTTCAAGCAATGAACGGAACTTACCACCCAATGAAGGCGTAAGAAACAAATCCACATTGCCTAGAGAAAAACCATTTACGCGCTGAGTTTCATAATCAGCCGGTACATTGTTTGAACTCCCCAATTGAATATCAGCAAAACCGTGAACTGGAACTCCTTCATCCGCGGAAGCTCCCTTACCCATTAGTAATGCCAGTGCTAGAAACGAACATAATTTCAACATTATAAATTCTCCTTTTCCTTAAGATTCTTATATTGAAAATTAACTCTGTGTTAAATGATCACTTCGATCCATGTTTTCTGTCAATAAATAAATTTTAACAGACTTGGGTCCAATTTTTACCCCCTTATATTTGACCATTGATCATGAACAATTCTAAGATAAATGAAAACTTAAGTATGGAGTGTTTATGAATTTTAAATTGAAGTTGGTGGTCCTATTTTCTGTCTTAACCTTGATCACTGTGGTTATTAGCACATCGATCAGCTCATATTTGACTGGTCAAATTGTGGATCAACTTTTAACTAAAGATATGAATGATCTACTGCAGGGTGTAGAAAACACCCTTAAACTTGCGCCGCGCGAAAAACTTAAGGACCTTCATACAGTCTTGAGCTCTAAAAAAATCTTCGAATCTGGATATTTTTATATCGTCGATTCAACTGGAGACCTTATATATCATCCAAAACTTCAAGGTAAGAATGTTTTAGAGACTAAATCTGAAGATGGCGAATATATTTATAAAAAAATCATCGCTCAGAAAGCTGGACGAATCGATTATAAATGGAAAACTGACGAAGGCAAGACCGTCGACCAGGTTTCGTTCTTTATGTATTATAAGGATTTCGACTGGTTTATCGCAGCCACTGTAAATAAAGCAGACCTCGATAGCCAAGTGAGCCATGCCCGAATGGTAATTATCTTTATTGGTCTAGGTTCTATCGTAGCAGCCATGCTGGCTAGCTGGTGGATTGGATCTAACTTGGGCGGTGAATTGAATTCAATTTCCCAACAATTAAGAGAATCTTCAACAATTGTTACTCAATCAATCAATCATCTTATTACGACTGGAACTGATTTATCAAACTTCTCAACCAGCACAACAAGTGCACTGGAAGAAACAGCGGCCTCTATTGAAGAGATCAGCTCCATGTCAAAAAAGAATGCCGAACAGTCTAAAGTTGCAGCTGAACTGACCAAACAAGCCGTGTCCGTCGCCCAAGCCGGTGAAAGTAGCATTCGCAATCTGATCGCAAACATCAAAGAAAATACTGAATACTCTAAAAAGAGTGAAGAAATCATCACGGTTATCGATGATATCGCTTTCCAAACAAATCTTTTAGCACTGAATGCAGCCGTTGAGGCCGCTCGTGCTGGGGAACAAGGTAAAGGTTTCGCGGTTGTTGCGGAAGCAGTTCGCTCTCTAGCGCAACGAAGTGCTTCTTCTGCCAAAGAGATCAGTCAGCTGATCAAATTGAGTTCTTCTAAAATGATGGAAGGATCAAAAACAGCAGATGAATCTGGAAACTCCTTAAACAGAATCATTCAGTCGATTCAAAAAGTAGCAGACATCAGCGGTGAAATTGCAGCAGGCAGTTCAGAACAAGCAACGGCCCTTGAGCAAGTGAATCAAGCGATCAATCAAATCGACAACAACTCTCAAGCCAATGCACAGTCCGCGACGAACATTATCGATACAACTCGAGAACTTGAAGGCCAAAATGGAAAAGTTTCTGAGTCTGTGTACCATTTGAATAAGTTGCTCAATGGAAACTCTGCGACTTAATGACCTAATCCCAAAACACTTCTAGATTAGTTTTTTTCAACCTCGCCTTAAAAAGCGAGGTTTTTTTTATTTACAATCCAATGCATCTCAATTCAATTATTATCAATTTTCAGTGGATCTTACCTTGCTGTACTAGCCTAAAGTAGGGACAGCTTGAGAATGCCGATCTTCAAGCATTTGAAGAAAGATCTCGCGATCGACATACTTTCCTCCCATCGCCGCAACCACGGGAGTCACCATTTGCACATCCATCCATTGATGCCCTTGCTCGGAAAGAAAATCGACCAGCCTCCACAGTGCAAGTTTTGAAGCATTGTTTTTTTTATAGAACATACTTTCACCGCTAAAAACTCCTTGAACAAGCACACCGTAAATTCCACCGATTAAGATATTATCTTCACGCACTTCAACGCAAAGGCAATACCCCGCTTTAAAGAAATCTAAATAGGCTTGTTTGAGATTGGATAAAATCCAAGTGCCCTCTTGCCC
This sequence comes from Pseudobdellovibrionaceae bacterium, assembly GCA_947449255.1. Lineage (GTDB taxonomy): Bacteria > Bdellovibrionota > Bdellovibrionia > Bdellovibrionales > Bdellovibrionaceae > Bdellovibrio. The sequence continues at coordinate 30,391 of CANFQX010000009.1, forward strand.
GGGGCGCGCTTGCTTTGAGCACTCTTCAATAACCCGACTAAAGTCTTGATTGAAAGTAAACTGAATCTGCGGATTTTTGCGACGAAAGCGACGCAGACTTTCACCCACGTGAAAGTCCTTGAACTCTAAAATCCCACGACGCTCTGGTGAAAACCACAGCATCGGCAGGCCCTCTTGGGGCCAAGGAAAGATTCCCTTAGAATAAGCCGCAACAAGCGTCCCGACATCAAGTCGGCCGCCCATAGCAAGCAGTCCTTCAGCTAAGGACTGACGCGGATCCGGAAAATCTACCGAAGATTGAAGCTTCATGACTTGGGCCTAATCATCATAAGTTTATTCATCCAAATAGGCTTTTAATTCCTTCATATGATAGTTCCAGCCAATTTTAAAATCCTTAAGCAGCTGATCGCGAATACTTGTGGAAAGGCTTTCCCAGCCGGCGTGTCTCATTGTGATTTTACTAACGGAACCACCTGACCCCTGAGGCTCTATCAAGAATGTGCATTCAGTGAATGATTGTGTGGGCCAGCCTTTTTCCCGCCAAGTGAAGGTGATTTGCCTTTTGTCTTTCACAACTTTGACGTTTCCAGTCGCCAATTGAATGACACCCTCATCATCTTCCCAGCGCTCTTGAAATTTTCCACCCACGCGTGGCTGTAAAACCACGTCTTCACCCCACCAGTTTTCTAGTTCATCTGGATCTGTCAACGCATGCCAGACTTCTCCGGCATTGGCTTTCACTGTGATAGATTTTTCTATAACTGCTTTTTCTGCTTTGACTGCAGTTTCAACAGCATCTGTTTTTTCCGGACCTGCAATCGGCTTTTTCACGGCTGCTAAAACCACTGGCTTTGCAGTTGCTTTTGACGCTAAAGGTATTTTTGGTTTTGATGACTTATTTTTCTTCGAAATTTTTTTTGCTGGTTTTTTAGCTGTTTTTTTCATAATTTCCCCCGGCACACATCGCACTGACCGCAAGGGGTTTCATGTTTGTGTCCAAAATATTGATAGATTAAATTTAAACGACATTCAGTGTCTTGGGTAGCCCAACGAACAATCTCCAGCAGCTTTGAGTTTTGTGACCGCAAAATCTCGACTCCATTTTCAATTTGAAACTGCTCTTCACTAGGCTCTTGGATGCAGGCATAAGGAAAAGGATCCTCTGATTTTTCTAAGCAGCCCCAGCGCTCCAAAATATTAACGGCGGCCTCTGCCCGAAAATCACGTCTGTTTCTAAAATTCATTTGCTCACGCAAAAAATCAAATCCTTCCTGATTTATGCGCAGACGATTTTCACTGATAAGAAAATAAACTTTACGAATAAATTCAGAATCAGGATGGGACCACTTTAAAAACTCCATCTGGATGCTGACGTCATCAGGGTCATACATTAAATGACAGAATGAGGGTTGCCCATCTCGGCCAGCACGACCCACTTCTTGAAAGTAGGACTCAATTGAATTTGGAATTTCTACATGCACTAAAAGCCTGACATTGTTTTTATCAATCCCCAGACCAAAGGCTGGGGTTGCAATCATCAAGGCATCATCTTGGGCCATAAAAGTGTTTTGATTCCGCTTGCGATCTTGAGGCGCCAAGTCCCCGTGATAAACCAGGTGATCCAATCCAAGTCTATTTAGAGCTTGAGACACTTTCTTTAAAGTCTGAATCAGCGAACAGTAAATTATACCGCTGCCTCCATACTGATGGCGAAGTGCTACGATAGCGCGAATTTTCTCATCCAATCCATAAACATCATGAACATCAAGTGACAGGTTGGGTCTTTCGATCCCCCCTGAAATAATCGCTGCTTGCGGAATATTTAATTTACTCAGGATGTCCTTTTGAACTTGAGGTGTTGCCGTCGCCGTCAAAGCCAGAGTCGGAGGATTTCCGAGCAGCGCTCTGAACTCGCCCAACTTTGAATAATCTGGCCTGAAGTTATGTCCCCACTGGGAAATGCAATGCGCCTCATCTACAGCCAGAAGTTGAATTTTTCGGTTTTCGATGGACTTCAAAAACTCGGGCTTGCGAAATCTCTCTGGCGTCACAAAGACCAGTTGATAGTCCCCTTTTGCTAAGCGTGCTTGCCGGTGCTCTTTCTCGTCCCGATCAAGATTTGAGTTCAAGCAGGTTGCAGACAACCCCAGTTCTTTTGATTTCTGAACCTGATCTTGCATCAGGGCAATCAGCGGAGAAATAACAACAACCAAACCCTCGCGCAGTTTAGCTGGAAATTGATAGCAGAGACTTTTACCCATTCCCGTCGGCATCAGAGCCAAGGCGTTTTCATTTTGCCAAACTCTTTGCAAAACAGCCTCTTGTTCACCCCTGAAGCTTGTAAACTTAAAATTGGTCTTTAATAATTCGTGAAGTTCACTCATTTTCCTATTTTAAATGATTGAGTCGCATTCGTCAGTCAGAGTCCGGTTGAAAACCTGCAAATAGCTCGTTGTGTCACCAACTCCCCCTGGATTCTTTTTTTGCATCTATATGTAATTAGTGTTACTCCGGATACTTTACACAAAAGCAACTAATCGACTGACCGAACCCACAAGGCAAAAGTCCGTCTAACAGATAACGAAGGGTATGAATATGTCCAAAAAATGGAATATTGATATGGTCAGAAACATTGGTATCTCGGCTCACATTGACTCGGGAAAGACGACTCTTTCTGAGCGAATTTTGTTCTACGGAGGCAAAATTCACGCAATCCATGAAGTTCGTGGTAAAGATGGCGTCGGCGCAACAATGGATTCCATGGACCTTGAGAGAGAAAAAGGAATCACCATCCAGTCTGCAGCGACTCAAGTGCAGTGGAAAGATTACACAATCAACTTGATCGACACCCCGGGGCACGTTGACTTCACAGTTGAAGTTGAGCGTTCACTTCGCGTTCTTGACGGCGCGATTCTAGTTCTTTGTGGCGTTGCCGGTGTTCAATCACAATCAATTACAGTTGATCGTCAAATGAAACGCTACAGCGTTCCTCGTTTGGCTTTCGTCAACAAATTGGATCGCCAAGGCGCGAACCCATTCCGTGTAAAAGACGCTTTAGTTGAAAAATTAAGACTTAACGCTGTTATGGTTCAAATTCCAATCGGACTTGAAGACCAACATCGCGGTATCGTTGACCTTGTTCAAATGAAAGCCTTCATCAATGAAGGACCAGATGGCGAGAAAATCACTGAAATCGACATCCCTGCTGACCTTGTTGACCAAGCTAAAGAATACCGTCATAAAATGATCGGTGCTCTTGCTGATATCGACGACGCTATCGGCGAAAAATTCTTAATGGAAGAAGAGCCAACTCTTGAAGAAATGCGTGCCGCTATCCGTAAGGGCGTCATCACTTTGAAATTGGTTCCAGTATTCTGTGGATCTGCCTTCAAAAATAAAAACGTTCAACATTTGTTGGATGGAGTCACTTACTACTTGCCAACTCCAGCAGAGAAAAAAGAGCACGCTCTTGATTTGAACAAAGGCGAAGAGAAATTTGAGTTGTTCCCGGACAACACAAAACCACTTGTCGCATTGGCCTTCAAACTTCAAGAAACTCCATTTGGTCAATTGACCTACATGCGTGTTTACCAAGGAACTTTGAAAAAAGGCGATTTCATCATCAATCAAGTGAATAAGAAATCCGTTAAAATTCCTCGTCTAGTGCGTATGCATTCAGACAAAATGGAAGACGTTGATGCCTCTTACGCTGGTGATATCATTGCCTTGTTCGGTATCGACTGCGCTTCTGGCGACACTTTCTGTGACGACAGAGTTCAAGCTTCTATGCAATCAATGCACGTTCCAGATGCAGTTATCAGCTTAGCTGTTGCTCCAAAAGACAAGGGCGGCGCTAATAACTTCACTAAAGCTTTGCAAAAATTCCGTAAAGAAGATCCAACTTTCCGCGTTCACCGTGATGAAGAATCTAACGAAACGATCATCTCTGGAATGGGCGAGTTGCATTTAGAAATCTACGTTGAACGTATGAAACGTGAATTCGCTTGCGAAGTGATCGTGGGCCAACCTCAGGTTGCTTACCGTGAGACTATCAGTATTGGTGCTGAATATGAGTACACTCATAAAAAGCAAACTGGTGGATCTGGTCAATATGCGAAAATTTCTGGCCGCATTGAGCCTCTTGCTCCGCAAGAAGACGGTTCAGTCTTCAAATTCAGCAATAAAGTTGTTGGTGGTCGTATTCCTAAGGAATTCATCCCAGCTGTTGAAGAAGGCTTTAAAGAGCAAACTGTTAAGGGTCCACTCATAGGCTTCCCTATCGTGGGTGTTGAAGTTGTACTTGAAGATGGCGCTTACCATGACGTGGATTCATCTTACATGGCGTTTAAAATCGCTGGTATGGCGGCTCTTCGTGAAGTTTACGCTGCTGCAAAACCAACAGTTCTTGAGCCTATCATGAAGCTTGAAACAACAGTTCCAGATGAATATCAAGGCGCAGCGGTTGGTCAAATCAATCAACGTCGTGGTACTATCGTTGGAACAACTGCTTTCGAAGGAAACTGTGTTATCGAAGCTGAAGTGCCATTGACAGAAATGTTTGGTTATTCAACAGACCTTCGTTCTGGCACAAAAGGTAAAGGCGAATTCTCTATGGAATTTGCAAAATACGCTCCAGTACCTCGCAACATCCAAGAAGAATTGGCTAAGAAATACCAAGCGAAGCGTTTAGCTGAGCAAAAGTAATTCAGAACCGATCTCATTAGGCATTTTTATTTTATTAGAATAAATGTACCAAAAAAGCCCAGTATCAAAACTGGGCTTTTTTTTACTCAAAGACGACCTATGATTGCCACATTTTTAATCATTTCTGACGTTTGGCCCCACTAAAAACAATCAAACCCAGTGTATTGTAGACAGATCCAACCTGAATCATGGTACAATTATCTTAGCTATGGAAAAAATCGACCAAAACTTAAGCCAAAAATACAGCAGATTCAACGCGAGCCTATGACACTCATTATACTTCTATTTTGCTCCACACTGATTATATCATTTATTTGCTCAATGCTTGAGGCGGTGCTTTTGACATCAACTTCGGCCTATATCGGAGTGCTTGTTAAAGACAATCGCCGAAGCGCAAAACTATTAGAGCATCTCAAAGAAAATATTGATCGCCCAATCTCTGCTATTTTAACCCTCAATACGATTTCGCACACTTTGGGATCAGCGACTATTGCCTTCCAGGTCCAACAGCAATTTGGCGAACAAACAGCCACCGTTGTTTCATTCCTACTGACATTTTCTATTTTATTTATTGCGGAAATCATTCCAAAATCCATTGGCGCCTCTCACTGGAAGGCCCTGATTCCAGCGGCTGCCTACACTATCCAATTCATGATCATATTGCTTTACCCGTTGGTTATTATTGCTGAATGGCTAGGACAGTTGTTTTCAAAATCTGAAGAAGATCCTGAAGTCAGTCGAGAAGAAATCTTGATGACAGCTCAAATCGGCGAAGAAGAAGGAACTCTAAAAACCAAAGAGTCGGCGATCATCAAAAATCTTTTAATGCTCGATAAGATCTATGTGTCGGACATCATGACTCCACGCTCAGTCTTTTTTGCCTTAGAAAGCGATATGACGGTTGAGGATGTCTTTAACAAATACAAACCTATCCGCTTTTCACGCATCCCCGTTTATCATGAAAACCTCGACAATATTTTAGGCATGACCTATCGCTTTAAAATCCACGAAGCCCTATCCAACGATCAGCATGATAAAAAAATTGGCGAGATCGTGACACCGATTACAAGCATTCCCGAACGCATGACTGTATCCCATGTCTTGGATTATTTTATTAAAGAAAAAGAGCATCTTGCTCTAGCTGTCGATGAATACGGCATAGTGGCTGGCCTGGTCAGCTTGGAAGATGCTGTTGAAACTCTTTTAGGAGTTGAAATCGTTGATGAACTTGACAGCGTCGAAGACATGCGTAAATTTGCTCTGGAACAGTGGCAAATTCGTAAACAAAAAATGCGTAAGAGTTAATCCCACACATTCATCTCAAGCGAATCCAGCCCCGTTTCAAAACTTGAAGTTTGAAATGGCTTTCCTTTGGAAAGTTCTTTCAAATAAGAATTTAAAAGAAAGCTGAAAAAAAATTATGACAAAACAAGATCTTGCAAAAAAAATCTTTGAAATAGCCCATCTCACCGGAGAGTTCAAACTGCGCTCTGGCCAGATCTCGAATGAATACTTTGATAAATACCGCTTCGAGGCTCAACCGGACCTTTTACGTCAGATCGCAAAACAAATGGCGCCGCTCATACCGGCGGGAACTGAGATCCTTGCTGGGCTTGAAATGGGTGGAATTCCTATCGCAACAGCACTTTCCCTTGAGACGGGCCTTCCCTGCGTTTTCGTGCGCAAAAGTGCCAAAGACTATGGCACCTGCAAGTTTGCTGAGGGCTTAGAAATTAGTGGCAAAAAAGTCTGCATCATCGAAGATGTTGTCACAACCGGTGGACAAGTGGTTCTCTCCACGGCGGACTTGCGCTCAATTGGCGCTCAAATCAATCATGTCTTGTGTGTGATTCATCGTGGCCCGGTATTCCCGGAGCCCAAGCTTTCTGAAATTGGTTTGACTTTGTCTCCGCTATTTTTGAAGTCGGATTTCAACTAGCTTATTCAACTTCGTAAGCTCAGCCCTCGTCTTTTTTAGTCCCGTCGAAAGCGGCGGGAAATTTCAAAATCAAAAATTGGCTTAACAAATTTAACTATCTTAAGTCCTAGACCCGGCAATCCAGAGGGCTCTAGTCTTTTTAAATCCTGCAAAATGGCTTCACGAACAATTTCGATGTATTTTATTGGCGAAATAGCTTCACCTGGAAACTTGATGTTTTTCTCGCAAGATTTTTCTAAGTTGTCATACAATTTGGTTTTAACTCCTGGAGTAACCAACAGCAAGGTGCTCACGCCAGTGCCTTTAAGTTCTAATCGCAGGGACTCTGTAAAGGCTGCCACAGCGGCCTTGCTTGCACAGTAAGTTGAAAGTGCGGGCAGGTTCATGTAGGCTGCCACACTCGCATGATTTATAATTTTACCGCGCTTTCGAGAAAGCATTCCCGGCAACAAGCCATGGGTCAGATGCATTAAAGCATTGACGTTAATACTGAGCATTTCATAGATCTCATTCACGGATTGATTTTCTAAAAGTCCACCCACTAAAATGCCGGCGTTGTTGAATAAAATATCAATCGGGGTCTCTTTTAATTTTTCTAATAAAGATTCGACTCCTGCACGAGTGCCCAAATCAGCCTCGTAGACTTTAACGTCTTTGGCTCCATTTTTCATAAGCTGCTCGACAAGCTCGGGATCACTCTTTCTGATGACGATATGAAGATAGGCCTTGTTTTCAGCGCACATCATCGCAAAGACTCGCCCCATGCCGCGACTGGCTCCCGTGATTAAGATCTGACGATTAGCTATTTCCATCTTTTTATCCCTCTTTAATTTCAAGACCGGTACTTAATCCCCAGGTCTTCAAGATTTCTGATTCTTCGCTGGCAGAGTTGGCTTTTTTAAACTTTGCCCCAGATTTTCCACTGACACGACGTTGGCAGGAGGGCCAGTCTTTATGTCGATAGACGAGTCCACCGATATTGCTTAAATAAGTCACTGCGCCCTTTTTTTCTCCAGCGCTCTTGGCTGAACCATTTTTGGCAGAGCGCATTTCTGGAACGCCCGTGTCTTTAGGAACTTCCAATATATTTACAAAATAATTTTGCAATGAACCTTCGTACAAATCGATTCCATATTTTTTGGAGTAGGCTACAGCAATTTCATCACATCTCTCATTGCCAGGAATGCCAATATGGCCACGACTGTAAAGCCACTCGATTTTTCCTGCTGTTCCGCGTTTTTGTACGAGGGCTAATATTTTTTCCCACAGTTCTTTATTTGAAACATCCGCACCTTCAGCAGTCTTCCAGCCACGTTTTTTCCAGCCAAAAATCCACTGAGTGATGCCGCGAATGATATAAGTTGAATCCGTGTAGAAGTGAACAGGAAGAGAATGTCCTTCAATGGATTGAAGGGCTTCAACTGCAGCCATCATCTCCATCCGATTGTTGGTGGTGGACCCATCAGCTCCACCAAGTTCAAGCACTTGATCACTTGGATAAAGCACAATAGCACCCCAACCACCAGGCCCCGGGTTTCCAGAACAAGCTCCGTCAGAAAATATTTGAATATAACTGCGCTGACTTTGATTCGAAATAGAATAAAGAGAGAGGTCAACTTCCGGCTGATCTTTCTTCGTGAGGCTTTTCATGGTTATCTCCTCTAAGATCTAACTTTTGAATTTTCCTTAAAATAAGTCAATATGCGGCTGCTGCCTAAAACCTAGACAGCTCTTGCTGCAAAATGATCCACCAGAGTCAATATAGAGCGAATAGCCCATTTATCAGATGGCATTCTTTTCGCTTAAAAGAAACTGAACCCCTATTTTAGGGGGAGCTTATTTTTACTCATGCCAGGTGGGGTCTTTCGGATGAAAAATAAAAAAATTGCCTTAGAAAATCCATTTTTTGTTTTTCTTTTTTTGGCTTGTCTTGTTTTGAGCCCATTCATTTCTCACCTTGCTTTCGCAGACCAAAATAATTCGCAATCCACACAGGCCTCTCAGACTTCAAAAACAACTCTTCCACCGGCGCCTCCAGTGGTGTCTGGATTCTTTCAAATGGCTCGCTCAACAAACCTCTATGAGCCTAAGGATGGCGGACGCAAAGACGGAGTCGACTACACTTCAAGACTTGTTTTTAAATTGAACGAGAAGCTGAGCCTGCGCTTTGATGGCGGTTTTTCCCAGGACTTAAAAATGCCCGAGGCTAATGACGTGAATGACATGGCCATTGCTCTGGTCAGGACTCCGATCAGCCTTAGCCGGTTCCTCATGTTAGGATACAATGTCAGCACGATCGCGCCTCTTTCCAAAGAATCTAGAAACAATCAGGGGTTAAAGTCTGCCTTGGGTGGCGCCCTGTCTTTATCTCTGAATCCCGAGTGCACACTTGGCACCCTCGCCGGGGGATTAAACCTTGTTACGGCGATCACCTTGAAAAGAAATTTCCATGAATATGAAACTGCTGCAGATGGCGCTGTGGGCTCCCAATACACTTCAGCGCAAGTAGCTTCAACGGCTTATCAATTCACCAGTGGTGTTGGTTTATCGATGGAGTATGTTCACAAAAATGGCATCACCTATCAAAACAACCTGAAGGAAGCTTTTGAGATCTCCGAGGAAATTTCTTATTCACTCACGCAAATGTTCACGGTTGCCCTGGGACACACCAACTCAGGAAATGCCTTAAAATCCAATGGGCAAGATTCAAATTTTGCCTTAGTGAACCCTGAAACTTCAATTTACTATGGCTCTTTAAATTTGACTTTTTAAATTCTATTTTTAGAGCCTTTTCGTTGTCATTCAAGTCCTGCAATTTTTTTAGATTTAAAAACCACTCCAATAAGAAAAGGCTATCCTCTTCACGGATGCTTTTGCTCCATCATTCTGAATTCAAAATTTTAAATTTTAAATTTTTGAATTCATTGTCACCAATCTACACAAAGAAAAATTTACTTTTAGAAACAATAATTGTCCGCTGTAAAAATCCTAAACAGCAAGAATTGCTGTAATTCAATCTGAACCATTTTGAGCTCAGAAATCGCTGGCACTTTCAATGCAATTGCTTAGTTCTAGAGGATTCGGTGACCTGATCTCAACCGATATACAGTTTGAGATCTTGCCAGCGCAATTATTGTCCTTTTCTAGATTGGAGAGACCATGGCAAATCAAAAGCTCATTCACTCAAAGGCCCTAGCTGCTTTAATGTCCATTGTATTGATGGCTGCGGGTTGTACAAAGCAACGAGATCCCTCTTTGCCGGAAGCAGAGGCTCTCCAAATATTTGCTTTAAGTGAATTTGCAGGGCCAACTAGCCAAGGCTTTACCGTCAGATCAAAACCAATTGAGAAAGATCAAACCGATCTCACCAATACAGCATTTCAAGAAAAAGGCTTGGTCGCACTCGACGCCGAACATTCGGCTCTGCCTGAGCGACTTAAATTCATGTTTGCAAATCTTGAAATTTCAGGTCAAAGCACTGAAAATTATCAAATTGTCTTTGGTGTGGATTCTAAATTTGTAACTATATATAAGGCCGTGAAAAGTCTCGAAACGCTGTCGACCATTGACCAGCAACTGGCTGTTTCAGCTGACGAAGTGCAATTGGCCATTGATCTGAATAAAGCTAGCGATCAAAATATTAAAAATAACGTCCTGAAGAAAATGGCTTTAGCTAGGAAAGCTCGAACCACAGCCCTTCAATCGGGCGCAAACCTCAATATCCTTGTCCCCCTTTTTCAATACGAAGTGTTGGGTAAAGGTGTCCTTGAACGCACAAAAAATGAATTGAAGGAAACTACATCTGCCCTTGGTTTAACAGAAACAGAGTTTAGCAAAGCAACACACATAAAAATAAAAACAAAATCTGAGGATCGCAAGGATATCACGAGCCCTGAACAAAAAAAGGCCTTGGATCAAATTTTTAAAGCTGAATCAATCGATAATAAAATCACCAAAGCTTCTGATCTTGAAAAACAATTGAACATCAACATGAAGTTTGTCACGGCTGATTCAACGGTCCTTACAAAGCTTGATGCTGCCGATTTGAAAGTTTTTGAACTCACCACAATGGCAAAATTATCTAAAGATGAACAACGACAGGTGACAACCAACAGCGCCAACGGAGAAATTATAAAATGCTCCGACGTGGCTGCGGCCAAAGATCTTGCCGTTAAAGACAACAACTGTCTTTTGAGGTTGGTCGCAAGAGTTCCCGTCAGTTATAAAAAATTAGCCTTAAACTTAATAGATTCAAAAAACAATTCCACCAACACTGTGGAGTTTAGAAATGTATCTAAGAGCGAGTCAAAGGGCCTAGTTGAAATTGTCCAACAAGTTGCCGCCGAACGAGCTCGACCCACCGGAATCATGGATCCCATTCGCACCCTTAAAATTTCAGAACTGCAGGGTGAATTCTATTTTCGAAGAACATTCGAGAATGGTTCCAACATGATGATGATTGGAAAAGCCGGCACCAGTGGGGACATGTCTATTATAAAATTTGAATTTGAAAATGACCGACTTGTTGTGCGAAATCTAAAAGCACTTATTCAGTACGTTGGGCAGGGCCCCAAGGACAGAGAAGAGCTGATGAGCATTCCTGTGAAATATTTTAATATCGAAAGCACCGATCCTGCAGGTGTTGCACTTCAAGTTCCAAGACTTATTGAAGCATCTAAAGATGATGCCCAATATCTTGAGATCGATTGGACGAGAAATACCATTCCCATTTCAAATTCCCCGCTTGCTTTTTTTGATGCCGGTGAATGTTGGATGGCGGAGACATCCCAGCAAGTCAGTTACATGGATATGCGACTTTCTAAAGATGGTATGCTAAGTTTCTCTTTGGCAGGTTCGTATACAGTTAAACCCGAATGCGCCAACCAAAACAGCGTCAGTGAAAATGCACAGTTCAACTATAATGTGATCGAGCGGATCTCTTTTAAAAAAAGAACAGACACGGCAGTTGAAGACAAGCAGTTCGCACCCAATGTCCCCTTGAGCGCTCAGAGTGCCATGAATTTTGCGATTTTCACAATGGCAGAATCAAACACCGATCCTTCGGTGCGCCCCGGACGAGAAAACAGCGTCATCAACCGACCGATCATTCATGACTTTCGCAATGGCAAGGTTCTAAATTATTGGGTAGGTGGCTTAGCAGAAACCAAAGACCCAAACCGACGAACATTGATTGAGGAAGCGGCTAAAGAAGTCGTCGATGAGTGGAATAGCGCTTTTCGCAAAGCCTTCGAGGGCGACAAAACACTTGAGCGCTCGGGTGACTATATTGTGTTGCACAAAGAAGATGATGCCAGCCGCGGCCACTTGGGTGACCTTGATAAGAATTATCTTTGGTTCATGGATATGCCCACAGAAAATGGCTTACTTGGTGTGGCTCAATTTGCACCAAATCCTTACTCCGGAAATATTATTGCTAACAATGTGATCGTCTATTCAGGAAATTCAGAAACTGAAGTTCGCAGCTTTATGGCAAGCTACAAAGAATCTAGAGCTTATGAGAAAATCTTAGAGGCGGCCAAGAATAAAGCGCTGGAAGATTTTCAAAAACAAGAGGCTGCTGATAAGGAAGCGGATGCTTTAGAACGCTCTAAATCCAATGCCGCTTCAGCTTATACTAGCGCAACTGTAAGCGAAAAAATGTCCAAATTAGCTCCTACTGATAGAGCTCACTTCATAATCAATAAGCACAACTCCTTCATTAAAAAACTGGTTCTTTCTGCACGAGTTCCACTTCTTGATCGCATGTCATCTAAATATTCGATCGCAAATAGACAAAAGTCAGCTTGGCCAAACAAAATGCTTCGGGGATTGAGTAAGAATCAATTTGAATCTAAGCAGATGTCTGAGATCAACCTTAAAAACAATTTTGATTACACCAGTAAAATAATAACTGAGGCCCTCTCCGGTGATTTTAAAAATGACCCTCTTATGCTGGAGGCGATCATCGCTAGAGAGGTTGCAAGATCAAAAAAAGGACTTTCTCCAGAAATTAGGGCCGTGCTCTTGCAAAAAGCACGGATGAATGAAATGTCTGCAAAATTTGATCAAAATGCGAAGAAACGTGGCGGATGCTTCATGTATTCTAGAAACGAGTACAATGATAAATTTGTAGAATCTGATTTCAATACTTTATTCAAAAAAGAAATTAAAGCCACACTTTTGCATGAAGTAGGACATGCTTTGGGTTTAAGGCATAATTTCAAAGCCTCTTATGATAAGAAAAATTTTAATTTTGCGGGAGAAAACACCAATCGCAACTACACTTCGATTATGGACTATATCGCCTCCCCTGAAATGGAGTATGAAGGTCCTGGAACTTATGACGTTCATGCCCTTCGTGCGATCTATACGAACAGGATTGAAGTCAGCGATGCTGTTAAAAACGCAAGTTTTAGCAATATCAATGGAGCGAAGCAGTATACCAGCCGAAACTCCAACACCACGGTTAACCTTGCTAGCGACAAGTACGTTTCTATGGAAGAAGTTAAATCTCTTCTTGGATTTACTCATTGGTCTGATATGCAAAAAAATGTTGTCGATGCGAGCAATCTACTTAGACATTATTCTCAATGCCATGATGAACTTGTCGGCGTAGAGCCTGCTTGCCAACTCTATGACGAAGGTGCCTCTGCAACTGAAATTGTAAAAAATGAAATTCAAAATTACAATCGCAGCTATGCCTTGAGCTATTCTGCGGCAGACCGTATTCATTTTGGATGGAATGAAAAAATAGGTGTTATGCGCCGAACATTGACCAAATTTAAAAACATTCGGAGTGTCTTGGAAGAAACTTTTTCTATGGCTTTTAATAACTCTGCTCGAAATCAGCAAGAGATTGAAGACTTTTTATTTGCCACACAAATTGGAGGAGCCTTTTTCCATGAGGTCATCCTCACACCGGACACGAATTTACCATTGGTGAACTCCGAAGTGGAGATCGCAAAGCGCTTATCCGCATTTGGTTACGTTTTGAATTCGCCAGTACTGGATTCCAAGGGGAAACCAGAGGTCGATGTGAACGGCAAGGCAAAAACAGTTAATACAAATGCAGCAAAGCTTCTTGAGGCAAGAAATGTTAATGATGGTAAATATTCAACGCTTGAAGATCGCTTCGATACTTTAGGTATTGGTTTTGACAAACAAATTGCTCTGAAATTTCTGATGACTGCAACGCCAGTGGTCTTGAATGAGTCGTCAAGTACAGCTTGGTTTAGTTATTTGGAGTTAGAAAAATTTTTCTTCAATATTAAAGACCCTCAGAGATCTGCAAATATGATGACGATTTTTGAAATTATGAACAACAATTTAAATGGTGGCTTTTACGATGAAAACCTGGTTTACCACTTAGTACCATTAAAAATAGAAGTACCAAAGGACCTTCATGATACGGCTATTTTATCATCGCTTGTCGATACAAATCTCTCACGCGAAAAAGGATTTGATGCTTTTGCTGAATTTTTTAAGGTGGGAACGCTCAAAGGTGGAAAAACTGTCACTGATCGTCCAGTTGTTATGCGAATGGGACAAAACAATAAATCAGCCATGGGCATTCGCTTTTTTGGTGCAGACAATGCAAAGGGCGGAGGAGCCCTTGTTCGAATTGCCGCAAAAAAACAAATTATAGAAGCTAACCGTGAGCCCCTTAAGCAGAGACTGCTAGCGATTAACAATGCAGATAATGATATTGCAGCTAAAGCCCTTGAACTCATAAATACGGATCCGCGATTCCGGGGAAAAACTCAGGCTGAAGTGATTGCAAGTGCTCCAGAGGTTCAGGCACTGATTGCTGCAAGTAATAAAGCTTCCTTGGAGCTAGAAAATTATTTAATTTCATTAAATCAAAATGAGGCTTTATTTTCAAAAGACGAAATAGCTGTAAATCCAAATTTAGCTCCAAAGATGCAGGTTCTAATGGCGAAGAATTTATACAAAGGCACGATGGGCACCCTCGTCGCATTAATCAGTTCCATGGCTGAATTAGATTACAATGAAGATATGATTATTGGCATTCTTCAAGATTTACAAAAAATTGGGTCTCAGTCTAAAGAATTAGCTAACACTGAGTTTTTGGCTTTGACAGAAGATATCCTTTTCGACCTCTCAAAAAAAATGGCAGTTCAGTTTAAGGGTGGAAAAAAAGTTGAAGGCAGCATTTTTATGGAAGAGATGGTGGGGAGTAACAATTTAACTGGCAGTTATGTTAATATTATGTCAGTGATCGAGGACCTTGCGAACTACACTTCAATATTGAATCCAGAGTATGTTTATTAGATTCACTGCAGTCTGGAGAGATTTAGGATGAAAGTTTTTGTGAAAAAAAATATTTTATTTAATTTGTTAGCAATAACAGCATCGATGTCGATTTCTCTGGCGAGCACTGTGAGTTTTGGCGATTGCCTTAACGATTTCCATATTCGCCAAAAATCAGTTCCCCATAATATCAATGCAGAGGCCCTGAAGGAAATCGATCATCTTGCTCTTATTGGCAATCCCATGGAGGGCTGGCAGAGGGTGAGCGTTTGGGGCGACCCCTATGCGGCAGTTGCAGCGAAGGTTCTTGCCAGCAAGACCGTATTCCCCGCCTCGTTCTATAAAAAATTGATCGCAACCCATTGGCTCAATATCAACGGTGAAGAGATTGTTAAAATAAATTTTTTAGCGACAGCTCAACAACATTTTCGGCAATATGTTGAACTCTTGCATTCTGGTTTTTGGCCCGACTCGGATCAAATATTGCTCAGCTACCTGACCGCCACAAGAAGCCATCAGTTGCCCGACATCACGGTCTTTGATGCGGCTTGGGATGCCGCAGGTTTTAATTTCATGAGATCATGGCAGTCTTTAAATAATCTTCCAGACGAGCGAATTGTTTATCCCACTCAGGCTTGCATGAATATTAGCCCCATGGAGGCAAGAATCATTTTAACCAGAGATTTCTCTGAATTGCCCTTTAAGTATCTGCTTCAATATTAAAATAGCTACTACAATATTAAAAATGATTTGAAGGAAATCAAGCGGCGGCCCATCCATAGTCCCCCGCTTGAGGTGGTTTAGACTTTATATAACCAAAGCCTAATCCCTCAGAAAACACTTAGACTATGACTTTCTTTGTAATGTGCTAAAATCCCATTTTATCAAATCAGATATTTTTAAAATTTGTAATATTCATGACCTCAAAGGGAACTGATCTTGTTCTCAATTTGGCTAAAGCAATCTAATTTTAGTTCTTCCACACGAACGACCTTATCCATGGGATAAATCACGGCCATTTTAATTGTTTTACAATCCGTGGCGTAACCCATCCGGTGCAAGGCCCAAGCATAGACTTCAAGTTGTTTAAAGGCCTTCTGCAGGTGTCTTTGAGAACCGGTCTTATAATCCACCAACCACAAGGTCTCCTTCACTCTGCCCCACAGATCTATTTGCCCTTGAATCATGATACTTTGATAGTTCAAAGCAAAACCCCACTCAACATGGCCGTCATGGATTATTTCTGCAAGTGGCAAAAGGTCTGTGCTCTCTAAAAATTCAAGGGAATTTTGCAGACTCAGATCGGCAATACTTTTCGCTTTTTGGAAACCGAGATACTTCACGGACTCAAAAATTTTATGGGCTTCGGTCCCCTGGGAGGCTTGATTTAATAAAGTTAATTCCTTTTCAGCATCGATCTCATTTAAAGAATCTTTATTTTCATCCAGAGAAAAAACTCTCGCTTTGAAATTTAAATTGGCCGCTATACCCATATCATTCGAAATAATATCAGTCACTGAAAGGTGCTTTTTTGTCTGCGCAGACGAACTCGATACAAAAGCATCGCGCACTAAGTTTAACTCTGCCGTCTGTTGGGATTCTTTTTTTGGCTGTGGATTGTCTTTACGAACTAAATAGGAAAAACCCACTTCTTCGTGCAATCCTTCCATCAGATCTAAGGGGCATCTTTCAGCCCATGATTTTTTCTTTGCCCTTTGATCCCAAAAAAGTGTCACACCACTTTTAGCCCTGGTTAAAGCCACGTACAGGACGCGATTAAACTCTTCAGCCTCTCGCTCACGAATTTCAGCGGTAATCTGTTCAGCCAGCAGACTTCCCTCAAAGGCTTGAGTCTGTGGATTCCTTACCTTCAAAGTCCACTGACCCGTTTTTTCATGAAAGGAAATCATGGGGGCATTGCTGGCCCGCGGTGATTTGCCCATTCCTGGCAACAACACATGTTCAAACTGAAGGCCCTTTGAGGCATGCACAGTCATAAAATTAACTCGCTTAGGCTCCACGACGGGTGTTGCATCCGCGTCTTCGCCACCTTCGTCTGTTGATAAAGTCTCTAGACTTGAATCTAAGAAATCTAAAAAATTAAATCCCGGACGACGTTCTTCAGAGTTTAAAAGTGAAATCACTTTCCAAAGGTTAGCCTCTCTCCGTCCTGTTGAATCTATTTGGGCTGAGTAATGGAAAATTCCCAAGTTCAGCATGGCCGTTTTCAAAGCCCACGAAAAACCATTTTCTTCGGCTATTTTGTGCAAATTTAACGCTACAGAAAAGGGGTGCTGATCTGGGTGGCTGCCTTTCATGGCCTCAGTCCAATACGAATTTATTCCAGAATGGCAAAACTTGATCAACTCAGAGTCTGTGACAGCCAGCCAAGGTGACCTAAAGAGTGCTACAAAATTTGCATTATCATGGGGATTCACTAGGAGCTTTAAAATACAAAGTGCATCTAAAACTTCACGACGTTCAAAAAAACCGCTGCCACTGTGCAGTTGTAAAGGAACACCAAACATTTGCCCAAATTTTGCAATCTCTTCGAGGGTTCTATGAGTTCGACTTAAAACACAAATTTGCTCTGGATTTATGCCCTCAGCCAGAAGCTCTTGAATTCTTGCTATAACGGCTGATGTTTCATTTGAGTTTTCTTGATTCTTACTTTCATCATCGGTAATTAAAACTTGAACAATGGGCTCCGAATTTTCAGACAAAACCTTTTTGGGATCCGGAGTCATGGCCGCAAACTGAGGCCCCAATTTTGTAAAATAGAAATTAAAAAAATTCAAAACTTCCGGTGAAGATCTATAGTTAACGAGCTTAACTTGAACATCTCCGCACTGACCTCGAACCTCATCTACTTTTTCTTCAAAGACCTCAGACCTAGCCCCCCGAAAGAGATAAATACTTTGTTGAGGATCGCCGACGACAAAGAGCGGCTTTTCACCAATCAGGCTTTTCAGGATCTCGACTTGTATGGGACTGGTGTCCTGATACTCATCGACCATCCAAAAATCCCACTCTAAGGAAAATTTTTGTGCTGATTCTGGGGATTCCTTAATAATTTTATATGTTAAATTTTCTAGATCTGACATGGAAAGCAGGCCCAATTCAATTTTACTTTTAAGGAAATCTTCAAAAAATTTCTGAGCCAAAGTTTCAAACAAATCGCAATTAACTTGGTGCTTGCGCCAAAAAATGGCTTTGTGAATGCTTTTATCAAGAAAATCATCAAGCTTTTTTCGCAGCTCGTCCCATTCTTCATTGACGCTTAAACTAAACGGAGCGCTAGCCTTGCGAAATTGAGGCTTAGCTAAAAAATCCCAAAATGTTTTTAGCCGAGTGCAAAAATCGTCATGACTTTCGCCTGAAACTGACCACTGAAAAGTTCGAATCGAAGCGGCATAGTCTTTCCATTTCTCGTTTGAGGTCTCGATTTCAATGGATTCAGCGACTCTCAAGATTTCTTTCGATAAGTCTTTAAATAATTTCTTTGTTTCATTTTCAAGTTCAAACTCAGTTATAAATTTAAGATCAGGAAATCTAATCTTCTCTGCAAAGAAATCGAACAAAGCACTTTCCAGAACTTGAAAATCATACTCCTCGAGCAGTTCCTGCAAGTCAGAATTTTCTAACACATGTTTGCGAATAATTTTTCGTGCATTCCGTTTTATTTCTAAATCATTAAGCAGTCTATAGTCTGGCGTAAGTCCAATGGCTGATCCGTAACGAGCCAAAAAAACACTCAAGACTCCGTGAATCGTTGAAATCTGAACTTGTGATCTTGAATTGACATAGTGAAACAGGTCTTCTCTCTCGTCTTCGAGGGCTTTCTTGAGCAGCCTCTCTTTCAGCTCCTGAGTGGCTTTTCGAGTGAAGGTTGTCACCACAATGCGCGGAAACTTGGCTTGTTTCTGTTTAAAGTCATCGGCAAACTTTAAAAAGGTCTGTGTGAGAGTCGTGGTCTTTCCTGCACCCGCGCCAGCGCGAAGGATGGTATTTTTAAATGCGGTAGGATTTAATTGAGATGAGGTGCTCGACATTGTCGTCTCCACTCACAAGTGTTACAGGTTTGATCATCAGCGGGCAGTGGCGAAATTTTTCCAAGTCGAATAAGATCTAGGGTTTCACTGAGCACTTTACTGAATTCAAGCATATATTTTTCACGCAGCTCGAAAGTCGAGGCCTTTTCTTTTCTTTTAAATTCCGGATAGGCTACTCCTGCCAATTCTCCGATCATAAAGCCCATGTGCTCAAAGGATCGAAAAATAAAATAAAACAAGCCAACAACTTGACCCTGAATGTCTTCGATGACAGATTTTTCAATCACCCACATATAAAATAACAACTGCAATTCATGATTGCTAATCCATGATCCATGGGCCTTGATATTGGATTTTGAGCTCTTATAATCAATGACCACTAGATTTCCTTGGTCATCGCCATCAATTCGATCAATCTGTCCAGAAATTCGAAAGGCTCCGGGCGAGGCCACTTTGCTTAAGACTTCATTCGTTGGATCAAGATAAAATTCAAACCGTTTTTCTCTGGCCAGAGTTTTTACCTTACCAAACTCAAGTCGCCAATTTTTTTCAAACTCTAAGAATCTTAAACCCAGGTGAATGTGTTTTCGCTTTAAGGGCAACCAAAGCCTTTCATCGGCGAAAACCATTTTTTTATCTTGTCTGATTTTCTCCAAGCACTGATCCAGATCTTCAACGGACCAATTAAACCTCATCGGCGTCGCCAATGAATTTTCGGTCAGCTTTTCAAAGAGGGCATGAGCAATTTGTCCTCTAGTTCTGTGATCAACATCTAAATCCAGATCTGGAAGGTCTTTTAACTTGAAATATCGCTGAGCCGCAAAAATGAACGGACATTTCAAAAAACTCTCTATCGAAGAAGCTGAAATTCGTGGAAGTTCCTCGACTTGAATGGGCTCTAACTCAATCTGCCCTAGATCCTGATAAATTCTTTTTTCTAAAAAGCTGCGATGGGTCTCTGAAGCTTCAGAGCAATCCCTTAGAGGTTTTATTGAAGATTGCAGTTCATCCCATCTGGTCCCCTTAGGAAGGGTCAGCGATTCATGATCCAGAGTATTTTTTAAGCCCATCCAAAAAGTTGAAGGAGAGCACAAGGCACCCTCTAAATCGGTCGCCCCAAAGCAAAAAATGTCGTGACTTGAATTTGCATCAGCCAACATACGCAGTTCAAATTCAAGATCACTTTGATCAGGATTGTCTAAATAGAATCCAATGTCTTTGGCCAATTCAAAATAATCTTGTCCTGAAAGCTGTGTCTTTTGCTTTGTTTTTAACGATTCGTCGGTCAGTCCTAAGAAAATTCTGTGAGAAGACTTTTCACTATGGCCCGACATCAATTTCGTGACCAAGACGCCCTCGGGTTGTCCTTGTTTTATTTTGATTTCCTTCACAGAGGCAATATTTTCTAAATAGCTCAGCCACTCTTTCCAAGGAAGTACAGTCTTCGGGGAAGCATTTTGCAATATCTCGCGCAAGACAGTTTGAACTGTATCTGTTTCAGAGGAAACCCAAAAAAAGAGGGCTTTTAAAATAAATAGATCCCTCTCAACCAACCCCTCCATTCCAACCTGTTCGTGGAAAGCTTTGTGGACAAGGTCATTTCGAGCGTAATCTTCAGAGCCATAAATACTTTTAAAGAGGGATTTAAATTCCTCATAACGAATTTCTTGATCGAGGCTCTTGCTAAAAAAACCAATTTCCAAGTCGGTCGAGGACAATCCACCACTTTTTGTTCTCAACGTGGCCAGCCATCTCACAACAGCGGGCAGGCTCTGAATTTTATGGGTGATGTCTTTTTGTACTGGCAAGCCCTCTGTTTGCATCAGCACTTGCAGGACGGGCCAATAGATTTCTATATCCGGGGCAATCACCGAAATTGCAGATGCTGGAATTGCAGCACTGACCCACTCGCGAATTTGTCCCACGGTGTTTTTAATTTCTGCGAGCATTCCCGAAAAACGCAAGACTTCGATTTTTTTATCATTCAGCATTGTTAGCTCTAATGTTTCAGTCGACTGACTCTGGGCGCTGAGATCTTCATAGGGCTTTAACAAAAAATAAAAATCGGATTTCCATTGGGGAATGGGTTCTAAAATCTTAACATCCACGGCCCTTGCAATAATGCGCAACATCTCGGCCTCGACGCGCGTGAATTCGCCGCTCAGATCGACGACTAAAGAAGTTGTCCAGACCCTTTCAAGCTCATTAAAATTCTGCAAAAAAGCCGTCACCCAATCAGATGTTATAATTTTGTATTCATAGACCATTTTCATGGCACAAAAAAAGGCTCGTTGATACCATGACTTCCAGCGATTCATCGCCTCAGGATGCTCCTCAAACCAATCTTCTAGACGCTGCCGACCATCTGGATGAAAAATAATCGAAGACAGCTGGTCAATGTACGAAAAAACAGTCCCTTCAGCGGAGGCATTCACCCCTAAAACTTCCGCATGCTGATCCATTATATTTCGCAAAAGACTTCGCGCAAAGGGGTCACTGACCAAACGCAGCTCTGGCGCCAGTCTATTTAATAATATCTTCCACAAATCACTGGCTCTTAAAACGGATTCATCTAAAAAGCTGCCGTCACGGTCCAAAATTTTTTGCTGCAGTTCGAACTTCGTGCGAAGATCTGGAACCAGCCAAGATTGCTCACGGGGATTGTATTTTTCAAAGAGAGGCGTTAATTGTGAACGATTTTCAAATTTAACAATTTCGAGCATAATCTAAACCAATACGACGTGGGTTTTATAAGATTTAGTATTACCAGGAATTTAAAACTGAGATCAATAAATTAATAAATTAATACCGATACGCAAACTTCAAGACATAACGCCGGTCTTCTTTGTTTGCTGTAGAAGTCCCGACTTCTTCTCCATAGCTCGCAATCTGCCACTGAAAATGTTCTGACGCGAGTTCAAATCCCGCTGTCCAATACCTTTGATTGTATCCAGCTCTCAGAAAGAACAAGTCTCCAAAATTAACTTCCATCCCGGCATGCATCAGTTTCGATTTGTCATCCTCTTTATCACCAGCAAGCAATCCTCTGTATTCAATAGTCCAAGATGATCTTACACTTGAAGAATGAATGGGAAAAATAGCTAGAGCCAAGTCAAGATCTTGGGAAACTAAATTCGGCCGCAGTGCTGTCGATCCTCTGAAACCAGCACCACTGCCAAAGCTTGTCCCACCGACATCTTTTAGTACGGCTGAAAAAGTTGGCAAAAGCATCCAGGGCGCCGCCAATATTAATCCCACGTCAGTAGAAAGCCCCAGTCCCTCTTTCGACAAACTGCCAAGGTCAAGGGATCCACCACTGCTTAATGTGGAATTGTCCACTTCGGCGCGATCTATCAGTTTAGCGTTAACACCCAGTTTCACTCGACCATCAAAAAAGCGAAAGTTAAAACCTGTCACCAGTGCTAAATCACTCCGATAGTAAGTATCAATTGTGGTGCCATCAGCGCTCATCTGGGCATCTAACAAATTATTTCCGTAGATACCAATGCCAAAATTTCGACCAACAAAGGAAGGAAAAACCTGAGCCTTTGAGTGCAAGTAGGTTCCGCGATTTGCATCCAGCGCTGGCTTAATGGCCTCCAAAGAAAATGGATTTGTAAATGTAGAGCTCGAGTACAATGAATTTGCTGAATTGCTGATATCAAGCTCAGGATCGAACACGGTTCCAAAAAAATCTTTTAACTTTCCAAGTCCTGCTGGATTCACCAAGAGCGCTGTTTCATCATTGACGACAGCGATGCAGGCGCCACCCATGCCTAGGCATCGAATGCCAGAATAGAAAGCTCGTCTCTCGGAGGCCTTTGCTATTGGAGTGAGGCAGACCAGAGTTATCCAGGTTATCAAAATCCTTTTCACAGCCTTCTCCTTTTATCTGATGCTTTCTAAAAAAATCTCTTTTTGAGATTTTTTTTGGCATTCTTTAACCTACAAAGTTTAGATATTCTTACAAACTTCATCGGCAGAAGAGTGACTTATATTGAGATTTCTAATTGAAATACGGTCCTTGGTCTGGATATTTTTTTATATTACAGCTGGCATCGGGTGCTCTTTTTTTAAGCCACCTGAGAGGCCATCTTTGAGCAGATCATGCGCTTGAGATTTAGGCACTTAAAAAGTTAAATTCAACTTAGGTCTTCCTAATTTAAAATGCCTTTATAAATGGAAAGCCGATCGACAGACCCCACATTTCGATTTCTGACGTGCCCTTGCCCCAATTGATATAATTTATTTCATAAAAAACTTTGCTGCCGTATCTAAGCCAGATATTTTTGTAAGGCTCTGAAGTTGTCGAAGCAAACATCCCCAAACTCAGATAGCTGTTCTTCATTCCGAAGGGATGATTGTAAGTCAGTTCAAAACCTTGAGGATAAATAAAATCAAACTGCGTTGGATAACCTTCGTCATAGCGATAGTGCAGTCCCTGAAAGCCCAATAGAGCGCCAAAGATAACTTGCCCATCATAAACGCGAGCTAAATCATAAGAAAAATAAAGACCCGAGTTATTAAAAAAAGCTTTGTTGTAAATAAGAGCATCAAAGGCCTTTAAGGATGATGTCTCTGTTAAATCAAATTTTCCATAAAGCATAAAAGATGGCGCTGTCGAAGGTCCTCTTTTTACTCCGTCTGTTCCATTAGTAAAAAAATAAGGTCCCACTCCGAGTGCAGTCTTTAGTCGGTAGAGCTTTTCTGGAAGATTAGCCGAAATGACAACTGGCTGCTTTTTTTTCGTGTTTTTATTGACTAAGACCGTCTCAACACCCGTATTATCAACCAAACTAAAAAGAAAAGGTGGCTGATCTCCAGAGGGCGTCAACAAATTGGGAGACGAAAAAGCCACCTCTAAGCGTGGAGTTTCAGACCCAAATTTTCCTACGCGATTCATCAGGCATCCCGTTGCTGAATACTCGGCCTCAACTCCGACCACTTTCAAATTGTATGGAAAGCACGAGTAGTCCACCCACTGCTTTAAGCTTGAACTTGCCACTGACTTTGAATTGATTTCGATGGTGTCCAATAAGACATCATTTTGATAGACCAGTATTTTCTGAGGATGAAAAAGGTTCACATAAAATTGCGTTGTCAAAGATTCCTTAGAGCTGACAGGGAAAATCACCAAATCTTTGATTTTAATATAAATGGGATTGTATTTTTTAGGAATCGTCAATTGCAACAAAACTCGTGGGGTCAATAAATTATTATCCGTTCGGATCCACTGAATGGATTGTTTTAAAAATTCGGCTTTTAAATCCGTATGCTTTTTGCGAATTTCAAAATCTTCGAAATCCACTTGCACTGAAGACTGCCCAATGGAAAATGAGCCCATAGAGAAAGCCTGTCCCCAGGATTTCGCAACAAAAAATATTGAAAAATAAAATATCAATTCCAAGAGCTTCATTTTATATTTCTTTCTAGGATCACATTGGGCACCAATTAAGAAAATGATTAATCTTGGTTTGTGGCTTGAAAAAACCACATCTGCCTTTGAGACTTTTCGGAATTTTTGAGGATAACTAAACCAGGACTTTGAGTGAGTTTGCTATTTTTTGCTCCAAAACTCACGCTGATAAATAGCCTGAACTTTGAACATTTTTAAACCTGAAATGTAAATTGCGTTTTGATTTTTAGCGTAGGCTCTCGCTTGGGAATCCTCGCGGTAGTTGAGATCTATCACCAACTGCGGCTGCAAACTCTCTGGGGGAAAAGGGCTCTCTGGCCCGGCGGCCCAGACTAATATCTGGGGCAAGCGGTCTTGGCTGCCTCCTTCAATTTCTTTATTGCTCTCCAGGCGAGGGCGGCCCGTTCTTAAGGAATACTCAATGCAGTCGGGATAGGCTTCACGGATCACAGCCAAGGTTCCGCCGCCTCCCCAAACAACAACTTTCGATTGAGATTCTCCAAGCCTAGAATCTGCCTCATCGGCAAGAGCTTTAAATCCATACAAATCTGTATTTGTTGCCGTCCAATAGGCCTCATCACCTAACGTCATTTTCATTAATGTATTCAATGCACCCAACTGTTTGGCAGGACCCCGCAGGTGTTTATCTGCAAGGCTCGTCATTGCTATTTTTTTTAAGGGTGAGGTCACGGCCGCTGCAATCAACCCCATGCGGTCTAAAGTTGCAAAGCCCTCTGCCCACTCCTCTTCACCCAATTTAATGGCAAACACTGGACAATTCATTTTCGAAAAATAATCCAATTGCTCGAGCGGAGTTTGTGACAAATGAACAGGTGAGCCCAATATGGCCGCAAAGGATGTCAATCCTTGAGTCTTTTGCATGCCTAGCCACTGAAATAGACTTGGCTGATCGGGAGCCGATCCTTCTGAATCTTTCCAGAAATTTATTTTTTGGCGGCCCTGCATGAGCAATCTAAACCAGCACCAACGACCCTCTTGGGATCTGGGCAAGACACTTCGATTCGCTGGATCTTGCAATTGCCAAAACCACAATTGTTCAAGCTCGGGCCAAGAATCTATTATTGGTGAGGCTTTGAGATAATTTTTTCCTGTGGAGTAGAATTCAAGGCGTGCCAAAAATAAATCTAGATTTTCATTGGGCAAAAATTCATGCAGTGAAATTATTGAGTGTGTGGCCTGAGGTGGCCCCAGTTCTAAAGCCCAATCACTGAATACCTCAGCCTTATGCTGGATCTGCAATTTCTGTAATAGCGTTTCAGTCTGTGCAACCAACTTCTCGGACCTAAAACTGACTAAAAAAGATTTTGGCTGAAAGGACTCCGTGATTGTTTTGATTTGTTCTGAAGAGAGCAAATCGTCTCGCAGTTCCCAACCACAGCCTTGAATTTTGTCTAAATAATGGCCCGAATTCTTCATTAAGGAATTCAATTCAAGAGATGGCATTGCACGCGAAGAAAAATCATTTTGTGAAGGCGATATAAAATTGGATTGAATAGTAAAATAACTAGACTCAGGGAAAATTATTTTTTCAGAAAATATTTCGGCTTCGATTTCCGTCGCTTTGGAGGAGTCCAACCCGAGCCCTTCGGGCATCAGATATTTTTCATCTGCACGAACTCTAAAAATTTCATTCCGTACTTTTGCGCGTGATAAAAACTCTTCAAGGTCTGATAGCCCTGGCTCCATGCGTGGGCGGTCAAAAAAAATCCGGCCATGCTGATCTGAAATTCGTTGCAACCAAATGCAGTGAACATCCTGTGGCACCTCGTCCACGGGAAATCCCCCACCCACACTGATCACAAAATCTTCATGGGTTTTATAAATACTCTGAAAAACCTGCTTTTCATAAAATCGAAACTGGGCTTCGCCATCCTGCTTAAAAATCTCAGTGATAGGCTTGTTACAGGATATGGAAATTTGCTGATCTAAATCAAAAAAATGCTGAATTTTGTTTTTATAATGGTCTTTGCAACGCTCTAAAAAAGCACTCTTACCTACGCCGCGATGCCCGAAGATAAGAATTTTCTTCATTCTTGAATCCACTCGGAAAATTCAAGCAGTTCCTTAACAGACACTTTCAAAACTTGAGGCTGCCCCGGCTTTTTTAGAAAGACAAAATTGACTAGCCCCTTTTCTGACATTTTTTTATCTTGAAGTAATAACGCAGAGAGGCTCTTAGCCCTTTTGAGTCCCTTGATGACAATTTTAGAACTTGCTAAATTATTTTTCAATAAAGCAGATTCTGAAATTGCCAAAAAATCATTTTTGCTCAATATTTTTTTAGCCACCGAAAATTTAAGCGCCATCCATAGTCCCCAATTGACAGCAACTCCGTGGGGAATTTTTTCTGACAATTCAAAGGCATGACCAAAGGTGTGGCCAAAATTTAAAAAATATCTGATACCTTTTTTTTCAAAGGGATCTTGATCGACGATTTTATATTTGTATTGAATCAACTGCGGTAAATAGGTCCACAATTTTTTCTGATCCATCTGCGACTCTGCTTGAATCTGCTTCCAAAGTGATCCACCAGCCAAGAGGGCCGTTTTCAAAATCTCTCCGATAGCCTCAGTGACGCGCTCAGGAGGCTGTGTGTACAAAAGAGCTCGAGAAATAATAACCTTTTGCGCTGGATAGAAGGTCCCAATTTGATTTTTATAGGCGCCCGCATTGAGTGCTGTTTTGCCTCCATGAGCAGAGTCCATAGCTGCCAGCCAGGTGCTTGGAATATGGACCAGGGGAACACCTCTTTTAAAGACACTGGCCAGAAAGCCTACAAAATCTCCGACACTGCCACCGCCAACCGCGATCAGAGTGATTTTTTTTGTCTGCATTTTTTCAACAACAGAAAGCAACTTGTCGACATGAAATTGAAGGCTTTCTATTTGTTTTAACTTCTCTCCAGCCTCTACGGCATAGCAAAACTTAAAACTTTCTAGCCATTTTTTTGATCTTTCTGATTTCAAGAGCTTGCGATCAAAAATGACTATGGGATTTTCAAAAGTCTGCTCGGAAGGCAGACCGGTTAAATAGACCACTTCAGATCTGATAAAATCAGCCACGATCACCTCGTTGCCACAAAAGATGGTCAGCCAGAACCGACCATGCCATAGCTTCCAGGACAGGGATCGCCCTCGGAACTATGCAGGGATCATGACGGCCTTTTTTGGCCACATCTAAAACCGTTGCCGTTGGTTTAAAAGAAATTCTAAATTGAATCGTCTCTCCGGTGCTAATGCCACCACGAATGCCACCATAATGAGCTTGTGAGGTCTGCTGATGAAACTCTGAGCCTTCGGCCGAAATCGCATCTTTGCCACCACCAAGTTCAACACCAGAGGTCGCACCCACACTCATGAAAGCCGCAGCCAGATCAGATTTTAATTTATGAAACACGGGCTGCCCTAATCCCGCTGGAGGATTTTTGATTAAAATTAAAACCTCCCCCCCATAACTTTTTCCGCTTTGCTTAGCATCCAAGAGAAGCTTTTGTATCTCCTGATTTTTTTGTTCATCAGGACAGCGAGATAAATAAGCGTCCACATCCGTGGTTGAAATATTGTGATTTTTAACAAAATCTATTTCTTGCAAAGATAATTTTACAGGGCCAATCTGCGTAGCAAGTCCAAGCACCCTGGTTTCGGGATAACTTTTTTTAAAAATCATTTGCGCCACAGCTCCAGCCATTACGCGAGCGATTGTCTCTCGACCCGAAGACCTTCCGCCTCCGCGATGATCTGTATGTCCAAATTTTATTTTCCAGGTGTCGTCAGCATGCCCTGGCCTCGGGGTATTTTTAATTTCTTTATAGTCTGTCGATCGGGCATCTTTATTTCGAACTAAAATAGCAATGGGTGTCCCTAAGGTCTTGCCTTCAAAAACACCACTTAAAACTTCTGGGGAGTCGGCCTCTTCCCGCTCTGAAACGACCGAGACCTCATTGACTTTTTGTCCTGGTCTTCGTCTTGCTAGCTCTTTAATTAATAATTCACTGTCAAAATCAATTTCAGAGGGACAGCCATCAATAACAACTCCAAGTCCAGATCCATGACTTTCACCAAAACTTAGAATTTGAAATCTTTGCCCAAAAATATTTGCACTCATAGTCTCTCTATTCAATCAGATTTGTTGCCTTGTGAAAATCACTATATCTCGGCAACAAGGCCTACAACTTGCCAAAACTCAGGAAAGCTTTTTGAAACCACTTCTGGATGCACAATCTTGAGGGGCCATCCCTGGGACTTGATCAAGGCGGCGGCAAAGGCTAGGCGATGGTCATGATCTGTGCTGAATTCAAAGGGGCAAATAGAATTTTTAATTTTGTTTTTTTCGGTAAGCTCTTGAAGCGGATTTATCAGCATTCCATCATTTTTTATCTGATGAGGCACTTTCATGAAATCAAGAAGCTCTGAGACCTTAGAAATGCGATCCGATTCTTTATGAATTAAATGAGGAGCCCCGTACAAACGACTCGGCGTAGAAGCAAAGGCACACAAAACAGCCAGCACAGGAAAAAGATCAGGGCAGGATTTTAAATCCACTGAAACCCCTTTTAAAAGATCCTGTTTTTGTACCATCAGCTTGTCTGATGACAAATCCACTGAAACATTCATACTTTTTAAAATATTCACGAAACCAAAATCAGGTTGAAGACTTGGGTTTGGAAAGTTGTCAAAAACAGCTTCGCCATTAAGGGCTGCAAAAGCGGCCACAGCAAAGCTGGAACTCAAATCACTTTCAACTAGGTAGTCACTGACCAAGACCCGACTGTGTTTCTTCACTGTAATTGTATCTTGACCGTCCAAGACTGTTCGATCAACTTTCATCCCTAAAGCTTCAACAACACTCAAGGTCATATCTAGATAGCCTTCGCTGATTGGATCGCCATTCATTTTTAAGACCAGATCCTGGTCTAATTCCCAAGCATTTAAAATTAAACCTGAGGCAAACTGACTAGAGAGCCCTCTATGAACAGCTATAGGCTCAGAAAGATTTTTCCAACCTTCAGAGTCCAGTGTGAGACTGTCCTCACTGCGCTGAAATTGAACTCCAAGTCTGGTTAAAAGATCGAGCAGGTCTTGTTGCGGTCTTTGCATCAAGCGCGGAGTGCCTTGAAGGACATGTCGACCTGGAATTCGCGACAGGCGCAAGGCTAAAAATCGCAAGACTGTCCCTGCAGCACCGCAATTGTACACGTTTTGATTTGCTAGATTATTTTCTGAATGTAAATTTTTACTTCCATAAATCTTCTGCAATTGAGCCACGGCGGTTTTCATCAACACGACATCATCACAAGAGGAGTCGCCTCGAAGCAACAGGTCAGGCCTGTAAGATGAGCAGATCAAGGCCCTGTTCATTAGTGATTTTGATGCGGGAATTGTTCCCTTATAGCGGTAATTCATGAAAATATTCTTACCGCGAGTCGACAACAAAAGCACAATAAAAAGCTGCATCAAGATGAGACAAAAGTTACTTTTTTTGTCGATCATTCATGCGTTTTGCGAGGGCCTCTGGAAAATATTTAGCCAGTCTTCGAAAGTCTCAAGCCTAAAGGCCTACTGGCCGATAGGTTGGTTGGCAATAGTTTTCTCTCAGAGTGTGATAGGAGTATAAAATGAATAGCAGGATTTTAAATATTAGCCTTAGTTTAAGTCTCGGCGTGGGTGCACTTTTTCTTGGCGGCTGTGGAAAACAGTCAGAGGCCGATCTGCTCGCCGAAGCTCAGCTTTGCCTAGACAAGGCCACTTCTAGCACGGCACAGGCATGTGCGCTTAAAATCAGCGCACTCAGTTCCGCGCAGTCTTATATTATTCGATGCTCTGCTGATTTTATTGAAGAAGGTTTTGATTCTCCAGACAAGTTGGCAAATGCCTTGAACCAAATAACGGGTGGAAGCTCTAACTCGGCAACGTCGGGAATGCTTTCAGCTTTAGCTTTCACAACAAAACTTTCAAATAGCTCAAACTCAACTCATGCGTCCAATGCAGATCAAACTTTTGATTTCTGCAAAAAATCTGAACAAAAAGGACTGTCAATGATTGCCATGTTGGCTAAAACTGCGACGCAAATTGCGGGGTTGGTAGATGATGCAAACTTAGGTACAATTGATTTTACACATCCTGAAACAATTACTGCAGGAAGCATCTCAACTGCCATTAGCGACCTCGTTAATACCCATGATACTATATTGCAAGCTCATGCTCAAGAAAGTGTTGGGTCTGCAGTTCAAACGGTCTACAGTTCAACATGCTCTGCGGGCTCTCAAGCCAATGCCGACATCTGCAATCAAATCAGCGCTGCCGCTGCTGCTGCTCCCGGTGGAATTGACTTAACAACTTCCACTCCCGCAGAGATTGGAAGCGCTCTACTATCCTATTGGAAGAACTTAAACCCCTAAAAATCCAAATTCATTTTCAAAGCATACACACGACTTTCAACCGGAGTGTTGAAAGTCCCAACATTGTCTGCATAACTGACAAGATCCAGATTCGTAAACCCAAACTCAGCCGACAAGCCCGCTGTCCAAAAACCTTGATTGATCCCAGCGCGGTAGTGACCCTTCCACCAATTGGCCAGTTTCCAATCAAATTCAAGGCCCGCATGAAGTCCTTTGCTCCAATTCCAGTTGGGATGACCGATATCTCGAACATCTAAAACGCCACGACCACCGAAAATCCAAAGATTTGGATACTCCCACTTAGAGCCAACATCCAGCACACGGTAAAGTTTTTCAGGAGTCCCTGTCAGTGCACCTGGATTTTTATTAATCAATTTAAGATTACTGCCAAATCCAGATTCAGCAATATTATGAACGACAACACCAAATGTGGGCCGAGCCAGAGAGAACATGGACAGAAATCCCTCACCCGGAACTTCAGGAGTCCACAACATTCCAAGATCGGCATCCAGTGTATAGCCTTCAAGTAAATCGGATTCAGTAACGACTTGATTGTTCGTGGCAAGTTCCGTGGCGCTGACAGCTTTACTAAAAAAAGCCCTGTTCACAAACTTACCTGTAACCCCTAAAGACATGCGTCCATTATTTATCCAATTCACATCTTTAGCATAACTGTAAGCCAATGTTGAATCCGCATAAAGTGTGGCATTGATAGAAGGCCCAACTTGCTTATGCATCGCCAGTTCTACTGAAATATCGGCGGGTATAAATGCAATTCCCCAATGAGGCCTAACCCATACCCCTTGCAGCGGGGTCAGCCTGAGTGAATAGACATCGCCATAATGTTTTTGAATTAGATCAAAATAAGCAGTCTGTCTTGCGGCATCTGTTAAAACTGCGCTTGAAATCTTGCTAAATTCATCGGCGAAATCTTTAAATGAACTCGCCACCGCCGCATCAATTGATAAATTGATCTGACCATTTTCTCGACGGGCTAAACCAGCAGGATTATAAAACATGGCAGCATAGTCACTTGCCACAGCTGTGAAGGCATCTCCCATGCCCAAAGCTCTAGCTGACTGATATTGATGATGAATCGTCGTACTAATGCTTTCCCCAGCTCTAACAGCAGGGCTTATTGAAAATAAAAGAAAAAACAGGATTGAGAGGGTAAAAATACCTCTATGAAACATATATTGGCCTCCAAATATCCAGCATTTAAGGAAATGGCACTGCTAAGAGTTTCTCAACATTTTGCAAAACCACATCAAAATGAGATGACCTGCATGCCCTCTGTATTATTGTTGATAAATTTAATTTTTCTTACCTGAGTTCCAACAATCAGACTCTTTTTTGACTTAAGTCTGGCCTTTTAGCTCACAAACTATTTAGCCATTGAACCAATCGGGCCACTTCCGCGGCTAAGTGTTTTTGATCCAGATCGTTCCTAATAATAAAATCGGCCTTCTGCTCTTTGTTGGCTATTGAAATCTGGCTGGCTATTCGCTTCTCGATTTGACCTTCGTCTAGTGGCAATCCGGCCAAGTCGCTGCGCTGGCGCAGTCTTGTTTTTTGCTGCTCCACTGTACAAGAAACCAAAATGATTGCATCAAACTGATCTTCAGATTTCGTCTCAAAGAGCAGTGGAATATCATAAATAGCAAATTTCAAATTTTGTTGTTCTAAAGCTGTACGTTGACGAAGCACTTCAGCCCTTATTAAGGGGTGAGTGATTGATTCTAGATCTCTAAGACGCTCATGATCTCCAAAAACCAATTCACCTAACTTTTTTCGATCGAGCTGACCATCTGACAACAAGATGTCATTGCCAAATCTAGCAACGATGGACTTTAGTCCAGGACTTCCCTTCTGAACTATGCTCTTTGCAATCTCATCAGCGTCGACAACAGAGATTGCGTGATCTTTAAGCATTTTACTGACTGTACTTTTTCCAGAAGCTATACCTCCGGTCAGTCCAATCCATTTCATAAAAGAATCTCCTAAATATTTTGTTTTATTTTACCGATAGTATCACAAAAGGGGAACTTTAATTCATGCCTGAGTCTATGGAGAACTTTGGAAAATTTATACTTTTCGAGCGACTTGCTGCTGGTGGCATGGCCGAAGTGTATCTTTCCAAGTCTTTTGGGGCTGGTGGCGTCAGTAAATTTGTCGCAATTAAACGGATACTCCCTCAATATTCCGGCCACCGTGAATTTATCAATATGTTTAAAGAAGAAGCAAAAATTGCGGTGAATTTAAATCACGGCAATGTCGTTTCAATTCATGATTTTGGTGTTGAAAAAAATCAATTTTTCCTTGTCATGGAGTACGTCGAAGGCAGAAATCTTCGACAAATTCTAAATGAATTCAAAAAAATGAACATCCAGTTCAGTATTGAACAGGCTGTCTATATTATCAAAGAAGCCGCAGCAGGCTTAGATTATGCTCACCGTTGTGTTGATGGTGCAACTGGGCGACCGCTCAATATAGTTCATCGCGATATGAGCCCCCAGAATATCATGGTCAGTTTTGAAGGTGGCGTTAAAATCATAGATTTTGGAATTGCTAAAGCCGAAACACAACTAGAGGCAACAAAAGCTGGGACCCTGAAGGGTAAATATGGCTATATGAGCCCCGAGCAGGCTGATGGCCAAAATATTGATTCAAGGACTGATATATTTTCAGTGGGAATTGTCCTTTGGGAGCTCCTTGCAAATGACCGACTTTTTGCTGGCACTAGCGAGTCCTCTATCCTGCGAAAATTGCGTGAATGCGCAGTGCCTTCAATTCGAAAGATCAATCCGTCAATTCCGCCTGAATTAGAATCTATAGTAAACAAGGCTTTATCAAAAGATAGAAATATGCGCTATCAAAGTGCGGCTGCACTAAATCGTGATCTCAATCGATTCTTAAATACAAAATTTCCAGAGTTTTCTCAAAATGACTTTAGCGTATTTATAAAAAAAGCTTTCACTGCAAGTTTTTTAGAACAAAGAGCAAAGCTTGTTGAATATTCTAAAATTCAAGCCGTTCCTGTAGCTTTACCAAGTATTCCATCAATTTCAGCAAATGAAGCTAGCTTTACTTCCCCACCAAAGCCATCCCCGGTTGCTGTGAATACTCACACCAGCACCGATCTCGATGACAATGCGAATAACAACTTAGAACTCGACACTTCTGCTAGCTTTGAAACAAACCTTGATGGACTGGAATCTGCGAGACATCGAAGACCTACTCTTTCGGGAATAACAAAAAATACGGATTTTTCTACAGGGGTATTTTCTCTAAATCGCTCCAAGCTTGATGCACATAAAAAGCACAAATTTGATAATAATAGTTCTATAATTTGGAAATCGGTCAGATTCTCAATGCGCTTAGCTAAAGCCGCTTTAAATTCAACTGCAGTTATCGGAATATTTGCGATGATATCGTTTGGGAGCTGGTTTATTTATTCAAAGTTTTTTGTTCTAAACCACAAAGAGCAAATCGGGGAATCAAATTTCACCAATCCCATCGACAGATCCTCAAATCAACCTGATCCAAATGTCCAACAGGAAGCAAGGCCTTCCGAACCTTATCCTCAAGGAGAGGCCGCGCAACCGATTCAATCGGAGCATATAATTCAAATTCGAAGCACCCCCATCCACTCCAGAGTTATCATCAATGGTGAAGACACGGGGGAATTCACGCCGCTGAGAAAGTCCTTGAGCGCAAATGTGCCTATCAGCATCAGACTGATCAAAGAAGGTTATTCTGATTATGTCACGACCTACACTCCAACTGTAGACGCCGGAGAGATCAATGGGACGCTACAAAAACTTGCTCGAACGGCAAATTTGTATGTGAAATTGATTAATGCAGGGGCGAACCCCGAACTGCAAATTTCTGGAATCCCCATAGAAATCAAACCGGAATCTGAACCTTATTTTATTCAAGCTGAAATCAATGTTAAAATACGAGTCATCAATAAACTGACTGGCCTTTCCGCTGAAAAAATCGTTATGATTCCAGCAAATCAAAAAGAAACCGTTGAGCTTTTCCTAAAATAATAAATCAGGAGCCTTAAACTTGAAAAACACCCTCGGAAAATCAATCCTTGAAATGCGTCACCGTGAACCCAAAAAAGAGGCTCTAAAATTTAAAATTGGAAAGACTTGGATTTCTAAAAATTGGCCCGAATATTACAAGGACATTGAAACCGCAGGATCAGCGTTACTCGCTCTGGGAATTGAACCCGGAGATCGCGTCGCCATCATGGCAAACACTCGCTATGAATGGTCCGTCATGGATTATGCCATTCTTGGTATCAAGGCCATTACCGTTCCCATTTACCAAAACAACACGGCTGAGGACGTGGAATTTATTTTGAACAATTCTCAGGCTCGAATTCTGATCACAGAATCCAATGGACCCTTAAAAATATTTCAAAGTGTGAAATACAAATGCAAGAGTGTGGAAAAAATCATTTTGATGGACGAGCTTTCAACTTCACAAGATTGCCTCTCTTGGAAAGGCCTTCAAGAACTCGGCGAACGCTTTCTTGAAAAAAATCCACTTCTATACCGAAATCTTTGCGAATCCTTGATCACCTCCGATGTTGCAACAGTCATCTACACTTCGGGCACCACTGGAAAACCAAAGGGCGTTGTCTTAACCCACTTGCAAGCAATCAGTGAAGTCTCTGAGGCTTTTCCTTTTGTCGGAGCCACAGATCAAGATATTTCTCTGACATTTCTGCCCTACGCCCACATCTTAGGCCGAGTTGAACATTGGGGCCACATTTACATTGGCTATACTTTGGCTTTTGCTGAAAGTATTGAAAAAATTCGTAGTAATCTTATCGAAATTCAGCCCACATTTATGATTTCAGTCCCCAGGATATTTGAAAAAATTTATTCTGCAGTTTGGGCCCAAATTCAAACACAACCGCTCCGATTGAAACTATTTGAATGGGCGCTCTTAGTCGGAAAAAAAGTCGGAGAGTGCAAAATGAGCGGAGAGGTCCTCCCCTTAGACTTGTTCTTAAAATTTGAATTAGCAAAAAAACTTGTGCTTCATAAAATTACAGATGCCTTTGGCGGTCGTCTGCGTTTTGCGATCAGTGGTGGGGCTGCAATTTCTAAAGATATTGCTTTGTTTTTTCACTCGGCAGGGGTTCTGATTCTGGAAGGCTATGGCTTGACCGAGTCCACGGCTGCAATAACCGTGAACACACCGTTTAACTACCGTTTTGGCAGCGTTGGTCGCCCGATTGGTGAGGTTAAAATTAAAATTGCTGACGACGGAGAGATCCTGGTTCTCAGCAACAAGGTCATGAAAGAGTACTATAAAAATCCTGAAGCCAATCTTGAAGCCTTTACGGACGGTTGGTATCACACTGGAGATATTGGCGAAGTGCTTCCCAGCGGTGACATTAAAATCACCGATCGCAAAAAAGATTTGATCAAAACTGCTGGTGGAAAATATGTGGCCCCTCAGCGCGTTGAGGGCCTTTTGATGCTCAACCCCTACGTCAGTCATGCCCTGATTCATGGTGATCAAAAAAAATTCATTATTGCCTTAATCACTCTCGATCGACCTTCAGTTCAGAAGTTGGCTAAAGAAAAAAATATTTCCTTTTCAAACTGGGAAGATCTAGTCAAAACTGCTTTTGTCAGTGAAATCGGTCGCAAGGCTGTGGCCGATGCCAATGCAGAATTGGCAAGCTTTGAATCAATTAAAAAATTCTTAATTCTGCCCGATGAGTTCACAGTTGAGACGGGGGAGCTTACGCCCTCTTTGAAAGTGAAAAGAAAAGCCTTAGATAACAAATTTAAACCACAAATAGAAAGTCTGTATTAAAACTGCAGACCTCAGCGGACTTATTCGGCAAATCATTTTACATAAAAAATCGAAATGAAATGCCGACAAAGCTGCCGCTCAAATCAATAACCCGTGAACTCCCATTATTTTGCAGGTCTGTGCCTGATGTGTGAGCCGTACCAAAATAATTTCCATCCCGGGTGTATTTCATATTTTCAACTTTAAAAACACGATAGCCAATTTCAAATAAAAATGTGGTCGTGTCAGACAAAAGAAACTCTTGTCCGATCCCAGCCCCCCACATCACAGCAGATCCTTTGGCTTCCATGGTCGTATCCATCCCTGGATAAGCCGTGGTCCCAGCCGCCGCCAAGGTGTAAATATTTTTTAGAGTTAAATACCCATAGCCAGAGGTTGCCGTAATAAAAGACCTCGAGACATGGTCTCTCCTTAAATTGAATTCTAAACTAAGCTTCGGCAAATAGCCCAAGATCTCTGAGGTTTGAGAATACAAATCTGTCGCACCGTTTTTGGCCAGAAGGTTTTCTAGAATAACAGGCTTTAAAATCTCTAATCCAAAGCGCGCACTGACGTAGGGGTTTGAGACTAAACAGCCGAACTCGCCAGTATAGTTGTACCTGACATCGCTGGAATAAGTGACGTTTGCAGCGGCCTCATTTTCAAATCCAGATTTTCCCACAAAAGAAGATCCGCCAGTAAAGCCAAAATAGGCGGCAAAAGTTTCTTTATTGATATCAAAAACCCGTGCCTCAGAAATTGAAACAAAACACAGGGATAAAATAAAAAAATGCATCCTTAATTTCATCACTTGTGAATTAGCTCCTACTCAATCATTAAATCGACAACAACTTTACTTGTCGCGTTTTGACCCCGCACTTGGTACATCTTCACCTTAGTGTTTTTCTTAAGGTCCATGGTCAGATTCAAAGTTTGATCAACCGGTTCAAGGCTCATGGCTATATTTCGAACAGCTCCAGAGCCTCTAAGTTTTGCAATCAATCCGGCTTGATCAATATTGGCCTGTGGCATTTGAGCAAAATCTATGATCAGACGCTGTGGATTTTTTTGCAGCTCAGAATGGAAATAACCAGGCCAACCTTTAAGCACTTTGCCATCTCTGTCCCCGACATCAAAGACCAGACGCTCTATCTTTTTCTTACGATCCGCAGTTCGACGCATATCCAAAAGAGTAAATCCCTTGCCGGCAATCCCCCCGAACGTGACTCCTGAACCTGACAAAATTTGCGATGGTATAGCAGATGCTTGCGGAGCTGGGATCGCCGCTTGCGCTTGATAAGCGAACAGAATAACCACAAGAAAACTCAAATTTCCAAAAATGTATTTCATCACAAACGAATCCTTTCGTTTTAGATTCATCAACGAATCTTTTCGTTTCAGATTTAAGAGTGCCACGAGATTGGCGCCGTCTCCAGAAAAAAGAAAGGCCCATCGCTGGACCTTGGGCTAGGAGTTCTTTTAAAAATAGGCATGACACGCAAATCCACAGCCAAGTCCTTCGTTAATACTTATTTATCGGCCAATACGACTTCAGTAAAATGACATTGACTCCGAGTTACATTTCTGTAAAATGGACAGGACTCCGAGTTACTTTTTTTAGAAAGAAACCATGAACCAAAAATTGCCAAAGCGAATTTATTTTGACTCTATTAAAAAAGACCTAGAGAAGAAGATGGTCTTTATTGGTGGTCCTCGCCAAGTGGGTAAAACTACACTTGCGACCTCTTTAATTAAAAATTTCCATTCTAATCATCCAGCTTATCTAAATTGGGACAATGACCTTTCACGCAAAACTATTCAAAAAGGGGAATGGTCCAAAAGTGAGCCACTTATCATTTTTGATGAAATCCACAAAAGAAAAGGATGGCAAAGCTTTGTGAAGGGCATCTGGGACACCTGGAAGGATTCACAGCGATTTATCGTGACGGGATCTGCACGGCTGAATGTTTTTCGAAAGGGCGGAGACTCTCTACTTGGAAGATATCACTATTATCGAATTCATCCATTTACTCTTCCCGAACTGGGGATTTCCGCTGCGAATCTTCAGACTCTGTTTAAATTTGGCGGCTTTCCTGAACCTTTACTTTCGCAGGATGAAACCGAGTTACGAAGATGGCACCTCCAAAGAGTTTCCAAACTAGTCCGAATTGATTTGCGCGATCTTGAGAACATCAGTGACCTTGATAAAGTTGAATTGCTTGCTGAAACATTGGCAAGTAAAGTAGGAAGTCCCTTTTCCTATAAGTCACTGAGCGAAGATTTAGAAGTGTCTGATAAAACTGTTAAAAGATGGGTGCAAATTTTAGATACTTTGTATTATTGCTACTTAATACCTCCCTTTGGTTCTCATAAAATTAAGGCTATCAAAAAAGCACAAAAGCTTTACCTTTGGGATTGGTCCCAAATTGATGATCCCGGAGCTCGATTTGAAAATATGGTCGGATCCCACCTCCTAAAGTTATGCGACTATTGGCAGGACGTCCTCGGGTACAAATCTGAACTGAGATACATCAGAGATGAAAAAGGCAAGGAAGTTGATTTTGTTGTTTTAAGAAACCGCAAGCCCCTCTTCGCCGTCGAGTGCAAACTCACTGATGGAGACGTTGCCCCCTCGCTGCTTGAATTCAAATCGAAGCTCGACATCCCACAATGGTATCAAGTGCATATGGGAACCAAAGAAAGGGTCATTAGCCCCAACTTTAAAATTCTGCCCTTTGAAAAACTTTGCAAGGAGTTAGATCTGGTTTGAGTATTATAAGTGCTTTCTCTAAGATAGAGCAAAAATCATTATTCAGTTTAATTAAATGATGATGGCAAGCGGAGTTTGGGGACTATCTCTATATCGACGAGTCTTTTCGCTTCAGATTTAGGAGTTCTACAAGATTGGTATGATCTCCACAAAAAAGAAAGGCCCATCGCTGGACCTTGGGCTAGGGTGTTTTAATATTTTGTGATTACTGCCATTTTGTTAATGGTGTTGCAGGAACTGGGGCCTTATTAGGTATTACCATGGTCCTTTGATTATTTTGATGGCAAGCAAAGGTCGTACCGCTCACACTGCCACAACCCACTTTGACGTAGCCATTTGTCGCTGCTGCTGGGAAGTTGACGCCACCGGTTCCATTTGTAAAGGTTGCTGCGCCCGTAGTAACGGCATGGCAGCCCACACAACTTAAACCCGTAAAGCTAGCACCAGAATAAAACTTGTTGATAGGATGATGTCGGGTGCTAGCATTCGCATTGGTTTGTGTTTTGATTTTACTTGCACTTCCAATGTAAGGCATATCAGCGACATTTCCCATATGACAGCTCAAGCAAGTGTTGCTGGTCGTAGGCAAACCTTGATGGTCAAAGCTCACGATAGACTTGTAATCAGTCGATGTCCCATGGCAAGCCGTGCAATTGGTGTTTGTTTGAGTGTGCACACCAGTATAGCCGGGTATAACTATCGCACTGGAGGTATGACTTGGAATTGTGTAGTTTGCTGGAGTGCCTCTGCCTCCGGCCCAATTAGGTACTGCCGTAGTCCCACCAGTTCCCGGGAATGTATGACAACTGACGCAGTCCTTGTCCATATAAGTGGTATGATCAACTCCATTTTGAATTTTATTATCCACCAACTTCACAGCATGACAAGCAACACAAGTTGTCGGCTGCGTGGCAACTTTAGAATGGAATTTTCCATCTTTAAACTTAAGGCCCGAAGTTGCTGCTGTCGGTGTCCCATGACAAGTTTTGCAATCACTTCCTGTCTGCGCATGATCGATTGGTGAATTAATTAAATTAGCAGGATCCCACCCGAGTACTTTCCCAGGAGCTGCCGTATTTGCATTGCTATGACAAGTTGTGCAGGCTGCTGTGATCGTTCCAATAGCATTTGTGTGAAATTTGGCACCGACATTAGTCGTACCACTATGGCAAGTACTGCAAGTCGATGTTGAAACTGCTGAGTGATCCATATAGAGTGGCAAGCTTAGATTCGCATTCGCAGTTCTCCCTGTAACCAAAGTGCCTGTCTTAGTGATTGTCGTTGCAGAAGGTGTTAATTTACTTGTACCACCTGTTAATCCAGTTGGCACAGAGCCAGATCCACCAGCCCAAGTTGTGAAACGACCCACCCCTGTTGTGGAAGCTTGATGACAGGCAGCGCACTCACCCATTCCAGATTTTGAATGATCCATTCCGCTTACTATTCCTGGAGGACGAGCCGGAGCATGACATTCACCACAAGTTGTGGGAACAGATGAAGTGGTATGAAACTTCCCTGCAGCCCAGCTCTTCGCCGCCCAATTAGATTGTGCATGACAAGTTGCACATTCAGCTTTGCCAACACTAGCCTCGTGATTGAAAAGAGCCGCTGTCGATGTTGTCGTTTTAGCACCAGACCATACGAAAGCAACTGTGCCAGTCCCTTTCACAGGAAGTGGTGAGCCCTTGGCGCTCGCTGGCAAACCTGAACCGTGACAGTCTACGCAGGTCGAAGGTTGACTGAGGCGCATGGCTTCAACCGAAGCATGAAACAAGCCCCCTACAAAACTACCTGCTGTCGAACTGGAATGACAGTTTGTACAAGAAGAATTCATTGCAGCGGGAAAACTCGCTGAATCATGATCCATAAATTTAATTATATTCTGACTTTTTACAGTCCATGAACTAAATATTCCAGGATTTGTTGCCGAAGTCAGCGCTGTATAATTTGGGCTATAGACATTAAGAGGAGTCGCTGTGCCGCCAATAACTAGACCTGGAGAAGCCCCCGCCCACAGTGATTTACTTAAATTCGGATAATCAGAGGCTTGTTTTGAAACCATCACTGCCAGTAAATTTTCTGGCGGATTGGCATTGTTATTTACGTGGCAAGAAATACACTGAGCGCCCGCAGTTACGACTTGATGGGCATTCCCATTAGGTAAAATTTTAGGAACAGCATGACAGCTATTGCAGTCTGTAACAGTGCTGTAGTGATCAAAATATCCCTTAGCCCAATCGGCTTTAATTCGAGTGCCCGTATTCATAGCGGCGCTATCGTGACAAGTAATACAATCGGTGTTCCCACCATGTCTTGTTAAATCGAAAGTTGTATCGGTATTTAAAGAAAGAAATCCTGTACCACTCATCGGCCGCGAAATATCATGGCAAGCCATGCACGACGTCTCAGCCCCCGAATGCGAATATCCAGTGGTTGCAAAAGAAGAGATTTCAACAGAGGGTCTTTGCGCCCCACAATTTTGAAAGAGGGGTAACAAAACCGTCAGGGTCGTTAAAGATAGAATTTGATAAATCAGGCGAGAACGTTGTTTCATAATTGATTTAACTCCCAGCCTTAATCTTAAAGGAGAAAAAAGAGGAAAGAAATAATTTTTCAAAAAGGTCCCATACTGATATTTTTTAATCACTACTTTTTAGAAAAATTTTAGCGAGTTAGGGCCCTTCTTGGGGAACCTGTAAAAAAGTTCAACACTAAAATACAACCCTACTGAAATATAAACTAGCCTGAAGTAGGTACGCTTTTCGCATCCGTTTAAAATCGATCGAACTTTAAACTGGAGGACTCCATGAAAAGGGCCTTAACAAAATTCACGTATTTTATTTTTACTTTGACCTTGGCGGCCTGTGGCTCTAGCAATGGTGGTGGCGGAGGTGGAAATAACAATGGCGGAAACAATGCCAATCCCATTGCTGTAACCCCCATGGATCCACGCTGTATCAATGGCACTGCAACTTGCCCGTCATCGAATTATAATAATTACGGTGGATGGACCACGTACGCGCTTCCCAATAATACTCCGGGATATAATTATATGAATTATTTCGGCCAGAATGGCTTTTGTGGCTGTCCTGGTGGATATTCCCCTTCCTATAACGGAAACATGGGATTGGGTTGTCTGAGCAGTATGGCGCTTCAGCCCTATTACAACAGTGCTGTCTTAATGAATATGGGAACCAATGGCACTTGGGGTGGAGGATCCGCAACGATCAATATACCGCAAGTTTCGAATATTCCTGGTTCAGCTTATCAAGGAGCTTGCACCTCGCAAATCACACAGAGTTGCCTCATCAATCAGGCCAACTCTTGCGGACCCAGCGCAACTTGTCGCCAAGTGGTCACTGGTTCAGGTTTAGGCGTTTGCACGTATCAAAATCAGATCAATCAAGGCAACATCAATGGTGGCGGGTATAACAACGGATATAACACAGGATACAACACGGGTTACAACATTCCCGGATACAACTCAGGATACAATATCGGCTATAACACTGGTTACAATCCAGGATATAACACTGGATACAATCCAGGATATAATTCTGGTTACAACACCGGTTATTATCCAGGTTACAACAGCGGATATACCACTGGATATAACCCAGGATACAACACGGGCTACAATAATGGTGGTTTTAATGCTGGTTTCTATGGTAGATGGTCTTTATAAATTGAGAAGAGCGGCAGCTTCTCTCCGTTTATCGGTCTAATATGCCGCACCATCCTGGACCCTCGAAGGCAAAAACCTCGAGGGTTCTTTCATTTTGATTTGAATTTTAAAATTAATTTTAAATTTAATCACATTTTCAATATTCCATAGTGTTCCAAATGGGCTTTTTCCTTTATTTTCCGTCTGAATAAGTGGATAAAATGGGGTGTTTTTCACCTGCTACCACAACAAACTTTGCACAAAAGCAAAGGACGGAGAGCTTATGACGACAGCCCAACCCACAAATCCCTTATTAGTTCACTTTAGCGCTCTAGATCAAGCCACTCCATTTGATCAAATCAAGGTTGAGCACTACTTACCAGCCCTTGATGAAGCCATAAAGCTAACCAAGCAAAATATTGAAAAAATCAAACTGACCGCATCTGCGCCTGATTTTGAAAACACCATCGTCAAACTTGAAACCGCTTCTGAATTGGCAGATAAAATCGCACTGATCTACAGCAACCTTGAAGTGGCCAATGCGGATGAAAGCCTGCAAGCCCTTGCTAAAGAGATTTACCCGAAGTTGACGGCGCTGGCTTCTGACATTTCTTTAGATGAAGTGATTTTTAAACGTGTAAAGTCCGTTTACGATCAACGAGCACAGCTGACACTCACCACAGAGCAAGCCCGTTTGCTTGAAAAAACTTATTTGTCTTTTGCGCGCAATGGAGCTTTGTTGTCCGTTGTTGATAAAGATAAGCTTCGCCAACTTGACCAAGAGCTTTCTGTTTTGGGCCCAAAATTTTCAGAAAATGTTTTAAAAGCAACGAACGCCTTTGAAATGTACCTGGATAAAAAAGAAGACATTGAGGGCCTTCCTGAAGGCGTCATCGAGGCTGCTGCCGCGATGGCCGAAGCCAAAGGTAAAAAAGGTCAATGGCTCTTTAATTTACAAGTTACTTCCTACTTGCCATTTTTAACCTATGCAAAGTCTAGAGTTTTGCGAGAGAAGCTTTGGCGCGCCAATGCCGGCCGCAGCTTCACCGGTGAATTCAGCAATCAAGAGATCATTAAAAAAATTGTCACACTCAGATCTCAACGCGCAAATTTATTGGGCTTTAAAACTCATGCTGAATTTGTCCTTGCAGAAAGAATGGCACAGAATCCGACAACAGTTTTTAATTTCTTAAATAAAATTTTAAGTGCTTCCAGAGAAGCCGGCAAAAAAGATGTTACTGAAGTGACAACCTTTGCCAAAAAAACAGATGGACTGACTGATTTAAAAAATTGGGATTTTGCATTTTATTCTGAGAAGTTGAAAGAAGAAAAATACGCTTTCAATGAAGAAGACCTTCGTCCCTACTTCAAACTTGAAAATGTCGTCGAGGGTGTTTTTGCCTGTGCAAAAAAACTTTACGGTTTAAGGTTCAAAGAAAACTCAGAGATTCCAGTTTATCATCCTGAAGTGAAGGCCTACGAAATCTACGAAGATCAATCTAATAAATACATGGGTCTTTTTTACACTGACTTCTTTCCTCGCGAGACCAAAAAAGGTGGCGCATGGATGACTCTTTATCGCAACCAAGGCCTCAGTGAGGGATCACTCCTGCGTCCTCACGTGAGCATTGTTTGTAAC
Source organism: Pseudobdellovibrionaceae bacterium (assembly GCA_947449255.1). Lineage (GTDB taxonomy): Bacteria > Bdellovibrionota > Bdellovibrionia > Bdellovibrionales > Bdellovibrionaceae > Bdellovibrio. Next base: position 75,087 of record CANFQX010000009.1, read on the forward strand.
TTCACCAAACCAACGCCAACGAAGCCGTCACTTTTAAGCTATGATGAAGTTCGCACGCTGTTTCATGAGTTTGGTCATGCCCTTCACGGAATGCTTTCAAATTGCACTTATCAGTCTTTGAGTGGCACCAATGTTTACTGGGATTTTGTCGAGCTCCCTTCGCAAATTATGGAAAACTGGGTTGGCGAAAAAGAAGGTCTGGATCTTTTTGCTCGTCATTATGAAAGCAATGAATCTATGCCCGCGGAGCTTGTTCAAAAACTGAAGTCGGCACAAAAATTTCAAGCAGGTTATATGTCTTGCCGCCAAGTTCAGTTTTCTTTGATGGATATGGCATGGCATACGGCGGATCCTTCACTGATTAAAGATGTGGATTCATTCGAAGATCAAGCGACCGCCGAAACTCGTCTCTTCCCGAAGGTGGATGGTGCTAATTCTTCAGTTAGCTTTAGTCATATTTTTGCTGGGGGCTACTCAGCAGGATATTATTCCTATAAATGGGCGGAAGTTTTGGATGCCGATGCTTTTGAATATTTCTTAGAAAAAGGACTTTTCAACCAAGAAGTCGCACAAAAATTTAAAGACAATATTTTAAGCCGTGGCGGCACTGAGCACCCTATGGAGCTTTACAAAAAATTCCGCGGACGCGAGCCAGATGCTCAAGCCCTTCTGCGCAGAGATGGATTGATTTAATGACAAAAAAAACGGGTAGACAAAAAAAACTGAGCCAAAAAAGTATTCCAATAAAATCCACAAAGTTGGTCAAGGATTCGGTAAAAACTCGTTCAAAAAAAATACTTTCTGAGGACTGCAATTCAGATCTTATTCAAGACGAAAAATCCGCAGCGGTCTCTTCAGGAAAATATCACGAACAAGCTCGAGTCAAAACACAACCCGAGCTCCTGCATATACCTGCCAAAAGTGCCATTGCTTTGGTCTATCGACTGGAGACAGCTAAGGCCGTTGCACTTGCAAAAAAAGTGGCTGAATACTTAAAAAGCAAAGGTCATCATGTCTTCACGGGTCCTGGCCAGAAACTTATTCCAGGAACAAAATCGGCAAAAACTCAAAAGCAACTCGATGCCCTAAATCTGGTGATTGTTCTGGGTGGAGATGGCACTTATCTGCGTGCAGTCAGAATTCTTGAAGGCCGCAGAGTTCCTATCATTGGTTTTAATATGGGCTCCTTGGGTTTCTTAACGGCTCACAGTGCTGATAAAACTTTTGATATTATCGACGAAGCCTTACAGGGCAAGATGCGCCTCTATCCCCGCTCCTTGCTTTATGCCAAGGTCTTGCGTAAAGGCAAAGTGCGAGGAGAATACCATGCCCTCAATGATATGGTGATTGAAAGAGGCTCCCTGTCTCAGTTGATCAACACCACGATTTATTCTGATAAACTTTTAGTGAGTGAAGTCAAAGCCGATGGTTTTATCGTGGCCAGCCCTTCAGGCTCAACGGCCTACAACTTAGCTGCTGGAGGCCCTATCCTTCATCCGGAGGCTCAGGTCTTTGTGATGACTCCGGTGGCTCCACACAGCCTCACTTCGCGGTCATTGATTATTCCTGATGACAGCACTTTATCATTCAAGTTGGATGGCAAAACAGTAAAGGCTCATTTTATCGTGGATGGCCAAAAGGCCACTGAACTTTCTGCTGATGATGAAGTGATACTGACAAGGTCTTGCTATGATCATTTGATGGTCCGCCAACATGATCATAATTATTTTATGTTATTACGCGAAAAATTAAAATTTGGTGACAGGAGTTAATTGTGTTGCTCGAACTGAAGGTGGCCAATTTCGCCATTATTGAAAACTTGCATATCTCTTTCCGACAAGGACTCAATATTCTTTCTGGCGAAACTGGGGCTGGTAAATCTGTCCTTTTAAAAAGTCTTTCCCTCTTAATGGGTGGAAAGTGCTCAAGCGACAGCATCCGTACTGGAGCCACGCAGGCCACCATCGAGGGCTCTTTTGATTTAATTCATCGTCCCGACGTTGCCAATGCCTTAAAAGCCATGGGTATTGAAACTGACGAAGAGGTGTTGATCGTTCGTCGAGTGATCAGTTCTGGTGACAAATCCAAAGTCTATCTGAATGGAAGTTTAAGCACCTTAAATTGCCTGCGAGATGTCGTGTCCCCTCTTGTTGAAATTGCTGGGCATTCAATCCCCTTGATTGAAATGACCGGCCAACACGAAAATCGCAACCTGATGTCCAAAGCCTATCATTTAGACCTTTTGGATCAATATGCTGGAACTTGGGACAAGCGCTTAGCTTTTAGCGCAAAATTTGAGCGCTACCATGCGATTTTTTCAGAAATTAAAAAACTTGAAGAAGATGCAAAACAAAAAGCCCAACGTCTAGACTTCTTAGTCTATCAACGCGATGAAATCGCCGGTCTTGATCTGGCCCCGGGTGAGGACTTAGAACTTGAAGTTGAAGTGAAGAAGTTAAAAAACTCTTCTCGCATTGGTTCCTTTGTTGATCAAGCCGAAGAGGCCCTTTACAGCGACAATGATTCAGCCGTCAACAGACTCAAAGCCATCATTAAAAAAGGCCAAGAGGTGGCTGGCGTCGACCCACAAATTGCCGCAAAAATTGAAAACTTTCGGCAGGCCCAAACTCTGATTGATGAAAGCATTTATGATCTTCGTCAATATGCTGCAAAAATTGATAGCAATCCCCAACGCCTAGAAGTGGTCGAAGACCGCTTAAGCAGTCTAAGAAAATTGCAAAAAAAATATGGTGGCAATGCGGATGATATCCTCAAGGCCTTACTCACTATGGAAATTGAAATTTCAAATCTCCAAAATTCTGATCTCAGAATCGAGAGCTTGAAAAAAGAATCTGCAATATTGAATAAAGAACTCGGGACTCTGGGTGCAGAACTACACAAAAGACGCCTCAAAGGGGCTGATCTTTTAGGCGACAGTGTGAATGCTGAATTGTTGGATCTCAATATGAAAGGTGTCACCTTTCAAGTCAGTATTGAAAAATCCGCGGCCCCAACCAGCACCGGAATGAGCGATGTTGAATTCATGAGTCAAACCTCTGCCAAAGACATCAAACGCCCACTGGCCAGGTTTGCCTCTGGAGGCGAACTGAGCCGAATTCTTTTATCCTTAAAACGCGTTGTTGGTTCAAGCAATCAGCCACGCACCTATCTTTTCGACGAAGTGGACACCGGAGTTTCTGGTGAAACAGCAGAAAAAGTTGGTCGCAAATTAAAATCCATCGCAAAAGGCCAACAAGTGATCTGCGTTACCCATTTACCGCAGGTTGCCTCCTTTGGTGATGCCCACTTTTTCATTCATAAATCACCTCAAAAGGACTCAGTTTCAATGCTGGTGACTGAGCTTAAAAAGAAAGACCGTGTCCAAGAAATTGCTCGTCTGATCAGTGGCGAAAAGATATCTAAGACATCCTTAGCTCATGCTGAACAATTGCTGGATGAGACCAGGTAATTTTCTAAAAAGTTGCAAAAAAGGCTATTGCTTTCTATTCTTAATAGGCGACAAGAACAGAAGTTTCTTTGACTCAAAAAAGTCGATTAAGGCAGGCCATGGACGCATCCAAATCTTAGGACAGTTCAGATTCTTTAATAATCAGAATATGAAACTTAGGGATTCAACTTATTAAGAATCTCCGCCTGACCTTGAAGAGATTTAATTTCCATCAACAGCGCTTTAAGAAAGAAATCTAAATCTGAAGCGCGGCTCTTTGTTGCACTGACCTTTTTCTCTAGCTCAAGAAGCTGGAAATTTATATTTTCTTTTTTATTAGGGTAATCACCTCGGCCATACATGACATAATCACTAAGTACTGATTCAATTCCTCTGACCTGAGCGGACAGCCTAGAAAAATCCACATTGCTATTTTCCAGGTTCTTTCTATCCCTTTGCGAAGATGTGCAGCGGAAGTGATTGGTCCAAACACGGCAACCAGAAGGTTGTCCTTGAATCTTCATACAACCAGGATCTGTTGTGCGAAAGTTTTGATAGACCAAACTGGCTCTTTGAATTCCATAGCTGCTCATTCGGCTGGAGGTATTTTTTGAAAAAACCAGATCTTCTGAAATATAAATCATCCCGTGAATTTCTTCAAAGGCTAGAGCTGAAGAACTCACTGGATTTGGCTTCAGTGCTCGAATGGCTATGACATCACCTGGCAAAGATTTCTCTGTTTCTGAGACTTCACGACAATAAGGTGAATTCATCCAAAATGACATTTCGGCTGCCTTGGAAAATCGCGAAAACTCTTCCAAATGGGACAGTCGCAGAGTCGTGTTCCAACAGTTGGGTCCACTGAAGGCTGTTTTAAAATTCTGCAACGAACGCACGAAACTTGGAACGGAATTGCTGATGAGCAACTCACAGCGATTTTCATCATCAGCGGCAACTACAGGAGACGCTTTGGGACCTGAATTTTCTTTAACCAAAGCCGTCCAAGTTCTTAAGGCTTGATCTTGCTCCTGCAATTCATGACAACTGGGGCCCGTTAAAAAGATTTGTCCTTGTTTATTTTGAATGACACTCATTAATCCTGAAGGCTCTCCAACAGCAGCCCCAGAGCTCTTGGCCATCGACACTGAAAACAGACAAATCAATGACAAAAAAGAAAGGTGATTTAATAAAGTTTTCAAAATGTCTTAACCCTCATCATTATCAAAAGTGGATCGTGTGCTTTGGCAAGCCCCTGGTTATATGATTCCACTGGAATGAGCGCAAATGATAATCTCAATTTCATTAAAAGAGCTTATTGAAAGGAGCTTCTATGAAGCAAAATATTCACAATATAGAACGAATTGCACGAGTGGCACTGGGCATAGGACTGCTCTCATTGGCCTTTATCGGCCCCGAAAACAAATGGTTCTTTCTAGCTGTTATTCCTATAATTACGGGAGTTGTTGGCTGGTGTCCCCTGTACACAGTTTTAGGAATAAACACCTGTTCACTGGGCAAGAAAAAAAGCGCCTAGGGATATACTCAGCCTGAATTGAAATTAAAAAAGCCCTGAGGCAATGTTGATGGTCAATGCAAGCAGCGTGGTGTTAAAAAAGAAGGACAACACGCAGTGGACTAGGGCCGTCCTTCTCATTGGCTTTGATGAAAAACTAACATCGGCGGTTTGAGCCGATGTCCCGATTATAAAAGATAAATATAAAAAATCAGCATAATCTGGATTTTCTTCATTGGGGAAGATAACTCCAACAGGCCTATTTTTAAGCCTTGCTACATAAAAATCATGAGCATAATGAATGGCAAACATCAGATGGGTAAAAAGCCAAGCCGTAGCAATTGTACATCCAGCTAAGGCCATATGTGCATATCGTATTTCACCGTGCATTTCTTTAACCATTGCCAATTCAATAACGATCGAAGCCAGGGTTGACACGGCAGAAAGTATAACCAAAATCAAAATAAGAATTTGCCCCTCGTCTTGAGCCTTAGCACGAGATTGAATCTTATCCGTCGTAGACCAAAACATCATTCTGATCGCTAAAACCAGATAAAGGCAAACTCCTGCATTCCAACCAATAATTGCCCGGCTCATAGACCTTTGCGCGATGTTCTCGGGTAAAAAAACAGCAGTCAGAACACCGACCAAAATAGAAATGAACAATCTTGGACGTGACGACAACAGTCGCAGTAAATAAGGGCGTTTATGTCTAAGCATTCAGGATCTCTCCGATGGCGATACCAAAAGGATATCAGCATTCATTGATATTTCAAGGCGAGGTCAAATTAACTAGAGAACTCGATCAAGGGCCTTTATCACCAAATGGGGATTGTTTCTGCACAGCTGGACGGCTTCTTCTTTTGAGTACAGTCCAGTGCAGGCTTTGATCGCACAATCCGCCGGAGATGAATCGCTGGCGGCGCCGCACAAGTGGATAGATTCCTCCATTGAAAATGGTCCGGAGTGGGCTCTCGCTGCACAGTCCATGGGACCCGTGATTGATCGAGTCCCAGTACAAAGGGCAATCGCCTGCTCTTTTGAAAAAGGTCCTGCGTGGGCTTTTTCTGCGCATTCTGCTGGGGAATTGTCCCGAGCTCCAGTGCAAAGTTGGATTGATTCTTCTCTGGAAAAAGGTCCTCGATGAGCCGCGATGGTGCAGGCTTGTGCTGCTCCGGAGGTGATGGCCGTGGATTCGCAGAAGTATTTTTGGCCGTCTTTCACAGTTGTGAATGAATCCGCCTGTGCCATTGCACCCACTAGCAAGAATAATAGTAATCCAATCCCTGATTTCATAAAAATCCCTTTTAAAATTTCTCTGGGGCTATCTTACTTCAGGGATTCAAAATGTCATGGGCAATTTAGGTTTTTCGCTTTACCTAGAAGCAAAATCATATTCGAGAAAATATCTTCTGTCCGCCCGACCAATCAATGCCTTTAAATAAGGCTCTTTCAATGACTCGCCTAAAAGCCAAACAAAAGTCCAAGATTAGAGAAATTCAAGTCCCTATGTCGATAATATGTCCGTGGTTCGGCCTTTACAATTATTTGAGCCTGGCATCCTTATTGCCTAGGACATCCTTTGACATCCATAACCACAGAACTTTTTGGAGAGAACCATGAAATCAAAGAAGGCGAAATCATATAGGCTCATACAGCATACCTTGATAATCGCAATTTCCCTGCTGTTTACAGCCTGCCAGAACAATGAAAAGGGCGAGCTTAAAGTTAGTACGCCGACACCTACCCCACAAGCCACTTCTACAAACTCAGAAAGTACCAACGAAGATAACAGTCAAAAAACAAACGACAGCAGTTCTAAGATCGCCGATGAGGAGTCTGTCACCTTTTCAATCACTAAAAACACTGAAATCCCCAAAAACAAAACCAACACCTCAACTTTTCTTTCGCAATTAAACAAGTACACAGTTCAAATTAGACTTCCAATGGGCCTAATTGAAGGCTCAAAAATTTATCGCCAATGGGACACTGAATTACCCGAAGAGATAGTGACAAGTAAAACCTTAACAGCAGATACAACGCAAACTATTACAGATGAGATCTCTTACAAGGGAGCAAATTTAAAACCACAAAATCTAAACTATTTTATAGAAAGAAAAGGTGAAGTTTTAGCAACAGGCCAATTCCGCATAAAAGCTGATCTTATCATTACAAACAATCAAACCGCAGAGCAATTAGGCCTTCACCCAGGAAAAAATAATCTTGGCATACTCTATTTCGATTACAGGTCCCAGTTAAATACACAGGGGCAGGAATTTGATATTTCAGCAGATGAAATCATAGCAAATGAAAGTGTCATAGAAAGCTTCTCCGAAGAAGAATCTACTCTACCTGCTCCAGAAGGTATTGCAGGAAAAAATGGCGGTTCCATCAAAATCACCGCTATCAATGCGAAGGGGACTCTTACTGTCCATTCACGAGGAACAAGAGGTGGAATCGGTCATACTGGGCAAGAACAATTCCCTGTTACCGCACCAGGAATGAATGGACGTGACGAGATAGTCCACTTTGAGAAAAATTGCGAACCTCAGTACCTTTCAGCTAAAGTTCCTGCCATAAAATTTCCCCTCATAAAATCCCCTATCAAAATTCGCAGAGTAGGAGCTTGCCATATTGAGAGCTTTTGCAGTGTTAATTCAACGGCTGGTCAACAAGGACCTCAAGGACTTAAAGGCCTGCAGGGCTCCCAAGGACTTCCAGGTGGAGACTCGGGGTCCTTTATTTTGGAAATTAAAAACAACGAAAACTTCTTTGTCACCACAGATACAAATCCAGGCCTTGGAGGACCCGGTGGAATCGGTGGACCTGGAGGTCGAGGTGGCCCTGGTGGCTCACCCGGCAAACATGCTAACTGCACTCCAGAGAGCGATGGTATAGGGAAAGTCGGCGAAACCGGCGCTCCCGGAGATTCCGGACCTCCCGGTTCCTCAGGAAAGACAGAATTATCCTGTATTAAAAAATCAAACTTTGAATCCATAGAATGCAAATAAAAAATAAAGGAACCAAAAAAATGAAAAAATCCGCTTCGACCCTGATGATCTTCCCAATGCTCATATCAGCCTGTTCGCCTTCGGAAAGAGTGATCCAAAAAGAAGTACAAACAGTAATTATAGCTCCGTCCAAGGGTGACACTAAAACAGATAATCCTGGACCCACAAAAAAAATTATCTTTGATGAAGTCACTTTTCAAGATCTATCAAATCTTCTTAAGTTTCAAAATCCAGAATCAAAAACAATTGAAATGCTAATATCCGAATTTAAATCTCAACATCCTAATGAAATGCAATCCTGGCCGCAGCCTTTGGATTCAAAGCATTTACTGCAATTGAGTGAAGGTCTCAAAAAAGAGCGCGAGGAAAATAGCCTAAAATATTTTATTGGCGAGAATCGTCCTAGTACGAATTCTGTATATCTAGCTGCCACATCGATGAACAACCTAATGCAAATGTCCTCTAGTGGAGTCTTTGCAAACAAGATAGAACTGCAAGTTGCAGTGATGGGTCAAAGCGCAGCTCTGCGTAATATTTTTGATATCTTAAACAAACAAATGGAAATGAACAGTCGACTTGTTGCAAAAAAAATAGTGGCAAATTGGAACGCGACCAACCCTGAAGCGATCCAGGCCGTCGACAAAACATTAGGGATCGAGCCACGCAAGCGTATTCCTGTAATCCAAGAGGCTCTAATAAAATACGATCCGATTCTTGCAAAATATGATTTTTCTGACGATGGGTCAAAACTAATGATTTACGGACTTGTCGCTGGAGTTATGGCTGATTCCTTGAACAAAACAGGAAGCATCAAAGACTTACTCAATGGGATTAATGCTGTCATCAATGCCTCAGAAAAAATAGGAGAAATTCGACTTTCGATAGCGACACTAGATCAATACCGACGAGACCTTAAGAAAAATTGGGAGGATGTCAGTTCAGCTTTTAAAACAATTAAAGAAGATCTCGCCTATTACAAAAACAGTGGTGGTTTTGAGCTAAAAAAACTAAATGTAACTGACCGCACGAAGGCTGAACTCTCACGCGCCGTTGGCGATGTATTGGAAGGTAAATTTCATGAGAAGCCGTTATTGGCAAAAAATGGGATTTTTACGCTGGGACATGAACTCGGTAAGAACGTTGAAGACTTTTTGCACAAAGCTACATTGACGGCTGACACCTTCTCTAATGTCATCGACTCAGTTCACATAATCTCAAAACAAATTGGCGTACAAATTTCACCTGAGCTTTCTGATGCGTTAAAAACAGCATCCAAAGTCTCTGAGGGCGTAAAACTGGGTTCAGCAATTATTCAGGCCTATAGCTCTGGAGGCCTTGTTTCAGCCCTGAGTGCCTTTTCAGGAGGCCCGGTCACTGCAGTCTTGGGGGGCAGCATGGCGATGATGGCGCAGCAGCAAAATGAAATGTATTTTAGGGCGATACAGGACGAACTCGTCGAAATAAAAAAACTTCAGCACGAATCCGTCCGATTACAGAAGGATACTCTTCAAATCATAAAAAGTCTGGCTGTGATGGTTGATGAATATCACAAAGAGGATCTTTTTCAGATGAAGCAAATCTATCATCAGGTGATCGTGAATACTGAGATTTCCTCAATGGTACTTCGAAAAGACCTGCGATCTTGCCAGTCCATTTTGAGCTATATTTCAATGGGTGGCCCTATCCAGCGCGATGAATATAGTCCAATCACCACTATTGAAAATGTTGAGGGTGTCTGGGAAATAATTAAGAAAACAATTCAAAGTCCACGTCAAATTCCTGAGATCTTAACAAGCTCCTCTGAACTAGATATTGAAAGATGCCGAAATGCAATGTCGGAAGCCTTTGACAGAGTCGCTGATTTTGGAACTCCACTATTCGCCAGATTTTATGTCAAAGAAGGAAGTGCACAGGCAGAAATTGAATCGAAACTCTACTCAGGTGCACTTTCATTTTTGAAATCCATTGGAGCAGAAGGAAACAGTTTAGAAGACATGGCCCTTCACCTGCCAGTTGCAAAAATGGAGGCACTGCAAATGAAAAACTATTATGTAACTACCAGAGGAAATCGCGCCGTCTTTGACTATTCAAAAAGGATGGAAAATCTTCTTTCCCCCGAGGGACTTGAGGCCTATGTAGCTTCTCTTCTCAGCTTGCATTCGCTAATTTCGGTTAATAAAAATGACTGGGAAAGCAACAATGCCTTGATGAACGCATCTTATTCAAGAAATCGATCTATGATGTGGGTTAAGGGAGCACTAGCGCAAGTGAGAACTTCTATTGCTCAAGACGCACTCTTGGTTGGCGAGCCTATTTTAACAACATTAGCAGCTAAGTGGTCACAAATTGCAGATGAAACATCACTTTGCAAGGACTCCAATGATCGAAATAACTACCACAATTTCTGTTTCGTGAGACAGAATCCCCTCATGCTGAAGAACCTTGTCACTTTCATGCTTCATCAATATGTCGGAAGTACAGTTCCATCAGACTATGAAAACAAAATTCCTGCTATTCTTGGACTAAAGCCCGAGCAGATTTTTTCAGAGAACGGTAAAATATTTCTATCGTTTTCAGAGGATAAGGCTTTTAGAGTTGAGCTACCTACTCTTGAAGAGGCAAAGTTTGGCTATATCAGTTATTCGGAAAGTATGCCGAAATTACTGAAGATGCAGAAACTGATTGCTGAGGAAGCTGCAAAACTTAGCCCTTCAGAGATGGCAAGCAATGATGTTGAAACATTTACTAAATTATTAATTGGTATGTAGTTGTATAAGCTCCAACATCCAATTCGATGAACTTGAAACATTTGAGAACATCAAGCTAAAACCAATCTCCGTCGGTATGGTGGCGGAGATTGGAACTTGCCGCATCCAGGATTCAGAGTTGCCAGAATGTCGGGGAAGGGTCTGCTGGAAGCTAAATGCATAGAAAATACGGAAAAAGATGCGAACTACTTGCCCGCTTTTATAAACTTAGTAAAATTCTGGTAACTACCAAACTCAGCTTCAATTTTATTCAAAAGCATCTGTGGTTCATTGGGGTAAACGCCCTTTGAAACAACATATTCAGCCGATTGTTGGGACCCCATTTTGTTGGGATTCACGCTGACACCCTTGGTTGCGAGCTCTCTTGTTTTTGCGATAATAGATTGCCGGTAAGTGCTGTTCATACGGGTTTCCCATTGCGCAAGCTCTGATCCCAAATAGGGTTGCTTGTAAAGTGCATGCTCCATATCCATGCGATTCATAAATTCTCCATAGCCGACTTTAAACTGGCTGTGCAGAATTTCTGGCATTTCACTGACCACGTTGGGCTCAACATCAAGCTCTTTCATTAAATTTGAGTCTCTTGAAAGCGTCTTTAGATTTCCTGGCGATAAATTTTTTGTGTGAATATAAAGTCTGGTCATCAGATTTTCAATTTTCTCTAAATTCAGCGAAGCTTTCGTCAAGGTCCCCAGAAATAGCATCTCTGGACCGACCACAAAACTGGCGGCATTTAGGGCCGAGTCCTTGGCTGCGTCTTTTAAGCCTTCTCTCCAGCGCAAATCTCTTTCCACCTTTTTAAGTGTGTTTTGAAACTGACAGGTAAATCTTTGGCTTTGATGGTCTTCCATTTTTTTTCGAGCAATGGCAATGTCGACTGCGACCTCGGGATCGTCTAAAAGTTCATCAAAGGGATTTCGCAATGTTTCTCTGAGTCTGCCGAGCATGGTTTCATATTTGGCCGTTTTTTTCTGGACAGAGTTTTTTTTATCACTGATGGCCTTTTGGATGTCTTCTTGAAATACCTTCATCAACGACAGCTGGCTTGAACAATTCGCTGGATCACTTTGATCCAGCGTTTTTAAGAGTTGGCGCTTCATTGAATTTTTCTTAACCCAACCTTGCATTGATTCCTGAGCAAAAAGAGAGTTGTCCAAAAGGGGCGCGTCCATGATCATGGCATCCTCAGTATCCGCTGAACCCACAAACTTACAAACGGCTAAACTGTGCTCGAGCATGGCTTCTTTCGGACTCATTTCTGAAGCTCGATGATTTTTGCTGATCATCTGTTGAAGTGTCGACATCAATTCAAATTTATCCATAGTCTGATGAAGACGAGCTTGACCTTTGTTTTCTATACCGCAATTTTTTTTATTGGATTCCAATGGGTAATCACTGCAACTGAGCTTTTGTTGTTGCGTTGAAGGATCAGAACTTTTCTTAGCCATAGAATTTTGACAAAATTGAGTCAGAACTAAGATGCCAATAAAAAATGAAAATCTATTCATGAGTTCTGCTTCCTCGGACCAAGCCTTTTGAATTCATTTAAATATGATTTGATTATTGTAATATCCTGTCTGATTTTTTGGAACTAAGAACAAGCCCAGGGAATCTTATCGGTCTTACAACCCGCCTTCAGTCCAGAGTGCTTATTTAGATTGAGCCCAAATACTTTTGCCCTCATGGATCAGCAAGATCTCGAAAATAAATGACTTGCGACTTTTAATCTTTAGGCTTGATAATTTAGTTTATGCTGAAGGACCTATTAAAATTAGTAAGACTTGCTGAACAACCTGGGCCCCTCAAAGAGTTCGTCCAGGTTGATACACTCACCGAAATAAAATACCGCAATGAGGTTTATCCCATCGTGTCTTTCACCATTGGATCCAAGAATCCTGAGCACCCCGTGCTTTTTATAACCGGTGGAGTTCATGGTCTAGAACGAATTGGCGCGCAACTGGCCTGGAGTTTATTGAAAACCACTTTGGATCGGTTAACTTGGGATATTCTGTTGCAAGAGCTATTTACAAAAATTCGCTTAGTCTTTATCCCTCTGGTGAACCCCGTGGGTTATGAGCACTACACCCGAAGCAACGGAAATGGCGTTGATCTGATGCGAAACTCACCTGTCAAAGCCATCGAGAAAACGCCTTTTTTATTGGGCGGCCAAAGGTATTCTTCACGACTTCCCTGGTATCAGGGTCAGATCGACGTGCTTGAAGAAGAAAACAAAGTTCTTTACCAAAAATTTTTCCAATCCTGTGGTCAAAGCAAATGTGTTGTCTCCGTAGACTTTCACTCTGGTTTTGGCGTGAAAGATAGACTTTGGTTTCCCTATTCTTACACGGCCCAGCCCTTTCATTATTTTCCTGAGATGTATGCCTTTGCCAGACTCTTTGAGCAAACTCACCCCTACCATATTTATAAAATTGAGCCTCAATCCGAGGGCTATCTTTTAAATGGTGATATTTGGGATTATATTTTCTTAGATTTCAAAAATAAAAACCCGAATTCTGTCTATTTGCCTTTGACGCTAGAAATGGGCTCTTGGGTTTGGGTGAAAAAGAATCCCCTGCAAGTGTTTTCAAGGCATGGGATTTTTAACCCCATGAAAGAACACAGAATGAAGCGAACCTACAGAAGGCATCATCTGCTTTATGATTTTCTTTTAAAATCACTGTACTCGCACCCGGCTTGGTCAGATCTGGATACCAAAAGTCGAAATCACAACACAGTGGCCGCAACCGAAAGATGGTATGACAACAAATAACTGGATTTTCTTAAGGGGCTTGACCAGAGGCAATGCCCACTGGAGTCAATTTCCAAAAATTTTTAAAAATCAAAATCCTGGCTGTGAGATTGAGCTTTTGGAAATTCCCGGCAATGGCACAGTCAGCGAAGTCACGACATCCACAGATCCCCTGAAAGTTATTGAATTTATTCGCAACAAAAGTCAATTCTGCCAACAAAAAATGAGCTTTAACTTATGCGGGATTTCCTTAGGTGGAATGATTGCCTTAAAATGGGCAGAACTTTATCCCTCGGAAGTTCAAAGCCTTTCGCTCATCAATTCAAGTCTGAGAGAAACTTCACCTTTTTACCAACGGCTAAGACCTCAATGCTATCTGCAAATCCTTAAAGCGGTATTCTCACGTTCTGCGACCGAGCAAGAAAGTTTAATACTACAAATCACCTCAAACAATTTTGAATCCACCAAAGATAACATTCCATCTTTTGCCGAATTCGCTGAAAGTCACCCCGTGACCATTAAAAATCTAATCAATCAATTGATTCTGGCCAACAAAATTACAATCCAAAGAAATCCTGCTCTTCCCATGAAGGTCATCTGGTCGGAAAGAGATCGATTGGTCAACAATCTTTGCTCGCAGAAAATCGCTTTGAAAATGAAGGCCCAAACCTATATTCACCCCACAGCAGGTCATGATTTGCCTTTAGACGCACCTGATTGGCTGTCGAATATTCTATCTTACAAACAAGAATAAAACATTCCACAAACGTATTGCTGTCAAACACCTGACAAATTTTCGATAATTTTTTGTTACAATTTGACAAGATAACCAAGGGGGAAATCTTGATCGAGCTAATGACACAGAAAGTTACTGGAATTTATCAAATGCGTTCCAACCGACTTCACAACTTTAAGCCTAAGATCGAAGTCAATGCCGAGGTGGGTTCCTTTCAAATCAAGACAGTAACTAATTTGGATGACCTCAAAGAAGCCCTTGAATTGCGCTATGAAGTCTTCCACAAAGAGATGATGGGCAAAAAAAATAATTATGGCCTAGATGTCGATGAATTCGACTTTGATTGTGATCATTTAATAATAAAAGATCTAACGACAAATAAAATAATTGGCACTTACCGCATACGCAGCACTCAGTTTTCAGATCATTTTTATTCAGAAAAAGAATTCATGATGAGTTCAATTCTACAAAAACCAGGCGCAAAATTAGAGCTTGGACGAGCCTGCATCCACAAAGATTATCGCCGAGGTGTGATCATCTCTCTGCTTTGGAAAGGCATCGCTGACTATATTTCAGCCTCAAATTCAGATTTTCTTTTTGGTTGCGCCACTGTGACAACCGACGATCCAAGAAAAGCTGCCCTTTTAACTAAATATTTTGAAGAGGATGGCAGAATCAATCCAGAATTCAGGGCTAGGCCTACATTGAAATTCACAATGCCACTGATTGGGTTGTTTAAACAGGAATTCGAAAATCCACTAACAACAGAACAAAAGTCCGAAGCCAAGGCACTGATTCCCCCCCTTTGCCGGGCCTATTTAAAAATCGGCGCCTCTATCGCGGGCGAACCCGCTTGGGATAAAGAATTTCAATGTATTGATTTTTTAACAATTCTTCGCCGTGAAGATTTGAATGAATCCGTTTCTCGAAGGTATAGAATGAATTAGAAAATTCTATCATTCTACTTCGAGACTGTTTTTCTTCGCCACTTCTGAGAAATAAAGCGCACTGCCTCTTGGCGTGCGCTTTTGATTTGTGTAATTCACTTCATACAATCCAAACCGTGGAGCAAATCCTTCGTTCCATTCAAAGTTATCAAGCAACGACCAGTGGCAATAGGCTTGAACACGGGCCCCCTCCGTGATAGCCCTGTGCATGGCACTCAAGTGAGAGGTTAAAAAAACTTTGCGGAAGGCGTCTCTGTGGTCGGCAATGCCATTTTCAGTCACTAGAATATCTTTGCTAGGAAAGCGCTTACTGATTTCTTTGAGAATTAAATAAAATCCCTCTGGATAAATTTCCCACTTTAAATCATTAACCTGGGCCTCTGCCGGAACCGACCTTTCCAATTCAAACTTTGTCAGGGAAAAGTGAATATGATCTCTGGTGTAGTAATTCACTCCAAAGAAATCTTGAGTGCCTTTTAAGCCTTCAATGTCCTGATCTACAGAAATTAGAAATGGAACATACAATTGCAATCGTCCTGTTTCTGGAGCCGTTGCAAACGCCCAATTCCAAGCCTTGTCTAGTTGGCTTGCTAGCAGCCAATCCACGGGATTGAACCATTGCGTGGGTTCAAAAACTCGCAAGTGGTGAGCAAATCCAACTCTTACCATTGTCTTCTTGTTTTGCGTATGAATTAAATTATAGGATTGAACGTGCGCCTGTAACATGGCAGTCAGAGCACGACCGGCAGCTTTAGAATCATTTCGTCTAGGGGGCATCACTCCAGCTATATAGCCGCCAAATATGACGACCATCGGTTCATTAAATGTAATCCAATCCTGAACATCGGGCGCTATTTCAGTGACCACTTTTTCAGTGTATTTCTTAAATGCTTTAGGAAATTCAGTCCACTCCCAGGATCCTTTTGCAACCACCCAAGTAGGCAAGGTGAAGTGATGCAGGGTGATCATCGGCTCAATACCTTGCGCCCTTAGTGTTTTTATTTCATTCTTATAATGTTCAATAGCAGCTTGATTCCACTGGCCTTCTAACGGTTCGATTTTTGCCCACTCGATGGAGAATCGATAGCTTTTGACGTTGAGGTCTTTCATCAATAGTGTGTCTTCTTCAACTCGGTTCCAATGATCAGAAGCCTTACCCGATTTTTCATTGTTTTTAATTGCGCCCGGATTTTTTTCGAAAGCCCACCAGTCGCTATTGATATTGTCACCTTCAATTTGATGAGCCGCAGTGGCCACACACCACTTGAAGTTTGCTGGGAAAGTGAGCACTTTAGCGAATGCTGAGTTTGGCAAGGCAGGAATCAACAAGCTAAATAGAATCAGAAACAAAAATTTCATCGCACTTCTCCATGGAGCTACCTAGACTAGGTCCACTCCCCACTTAGATATTTATCAAGCCAGAAGGCGGCAATCTGGGTTTTTACGTCTGTGACTTTACCTTCAAAGATCAACTTCATCAGTTCTTTGGGGTGAATTTCTATGAGCTCTAAAAACTCACCTTGATCCAGCTTTTGCTCTCCTTGGATTAAACCCTCTGCCAAGTATAAATCAATTTGCTCATTTGAATACCCAATAACTGGATGAATAGAAGTCAAAAATTTCATTTTTTGGGCCTGATAGCCTGTTTCTTCCAAAAGCTCTCGATGTGCGGTTGTCAAAGTGTCTTCATTAGGGTCTCGTTTGCCTGCCGGAAATTCTAAAAAAACTTTCTTTAATGCGTGACGATATTGATGCAACATCATCACGTTTCCATTGGGCAATAGGGGAATGATCGCCGCGGCACCAGGATGCAGAATGGTTTCCCGGAAATAATTTTTTCCATCAGGGGCCTGGACTTCGTCTTGTTCAATCTTAAGAAATTGCCCCTTAAAAATACGTTTTGTGTTCAATATCTTTTCATGCAAATGCTTTTTGAAGTTCATTCGTAAATTTTTACATGCTTTCATTCGAAGAACCAGATTTGTCTTTAATACTGACTTATGAATCAGAACGAGCAAGCCTTTCGACCGGAACACACGGTCCAACTATTGCGAGCTCTAGCGAATTAAAAGATTCTAAAAGAGACCACAAAAACAAAAGAAAGAAAATAGACACTTTTGTTCATGACAATAGGATTGGTCATTTTTGTGAATAATTTATTTTAAATATTAAAGGATCACGGAGGATCTCATGAAGTTCTTAATTAAAGCTATTCTTTTTTCAGGTGCCCTGCTCACCGCTTCAGCCCTTTTCATTCAAGATGCCAATGCGGCTCGCAGCAGCTCCGGTGGAACTGGTTTTTTTGGTGGAGACAATTCCATTGGTTTCGGGGGATCGACTGTATCAGCTGGTCAGAATGATTTAAATAGCATCATTGATTCAGCTCATGCATCTGCCAATGCCAATACAAAAAATTTGGGTGCAGCTTACGAGTTTTATGTTAATTGGATTCATAAAATCGCCATGACTTCCTATGCTGTTGTCTTGCGTCCGTCTTACTTTATGCAGTCTGAAAAAGGGACCGGAACTGGTGGCAGCTTTGATTATTCGCTCTCTGGATTTGCGGTATTTCCAATATTCCGGATCTATCCATTAGAAAATGACTTCATTCACTTTTTCATGCAAGCCGGAGTCGGCTATGGAAGCCTTTCTGGTGACATCACTGCTGCAAGCAGCACACTGACTTTCCAAGGCAATTCTTTCGGTGCAATGGGTGGCATTGGAGTTGATTTCTGCTTTACTCCTTCGCATTGTATAACCATCGAAGGAAATTTGCGCTACCTTCCGATTGAAAGAAATATTTCAACTGGTGGCACTTGCTCAAACGGCAGCATTCCAGGTGTTTCACAATGTGGCGGCACCACTGAAGTTGAAACCTCGAGCACAGACTTGCGCACAACCATGTCTGGCGTCCAAGGTCTGCTTGGCTACACTTTTAATTTTTAGTTATCTTTTTTAAAATAACTAACAGCCCCCTTGTCCACAGAATCGAGCGCTAGATATGCAGTTTTCTAAAATTTTTGTGCCTTTTTTATTTTTAGTGAATGTTGAATCTAGCTTTGCTCAAAACAAATTGTATCAGGCCGTGCAACCCTTTGGAGATGTTGGGGCCAGTGGACAAAAAACTTCAGTCATCCTGGCCCCTGTGAATGCCAGCACTTCTTTTTTTGACCCTTCAAAAAAAATAAAAGATGGCGCCGATTACTTTAGTTTTGAAAACAAATACCTCTATCAAATTAAGGAAATAAAGACGACTGATTCTTCAGCAGATTTTGCCGATCTAAGGACGCTCATTCAGAGGCAGAAGCTGTTGATGCAAGAAAAGGATGTCAAAAATTGCATTCGCACAAAAGGTTACATCGCTGCGAATGGATACATCGAATGCTATTTCACCAGCGAGGTTCCCGTCTTTAAAAGTGGCGATTATGACTTTCAGGATTCGTACATGGAATCCATGAAAGTGGCGAGCAAGCCGACACCCTCTGTTCCCATGTCCAAAAAAGAGCTTACTCGGCTAAACGCTCGAACGGTCCCAAAAGACGAGGCCTATGTTTCGACTCTGAATTCAAAAATAAGTGAAGTGAATAAAACTCTCAACAAGAGGACTTCCTTTCTTGCAAACTGCAAAAAGGGATATTACGTCCCAAGCAGTCAACCCGGGGATTCAAAGCTGCTTTGCGCACTAAAAAAAGCGCAACAGGCCTTTATCGAGGGTAAGAACTCTGGAAAAATACAAAAAGATGTCTTCATCTTGAATGACTTTTCATCCGGTGCGGTGATGGGGAAAATGTGGTTTTTGCACGCTGATGGAACTCCAGCAAATGTAGCTCAAAAAAATCCTATTGAAGTCTCTCGAGGCGATGGCGGATTTGGTCGCGGCAGAGGATCACTCAGAACCCCCAATGGAGCACTGGTGACAAAAGCTTACAATCCCCCTCGCTCTGGCAGAATCAAAGATGGCATTGAGTTGGAAGGTCTAGAAGCTGAAAATGCCGATGTTCATGGTCGTGGAGTTTTGCTGCATGGTTGGGATCCGCGAAATCCAACGGCTGGCTGCCTCGGAGTTTCCGGAACCTTGACACTTGGGAATCAAAGAGATGTTTTAGGCAGTCCTCCTCCGTACCTGGATAACCTGAAGCAGGGCATATTGAAAGGTGGTGGGGTGATGATCTATAATTTTACCCCAAGTAAAGCGAAGGAATGTGGGTTTTAATTTATTTTCTGAATCATCGGAGGCCTTGTGAACCCATCATCTCAACAAAATTTTTGGAAGAAATTTACCAAAACCAACTGGGAAAAAGCTCCCTTGCTTTTACAGGATTCAGCCTCTGCTTTGCAGGAAATAAAAGAGGATCAAATATTTTCGATGCTGGTTGAATATAGCAATCAATGCCGGAAACTAAAAAGTCCCCAAGGATTTAAGCTCTTTGTTGAGGGTCAACTCCAATATGCAGAAGATCTTCTGCAATTTCTTCCTGTCAAAAAAGACAAAAGCTTTCTAGGTTACCATACACGGATGGAAAAGTATTTTTCTGATTATTGCTTGGTTTGCGATGAACTTCTGCAAGTCAGTCAGGAAAACAGAAAGCCATTGCAACAGTTTACAGAGAATCTTTTTTCTCATGTCGGATTTCCAAATAGATTCGTCGAGATGGGGCTTTATCTAGGCAATTATAAAAAAACACCTTTTGGTGTCCATGTGGATGGATGCGGTGTTTTTAGTTTTCCCGTCGTAGGAAAAAAGACCTTTCGCTTATGGACTCCAAAATTTGTAGAAAAAAATCCTGCTCTGAACCGTGCCCACAACTACTCAAAATTTAAAAAACATTCTCAGGTTTTAGAGGCCCGTCCCGGTGATATGACTTATTGGCCTTCCTCAGCCTGGCATATTGCTGAATCTGATGGCTCATTCAGTGCAACATGGAGTCTTGGCATCTGGGTGGATCGTTCACATTTTGATGTCATTCTAGAAGCTCTCGGCCCCTTGTTACAAAAAACCCTTGGACTTCATGGAGAGACCAAGGTCACTGGCCAAAAAAATGGCCAAAAAAGCGATAAAAAAAAATCGCTTCATTCAAGGGATGGGCAAGTTGTTGACCTCCCCCAAAATTTTCAAGAAACAATCTTAAAAATTGAATCTCTTTCTAAAAATCAACTGTATGATGCTTTTTTGAAAAGTTGGCTGGAACTCAGTTCAAAACAGGGATTTAAGACCTTTCCCCGGCAGACTCCACGAAATAAAATTTCTCTAGACAGTGTAATTCAAACTTCAAGCCTCAAGAGTATTTTATGGTCAAAAAATAAATCCAAAAATAGGATAAGTTGCGCGTTTCAAGGGACAGTTCTTGAATTGCCCCCTTCACATGAAATGCTTCGTCTGATCAAGGATCTGAATTTAGGGAAAAAATGCCGTATTTCAGATTACCTAGGTCTTTCAAAAAATAAAAAGGACTTAGCATCAATCCAAATTTTGGCTGATGCTGGAGCCTTTTCCTAGATTTTTATTTTGTATCGATCACTTCAAAATTGATGGCTAAGCCCACGTTGGCCCCTTGAATCACCCAATCAATCCCTTCGGCCAACAAAATTGAATTTGTCGAAGGTTGGTAAACCCATCCCGTTGTTGCATTATTGGGAATGACTTGAGTCCCATAGGTGACCACGATTGTTTTCGGATCTGGAATGCGGTTTAATTTCACGATTCCGGCAGATCTGCTGACGATATCCTTTGCGAACTCTGCAAGCTTAGTTCCGTAATCTGAATTGCATAGGCTCAAGATGTTTTTCTGAGATTTATCCCCATTGCTAACCGAAGCTAAAAACGTCTCAAGTTTATCATCGAGGTCTTCACTGGAATCACAAGATTTAGATTCAGCCAATGTCCTGATGACCCCATAGCCAAGAACTTTATTTGAGTCCCCTTTTTTAGTATTCAAAAACTGGATGAACTCTTGCGGTAGGATTGTTGATTGATCCTTAGCATCTGTAATAAAAATAATGGCCAGGTAAGCATCCGGACGGTAAAAGCCCTGATTCGCTGTGGTATTGAGTGGTGCCGACAACGCCATCTCTACTGGAGAAAACATTTCCTCCGTAGAACTTCCCATAGAACCCGCAATCATTTTTCGTGAGAGCACATTGACCATATTTGGGGTCGTTTTATCAACATAAGCTGGATAACCCTGCAATCGTCCACACTGAGAGTTGCAACTTGAATAATCCATATCCGTGGTGACAACACCAATATGGTAATCCAAAATGGACATCTTAGAAATAGCATCAGCAAACAAGTAAGCATTGCGACTCAAATTTTGCTGAGTGGTGTCCATGCTTCCCGAGTTGTCGATCACAAATAAAATATCAACTTTGGGATTAAAAACTGCAAAATCCTGAGGCTTTTCAGAAAACTCTTGTTTTGGGAAAACTGAATTAGGCACTAGCATATTGTTGCTAGATTCAGCACAGGCAGATAAAGCTAAAATTGCTGTCAAAAGATACTGAGTGCTAGTGAATCTCTTCATTTCTACTCCTTCACACTTTCTTTCGCGCAGCCTTTTTTAACATCGACTTTAAAATTAGAGAGCTCATCAAACCAGATCTCTTTGTCTTTAGAAAAGTTCATGGTGTATTTGTTACTCATTCCGGTGGTGCCTTTTTTGTTTTCACCAAGTCCAGCATTTTTTAAAAACTTTGTCGCTGAATCCACTTGCTGGATCATTTCCACTTCGACAATTCGCAGCCTCTGAATCACTTGCTTAGAATCTTCAAGTTCAAATTTAGCGAGTTCTTGCAGTCGTTGCATCTCCGCACCTTGAGTCATTTGCGCACGTGTTTGAACTTGATTTTTGAGAACCTCAAAGTGTCCTTGCAAATTTCCGAAGGTTAAAGATTTAGCATAAAGCTGCTCTGCAATCTCTGATTCTTGTGATAAAAATTGTTGTCTTTTTATCAATAGTCCAAGGCCCTCATCTTTAGAGGCCAGCAGAGGTAAACGATGTGCATCTTCTCCCAACTTTTCAAGACTTACTGGACCAGATGACATTGCCTTGAGCAAATGATTCACGGCTGGTTGATTCGCATCAGTGACAACTTTTTCTAAAGCTATTAAATGATCACTAAATTGCCCCTTGATCGAAGTCATCGTGGCTAAAACACCTGGATAGTCACAGACTTTTAGACTAGTGAAGGACCCAAGCAAATAGGACTCAATTCCCACCCAACCTTTAAAATGGGGATAAGTTAAAGTTTTTGTGATGGCCAGCGCATTTTGTGGCTCACCTTTTCTCATGTAAGCCCATGCCATTTCTTCTTGGGACTGAAACCAATAGTCGGATTTTTTAGATATTTTTTGGTAATATTTGAGTGATGCATCCAAAAAACCATTTTGGTAGAGCAGCCGACCGGCCGTGATCGTCATCAAGTCAGGATCGATTGGATTATTTTTTGCTTTCATCAAATGCGATAAGACCTGCGCTGCTTTTGCAGCCTCCCCGCGAATCCCTAAATTCAAGACCAATTGCCATTCTAAAATATTTCGCTCTGATGAATCGACGGCTGTCTTTTTTATAAGCTCAGTTAACGAAGCCAAATCTTCATTCACATAACCTCGCTGTAAGATGACTGCCATTTCAGAACCAAGACCAAAGACTTGCGTCCAATAGGGACTCCAAGTGACCTGAACAAAACCCCATACAGGATTTTTATCGTTGAGGTTTTCTTTCCAAAGAGTCGTGACTGAACTGTCAATTTTTTGAGGCTCTTTGATGGCCATTAAATTTTCAATCCCTGTGACCTTTAAGCCATTTTTGAAATTCAAGAAGGCTTCAAGGGCAGAGCCTGTCTCTGTTTTTTGAAAAACAGATCCATTGAAGGCCGTTCCCCATTGAAATAAAGCCTTTTCATAATTCTTATCAACTAAGAACTGAAAAAAGATATTTTGTTCTGCACTATTAGGATTCACAGCCTTTTTTAATTTCGCGACCTCTTCGGACTCTACAAATTGGGCCGCGGAGCCTGTGTTCTTGCCTTCTAGTATGCTCATAATATCATCTTCAGCCAGAGCACTTTGATTTATGCAGACGAAAAGGGAAGCTGCAGTAAAGGCCTTTGCAATATTCTTCATAACATCCAACCCATTTGAACTGAAGCTACGCCTGTCGACATATTTTGAGTGTTGTTGTAATATTCAGCTTTGTATTGCTGCGAACGATATTCCACACGGGTGGTGACATTTGAATTGACCCAAAAACCCAGCCCCATGCCCAAAGTTGATGTGGCCGTGGATCCTTTGGAAAGTTCCATCGTTCCTAAACCGCCAAGCAGATAAGTGTCAAAGTGAGCGACACCCCACTTTCCAAAACTCAGTTTCCCAACGATGGGATACCAGTTCACCAAAGCTAAGGTCTCAGACTTTGGAAAAATAACTTGTGGAAAAAGATACCCTGGATCCTTAGGATTGACTTGCGCTGCTTGTGTCGCCTTGTTCACCATGGCTTGACCTTCGGGAGTCAAATTATTGAAAGAATAATTGTATTTCAACCCCATACTCCAGCTGGGATTGATATGATATTGAACGTTAAAGCCCATATTATTCGTACGGTTGTAAGAATCACCACCCGTCACATTTGAATACTCTGGTGCAAATTCAAATCGATTTGTGCGATTCGAAAAGCGATTTTGAATGACTTCGCTTTCGACCTCGGGATTTAAGGCTTTGGCTTTTAGATAAAGGGCCTCATTGCCTCCAAAAGAGTCTATCTCCTGAGCGACTTGAGCAAAAACATTCGCGGCTGACACTAAAGCACAAATAAAACCCGCTGCTGCCAGAATTTGTATTTTAAAATTAATTAATTTCATGGATTCACCGCCCTCACTTGAATTCGAATGGAATGATTGGTCACGGTCGCTTGGGTGACTCGAGATCCAGCATTTTCGACGGAAAACTTTAAATAAATTTCTTGTTCTCTTGCCTTGGCTGGATTGGTGGCATCAATGACTCCATCGCAGTCCAATTGACTTCTGGTGTAGGCCGTTGATTTACAAGAAATTCGACTGCCTGGAAGCATTTGACCAATATCATCCATAGATCTCAAAGTCAGAGACCCCAAACCTGCGGGATCATAGATTGAGAAAGAAAATAAGGCTTTCTCTCCGATTGTTAAATTTGGTCCGACTTGAGTTGTGATTTTTGTCGGCTTCATTTTTAATTCGATATAAACTTCTTTTTTGTATACATCTGAAGCAATTCCAAATTTGGAGATGGCTACTAATCCAAAACAATAAGTTCCGTTATTACGTAAATTATCAGCAGCGGACAGATCCAGAGTCACATCCCCTTTATATTTACTTGGATTGCTTGAATCGCTTTCAATTTTTCGAACTGTCACAGCATGTGCAATTGAACCCGTATTGTAGGAAGGGGAACAATCTCGAACGTTGATGGTCACATCTTGGGCATTGATAGCATCGATATCTTCAAGAACGACGGGATAGGTGTATTTAGCACCGTTCAGGATCGGTTCAGATCCCGAAATCGAATTGATGATTGGTTTTGAATAATGATTAACTACGACTAAAAGAATCGTTTTTCTTTCAATAGAAATAACTGGGTTCTCGGGATTTGGCTCAGTCACTAAACTGAGTCGCAGAGGTATTTCCACGCTGGGACTGCTGCCCATAACCGTCCGGGTTGGAATCCATTTAAATTCACCGGTCGTCGCATCAAAAGTTGCGCCCGGAAATTCTGCTAAATTTTCTACCGAAAGCTTATAATTCAAATTGGGAACCATCACTCGGCCTGAAACCTTGAATTCCAGTGGTGAACCCACTCTGCCATTGATCAAATTTGGCACATCAATTTGCAAGGCTTCTTTAGGAAGTGGCTGAGTTGCTGCCTGCTTTTCAATAGTTGGAGGCACCCCTGATCGCACAGCATCTGGAGCATTTGAAAGAGGGTCTTGCTTCAGACCACATGCCGTCAAAAATGCTAAGCTTAAAAATAATGCTGAATTGAGTTTCATTTATTACCCCTGACCTTGTCTTCGTAATACGAATGGATAAGTGACTTTCACATCAACACCACCTTGAGGCAGCGGAAATTTCCAAGTTTTAAGTCGCATTGAAATACAGTCTTCAACACCCTTGTTTGCCATGGTTGAGTTTTCAACGTCGGCAGTTTTAACAAGACCGTTTCCTCCAATGACAAATCCCATGGCCACTCGACCACTTAAACTTGGAGTGCCTTGCAAAGCCTGCTCATAGCAAAAACGCACTTGTCCCAAATTTCGACGAATCACTTCATCAATTGCTGAACGATCTAATCCCTGCGCAATTTCTGCCTCAGCACCCAATGGAACTGGCATTCCACCTGCGGAACCTACAAGGGAAAGACTGCCATATCCTGCCTGGCCCCCACCTTTTCCCTTTGTGCCGTAGCCGCCACCACCAGAAATATTAGCACCTGGTCCTAAAGCTGCAGAGGTTATTCCTTTTCCATACAATGAAGTCTGAACACCACCGCTGCCGCCAGTTCCACCGAGTCCAACGCCCGCTGAAGTGTTCACTGCGCCAAGATTAAGTCCACCGCGTTGCTTGCCCGAGCGCAAACTTCCTAAGGCAGACAAGGCTCCCGATCGTTTAACCAACTCTGCCTTTTTAATTGGCGCCTTTGTTGCCGTGGGATCAGTGACCGGCATTGTCTTTGGAGCTACTGTCAGTTTCTTTTGTTCTTTAGTTTGGACTATTTTTACAACTTGTTGCTTTAGCTCTTCATTAATTCGAGCATTCTCGCGGGGAGCAAATTTAACAATCGCCAGCAGAAGAAAAAAAATCCCAAGTGCTATCAATGCAGCGGTCTTAAGATCATTTTTATCATTTGTTTTGACCACGCTATTTATTTGCGAATCAACTGGAACGCTAAAGATTTCATCGACAATTCGAAGCGATCCAAAGCTTCCCAAGGAATGCTTTTTTCCCTTCATTTCTTCAAAATCTAAGTCCGCCAGTTTTGAAAATTTGATTTTATTTTTATCTAAGGCCGCTGTGCTTAAAACAACCTCAAGACGCTTAGTATCTAGCCGCTGAATCAGTTGAGCTTTTGCCGTATTTACTGGGAATTGGCGAGTAATGTTCCCTGCATTGTCTTCTAATATTAGCTTTAAACTCATTTGTGATTCACTCCACCCAAGGTCGCTGATTGTTTCATCCGATCCTTAAAGTCTGTTCTTACGCCGATTAAGCTGTTTAAGACTTTATCTTCCTCGACCGTCGTCACGGCTTCCTCTGAGAAATGATATTGTCCGTTCACTAACAGGTCTTCAAAGTTCATATCCTGGGCTTTTTTATCTTTTAAATTCACTTCCGGAGCAGCCATTGCGAAACCTGCACTCATTGCTAGAATAAATATCAACGTGTATTTCATCATTGGCTCTTCTCCTTCATCTCATTTAATGCTTTTGGCAGACTTGCCAAACGCCCTTCGAGGTATTCAACCATACTTTTTCTTTGGGTTTGCTTTTCTAGATCCAAAACTTGTTGAATTGCATAGGCCGTGAAGGGATTTTTTTTCAAATGCGTTCTGGCATTTTCAAATTCTGCAATTGAAGGTTTGCGGACCGGATTTTTTTGACCTCTGAGTGTATCTGCTGTAGCTAGCCAAGATTTCTTTTGATCTGCTGGAGTCGCTGCAAGCAAGGCGTCCATTTCCTCAAGGATCAGTGCAGTCCATTGGGAATTTTCTGCCGCAAACTTTTCATAGGAGGCTAGAGTCACTTTTTGACCCCAAAACTCTGTGACTTTGGACTCTGCCATTTGAGCTGCATTTTGATTTGGAGAAACCTGTTGCGACAACAAAGTTAAATATTCATTTTCTTGCTCGGGAGTCAGACCAGCCGGCATTGGCAGTGCCAAGGCTTCATTATAGAATCGAAGATTTTCCTGAGCTACCAAATGAAGACTTAACAGCTGCCCCGCCCAATCACCAGAGGCAATATTACGGTTTGCAAAACTGTCTAATTTTTCCAAGAGCTTTATTCGAGTTTTCAATCCCAAGGCAATTGTTTTTTGATTTTTAGTATCAAATTTATGAGCAGCTACTTGTTTAGCTAAAACCTTCAGATCACTCAACATCATGACTTTTTCAATCATAACAAAGGCATCTGACTTGGCCGCTCCTTTTTCTTTCAACGCTATTTCCAAAACTTTTTTATCATTGTTTTTTTGATAGACTTCAAGAGCAGCTCTAGCCAGAAGATCTGCACTATTTTTAAAGTAGGGCTTCAATCCCTCTAGATCCTTACTTGGAGAATTTGATAGACGGATCAGCTGAGTGGCAATCAAGGCTTTTCTTGCTTCATCCTTTGATTGCTTCAAGTACAGATTATAGTAATTGGAAGGATTTACTTCTGCCAATTCCGAGTACATGGCTAATTTTAGAACTTTTTCATCTGGGCTTAAAGTACTGAACTTCATTTGTTCTGCCGTTTTAAGTGCAGTTGCAAAATCCAATTCAAGCTCGGCAAACCAGACTTTTCTGCCCAGAGCGAACTCGCGTTCATCGGCGTTCAGAGTCGGTTGTTTCAAAAAATCTTCAACAGCGACGCGAGCCTCAGTGATGCGGTTCAATTTCTCACACAGCAAAGTCTTATTTTTAAAATAAGTTTTTTTATCTTCAAGACCGGCTTCACTAACATTGAATTGCGATAGGACAGACAAGGCTTGATCTGGCAAAGTTGCAGCCAAGTTTGCCGCCTGAGTTAAAATTGATTTTTGATGAATCCCCTGAAACTCTGCTTTTTTATCAAGGAAGGTTTGAGAATAGACCCTAGACCATTTTTGAATTCTTGCATCATCCTTTAAGGTCACTAAAGCATCGAGAGAAAGATCAGCCGCTTGCAGCCTGATTTGATGTGTCCCTTTTTCGTCCATGGCCAACTGATTCAACAAGTCAGCCGCTTTTGAATTGTCGCCCTTTTGATAAATCGAGTAGGCCTTTTGATAAAGAACATCGAAACTTTTTTGCTTTAGAATAGTGTTTTTGAGATACTCATTCTGAGCTGAAATCAGCAAGTTTTCATCTTTTGATTTCTCAGCCATTTCAATTCCAGTGAGCAGATTTTTCTCAAGCTTCTCTGCAAGTGCTTTTTTTATAACTGGATCCAAACTCGAACTGTGCTCTGCCACAATCAGACTGTTAACCTGATTTGTCCATTGCGCCGCCTCTGAAAATTTACTCAATTGGACTCCCACTTGAGCCGCCCACACATACATATCCTGGTCCTTATTAAAGACCTTTAAATATTCTTCATAACCAACCAACAGTTCTGCACTTGGTTTGGCATTTTCCAACCTGTTCCAACCCACCAAAAACTGCCTCAAGCCTTTGGCCGAGTCTGCACAGGAAGCGCTATTGCAGTCCGTTGCACCCCAGAGTTCAAGGACCATTCTGAAGGAATTAAAGGCGGCCACGGGATTTTTAAGATCCAACTGGATTTGAGAACTTTGAACGAGGGCTTCAAGCCGCGCTTTGGGATCACTTTGTTTTTGAAATACAAACTCCCAAACTTTGAGAGAAGCTTCTTTTTGCCCCAGTCGCAAACCCTCGCGGGCAAGCAATGTCACTTGTTGAAGTCTAAAATTTTCTGGGGTCAGCTCATAGAGGCTGACTGGATCCGATTCTTTGATTCCTCGAGCGGCCATCACCGTGGCAAGATCTCGTGAAACTTCTTCGAGGAATTGAACATCTGCCACACTGCGGGCTGACGCCATTCGAGATTGCAGCCGTGGTGTCTTTAAAATTGTTTGAAATTGTGTCACTGCAGCTTCCATATCACTCAGCCGAAATGCACACCAAGCTTTACGATAGGCAGCAAGTCCTTGAGAGCTAGCTCCTTCAGTTGCTAAAACTTTGGTATAGAGCTCTTGAGCCATTTTAAAATCTGATTTTCTAAAGGCCATCTCAGCCAGTGATAAATTGGCTTCAGCCAGTTCTAGAGCTGAGGTGCTTGCACCCAACATAGCAAGATAGTTTTTTTCTGCTAAGTCACTGCGACCTTGAAGCTCATAAAGATGACCCATTTGCAGGTAAACTTTGGAAATCAAATTGCCTGGCACTTTAGAAAGAGCTTCTGCATAATAGGCTAAAGCCTTGTCGCGATCCTTTTCACCACTTTTGCAGACAACACATCCATCTGCTATTTCTTTCATTGAAAGCTGCCTTGCCCGTTCAGAGTGAAGATCCGCTAGGCGAAGCAAAACGGAAGATCTTGCAGGATCCGCTGGGGCTAAGCCCAGTTGAACTTGGGTTAATTTTTTAATCAGAAGATCTTGGGTCGAACCCGCAGATGCTGACATTTGGGCCTTTGCTGCTACACCCAAGGATAAAGAGAAAATTAACAAACTTTTTTTCATTTTCGAGCTCCCACAACGCCTAAAAACTTTCTTAATATCAGCTCTGACTATTTTAAAACCACGGCAAACTTAATGTCGCTATATCCAGCCTGATTCATGCCAAGAATAATTTGGTTTAAAAAATCGTATTTCACCCGACGGTCTGCCTGAATTGTCGCGACGCCAGGAAAAGCTTCATTAGGGTGCAGCTCTTGATATTTTTTTCGAATTTCTAAGAGTTCACTTGTAATAGATTTTGCATCGACAATTTTATCTTCGACAAAGATCTTGCCTTCATCCACTTTGATGACGGGATTTCGTTCTAAGGTTTCTGCAAGACGCGCTTTGGGAAGCTCTTGATTTTTGCCAATCATTAGAATCTCTCCTGTTGAAGAAAAATTCATCAACAGAAAAATGACTAAAATTGAGAAGGCATCGATCAAAGCTGTTAATATGAGGTCGGCAGCCACTTGCCGCTTCAGTTTAGCGCCTCGAGGGCTTATAATCGAATGTCCCTCTAGAGTTCCAGTCAAAACTGATGTCTTTAAAATTCCATCAGATATCATAAATAAACCTCTCTTAAACTTTTCGTGACTATAATGGGGAAACGCCTAAATCGGTCATTCCGTTTTTTTTGAGTCTATCCATCACGTCGATGATTTCTTCATAAGCTGTCAAACCATGGGGTTGAATCAGTCCGGTATTCAAAGCTGGTTCCGACTGTTTCAAAGAGGCCAGCGCCTTTTCAAGCCCTTCAAAATTCACCTTTTTATCCACTTGCGGAATACGAAATTTTCTTAAAGCAGAAGGGACCAATGAGCTTTGTTGAACTTCAAGATCCAAGTCCCCTTTGTCATTCATGCGAATCCACACAAGGGGACTTTTCTTAGTGTCTTCCTGGGCCTGACCACCAACAGCTTGCTTGACGTTCATTGAACCCACATTCAACCAAACAGCGGTGATCAAAAGAAAACATATCGAGACTGATAGCAAATCAATGAATGGAATCAAGTTCACTTCAAAATCTAAATGCTTTTTGGAGTGTTTCATTTAATCTTCCTGACTAAGTTACACTTTAAGACGTTTTATAAAATCAATAATCCAAAAACTATGCATTCAGGTGAGTGTTGTTCTCAGCCTTTGAAGTCGTCTTGATGTTGTAAGAAGTAATGGGTTCATAGGTGTAGCTCAACCAATTGTATATTTTCAATCCACCTTGATTCAAGTCTTCAGCCAAACGATTGGCTCTGTTTTGCAAAACGGCATAGGCAACTAAAGCTGGAATCGCTGCAATCAACCCATAGGCTGTTGCATTCATCGCTTCAGAAATACCAGCAGAAAGTAAAGAGGCTTTGTCAGCAGGATTAGCAAAAGCCACAGCAGCAAAAGATTTAATCATACCTGTGATAGTTCCAAGCAGGCCTGTCAGGGTTGCAATGTTACCAAGCATTGATAAAAAAGCTGTGCGATGATCAAGTCTAGCATTTTCCTCAAGAAGAACTTCATCCATTTTTCCTTGAATTTCTTCTTTACCGCCCAAATTACGTGCAGCTAATGCACCCGCGGCGATCGCTCTTGCTACTGGGTTTTGTGCTGACAATGAATGGGCTTTGGCAATGATTGCATCCATTTCACCGCGACGAATAGACTCTTCAAAGCCAAGAGCACAAGCCGTTTGATTTAATTTGCGGCGAATAAAGAAAGCGTAAGTTCGCTCTACAACAATGGCAATTGAAACCACTTGAATGAGCAAAATAGGCCACATCCAAAAGCCACCATGTTCAAAAGCCTGTGCAATTTTTGTTAACATTCCCATAAATAAATCCCCTCCATATCATATTAATTACAGAGCAAGGACCTCACATTGGCAAAGGCAATTATGAAAAACACAGACCAAGGTAAGTTAATTTATTTTATTTATAAGCAAGACAGGGAACTCCAGGTTCACTGACTTGGCATGTAAAATCAGTTTGACCATGGATAGATTTAATATTGGCTGTCCATTTTCCAAAGTCATCTTTGGACATCAGAACGTATCCATAGTCAGACGGAAAAACTCTGTAACCAGATGGCACAGCTTTTAAATTCTGATCATTAAAAAAATCTAAAGATGTGCCACTTTCACCAATGACCATCTGGGGTGGGTGATCACCAACGGCAACTTGAACCGCATGAATATGACCAGAAAAAATCATCTTCACCTTATTGGGAAGTGGCAATTCTTTGAATATTCTTTGCAAATTGACATTGACCAAATCCAGAGAATTTTCAGCACTTGCGGCTGCTTGCTTCATATTAGATTTTGGTGCCTGATTGCCAGCTCGTGGAGACAAACCCCAAAATGGACGATGTATGAACAGCCAAACCGTGGACTCTGGACGAGTTGCAATGGTTTCAACCATTTTCTTATATTTGTCTTGAATTGTTTTAAATCCAACAGAATCCTGATCCAAGGGACTGTCGTCCAAATTGCTATCATCAAAGTTAACAATTAAAAAATTTCCAAAGCTGGTGTAGGCGGTATCTTGTATATCCACACAACGATCCCCACTCAGTGGGGCAAGCATTTTTAAAAATCCCTCATGAGCTCGGTGGCAATCTTCGTGATTACCCCGCACAAAAATATAGGGAGTGGTCTTTAAAACCTCCAAAGAAGGATTTAGGAAATCAAGTGCCCATGGCTTAAATCCATACCCCAAGGCCCCTTCAAATTTTTTGCATTTTGCATCACCCTTGCAAGTTTCACGATAGTGATAGTCCCCTAGGTGAACGACCAAATCAGGTTTTTCTTTTTCGACAGAGCGCATGATACGCTGAAAAGGCCAGTCGGTTTCACTATCACAATTTTGAATGACTCCCCGTCCGTCCTGAAACTTTAAACGACAGCCTGTATCGCCCAAAATCACAATTTTTTTAGGCTCCTGAGGAATCACAATGGAATTTGAATCCTGGGTGACCCTCACAACATTCTTAGGCAATGTCGCTTCACAAACTGCAGCCCCATCAAAATTTATTTTATTTAATTGCAAAACTTGGGTCTCGTGATTTTGAAAGTCCAACCTAACTGGATCACAACTGCCGCCGTCCGGATGAATCACTTTAACAAAGGATTGACCTTCGTTACTTAAGCCAACAAGTGCAACTTGTTTTTGTGCACAGGATGCGATCAGAAACCCAATACCAGTAAAAAATAAGATCTGAATTTTTGACATTGAATTTCCCTTTTTTAATTTAATTAAGATTCACCCAATCAGCCTGACCATCTTTAATTCTAAAGACCTTTATATTGTCTTCGAACCAGGATCCCAGATTGATTGATCGCACTTTGTGGCCGTTCATCGTAAGAACTCGATCAGTAAAAATATGCATATGACCAGAGATTATAAAATCAAATTTTTTTTCAAGGTAGGCGCGCTCAGTGTGGGCATGAATCATTCCCACGAGTTGCTCCTCATTTTGAGCGCGCAGCCTTGAACTGCGACTCCGACTTTTTTTACTGGCTTTATCTCCGATATAACCCCAAACACCGCCAGGGATGATATGTGCTAACATCTTCACGGTTGGGTGTCTAAGCACCGAGCGCAGACGCAAATAAGCGATCTCATTGAGGTTGATAAGATCTCCATGCTCAATTCGCACGGTTAAGCCATCGATTTTGTAGTATTGCGCCTCAACAAAAACTTCAACACCAAGTCTTTTTTTGAAATAGCTGGCAATATGGAGATCATGATTGCCTTCGATAAAGGTGATTTGAGCTCCCGCTTTTTTAAGCTCATCCAGGGCTTGGACTAAGGGCAAAAACCTTTTTACAAAAAAGCTACCTCCGCCAACCCAGAGGTCAAAGATATCACCCAACAAAAATAGATGAACTTTTGCGGGATTTTCCTGCAGCAATGAATGCAAAAAACGCAACAGGATTTCTCCGTTGCGTTCTTTAGCAGTTTTTAAATGTATGTCTGAAACAAACCAGGCTTCCACTTATTTTCTTTAATCCTTGTTATTCAGCTCAAATCCTTGCTTCTTACGAATGAAGGCTGGAACTTCAAGATTTTGACTTGCAAAAGGCGAGCTCAAAACCTCACGAGCCATTTTTCGAGCATCTTCCAATGATTGCTGTTCATGGTCAACAGTCATTCCAATGTGCTCTGATACTGAATGCCGAGATTTAAGATCCTGGCTTTCTTTAAATGCCCGTGCTTTTGCCAAAAGCATGTCTCTTGAAAAAGCCGCCATTTCGCTTTGCGGCTGCAATGGAGTAGGAATTTCCTGAGCCAACTGACCTTGTGCAGCCTGTTGAGCCACTTGAGGAGTCACCGCAACCACCGGCGGGATGACCACTGTTTCTGTAACTCCATGTTGCCCCATCATTGGCATATCAGGATGAGTGTAAGTCATCACTTGAGATTGCACAGTCGCAATGGGTGGCAACTCAACTTGGGCTGCTTGTTGCACCAAGTTCGATTGTTGATACTGCATGGATTGATGACCTTGATGCATGGGAGGAGCAGGCATTGTTTGCAATGTCGGCATAGGTGCTGACATCTGCATAGCCTGTGGCATTTGATATTGCGGCATTTGCATGGATTGCTGCATTGGATTCATTTGCGGCATATTTGGCATCATATTCATATTGTTTAAATTGATACCATTCATGGTTGCAAACTGGGCTGATTGTTGATTCAAAAAGTTTTGCATCTGCTTAACTTGAGCCATGTCATTAACCATTTTTACTTCATGAGTATCAAAGCCAGTGGCAATCACTGTAACACGAACTTCATCACCCATAGTCTCATCAATAACCGCACCAAAGATAATCTCAGCGTCTTCATGAGCAGCTTCAGTGATTAATGTCGAAGCTTCATTCACTTCATATAGAGATAGATCTGCACCACCAGTTACATTGATGATGATACCCGTTGCTCCATCAATTTTAACATTTTCCAAAAGCGGAGAGGAAATCGCAGAGGTTGCAGCTTCCACAGCTCGGTTTTCACCGCGTGCTGCACCAGTTCCCATGATTGCGATACCTTTTGAAGACATCACAGTGCGAATATCAGCAAAATCCAAATTGATCAATCCACGGATGTTGATCAGGTCAGAAATTCCTTTAACAGCTTGTAAAAGCACTTCATCAGCTTTTTTAAAAGTCTCAAGAAGAGGCGTTCGCTCTGCAGCTATAGAAAGCAATTTTTGATTCGGAATAACTATCAATGTATCAACATTGTCTTTCAACTCTTGAAGGCCAGCCTCAGCGTGCTTACTGCGTTTTTTCCCTTCAAATTGGAAAGGCTTAGTCACAACACCAATTGTGAGTGCGCCAAGCTCTCGTGCAATTTTTGCTACGATGGGAGCTCCACCAGTCCCTGTGCCGCCGCCCATGCCAGCAGTGACAAAAACCATATCTGAGCCTTCAATTTTCTCAACGATCTCATTGTAAGATTCAATCGCTGCACGACGACCAACATCAGGGTTGGCGCCTGCGCCAAGTCCTTTGGTCAAATCAATGCCCAGTTGAATTTTATTTGGGGCCTTATTAGATCTCAAAGCTTGAATGTCCGTATTGGCGACTATAAATTCAACGCCTGTCATCTCTGAAGCGATCATTGTCGATACAGCGTTACTTCCACCGCCACCTACACCAACCACTTTAATATTAGCGCCGATATTTATATTCTCTTCTAACTCAAACATATATCCCTCCCTGTCGTTCTTTACAGAGGCTTCCAGCCCCCACTGAGTAAATACCAAATTCTAAATTTAAAAAATTGTATCAAATATTTCTTTGAGTTTTCTTGTCATTCCTTGAATAGAATCCCCAATTTTTATTTCATTTACATTGTGATTTTGATTCAGCAAATCTTTTCGCTGAGTCAAGCCATACATTAAAAGACCAACTGCTGAGGAAAATTCTCCCGATTTTACTACATCGGTCAAACCACCCACATGAATTGGAACTCCTCTGCGCACAGGAATATCAAAAATATATTCACCCAACTCAATAATTCCATCGAGCTGACTAGCTCCACCTGTCAAAACTATTCCAGCGCCTAACATCGGCATGACACCGCTCATTCGAATATCATTAGTAATCAAACTTAGAGTTTCTTCAGCTCTTGCTTCAATAACATCAGCCAGATCTTTTCTTGGTATCACTCTTGCTTTTCGACCACCGACGCCTTCAACTTCGACAGTTTCAGCATCACTCACCATGGAGGCCATAGCACATCCATGTTTCTTTTTTATAATTTCAGCCGCAAACTGAGGGGTTCTTAATCCCACAGCAACGTCATGTGTAAAATGCTGTCCACCCACCGGTATTATTGATGAATGCGCGACACTTCCATTAACGAAATAGAGGGAGTTTGTGACCCCACCACCCATATCAACAACACACACACCAAGGTTTTTTTCATCGTTAGAAATAACAGCCATCGCTGAAGCCAACTGTCCTAAGACAAGTCCTGCGATTCGTAACCCTGAACGCTCAACACATTTTATTGAATTATTTATTGCGCTCTGACTGCCCGTAACCATATGAACTTGCGCTTCAAGACGAATCCCTGACATCCCGACTGGATCCGTGATTCCATCTTGACCATCTACTTTAAATTCTCTTGGTAATATATGAAGAACTGTGCGATCAGCTGGGACAGTCACTGCCTTTGCGGCATCAATCACTCGTTCTATTTCAGAAGGAGTGACTTCACGGTTTTTAATAGCAACCATGCCTTTAGAGTCGAACGAGGAAATGTGCGTACCTGAAACACCAACCCAGACATCGCTGACGGTATAACCAGACATTAATTCGGCTTCAAGTTTTGCTTTTTTAATTGAATCTGTAGTGGCCTCAATATTTACAACAACGCCCTGACGAATCCCTGAATTTGGAGCCGTCCCAACGCCTGCAACTTCTATTTTACCTTCCGAATTGACAGTACCAATTACAAAACTGACCTTTGTAGAACCAATATCTAATCCTGCCAATACCGGAGCTTTTGGTTTCGCTGTACTCATCCTTAAGCCTCACCTTGAAAAAGCATGACCTCAAAAAGTCTTCCCTATGCCATTTTAAAGAGCATATTTTGTACGCAAGTTTTGCCATTTTAAAACATGAATTTGATGCTATATATTGAGGCGCTTTTAAAGCACCCTAATTTAAAGTACAGCATCTGGCAAAACCTAGGTCGGGAAAACTGTGCAAAATCATTTTGCATTTTGATTTAAGATCATTTAAGAAGAGTCAAAACTCGACTTAGATCTATTGTCTTCCGGACTTAAGCTTAGGGATCCTTACGTAACCTTACAAGGACTTTCTTCGACAGATTGGCGTCTATGACGCGTGCCTCAAAGTGATGACTCTCGAGATAATCAACAACCTGACTGACTCTGGCTGCTTTAATTGCGATTAAATCTTCGCCAATTTTTACTCGAATTCCAGTCTTAACCATTGTCATCCAAAAGCCCTCTTTTTCCTCAAAGCCAATTTCGGATATTGTTTTTGAACTAAAGGATCCAACGGAGGGAATCTGATCTATTATACTGACGGCTTTTTTTCGAAGTTCGATTTTTTTCAAAAAAGCTTCACCCTCGAGCAAAGCAACATCCGGCGCCTGCTTTTGATCCACGGGTACAAGAAAAGTTCCGTCCTTAATAATTGGGATTATTTTTCCATTCTTACTCATAAAAAGAAGCTTAACTTCGTAAGCACTAATTTTAAGAGTCAAAGTCGCCGGCCAACTGCGATTTATTTTAGTTGTCTCGATCCAATCAAACTTGGTTAGCTCTTTGGAAATTTTATTAATACTTAAATTCCATAAAGACTGACCCTTATATTTTGAAAGGGCTTCTTTCAAAATTTCAATATGAGGATCTAAAAATTGGTCTTGTCCGTGAGATGAATTTTCTAGAACAATTTCAATATTTTCGATATTGAAAAAGCCATTTTCATTTAAATAATAAAAGGTGCCGACAATCGCCGCCGGCAACATTAAAAAACCAAATAGAATTTTAAAAACCAATTTTGCCATCATTTTATTCACTGCTGCAAACTCCGCATCCTTAGATTTTGCTTAACACATCCAAGCCAAGCTTCCAGCCGTCGCCAGCCCCAAGAGTGATAAAGACATCACCATCCTTGAGCAGTGACAATATATTCTGAGAAGCCTTTTCATCGCGAACAAAATATTGCGCATTTTCATGCTTCATCTCCTGAGCTAGCTTTTCGCTGTTCACACCAGGAATTGGAACTTCACCCGCCGGATAAATATCTGCTAATAAAATTTGATCAGCTTCCATAAATGCCGTTGTAAAATCATGCCAGCAATGTTGAGTTCTCGAATAACGGTGCGGTTGAAAAAAGACAACAAGGCGATTTTCTGGGTACTTTTCCCTGAAGGCCTGCAAAACAGCTCGCACTTCCGTTGGGTGATGTCCATAATCATCATAGACGCGAATTCCATTTTTCTCGCCTTTAAAATGAAAGCGGCGATCAACACCGACAAATCGTTGCAATCCAGCAGCACAGTCTTGAAATGAAATCCCTGCAGCCAAACCAGCACAAATTCCAGCAACAGCATTAAGTGCATTATGTCGACCTGGAACATTGAGCTTAAAAGCACCCACTAAGTGTTTTGTATTTAAAAGTCGATCACTGCGGTAAAGGGAGTAATTTCCCTGCTCGCCACTCAAAACCAAATCATTTTTTTCGTCAAATCCATAGAACAAAATTTTCTTTGGAAAGTTCTCAAAAATTTGCCGAACGAGTGGATCATCTCCACAAGCGATCACCTTTCCGTAAAAGGGGACCTTGAGGGCAAAATCATAAAAGGATTTCTGTAGGTTTTCAAAAGTTTTAAAATGATCTAAGTGATCCGAATCGATATTCGTGATAATGGCGATTTCAGGCGACAATTTATGAAAACTGCCATCCGATTCATCCGCCTCAGCCACAATCCATTCGCCGGTTCCAAGAAGCGCCGTTGATTTAATCAGCTCAAAGCGACCGCCGACCACGATGGTTGGACTTAAATTCGCCTCTAAGAAAATTGCCGCAGTCATAGAAGTCGTTGTTGTTTTGCCATGAGTTCCAGCAACCGCAACTCCACGCTTCAAGCGCATGATTTCCGCCAAGGCCTCGGCCCGAGGAATCAAGGGGATGTGACGAATTCGGGCCTCTGCAATTTCAGGATTTCCATATTGAATTGCACTTGAATAAACAACAACATCAGCGTCCCCGACATTTGAGGCCACATGCCCTTTGAAGACTTTGACTCCCATTTCTTTCAATCGCTCAGTATTTGTATTTTCTGAAATATCACTGCCTGTAACTTGAGCACCAATGTTATGTAAAAGCTCCGCCAAGCCACACATTCCGATCCCACCTACACCAACAAAATGAAACTTCGCACTTTGTAATTTCACTGTAAGATTTCCTTTGCGATTTTTATCGCTGCTTGTGGAACATAAAGACTCTTTATATTCTGAACCATTTCATCTCGCAATGCTTTATCTTGCCTTAAAGATTGTACTTCTGAAATCAACCTTTCAGG
Organism: Pseudobdellovibrionaceae bacterium; assembly: GCA_947449255.1. Lineage (GTDB taxonomy): Bacteria > Bdellovibrionota > Bdellovibrionia > Bdellovibrionales > Bdellovibrionaceae > Bdellovibrio. The sequence goes on from CANFQX010000009.1 coordinate 114,192, forward strand.
AGTTAAATCTTTCTGTAAAATCATGCGACCTGCGTTTCTAACAACCAGGGTCTCTGCATTTTTTTGCTGGTGATCATCAGCCGCTGGCAAGGGAACGATAATAGGAATGATTCCGAATGCTGCGGCCTCTGCAATGGAGCTAGCCCCACCTCGACTTAAAATAATATCAGCCCATTTATAATACTTCGGCATATCAAATATAAATTCGTGTAAATCAACCGGACAGCTGGCCCCCTGATATTTTTCAGAGACAGATTGAAAGTCGGCAGATCCCAATTGATGAACGACGGCTAAGTCACTCAGCCATTCACCACCTTGTTTAATGGCTTCACTTAGGCAGATATTAAGAACACGAGACCCCTGACTTCCGCCAAAGGCCAAAAGGTGAAATTTGTCATCTTTATGACTCTCATGGATTGCATCTTCGATTTCTTGTCGCACAGGCATTCCTGCTTGGATGACCACGGAATTTTTTAAATACTTTTTTGCGTCCTCAAAAACCACAAAACACTTATCAACAAAGCGGGCAAGCAACCTGTTCGCCATTCCAGGCATGGCATTGGGCTCCCAAATAGCAGTCTTAAACCCTGCTAAACTTGCCGCAAGAACAAATGGCCCTGAAGCATACCCCCCGACGCCGATGACATAGTCTGGCTTCAAGTGAAGCAATAAACTTAAGGATTGAACGAGCCCGTAAGGAATCTTCAATAATGTTTTAATTTTTTGCAATGGGCTTTTTACATTCAATTTACCCGAGGCTATAAAATGCAGAGGAAATCCTTCACGGGGCAAGATTTTTCCTTCCAAACCTGAAGCTGTCCCCACGAAATGAATTTCAGCGTTGGGTTCGAGCTTTTGAATAGCCCTAGCAATGGCAATTCCTGGGTAAATATGACCCCCGGTCCCACCGCCAGAAATCACTATCATTCTTTTTTTCATTTTCTATTTACCTTTGAATGTGAATAGGTCTTTGCATACAAGTCGGAATGTTTACTGAAACGCTGCGAAAAGCGATCCTCTTCTTCAAATGAATTTTCAATGTTTAATATCAGTCCAAACATAAAACTTAAAGATATCAGAGAACTGCCGCCGTAACTTAAAAAAGGAAGAGTGAGGCCTTTGGTCGGCAATAGGCCCATCACAACCCCTGCATTGATGAAAACACTTAAAGCAAAGGTCAGAATCAACCCCAGGGTGAGTGCTCTTTTAAAAGGCTCCTCAGCCTTTACGGCAATTTGAATCCCCCTAAAAACCACAAACCCATAAAGTGCAAGAATGGCGACAAAACCAACAAATCCCATCTCTTCACCAAAAACAGCCAATGTAAAATCAGTATGGGCCTCTGGCAGAAAAAATAACTTCCCTTGTCCCTGTCCCAAGCCAACACCCGAAAATCCGCCACTATGAAAACTGAGCATACTTTGAATAACTTGAAAGCCCTTTTGTGCCGGATCAGCCCAAGGATCTAAAAAGGCCAAAACTCGAGCGCGTCGATAGGGAACTGTCATAACCAAACCATAGAAGGCCGGGATGATGACGGCCATAGCCCCAAATACATATTTCCACTGCAATCCGAAAGCAAAGAGCAGTGCTAAAAAAACAAGAACGATAATTGCAAAACTACCAAAATCAGGTTGTCTAAGAATTAAATACATCGGCAGGATCGAAAACAAAAAAAGCCAGTGCCATTTCACCTTAGCTAGAAAATTACTCTGCCTACAAAGCACACTTGCAAACCATATTGAAAAGGAAATTTTTAAGAGCTCACCGGGTTCCACACGTATTCCCAAAGGCAGCTGAATCCAACGGATGGCCCCGCCCACGCGAACTCCAAATCCAGGAATCAGAGTGGCAACTACACCGACTGTTGCCAGCAGCCATAGAGTCCAACCAAATTTCTCGAAATAACGAAAGGGAATATGAACTGTCCCCACCAGAACAGCTAAAGCGAAAACCCCATAAAGGAGCTGTTTTTTAAAAAAGAATAAGCCATCACCATGTGATTCAATCGCGAAAATAAAACTCGATGAATAGACTTGCACTAGCCCAATACCTAAAAGCGCAATAATAGCTAAAAACAAGCTGCTGGATAAATATCTCAACATAATTTTGACTCCTGACTATTAGCTTAATCAGAAGTCACAGCATCGTCTAGCATTCAGACTGAATAAACTAGACGTCACCAAATTCTTATTTATCTTTGGTTTTTGAACCAGAATCTAAACCCAGTTCTGCATCAGACTTGCTTGCTCCAGAAACTGCGGGTGATTTGTCTTTTTTAAATGACATCTTTGGCTCAGAAGCAGGATTTGAGCAGCAATACATCATGCCATTTTGATCTGAAGAATTTCTATAACTCGCTATTGAAAAATGACTCGTAGAATCACAACGCTTAGCCATTTGCATGTTCAATTCAACATCCACATCAGGATGCTTGTCCCCATTGATAAACTCACAATAGAGTCCGGCTGCTGATGCCAATTTATCACGCTGTTCCTGCCTTGCCTTGAAAGTCCCTGAAGCACAAGCTGACAAAAGAAACAATGAAGACAATCCAACGGTAAGTAAACGAAACACAAAGCCCTCCTGGCTGATTATTTATTCTTTATTAAGCACTCCCGATCCTTGGAAGTGCTTTTTAACAAATTAATTTAGCGAAACTTTTTAACTATTTCTTTAAAATAATCACCGCGTTCTTCAAAACTGTCAAACATATCAAAGCTTGAGCATCCTGGAGAAAGCAAAACTATATCCCCGATCCTAGACTTTTGGTAGGCGATGAGAACTGCCTCTTCAAAAGTCCCAATCAAAAAAGTCTCTGAGAAGTCGCCAAGATCACGATTGATTCTCTCTTTTGCCTCGCCAACCAAGATTAACGTTTTCACTTTTCTTTTTACAGCAGTTCTCAAGGGTTCATAATTCAGGTTGGTGTCCTTACCGCCCGCAATCAGAATCACATTTTCCTCAAAAGTATCTAGTGCGCGCAAGACAGCATGCACATTTGTTGCCTTAGAATCATTGTAAAAAAAGACTCCGCCCACTTTACGAACGTACTCGATTCTGTGAGGCAAAGAAGTGAAATTTTCGATAACTCTTTGTACGGCTTCGCGATTTGCACCATGCTCACGAGAGGCCAAAATAGCAGCCATTATATTCTCAACTGAATGTTTACCTCTCATTTTAATATTTTTAATAGAGAAGGTTTCAATTTCTGGCCCCGTTCGAACCCGAATCTCGTCGCCAATATTGATCGCACCACCAATATTCATGATTTGAGGCTCTAAAGCCGGTTTTCGTGAAAAGTAAAAAATGCGTCCGCGTTGAACTGCTGGATCACGAGCCAACTCAACCACGGCATTGTCATCAGCATTCAAAATGCTGGTTGTTGCTTGGTTGGTGTTTCTGAAAATACGGCGTTTTGCATTGACGTATTCTTCCATTGAACGATATCGATCCAAGTGATTTTCTGCCAAATTTGTAAAGACAATATTCCCTGGATTAAAACTATCACAATGCTCGAGCATGAAACTTGAAACTTCAGCAATCACGACTTGAGCTTTTTCTTCAGAACGAAGATATTCGACCATCGGCTTTTCCATAGCGCCGCCAACCCAAGTTTTTACTCCGGATTCCCTCAGAATCGCTTCGGTCAGACGCGCTACTGTTGTTTTTCCATTTGTTCCAGCTAAGCCAATGATAGCCTCTTTAATAAATCCTGTGGAAAATTCAAACTCACCGGTGATTTTAATTCCTTGCGATCTTGCATATTCAAAAATCTTCAGGGTTGAAGGCACTCCTGGAGAAAGCACGACAAGATCTTGAGCAATAAAAGTTTTAGGGCTATGACCACCCAATTCAAACTTAATTGGCAAATCACCCAAATGCTCAAGTTGTGCTGACAACTCTGGCTTAGATTTATGATCTGTCACAGTCACTTGAGCTCCATGACTGACTAAGAATTGCGCCAAAGACACGCCCGTCTTACCTAGGCCAACTACCAAAATTCTTTTGTCTTTTAATTCACTAAATTCTTTATACATGTTCCTACCTTAATTTGAGAGTTGCCAAACTTAAAACTGCTAATAAAATTGATATAATCCAAAATCGAACAATAATTTTTGTTTCTGTTAAACCAGCCAATTCAAAATGATGATGAATAGGTGCCATTTTAAAAATGCGCTTCCCAGTCAATTTGAATGAAATAACTTGAGTGATCACGGACAGAGCTTCGACGACAAACACTCCACCCAATAAAACCATCAAAAGTTCATTTTGAGTGATGACGGCCATCGCACCTAAAAATCCACCCAGCGACAGAGAACCCACATCACCCATGAAGACTTGCGCTGGGTAGGTGTTGAACCACAGAAAACCCATCCCTGCGGCAACGATTGTACCGGCAACGGGAGCTAACTCTCCGGCACCAACAACATGATGAATTTGTAAATAGGTAGCAATCGAATAGTGCCCGCAAATATAGGCAAACAATCCCAAAGTCGCTGCAGAAATCATCACTGGAACAATTGCCAAACCATCCAAGCCATCCGTCAAATTAACGGCATTAGCTGTCCCGACAATGACCAGTGAAGCAAACAGAATATAAACCTGCCCCAACTCAAAAGATAAAGACTTCACAAAGGGAACAGTCACCGAAGTGCTGAGATGATGAAAATGAACAAGATAAGCTATCACTGCGGCACTGATTAAGAATTCACCGGCCAACCGAATCCGACCTGACAAGCCTTTGGAATTCTTTTTGCTGACCTTCAACCAATCATCGGTGTACCCGATCATTCCAAAACCCCAGGTCACAAGCAGAACAGCCCAGACCAGAGGATTCATCATATCCGCCCAAAGCAAACAAGGGATCAGCGTTGAAAGTAAAATCAGTCCACCACCCATTGTGGGCGTTCCCGCTTTTTTCTTGTGCGATTGTGGCCCATCTTCGCGAATCGATTGCCCGAAATGCTTTAACTGAAGACGACGAATAAAATAAGGTCCCCACATCCAACAAAGCAAAAAAGAAGTAAAAAAGGCAATGAATGTTCTGACCGTAATATATCGAAAAACATTCAAAGGTGAAAACTGGTCAGCCATTGAATAGAGCCACTGATAAAGCATGATGCTGGTGTCCTTTACATTCAAATTTGCAGTTAGAAACTTGTCTAAAAATAGCTTGAAGATAAAGGATTTAACACAAACCGGTCTTAGAAAGCAATATATACTTTATAAGTCATTGATATTTAAGGCTTTTATAGTCTTTTTGATTCATAAGAAATACTGCAAACCTGATGAAAACAGCCTAACACATTGAAAGCGAAAACCCCGCCCTTGTTTTATCTCAAGGCCAAGAATTTCAGTGACGGCGACTCATGTTCGTGGGCTAAATTAAAGGTCTCATTCAAAAATACTCAAAAGGCATCACTATGAAAGAATCGGCTTGGCATCGTTTTTTTTCACTCACAAAACCTGAAGAAAAACCACTTTCGGCGGGCTTATTTTTTCTTATTGTCTCCAGCGCGGCAGGATTGCTTTACCCACAACTGACCCGCTGGCTCATCGATCACGTTCTAACCCCTAAGAGGCTGGACCTCTTATTGAACGTTTCTCTTGGACTCTTTGTTGTGTTTCTTATTCAAGGAGTCACCTCAAGCTTGCGGTATTATTTTTTTTCACTCAGCGGTGAACGGATTGTCATTCAACTCAGACAAAGACTTTACCAGCAGATTCTTTCTCAAGAGATTTCTTTTTTTGATTTCAATCGGACCGGCGAACTGATGAGCCGACTCTCCTCGGATTGCACAACGCTGCAAAATGCAGTCAGCATCAATGTTTCCATGGGGCTGCGAAACTTAGGACAGGTTTTAGGCGGACTGGCTTTCATGTTCTACACCTCCTGGAAGTTGTCTCTTTTAATGTTGCTTTTGATTCCACCGATCGCCTTGGCCGCGGGTCTCTTCGGCAAACGCATCCGCAAGTTTTCGAAAGAATCTCAAGCGGCCCTTGCTGATGCCAGCATTGTCGCTGAAGAAACTATTTCTGGAATTCGCACGGTGAAGTCTTTCGTTCAAGAGCACGCCGAAGTGACTCGCTATCGCGCGTCCATGGAACAAGCCCTGATTGCCGTCGAAAAACGCATTCGGGCAATTGCTGAATTTATCACCTTAGCCATGACTGTGGGCTTTGGCTCCATCTGCTTTGTTCTTTGGTACGGCGGCCGCGAAGTGATTCAAGATCGGATGTCAGCTGGGGATATCACGCAATTTTTATTGTACCTGGCCTTGGTCGCTATTGGGGTTGGCAGCTTGGGCAGCCTGTGGGGTGACTTCGTTGCAGCAGTTGGTGCCAGCCAACGTGTTTTTGAAATATTGGAAAGGTCACCGGCTATCGCTGATGTCGGTCTTGAAATTCCTAACGTTCAAGGCTCCATTGAGTTTCAAAATGTTCATTTTAGTTATCCCTCTAGAACTGAAACAGAAATCCTCAGAGGCATTCAATTTAAAATTGAGCCTGGGCAGAGGGTGGCTCTGGTGGGTTCTTCTGGCAGCGGCAAAACCACCATTGCTAGCCTCATTCCACGATATTACGAGCCGACTTCTGGCGCGATCCTCATCGATAATCACAATCTAGCAACACTCAAAACAAGTTGGCTCAGAGATCAAATTGGTATTGTCTCCCAGGAGCCCATTTTGATTTCCTCGACGATCGCGCAAAACATCCGCTATGGAAGACCCGACGCTACAGATCTTGAAGTCGAAAACGCGGCCAAAGCAGCCAATGCCCTAGAATTTATTCACCGCTTCCCCGATGGCTTTGACACCAAGGTTGGCGAAAAGGGCATTCAACTTTCTGGCGGCCAAAAACAGCGCGTAGCCATTGCACGGGCTTTGTTAAAAAATCCGCGTATTTTGATCTTAGATGAAGCCACAAGCAATTTAGATACAGCCAGCGAGCATTTGGTCCAGGAAGCCCTCCAACGACTCACCATCGGCCGCACAACCTTAATTATTGCACACAGATTAGCGACGGTGAAAGATGCCGACATCATTTTTGTCATCCACGAGGGCCAGATTGTTCAAAAAGGCCGTCACGAGGAACTTTCCCTTCAGCAAGAGGGGTTGTATTACCACCTTTTGCAGCGGCAGCTGCATTAGCGATGGAATAAAAAATAGGCTCCATCCACTTTTAAGGCTTTGACAAGGCACGAATGAAGTTTTCAACCTGAGGTAAAATTTTATCGTACTCACTTGCTTCAAAATGAAGAGTTGATCGAATCATTTCGGGTGGCATTTGACGACTGTTTAATTTTGTCCAAAACGAACTCTCCCACGGGCTTGAAAGGTTCAACATTGTTCCTTTCATTTCATTTAAAATCTCTACGGCACTGCCTCTTTGAAATTGTGAATGGCACATGACACAGTTTTTTTGCACGAAGGGAATCATTGGTTCGAAGGCCTTCTGAATGACTTCTGAAAAATCATGTTTCGTATTAGAATTTGGCTTTCCGATGGAGGGGTTATTCTGCGCAGGCTGTCCTTTTGAAATTCTTAAGACGGCACCATTTTTATCATCGAGCACAAGAATTGAACCATCATTGAGAACGGTTAAGCCCGTCGGTGCTCCCCGAGGCCGCAGGCCGTCTTGAGCTTCCCAACCATAAACAATCTCTTCATATTGATTCGAAGTGGGCTCGCCTTTTTCATTGACGGGATAGGCGACGATACGATGACCGTTTTTTTGATAACCATGCCAACTGACAAGCAGTTTATTTTTCAATGAAGGCAGCAAATCGCTCTGATAATAAATCAATCCCAGCGGCGCAGAATGGGCGGGCATAAATATTTTGGGCATTGTATATTTTCGCGCACAATCTGCGGGCGTGACCTTTCCTACAAAAAGGGGCGCTACCAGTCCGTTGGAATGACAATAAGGCCAGCCATAGTGTGCGCCTTCATTCAAGACATTCAATTCCTCAAAAGGCCAATCCTCACTGGGAAGATCCATTCCATTTTCACCTTGTATAACCAAACCCGTTTCAGGATGCACAGCCAAAGCCATAGAGTTTCTAAGCCCTCGCGCAAAAGGTGCTGCCTTCAATGTTTTTCTTTGCGAATCAGGGCTCAATTGAACTTTCCAAACGGCCGCACTGGCCAAGGGACTTTCCGCCTGGAGGCATTTGCCATTTTCATCTAAGGTTTTAAAGCCTACGCCACAATCATCGGATGGAGCGCCGATATTGACATAGATTTCATTAAAATCCTTATTAGCCACGAGCTGTAAAAGTGGATGCTTATTCTTATGCTGAGAATCCAAAAGGTTATAGTTTTTAGCATTTTTGTATTCATCTTGTCTAAAAATAGACTTCGCAAAATCATCGAAAACAATTTCAGTCACAGGGTCAATATTGAATTTTCCTGATATTTTGTCGCGGGGATCAAAACGCAGAACTGCCGTAGGAGTCCCCACATACAAACGGCCCTCAGGATCCATGATAATTCCACCCGGCATCGTTAATTTTTTATTGGGAAAAAGATTGATGACGACGGTTTTCTTTTTATGAAGTGCTCCAGAGTCTTTATCTTCAACTTCATAGATCGCATACACTCTGCCTCTGTCAAAGGCCCAGCCACCCATTTCGGTCACATAAATAATCCCATCTTTCGACTGAACGGCATAGCGAGGCATTTTTAAGCCATCTTGCTTACCTGCTAAAAGTCCCACACAAAGGCCTGCAGAAGTTTTTACGTCGATTTGTGGCAATCCATCGCAAAGAACTTGAGAATCAAGACCATAACCAGATTTTTGAATCACTTCGGCTGAGGCTTTCAGAAACGAAAGGCCTACAAAAACAAATGTGAAAGTTTTCAAAAATACCCACGTGATAGTTTTATTTTTGCAGTTTTTCATTTGAGGCTCCTTCTCTCTAGAGAAGGAGTAGCAAAATCTGGGCCCTAAAACATTTTTATAGGCGAGCTCAATGCACCAGGAGGTGTCTCATTTTGAGAACTCATAGATTGATGAGGCGAAGCGACAAATTTGGCCTCTGACCGCAATCAACTTGTACAAAAAATTGACTGACTGCTGAGCTCGTAAGCTCGCGCTAACGAGCTCAGACTTATTGAAGGAATTCACAAGAAAAAAAATTCTTAATTATTTAATTACTTTTTGCGGCACTTTGTACAGCTTGTTTGCATCATAGCCCAGGCTTGTCACTTTTTTTGTTAATTCCAGGTATTGGCTATCGAATTGACTCAAATTAAATGATACCGAAATGGACGATTGAGGGTGCGCAATTTGGAAAATTGCTTCGATATATTGGATTTAAATATTTTTCGGTGCGAATAATTTGAGTCATCGAAAAAAAGGTCCTGATCGAAATAAACCCGATGA
>CANFQX010000010.1 GCA_947449255.1 Pseudobdellovibrionaceae bacterium
CCCTGAAGAATCCAATTTATTTAAAAAAAGAAATGGATAAAAAACTTAAAGAATTTTTTCAGCGTGTCGATGAGATTAAAATAAGAAACCGTTCAACGGGATCATGACTAAAGTACCAAATAGTGTCATTTATCCATGAGTCAATACGTCCGTTCATTAGCAGGGGGTTAGTTATGCCAAGCCGAAGGACTTTCCACAGAAATATCCCAGCTCTGCGTTTTTTATGGAGACTCAGCTTCCCGGCGCCTTTTTTGCAGAGCCCTAAATTGTGAGTGAATTTTGAGTTTTTAAAAATGGAATAATCGTTAAAAATTCTGATTGTACTTTCTTGCAAAGTGTCATTTTTAACAAATAAGATGCGAGATGATTGAGTATGCCACTCATTGAGTAAAAAAGAGAAATTTTAATTACCGAAGCGGCAATTGCCAGCAAATCAAAACAATCAAAACAAATTTATCAAATTAACCTAAAACAAAATAACATCATTCGACATTTAGCCCCAATTTATTCTTTGTTTCTCTTCAATCCAAACAAAGTTGCCTTACTCCGCAAAATACATTTAAGGAGTATAAACTGGCCCCTAAAATTGTTGGTCAGACTAGCCCGAGTACATACTTTGCCCTCAAGCGCACGATGCGCTTGAGGAAGGCTGCACAGGATGGCCAGACGATCTGAAACCGAGGGCAGCTGTAAAAAAAATACCATCAACAATTTAAGGGGCCAGTTCGTAAGTAGTAAATTTAATATGACGACAACATGAAGTTTCTAATTGCAGATAGAAAAGCCTTTCAGCATTTTTTAATTTTCAAATTTACTCCCAACAGCCCTTTATTTGAAAATTCCAATTCAAATTCAAATTCCGACTCAATTTAAACCTAAACCTAAGCCTAAGTCTAAGCCTAAGCCTAAGCCTAAGCCTGAACAGAGTAATTTTAATTTTAAAACTTCATGGCTACGAATTCCCGGTGCTACTTATTTCCTAAAAAAATTTAAATACCAGAAAATAGTTGTTGACGATCTTTTTCTATCAATTGTTTCCGCTATAACTGATTAATTAGGGCTCATCTAATTGCGAAGACAAAAAAACCTGAGTAACGCCTCCAATGGCCTTTTCCTGGCGTATAAAAAGAAATAAAGAGAGCATCCTTTTCCTCTGAAAAATAACCTTCAAAAAACCTGTGGTATAAATTTCTTGGAATTTGCCTAAGCTTATTCTTCTTGCCCGGGCTTAAACTTCTCAGGCTTTTGAAAGGACAATCTCTCAATGAATCAAATCAAGCCACTTGTTAACTCAATTGCAAACCAACCTGCCAAACCCCTTGCTAAATTAACAGATCAAGAGCTTGAAATGAGATTAAGGGATCTTGCAACTAAAGAACGAAAAATATTGCATGTGATTTTAGAGCACATTAAGGAATTTGAATCGAGAAAGCTTTATTTGGCGCGAGCTTACACTTCAGTTTTCGAGTACCTTGTGAAAGAACTGGGTTATTCGAATTCAGCCGCAATGCGCAGGTTGGAAGCTGCGCGACTTTTGCGTGAGGTTCCTATTGTTGCGGAAAAAATTAAAGAGGGTTCAATTAATTTGTCTCAGATTGGCGAGTTGTCGCGGGCCTTGAAGGAGAAAGAAAAAATCACAGGTGCTAAAGTTTGTCGCGAAATAAAAGCTGAACTCGTGTCCTCGATCAGTGGAAAAAGCACGAAGGAAACACAAAAAGAGCTCGCTGTGGCCCTGGATATTCCAGTTTATGATTTTGAAAAACAAAAGATTCAGCAGGATGATTCTCTACGTATTGAGATAACACTGAACAAAGCACAACTTGAGAAATTGCAGCAGTGCAAAAATTTGACATCCCATTTGTTGATGCAGAATTTTAATGGTGATTCCTCTTGGGCCACTTTATTCGAAGTTCTTGCTGATCAATATTTAAATAAAAGAAAAATGAATCGAAAATCATCTCTTGCGGGAGCCGAAAAAGAATCGCTTGAGCTTAAAAAAGCATCTCTAGGAGCTAAGGCAGCATCATTGGAGCCTGAAACCCAGGCAAATAGAATTGAAATGGGTGGCGCAAATTCGTCAAACTTAACATCAATCGAAATGAAAGATTCACATTTTTCAGAGATTGTTTTTTCTGCTTGTATTTCCTCTGATATTTCAAGTGGCTCGATTGGTGGTAGCTCCATTGGTGGCAGCACTATTGGTGGTAACCCTAAATATGATTCGACATCTCCAATATCTACTCCCATTGCCGATGCGGCAATTCACAATCGTATCTATAAAAATGTAACTCCCTTGCTCAGACGAACTGTTCTGCTCCGCGATGGGTGCTGTCAGTTCTTGGATTCCTTAACAGGTAAAAGATGTGGTTCAAAGTTTAGTTTGGAAGTCGACCACAAGACAAGTCAATGGGCTGGAGGAAAACACATGCTGGCAAACCTTCACACCCTATGTCGAGAGCATAATTCTTACAAATATTCACTGGAGTCAGGGGTTCGAACTTTATCTTGATTTAGCATCACCTCACTCCTTCTCAGCTGACTCATCCTCAGCTGACTCATCCTCAGCTGACTCACTCTCAGCTGACTCATTCATGGTTGACTTATTCAAAATAATTCGCTGTCAGCTAAACAGAATAACAGTTTGAATAGACATCAAATCAACAGAAGTGTTGAACAATATGAGCTGTTGAAAAAGCGATGAAGGCCTCAGGTCTTTTGTTTTTATACAGGGGTCCTGCCAGATCGCTGGTGCAATCCAATATAAATTTATCCACCGATGATTTTTCTCTCAAAATTAGAAAAATTAATTTAATGCTTGGCTTTGGAAGCCTTCCCACGTCAAGCCTTGGCATAACCAACCCCCTTCTAGTGAGCGGAGACCCTTTTTACAGCCTCTTTTAGATTGAAAACTTCCACTTGTATTTTAAGATCGTGGATTTGCTTTAACCTTAAGCCGTCAGCCCAGCAGGCCCGCAACAGCACCAATAAATAAACAAATAAATGTCTATTGAATTTTATGCAACATTTACTTTGTGTACCTGTATTAAATTGACCTGCCCGAAAAAAAGACTTATATCCTTAACATGAGAAATAAACAGAAAGATATTTTTCAAATTTATGATAGCATCACTAAAGTTCCATGCTATCAACTTTGCCAATTCCTTGTGGACCTGGGTTTCACTGAGTCTGAGCAGCAGTCTATTTTTGTTGAAATGAATGATTTATTTTTAAGTAAAGTTAATGACCCCACAGGATTGAATTCGGGAATTTCTTTGATTGAGCAAGGTCGATTGCGAGTCTTCAATATCATAGAGGGCGTTTACCAACGACGAATGAATGGACTCTCAAATCCAGCACAGTCTAAATTTATGGACCAACATCTGATTCAGGACTGATAGCATTCAAAGACAATTCTCAAAACGAGACTCAATGAAACCTGTCTGATTAATATCATAGGTGTCAAAAGTTATACCCTCTGTCACCCGAATATCAGCAAAAATGCGATCCCTTCGAATTGAGCCTCTGGCAAGTCCCTTGCAAGGTGTAAGAGATGAAATCTAATCTATTTTTTATACTCACTTGTTTGCTTTTCAACACACTCACGGCGGCCACTACTCAGGCGATGCCAATGGAAATCGGTGGCAGCAACTATGTGATTTGGAGTCGAGGCGACTACAGTGCTTCTAATCTGGGGGCTTGGTATGATCCTGTCCATGGAGTTAGGCCTGTCATAGGGACTTACCATCTCAAACCCAAACTCGTTGAACAGCAGCTGCGAAACCTCTATAAGAGCGGGCAACGAAAAATTGCTCTTGTCCTGTGGTTTGAAGCTGTTCGAGAAGATGCGCCCTATCATATTCATGGCCATCTTGTGGACTCTTCCCTTTCAAAACTCAGGGACCAGCATGAAAAAAATCTGAGGGCTGTTCTAAAACTCATCAATAAAATTGGCTTCACTCAACTCTATTTTCGCTTTGCTATCAATGGTCTTTCAGACCCGGCGGTGGGTCCTGGCGTGAGCTGGTCCTCTTGGTCGAAGGGATGGAACGAAGTTGGCTATCAACAAAACTTTAAATTCTTAATGAGCACAAGAAGCATTGTTGAAGAAGAACTTAAAAACACCGCCGTTCGACGGATGTACGACCTCGGTGTTGAACTTGGAGGAATTGAAAGTGGACAGGCCGTTCCCTACCAAAAAAGACTCTGGTCCGACTATATCAAAGCCACCAAGGGTGACATCTCTGACACCTATGGATTTTCAATTGCTCACTCCACCAATCGTTTAAGTAAGCTGATCAATCTCTTGATGTCCGTGGGCAAAATTCCCAAGTCTTTCGCTACGGATATCTATCCAAGGCCGGGTTATTCAATGTCGACGGCGCTCAGTGAAGTCCGAGGTGAACTTGACCGCAATGGCCTTTCTGGAAGAGAAATTATTCTGCAAGAGACCTTTGCCAATGATCCATCAGTTTATCAAGGTGTTGCTGAAGCAAGAGCCTTCGGTCTTAACCTAACAACAATCATGCAGTGGCCCCTTCAAGCTGGCTTAGGCGATGTGCATTTTTCAACTCTTGGTGTTTTAAATCACTTTGATAACTATTTAACTGCGGAATCGAAAACACCCTCGATCCAGTCCTCTGGCTTTGGTTGCGTGGATCAGCAGTGCCTCTGGATCCTCGGAAGAAACTTCACTCACGAAACTAAAATAAAAATTTACTCTGCGAATAAAAAATATTTAGGCAGTATTGCACAGCCAAACTTTAGGCTTTCTAATAATGAAAAGCAGTCTCAGCTGATCACTTTGCGATTGCCAGTTGCTGCGTCCGCAAGCAAGGGTCTCTATTACAGCCTAGAAAATGGAACGGCTTTGTCAAAGACGGTGTATCTAAAAGCCCCTGGTAAATAGAAGGACTGAAACATTCGCCAGTCCACCCGACGATTTATCGGGGACATCTCGTGGTGTGCTCATCTGAGCTGTACTGGGATTGACCAAAACTCTTATCAGTTATTTTGTTGATTGTACGAATTTTACCCCTTATAATCTGCTTAGGATACGATTTTAAGGGGTAAAAAATGTCAAAAAAACCAGAATTAAAATCTCAAAACAGACTTGAAAGAAGTGAATTAGCCCACCTCACTAGCTGGTTTCAGAGATCAAATCGAAAGCCGCTCATGCTTCGAGGGGCTCGCCAAATTGGGAAAACCAGCATAGTTCGAATGTTCTGCTCAAAATTAAATCTTAACCTGATTGAAGTGAACTTAGAATTTGAAGAAAAACTAAGAGCCACATTTCTTCAAATGGACCCTTCGAAAATCATAAGAGATATTGAACATCATTTTCAATGTGAATTTAATTCTAACACCTTACTTTTCATTGATGAAATACAAGCTGTTCCTGAGGCCATTCAAGGACTCCGATATTTCTACGAAAAAAAACCGGACCTTGCCGTGATTGCCGCAGGATCATTGCTTGAGTTTGTTTTAAGCGATCATGGATTTTCAATGCCGGTTGGAAGAGTTGAAATGTTTTATATGGGACCCCTCAAATTTAGCGACTACATCCTTGCTCGTAAAAAAAAATCACTTCATAAATTATTTCTCAATTATAAATTAGAAGATGAAATGACGACTCTAGAGCATCAAAGTTTGCTTGAACTTTTCTTTGAATATATCAATGTCGGAGGTATGCCAGAAGCTGTTCACGAATTTGTCCAATCCAATTCTTATAGTTCCGTGCGAAGAATTCAAAAAAATATCATTCAAACCTATCGTGATGATTTTGGAAAGTACTCAAAAAAAGTTCCCCTAGAAAGAATAGATAGAATTTTTCAATTTAGCGCCGTTAACCTTGCAAGAAAAGTCAAATACTCTGAAATTGATCCCAATGAGCAATCCAAAAGCTTAATTTTAGCCATTGAATTGCTTGAAAAGGCTGGAATAATTCATCGAGTATTTCATAGCAACGCCAGCGGAATCCCCTTAAGCCTAGGAAAAAATGGAAAGTTTTTTAAATTCTTATTTATGGATGTAGGTTTGGTTTCTAGCTTCTTAAATCTTGATAGTATAGAGATTCAAAAAATTTATTTTAATCCGCCAACGGATCTAATTCTTCTACACAAAGGAATGATGTCGGAGCAGTTTGTAGGTCAGCAGCTTCATTACCGCAGTCATATTGAAAAGACCGAGCTTTTTTATTGGCTCAGAGATGAATCAACTCAAAAAGCAGAAGTGGATTTTGTGATCGAAAATGGTTTATCAATTACCCCAGTAGAGGTCAAAGGCGGAAAAACAGGAACAATTAAATCACTCATTCAGTTCGTAAAAGATCACAAGTCAAAATCAGCGATCAAGTTAACGACGAAGCCGCCGAACATCTCGGTGAAAGCAGTTGATCAGGCCAACGTAACACTGGTCGAACTGCCGCTCTACTTTGCAGAAAGAATTCATGAGCTGACCGCAACTCTTCGCGACTGAAAATTTGAACTTAAAAAGCAGCTATTGATGAATAGCTGCTTTTTAAAAACATCCAAATTTGATTTTAATTTTTATTTGTCCAACCAAAGACTGTGAACTCCGCGCTCTTTCGCAACTTCCGCGGCATCTTCATAGCCGGCATCAAGATGTCTAAAAACACCCATCGCTGGATCAGCGGTCAGAACTCTTTCTAAGCGGCGTGCTGCTTTTTCTGTTCCATCAGCAACAATCACTTGGCCTGCATGTTGACTGTAACCCATGCCGACACCGCCGCCATGATGAAGACTCACCCAAGTGGCGCCACAGGCTGTGTTGACCAAGGCATTCAGCAAAGCCCAATCACTGACGGCATCAGATCCATCTTTCATGGCTTCTGTTTCTCTGTTGGGTGAAGCCACAGAACCACAATCCAGATGATCTCGACCAATAACAATGGGGGCTTTTACTTTTCCATCGGCAACAAGTTGATTCAACATCAAGCCTGCTTTTGCACGTTCACCGTACTCAAGCCAACAGATGCGAGCCGGCAGCCCTTGAAAGGCAATCCGCTCTTCAGCCATGTCCAACCAGCGCAAAAGATCTTTTTTATGAGGAAAAAGGGCTCTCATTGCATCATCCGTCACCTTGATGTCATTGGGGTCTCCAGAAAGTGCAACCCAACGAAATGGTCCACTGCCCTTACAAAAAAGTGGACGAATGAATGCGGGTACAAAACCTGGATAATCAAAAGCATTCGTGACCCCGGCTTCCAAGGCACGAGCTCGCAGATTATTTCCATAATCAAAAGTCACGGCACCGAGGTCTTTCATCGCAAGCATTCCTCGAACGTGTTTGGCCATGGAGGCATAAGCGGCCTCCAAATAAGCTTTTTGGTCACGAACTCTAAAGTCTGCGGCCGTCTCAACGGTGTAACCCTCTGGAATATATCCAACCAAAGGATCATGCGCTGAGGTTTGGTCCGTCAATAAATCAGGTATAAATTTTTTATCTTTCAGTTGATGAATGACCGTGGCCATATTTCCTAAAAGAGCAATCGATTTTGCTTCTCCGGTGGCGGTGTATTTGCGAACCCTTGCGATGGCATCATCAAGATCTGTGGCGACTTCATCAACATATTTAGTTTCAAGACGTTTTTGAATTCGTGTTGGATCCACTTCAACAGCAAGCACGCAGGCCCCTGCAAAAACACCCGCTAGAGGCTGAGCTCCGCCCATTCCGCCCAAGCCAGCGGTCAAGATGACTCGTCCTTTGAGGCTGCCATTGAAATACTGGCGACCTGCTTCGACAAAAGATTCATAAGTTCCTTGAACGATTCCTTGCGTCCCGATGTAGATCCAAGATCCTGCGGTCATTTGACCGTACATCATTAAACCTTTTTTATCGAGTTCATTGAAATGCTCCCAGGTGGCCCACTTGGGAACCAAATTAGAATTTGCAATCAACACTCTAGGCGCATCTTCATGAGTTTTTATAATACCAATGGGTTTACCCGATTGCACAAGTAAGGTTTCATCATTTTCTAATTCTTTAAGCGCTTCTAATATTTTATCAAAGCATTCCCAATTGCGCGCAGCTTTGCCGATTCCACCATAGACAACCAGATCTTCAGGGCGTTCTGCAACCATAGGATCTAAGTTGTTTTGAATCATGCGATAAGCGGCTTCTTGCTGCCAGCCTTTGCAAGTTAATTTGTTTCCGGTTGGAGCTCTCACAACTCTAGACATTTGTCCTCCTCAAAAAAATACTTAATATTGAATTCCATTACCATTCCAAGGGACCCACAGTTTTTTCTATCACTTTTAATAATTCATTCGACGTGATCATGGCCTTAATGGCTTCCACATCTTTTGAAAAAATCCGATCTTCTTTTGCAAAAGGAACCGTCTTTCTAATGTGCTCATGAATCGCATTGACTGCAGCATTGGGTTTAAGTGGTGCTATCAAATCCAAGGCTTGAGTTGCAGAAAGCAGTTCCATGGCCACCACATTTTCTGCATTTCGCAAAATTTGTGTAAATTTTCGAGCAGCTATGGTTCCCATTGAAACATGATCCTCTTTTTCAGCCGAAGTTGGAATTGAATCTACGCTTGCTGGATGTGATAAAACTTTATTTTCACTCACCAGCGAAGCTGCCGCCACTTGCACAATCATGTGTCCTGAATTTAGGCCTCCGTGGGGAGTCAAAAAAGGTGGCAACTCACTCATCTGAGTTGAAATCATTTTCGAAATTCGGCATTCAGAAATACTGGCTTGGGAGCTCATTGCAATACCGGCAAAGTCCATAGCATGGGCCACCGGCATTCCGTGAAAGTTGCCACAAGATAAAACTTTGTTTGCCTCTGCAAAAACCAAGGGATTGTCTGTGGATGAGTTGGCTTCCGTTTCCAAAACTTTTACAATATACCTGAATGCATCTTTTGCCGCACCATGAACTGCGGGCATACATCGAAGTGAATAAGCGTCTTGAACACGGTGATCGTCGGTGAAATGACTTTCACCAATCTCGCTTTGTTCTCCCATCAATTTAATTAAATTTCGCGCCGTTTTAGCTTCTCCAGGATGCGGACGACTTGCAGAGATTAAAGGATCAAAGGCTTTCCGCGAGCCACGCAGTCCTTCCAGAGACATGGCTCCCGCAAGATCTGCCATCCATAAAAGTCGGCGAGCTTCCCAGAGAGAAAGCAAACCAATCGACGTCATCACCTGACAGCCATTAATCATGGATAAACCTTCTTTGGCCTTTAATTCAAGGGCCGTGATATTTTTCTGTTGAAGGAGATCTTGCACTGGAATTATTTTTCCATCAGTCCCCCACGCCTCACCCTCGCCAATAATTGTCAGAGCCAAATGAGACAGCGGAGCCAGATCACCACTGGCACCGACCGAGCCTTGTGAGGGCACCACGGGAATAATATCGTTATTTAAGAATTCTAAAATTTTCTCTACTACCAAAGGGCGAATGCCACTGTGACCTTTGGCCAAGGCATTGGCGCGCAAAATCATCATGGCGCGAGTTTCTGTTTTAGAAAATGGAGTCCCAATTCCCATGGAGTGAGATCTGATTAAATTTCTTTGCAGCTGTTCAATTTCAGAATCAGAAATTCGCACGGAAGAAAAGGCACCAAAGCCTGTGTTGACTCCATACATGACTTCCCCGCTGGCAATGCGACTTTCAATATAATCGCGAGATTTTTGCATCTGAGCCTTGGCCGAAGCCGCCAACTCCACCTTGAGGTCAGCGCTGTGAGCTGCCACATAAAGATTCTCAAGCGTGATGTTTTCACCAGTCAGTTGTAATTTATCAAGATGATGCATTCATCCCCCCTATTTCCCAAAACTTTTATAACTCACCGAATCCCAAAAAGGTACGCCGTACCTTTTTGCCACTCGCCGCGTAAAAAAAAAGGGAAGGTCGATGTGACCTTCCCTTTTTTTAGCTCAATTTTAAATCTGGAGACTTGCTCTAACTTCGAATTAGAAATAGAGAGGCAAAGAAAGAGAAACTAAAAAAGACTCCGAAGTTGTGGAAGGGCTAGAATTGGCCAGTGTTCCACCAGTGATCTCGCTGACTGTTCCTTTGATGTACTCAACATTGAGCGAAACCAGTGGCAAGAATGTAAAGCCTAAGCCGATTTTGGTTGAATTCGCCTTCATCGTTGAATTCACTGGAGAATCGATAACGAATTGATCTGAAACTCCGTAACCAATCCAACCTCTTAAAAGAATTGGCAGATTCACGCCCAGAACTCCATAGTAGCTGTTTCTTTTCATATCAGCTTCAGCTCCAAAAACTGGTTTATATTTTCCGCTCACGCCCATGTCTGCATCCAAACCAACCCAAACAAAGAGTGGGAATTTGTAGGCAATACGCGCACCGAAACTGTTTCCACTGGCCGTGGCTTCAGCACTGGAAAATTTTCCAGCTTCAAAGCCAATGTGAGGTTCTATTAAAAGATCTGCATTTGCCACACCTGTAAAGCCCAACATCAAAGCTATGGCCATTAACATTTTTTTCATCTAAAATTCTCCTTTTGTAATTCAAAAATCCACAAACCCAACTCCTCAATCTTGAGATGAAGTGTCATAATGGTCAAGATCATGACTTTCAAAGTCTGGCCTTTAGATCTTAAGCTGGATCAAAAGCCGGATCATCCGTTGGACCTTTTGCTAGACCTATTGCTGGAACTTTATTTTACGGGAATGGCGCTGCTGCCAACCTGGGAGGTTCAATGTCTATCCATCATATCAGCAACAAAGATTACTACCAATCCCTCCCTAAAAAGCGCCTAGCCATTGGCGCCCTTATTTTTTACCGAGAGCAACTGCTTATTTTAAAGCCCACCTACACTCAGGATCCCTTGGATCAACCGATTGTTCGAAATTGGATTCTGCCTGGAGGAATTGTCGAAGCCGAAGAATCTCCAGATGAGGCCCTGCGCAGAGAAATCAAAGCGCAACTTCAAATAGAGATTCAACCTGTTCGACTCCTCACCGTCGATTACATTCACAATATAGATGTGCGTGGAGAGTACCTGTACTTCCTCTTTGAAACAAAAGCTCTGTCCGAGTCTCAGGCACAAAAAATAAAGCCCCAAGCTGAGGAAATAAAAGATTATAAATTCGTCGATATCGAAAAAGCTCTAATGATCCTCAATACAAATGCAGCACGCCGAATAGAAAGCGCACTCATTTCGATGCAAGATGGAATCAATGTAAATTATCTAGAGGATGGACTTTCACCTTTTTTTAAAACAGATATGGCGCCCTCATAGTCTTGACTAAAGACGAAATTACCCGCTACAAAAACATCCGCTTCGAAGCAAATCTTAGCCGTTTCTGCGTTAATTCCACCATCCACTTCAATCAGGCAGTCTAAATTCATTTTTTGAATTTCAGAGCGCAGCGCCGTGATTTTTGCAACTTGGTCGTACATAAAGGATTGGCCACCAAATCCAGGCTCAACGGTCATGACTAAAACCAGGTCACACAAGGGCAATAAAGGCAACACAGCAGACACCGGTGTTCCTGGCCTGAGTGTGATCCCGGCCTTCGCTCCCAACTCTCGAATGCGACGAAGTACCGCTTCCGGAGTCTTTGTCGATTCAATGTGAATCGTCAAATAATCGCTTCCCGCTTTGATGAAATCTTCGATGTATTTTTCTGGCTCTGTGATCATCAAATGAACGTCTAAGGGGATGGGTGAAATTTTCTTCAGTGATTTGACGACAGGAATTCCAATCGTGATATTCGGTACAAAATGACCGTCCATCACATCAACATGAATCCAATCCGCACCTGCTTTGGAAACTGCCAAAATTTCTTTTTCTAAATTTGCAAAATCAGCACTGAGAATGGATGGTGCAACTAGTTTTTTTGATGAATGACTCATTATTTTTCTCCCCATTTGTCGCCAACCTTAAGCTCATGACCTTTGAGGAAATCACCTATTTTCATGCGATTGCGTGACTCAGGTTGGACCTCAGTGATTTCTAAAATTCCACTGCCTGTGGCTACAGATAAATAATCACCTGTGGGATCTGTAAAAATGCCGGTGATCATTCCCGGTTCTGATTGTGCTTGTGATGCGGATAAGGATGACAATCTTGCTTTATGAATTTTAATTTTCTTTCCATGAAGCCAAGTGTAGGTTCCTGGGCCATAAACAAAGCCTGCAATTTTGCCCGCAATCGACCGAGCACTCAATTGCCAATTGATTTCTGATTCTTGCTTGTCAATTTTTGCGGCAAGAGTCACCAGGGATTCATCCTGAGGAAGGGCTGCCAAATTTCCACGCAAAAAATCCATCAACTCCACTTGCAACAATTCAGCACCAAGCTTTGCCAAACGATCATGAAGCTGCAAAGCATCCATGTCTGGCTCTATAGAAACTCGCCGAACACCTATGATATCTCCAGCATCCAACTTCTTGACCATTTTCTGAAGTGCTACGCCAGTTTCTGCATCCCCCGCTTCGAGAGCTCTCTGTATCGGAGCTGCCCCTCGCCAGCGCGGCAAAATCGACCCATGAACATTCACACATCCGAAGGCAAAAGAATCCATGAACTCTTGAGTTAAAATTTGCCCAAAAGCCACAACAACGCCGACTTCAGCGCCC
Organism: Pseudobdellovibrionaceae bacterium; assembly: GCA_947449255.1. Taxonomy (GTDB): domain Bacteria; phylum Bdellovibrionota; class Bdellovibrionia; order Bdellovibrionales; family Bdellovibrionaceae; genus Bdellovibrio. The sequence goes on from CANFQX010000010.1 coordinate 12,590, forward strand.
CAACTGCGAATCTCCTCGACCGCTAAAGGATCCTTGCGCAAGGATTCCGGTGTTACAACTCTGATTTGATGGGCCAACGCCAGCTGCTTCACGGGACTTGGCATCAATTGCAGTTTTCGCCCGGCAGGACGATCAGGCTGAGTCACAACACCAACCACTTCAAAGTGTTCATCACTCAAAAGCGCCTGCAATGAAGTGACTGCAAAATCAGGAGTTCCGAAAAAACAAATTCGAATCTTGCTCACACTTTTTGCTTTTCTGATTTAGATGTTTTTGTCGTTTTCTTTTTGAGTTCGGGCTCAATCTCTTGCGAATCTTCCGATTCATCAGCTTCATCTTCGTTAGATTTAGGTGGATAACCGTGCTTTTTGATTTGATTTTTGATTCTGTTGCCTTTAACAAAACTCAAGCGATCAATGAACAAGGTCCCCTCTAAGTGATCCATTTCATGCTGCATGCAAATTCCAAGCAGACCATCAGATTTAATGCGAATCTCTTTGCCATTCACATCAAAAGCCTTCAACTCCACAACCAGATTGCGCTCGACGGTTTCAACATACCCAGGTACTGAAAGGCAGCCTTCATCAAAAGTTGTCTTGCCTTCCCCTTGCACAATTTCTGGATTGATCAAGACCAGGGGTTGAGTGATTTTTTTTTCAAGTTCAGTCATTTCATCATATTTATATCTGCGCCCTGCCTCATTGCGAGAGCGAGTATCAATCACGATCATGCGAACCAGCTCTCCCACTTGCGGTGCTGCCAGTCCAATTCCGTGAGCATCGTACATTGTTTCAATCATGTCTTCAGCCAAGGTTTTAATCTCGGGTCCAAAGACTTTGATCGGCTTCGACACTTCGCGAAGCCTGGGATCTGGAAACGTGAGGATTTTTCTGACCATTAAGAACCTCCCAAAAAGGATGCCACTCTATCAGCGTTTTAGTCGTTTGAGAAGGACCAAGGCAAAAGATCCCATCAACAAATTTGGAGCCCAAGCTGCCACTAAAGGAGGCAAAGTTCCATGCTGCCCCAGAGTTATACCTGAAGAATAGAAAACATAGTAGGCAAAAACTAGACCTAAACTGATGCCAAGATTGAGCATCGTTCCTCCGGACCTCGCCCCGCCGACGCTAAAGGGTATCCCCAGCATACACATAACGAGGCCTGCGAAGGCAAAACTAATTTTGGAATGATAGTCCACTTCATAGGTCACCGTGTCCAATCCCGCCTCTTTATTTTTATTGATAAAGTGATCCAGCTCCCGCTGCGACATCATACCCGAAGTTTGACCTGAGCTCTGCAGATCCTTAGAGTCCTCTGCCATCGTGATATTCTTGTGTTTAAATTGGGAGGTTAAAGGAAAACTTGAACTCTTGCTAAAAACCGTCACTGTGCCGTTTTCAAGTTTCCACTGGTTTTTGACGATATCAATGTCACGTGCAGTCATCATTTGCACAAGATCCCAATTCTCATTAAAAAAATACATCGTTAAACCCTGAGCGTGATCACCTTTGGCCGTTAAAGTCTTAATATTAAAAATGGCATCTTTGGTGCGATACCAAATCTTATTGGTTTTCACCGTGGAAAATCGATGGGGCTCTTTTTTAATATCATAAAAGAAAACATAGTTTTTCTGTTTGATGGCCTTGGGCACAATATAATCACCCACGACAAAGCCTGTTCCTGAAAGCAGAACCACCCAAAATAAGATTGGCAATGAGATTCGAAAAAGACTCATTCCACTGGCAAAAAGTGCGACCAATTCATTGGCCTTATTTAAATTTGCAAGGGTGAGCACAGTTCCCATGAGACAGGCCACTGGCAATAATTTCTGAATTATTTCCGGAAATGAATAGAGATAATACTTCATCAGTTTATCGATGAGTACGCCCTTATTTTCAGCCATGATGGACATCGCATCCACAGCCGTGAATAAGGTCAAAAAAACCAAGAGGCCGCCAAGAAAGTAGCCCCAAAAAAGCCAAGTTGTGTAACGATCAATACGATTCATAGATTTATTATGTCTTGACTCAATGAGAAAATACCATTTAACTTTCCCTATGGCTTTACGCGTCTTATTAGCTGATGAGAGTTCTACTATAAAAAAAGTGATGCAATTGGCATTGTCGGACTTTGCCGTTGAAGTGAAGTCGGTCCCTATTGGGTTCGATGTGCTCCCTGTCGCAAAGAATTTCAAACCAGACATTGTTTTTGCAGACATCTTGCTCACTAAGAAAAGCGGCTATGATGTTTGCCATGAAATTAAAAGTGATCCGGCCACAGCTCACATTCCTGTTGTTTTGATGTGGAGTGGTTTTATGGAAGTCGATCAAGCCAAACTTTCCGAATCTCAAGCCGATGGACGCTTAGAAAAACCTTTCGATGCCGATGGACTTCGACAGGTCGTCCAAGATCTGGTTGCAAAGACAAAATCAAATCCCATCAGCCCATTTTTAACTTTCCCTAAACTGCCCGACTTTGAAGAGTCGGTTGAAAGCCCTCCAGCCATAGATGAGGACGTTCAGGAGCTCTTTAAAATCCCGGAAAGAGGCCCCCAGGACTCTTTCCTAAAGTCTTCCTTTAAGCCCACTTTAGAAGTCGAGCTTCCCGATGAAATGATGGCCTTAAATTCAGAAGAGGCAGAAGAAGACCGAGATGAGGGCGGCTGGGCACATCAAGACCTGTCTAAATTTAAACTAAATGTTCAACTTGAGTCTGAGCCCTCTGATTTTGCATCAAAGTTTGTCATCCCCCAAGAAGGCGATGAACACTCACATGAACTCTCTAAAGTCCGCATCAAAACGAATGGGGATTTTGAAGAAGTCAGTTTCCCTGGTCTAGATGGCGAAATTGAAGATGAAAACGCCTTTGAAATTAAATCTGAAATTCAATCCAAAATGGGTTCGAAATCAGGCTTGCACGCCAAAATTGAAAAATCAGTCAAAGATCAAATGCTGGAGTCCCTCAAAAAAGGCCCCTCTGCTGCTCAGCCCAAAAATCAAACTCAGGGTGACATAAAAGCTGATATGATGGAAAAGATTGTTCGAGAGGAAGCTCGCGAAGCAATTGAGGCTATCTGTTGGAAAATTCTCCCCGAGATTGCCGAGCGTCTTGTGAATGAAGAAATCAAAAAAATTCTTCGTCATATCGAAAAATCGATTTAGTTAGATTTAGTTAGATCGATCTAGTCATCCTCTCAAAAACCAGTGATTTTCATGAATCGTAATTTTACTGAGACAGTACAAGAAACAGTACAAATGGAGCATCAATGAATTCATACGAGCTTATTCGAGCCGCAATCAAAGAAGATATGCCTCATGGTGATATCACAACTGAATCCCTTGCTCTTAAACCACGCCAGGGCCGAGCCCGCCTCATTGCAAAAGAAGATTTAGTCCTGTCTGGATCCTCACTTCTGGAGCAAAGCATGCAACTGCTTGAGCCAAACTGCCTCATCAAATGGCATTTCGAAGAGGGTGATTCAGTACTCAAAGGTCAAATCATTTGCACGATTGAAGGTGACCTTGTTCAAATATTAAAAGCCGAACGTGTGGCCCTTAATTTTTTAGGCCACCTTTCTGGGATTGCCACTTTAACTCGTCGATTTGTTAAAAAAGTCGAGGGCACTCAAACTCAAATTTTGGATACGCGCAAGACAACTCCAGGCTTTCGCGAACTGGAAAAATGTGCGGTCACTCATGGCGGCGGAAAAAATCATCGTATGAACCTCAGCGCCTCAATTTTGATTAAAGACAATCACATCTCGGTCATGGGGGGAATTTCAAAAGCCATCACCCGTGTCCGCGAGCACAGCGCACTGCCCATTGAAGTTGAAACCCGCAATCTTGATGAGGTGAAAGAAGCCTTAAGCATGAATGCCAAGCACCTGCTTCTCGACAACATGGACAATGAAATGCTGAAACAAGCCCTTGCGATCATCCCAGCTGATGTGATGACAGAGGCCAGTGGCAACATGACTCTAGACAGAGTTCAATCCGTTGCGCAACTGGGAGTCACTTTTATCTCTGTCGGTGCTCTAACTCACTCAGCTCCCTGCGCTGATGTCAGCTTGATTTTTTCTTGGGAGGATTAAAAAAATGTCAGCTCAAGACTTTCAAGCCACTGACAATCCCCTGCGAGATATCAAGATAGGCCAGATCACCTCACAGTGGGCTCAAAGAAATCACCTTTACTCGAACTACACACCAGAAATAGACAGCACCAACAATTTAGCAAAGTCTGAGGCTTTTACCGAAACACTTTTAGCCGAACTTCTGGCCGTCTATGTCACGGATCACCAAACAGCTGGACGAGGTCGCAGCCAAAACTCTTGGCTCAACGATACGCCCGGCAGCGCCTTGCTCAGCTCCTGGTCTTACATGCTCAACACAAAGCCGCAACCTACGGCTTCTTGCCATATCGGCTTAGCACTCTACCGAGCTTGCTCCGCCACGTGGCCTTTTTTAGATTGGAATTTAAAGGCCCCCAATGACATTTATATTCGGGGAAAAAAGATTGCCGGAATTTTACTCGAAAGTGTCATGCAGGGCGATGAGCTTCGTCTGATTATTGGCATCGGAATAAACATCACGGCCGCTCCAAAATCAGTCGACAATGCCACCAGCTTGATTGCAGAGCTTCCACCTGGAGTTCCCCTGCTGGGTCAAGATTATTTAGCTTTCTTAGATCGGTTGTTGTTTGAAATCACCGAAGCCATCACTTATGTGGATTCACAACTGAGTCCAACGGAAAGATTGGCTTTACTAAAAATTCTCAATCAGCATCCCCTGTTAAAAGAAAAATACACGGATCTTGAACCTAATGGGAGCCTGATCATGGGTGAGAAAAAAATAAGTTGGATGAATTTATAATCTTAAAAATATTTCAACTCGAGGAACTTTTATGGCACTCACATTTACTCCCTTTGCAGAACTTGGCGCAAAATGCCCTGATTTCACTCTTCCCGGCCTGGATGGTAAAAATTATTCTTTAAAGGACTTCACGAATGATAAACCTCTGGTGGTTATGTTCATTTGTGCGCATTGTCCCTACGTTCAAGCCATTGAAGATCGCCTGATCACACTAGGCCGTGATTTAAAAAAAGAAGGTGTTCATGTCGTTGCCATCTGCTCTAACGATGCCAAAGATCACGCTGAGGATTCTTTTGAGAATTTAAAAAAGCGCGCTCATGAAAAAAATTATTCCTTTGTGTATTTGCATGATGAATCTCAGGACATTGCTAAAAAATTTGGCGCGGTCTGCACTCCAGATTATTTTGTCTATGACAAGTCTCTGCACTTGGCTTATCGAGGCCGACTTGATGACTCTTGGAAGGACGCGCAGAAAGTGACTCAAAGAGAGCTCTATAGCGCCGTTCAAGATCTCCTCCAAGGCAAGCAAATCACCGTTCAGCCAACGGCCTCTATGGGGTGCTCGATCAAGTGGAAATAAAATTCGCAGTCAACCCATCGCTCATTCGATCTTTTATTCAAACTCAACGAACGGAAACCTAGAAAATGAAATATTTTTTAATCTTTATCATCACTGCTATTATTTCTTTTGGTGTCTACTTATCAACTTACTTGGGTGCCTATAAGAAAGTTGATATTTCACAAGCCACCGAAGGTCCCTTTAAAATAGTTTACGTAGACCACATGGGGCCCTACCACAAAATCATCAAGAATTTGGAAGTCGTTGAAAAATACTTTAAATTAAAGGGCCAACCTTGTGGCCGAACTTTTGGTGAATATCTAGACGATCCACAAATTGTTGAAGAAGCTCGCCTGCGTGCTAAAGCTGGCTGCATCGTCGAAACCATTCCCACGGACTTGCCTGCCGATTTTAAATCCGGAAATCTTTCAGCCAGAAAATATGTCGTTGCCGTCTTCACGGGTTCACCCGGAATTGGCCCCCTCAAAGTTTACCCAAAAGTAAATGATTTCATGTTGGCGCAAAAGCTTAAACAAGATGGACCTGTCATTGAGATCTATGAAATTCATGCCATCAAGGAAAAAAACGCCATGACAACAACCTACCTCTTTCCAGCAAAATAAATTTCTTGCAAAGCAGCTTCACCGTTGCTTTGCCTCTTATTTTTATGAAAATTATTCTAATACAACACGAAAAAAGGCGGCATTTTTTGTGTTGTGCCATGTTAAGCGGCAGAAATATCTTTAAAGAGTTGTAATCTTTCGCCGACTGACTATTAAATTGCATGCATGAAAACGAATCATCCGGTCATAATACAAGGTGGAATGGGCATTGCAGTTTCTGATTGGAAACTAGCAAAAACAGTATCTCAAGCTGGTCAATTGGGGGTCGTCTCTGGGACTGCCATCAATTCGGTTTTAGTGCGCAGACTTCAAGATGGCGACAAAGAAGGCCATGTTCGACGTGCCTTAAGGGCTTTTCCATCGCAAGAGATTGCAGAACAAATTCTTGCCTCATATTTTATTGAAGGTGGAAAAGAAACGACCAAGGGATACAAACGCCCTCCTCTTTTTTCAGTTCAATCACCAAAGCCTTTATTGCAATTAAATGTTGTCGCTTCCTTTGTTGAAGTTTTTTTAGCAAAAGAAGGTCATCACAATCCAGTGGGCCTCAATCTGCTTGAAAAAGTTCTTTTACCTAATCTCTCCTCACTTTATGGTGGCTTACTTGCCGGCGTTGACTATGTGATCATGGGAGCGGGTATTCCCCGTGAAATTCCAGGCGCCCTAGACCTTCTCAGCCAAAGCAAACCTGCCAGCCTCAAAGTGCATGTTGAAGGCTCCGCACCTGGAGATGAAACACTCACCACTTTTGATCCAGCCGCTGTCATGAATGGCGTTTTGCCTCAGAATTTAAAACGCCCCTTCTTTTTTCCGATTGTTTCTTCAAGCATCTTAGCTGCAAATTTAAAAAAGAAAGCCACGGGCGAGATCAACGGCTTTATCGTTGAAGGTCCTTTGGCCGGCGGCCACAATGCGCCTCCACGTGGACCCATGAAAATTGATGAACATGGCGAACCTATTTATGGACCTCGCGATGTTGTTGATTTAAAAGAAATGGCAGAGCTTGGCTTGCCTTTCTGGATGGCCGGTTATTATGCGACTCCAGAAAAACTAGCAGAAGTGCAAGCTCAAGGTGCCCACGGCATACAAGTTGGAACTTTATTTGCATTCAGCCAAGAGTCAGGCCTAATGCCCGACATCCGCGATAAAGTGGTCAGCCTCATTGTAAAAAACGATGTTCCGCCAAAAGGCTTGGTCTTCACTGATCCCTTATCTTCACCGACTGGCTTCCCGTTTAAGGCCGTGCGCTTATCAAATACAATTTCTCAACCTGATCTTTATGAAAAGCGTAAGCGCATTTGTGATCTGGGTTACCTTCGCCATGCCTACAAAAAAGAGGACGGAACCATCGGACAGAGATGTCCCGCTGAACCTGTTGAGGATTACGTAAAAAAAGGCGGCAAGCTCGAAGACACTGTGGGACGAAAATGTCTGTGCAATGCTTTGATGGCTGATATTGGCATGCCACAAATCCAAAGTGGTGGCGACATCGAGTTGCCCATGTTAACGGCTGGTGATGATCTGAATTTCTTAGGTCGTATTTTAAATCCGGGCCAACTTTCATATTCTGCTTTAGATGTGCTTCATTATTTATTGAAGTGATATCAAAAGCAGCCGAATGAAAAATATGAAGCTTGTCTTGTTATTATTTTTAAGCTTTTTTTTCTGCGTCTTTTCACAAGCCAAGACGCGGATTGCCTTCTTAGAACTCTACGATAAAAATGGAGTTCTGGTCCAATATGAGCCTGGCGGCCGCTTTTCACACACAGCCATTCAATTTGATGAACTGGGCGATCGCTGGTTGAACTCTTACCCTGGTGACGGGGTTTCAATCATCACCCTAGAGCAACTTCAGCACCGGGGCAAGCTCGCTGCCATTGTGGAGATTCCGGGCCGAGAGCTCACCTTGTCTCAAGCGCAACCCTATTTAGGCCGCCCCTTTGATTACCATTACTCTTGGAGTGATGAGGCTCTTTACTGCACAGAATTGATTGGAAAACTTTTGAATATTCCAACTCGGCCCATGCATTTCAATCGCCAAGTTTGGCCCAAAAATTATTGGCAGCTTGAGGGAACTTTGGGGTTGTCCCCAGATCAATTGTGGCTTTGGGCTGGGGAACAGGAGAAATCAAAATGAAAAAATTCGGTGTACTCTTTTTTGGTCTGATTTTAAGTCTGGCTTTTAGCCAAAATGTTTTCGCTGAACAAAGTCTGCTTTGTGTCGGTGGATTCAGAGATGGAAAGACCACAACAACAGTGGAACTCTCCCCGGGTGAATTTGGCAGTCAAATCTATTCCGGTGTTTTGCCTACAATGAAAGGTGCCATCCAGTTTCTAGTTCAAAAAAGAAAAACTGATTTTGTTTTTAGTGCCTCAATAAAAGATTCTAGTGTTGGGATTTTTATTCAAACAGTTCCAAGCGTCCCCGCTGTTCAATCAAAAAATATTGGCAGAGATCAAGAAGTCTTCATTGATTGCAGACCTTACAGTATGGCGGATTATTGCCGAATTCACACTTGCTAGCTGATGCTGAAAAACTCTAATTAAAAACAGGCCCACAATAACTGCGCCCACGCAAATAAATTTTTTCAGTAATCATTCGCGAAGTATCCACAAAGCGAGCCGCAACAATCTGCAGCGAGCCCTTCACATCGCCAAATTCTAAGCGCACAAAGCCCTTCAGAATGGGGGAAACTGTAATACGAATAAGCTGCCGACGCTCTGATTTATTCGTCACCGTTAGCAGGTCTGCAAAAGGTGGCGGCGGCAGTCCAAGGCTGCTGCTAAATCCAGCTGAATAATATTCAGAGGTTGCCGTTGAATAACCAGGAAATGCAGGTGGATAAAATGAAGTTCCTTTTAGAGTTTCAATCCCCGTCCTGCGAGAAATTGTTGGCCCCACTTTGCTGACAACTCCTATAACACTGATAGCAGCCCTCGATTTGCTATAGACCTCAGAGTTGTGAAAGATTTCGAAAATAAATGCTCTGGAGGTTTTATTATAGGCCAAACTAAAACCAAGCTCTTCAGCACCGCCAAAACCTTTATCTAAGACACCACTCTGTCCCACGACACCAATTGAAGCGCTCACACCAAACTCATTGGATTCGATCACTAAAGGGGCTTGTGACCAAAGTTTGTAATCAATCCCTTGCAGGGTTGCCTGTATGGATTCTACACCACGCTCAGCCAGATCTCTGGACTGATATTGATAATAGGACTGCACCAATTTCATACCTGTTGCCAACTCAAAGGCTTTTCCGAAGGCGTTGCCCGCTTTGGCTTTCACGTATTTCAATCCTTCACCAACGAATTGACCTGCACCAAAAGTTATTTTGTTAGAGCCTAAAACTCTAGCTGCCGCACTTAAAAAAAGCCTTCGTGTTTCCAGAAATTTGATCTTGTTTTCAGGAGATAGACTTTCAAAAGAAAGAAGCGGATCAGTTTCTTCAATAGAGCCGCCCGCCGCAAGAATTCTTTCTTTCATTTTTTCAGAAAATTGAAGTCCCAGTGCGGCCTTCATTTTCTCTTTATCTGGGGTGGCATCAAAACTAAAAGTTGTTCCATCTTTGAGTTGAATAATAAGAGGCATTGCCGGATTGTCTTGTTTGCTTTCGCCATTTTCTAAAATGCCCTCAACAACCTCGGTTTCAACAGCATTTAGTGGGGTTTGAGTATGAGCATGAGGATCCTGTGCGCGGACTTGACTGCCCACGAGCAAAAAACACAATAATATGGACCAGTACCTTTTACCCATAAATCCTTCGTTCAAACAACAAGCCCACTTGAGTGTGGTTGAATATTGATCACAAACAGATGCTGCCAGAAAGGTGCCAGCTCAAAACACCCCTACAACCGCCCCTGGGCTAAAATAGAGAAAAAAAATGACTATTCAGCCAAAAAAGGGCACTCGAAAATGTTATCTCTAGGAATTATTCTCTCGTAAGATTGATAATTTAAATTTTATTTACTTAGTAACAAATACTGTCACCGAGCTTTATTTTGTCATGCTCAAACCTCTCAAAAAAAAATTCCAAAAGAATGAAGCCAAGCCCTCCTTGGCCATTACTCTCAATAAAGCTCAAGATATCTAGACACTTAAGTTTTTTCAGCAGTGAACTTAGACAAAACAACTTCCCTATCAAAATAATTTTTAAATTGGCACCAACTTCGCATCCTCTTGGATGAAGGCATCCCTTTTGGAAATTGCCCCTTGAAAATTAAAAGTTAAGCTTCCCCAGAGCTTTCTAAATTTTTTTAAACAAAGGAATTGATATGTACGGAAAATCATTCAATGAAAAAAAGATAGCAAGCTCCAAAATATTTTCAATTTACCTAACTGCGGGTTTGCTAGCACTGTCAGCTTGTCAAAAAGATTCATCCACAGTGGAACGAAAAAAGGGATTAAAATCTGGGGCAGGCGTTGAAGGAGAAGCTCAACCTAAAGCACTTCAAAACCAAAGTAGTGAAATACTCTATTCAATGGATATTTTCGGGGACAGCAGCAATCCGCACCTCTCAAAAAGTGAATACACTTTTGATTCTAATATTAGAAAAACCCAGAATTTTTCCTTCAATCCAACGTTGAATCAATGGACACCTGCGGCTTTGAGGAAAAGCAAAACTTATGAGTTAACAAAAAAAGGATTTGCAGAAATTTCTTATGAAATGCTTTCTTATAAAAACGATTCTGAAGGAAATAAAATCTTTCTAAGCTCTGACAATGAGGAAATATTCAAAGCTTCTAAAGCAAAGGAAATTGATCTAGGAGGTAAAAACCTCTTAGAGGTGATGGAAATCACGAATATGAATAGCAATATTAGAAATAAATTGAATTTAGAGGATCTTGATTTGAAGGAGCATGGCAAAGTTTATACGGAAAAATTAGTCTACCTTAAAGATTCTTATTCAGTAAATACCGAAGACATAACGAGCGGACAAGACCTCTGCCTCAAGGATCAAAAAAATCAGAATTGTTTAACTGAAATTAAACAGTTAAAAAATATTTTTGATGGCAACGCAACTAACGCGACTGCCTTTTTAAACCCGGAAGATTTATCCATTTCATATTGCAACTTAGAGGCCTCACCCGATTGCAAAGAGTTGTTACCGATCAAGGGAAAACTAGAAAAATCAGTTCTTAGCGAAACTGAAATTTACACAATCCAAACACCTGCGGAGTACACGAAGAAAGATTCACAATTAAAAACGATTTTTACCGTTATCAAAGGAAAACTCTATCCTGGCTCCTTGATCAAAGCCGGCACCGAGGGTTCAAAGGCCTATATGAATGAAGTCGCACTCAAAGAGATCACTCAAATGCTTTCTAAGGTTTTATTTAATACTTCGAGTGCACCACGTCTTGATTTGCAAGATACAACTCAAGCTAAAGCTCCGATCCAGATCCTGAATCAGTCTCCAGATCCAAGCCCAACAAGAGGGAACTGATTGATTACTTTCATTTAAGGCACAAAAAAGGATTCCAAAGCGGGGTCCTTTTTTTTTGCCAAAAAAAAAAGTCGTCTTCTCAGACGGCCTTTTTTAAATTTAAATTTTACTTATCATTGAGCAACTTTAGAGAGTTGCAAAACTGACTATCTGCGGCCAGATTTGATTTTCACTTGAAGCTTAGAGATCAAATGAACAGCCATCTTCTCTTGAACTCTGCACATTTTAAGTTCATCGCGGCGGTAAGATCTTTGAGAAGGCGTTAATGTCCCCGTCTCAAGTTCCATTTCATAGTCCAATTTAGAAGACCGGATGCCTTCCAGCTCTTTAGTTTGCTGCTTGAACAATTTAGTTACGCCTGACAAAGGAGCTACTTCGATCCACTCTTCTTTACCACGGTACCAGCTGACCATTCTCAAGAAACGAGCCTTGTTTTTAGCCAAGGTAAATTTTGGGTAACCCAAATCTGGCAACTCAAGGATGTTTTCAATCTCATCAAGATTTGTGTCATCTTCTTCGCCTTCCATCAAAAGGCTTCCAGCCATTTGTGCTAAAGCGGCTTCATTTTCAAGATCATCATCAATATCTGATTCAAAAGCTGATGTCTTTTTCGTTGCCTTCTCACCCTCTAGGTCAGAGTCGTATTCGTTGTCAATTTCTTCACCGTGAGAGTTTGTGCCTGGATTATTCAAAAAGAGCCTCCATAAATTATATATACTTGCATATACTTGTGATGATTTTCTGATTTTCAGAAAATCATGAATTACCTAAAAACAACCTCGACCTGCAAAGTTCATAAAACAAAGCTGACATTTCTTATAAATGTCCGTTTTTTTTGCTGGATGGAGAGATCAAGGTTATATCTTATCTTTTCAAATGACACAATATGTTAATTGCATGAAATAAGATGAAAATACCAAATACAGTCATCTTAAATAGACACAATAGCGTTTAATTAAACAAAACTCCCGTGTCAAAAATAAGCGCAGTTCTCTATTCATTGGCATTTACATCTACTTGAAAGGCGCCAGGATTTTCCCAATAAGACCAGACAGAGGCCCACACAGAAATGCTCACAACAGGCCGCCCTTCTAAGTAGATCTGTTTGACTTGATTTGGCTTTAAGAGCCCCAACAAATTGAGTGTTGGATCACTCTTAGAATAAAATTCACTATATTTTTCACTAATTATTTCACTGCTGTCCGCATATTGAATCCGAACCTCATTGATCAAGATTTTATTTCGAAGTCCCGTAAAGCTGACCAACGTGACCCTATTGAGGTCATAACGTGGATAAAACACAAATCGGCTCTCTTGGTAGCGGTTCAATTCGCCAAGTCCCAAGGAGTACATCACTGGATCCTGTCCTGGCGGCTCTGGGGGAGGCTTCGGCAAAGGTTGAGGATTTGGGTCGGGCAAAGGCCTCGGCAGTCCATATGCCTGTGTGTTTGTCATGATTGAACCTAGGAACAGGCCAACAAAAAAAATAATGAATGCTTTCTGAAACTTTGCTTTCATACCAGCATCCTGCTTCCAATCCTGCTTCTTTAAAACCTAAAAAATAAAGACTTGTTTTAAATCACCTTTAAAAATTGAAATAAATTTCACATTCTGCATGGATTGTCCTACGACAATCCGACGGATCTGAATTTGGAGAGATTGTTTTTTAAAGGTGAAGCCACATTTAAATTGCGAATACATACAGGCGAATTCAAATTTGAACTTAGAGCCTTGTCCATACCAAAAAAATCCGCCCATGATTTAACTTTGGCTGATGCCCTTGATTGGAGTCCTATGCAAAATCCTGCTCCAGTTTTTGTCAGTCAAAAATTAAAAAAAGAATACCTTATGGGTGAAGTTAAAATTGAGGCCCTCCGAGGTATTGATCTTGAACTCATGCCCGGAGAGTTTGTCGCCTTGCTTGGAGCTTCAGGCAGCGGCAAATCAACTCTGGTCAATATATTGGGTGGACTGGACACGCCCACCTCTGGCACCTTGAATTACAAAGACCATGTTCTGTCCGCGGCCTCTCCTCGTGAATTGACACGCTTTCGCCGCGAACATGTTGGCTTTGTTTTTCAATTTTATAATCTCATCCCTAATCTCACCGCTGTTGAAAACATCGACCTTGTCACAGACATTGCTGAAAATCCAATGACCAGCACAGAGGCCCTAAACCTTGTGGGCCTGTCTGAGCGCAAAGACTTTTTCCCTTCCCAACTCTCGGGCGGTGAACAACAGCGCGTGGCCATTGCTCGAGCCATTGTCAAGCGTCCAGAAATTCTGCTCTGTGATGAGCCCACGGGAGCCCTTGACTTAAAAACGGGGCAACTTGTTCTGGAGGCCATTAAAAAAGTTCATGAAGAACTGCACACCCTTGTGGTTGTGATCACCCACAACTCAGCCATTGCAGGGATCGCTGATCGCGTGATTTATCTCAGAGATGGTCAAATCATTAAAGAACAAATCAATTCACAAAAAATTCCGATCTCTGAGGTTTTCTGGTGAAAGCACTTTCGCGAAAACTCATTCGTGATCTTTCAACTTTAAGAATGCAAATTTTTACTATGGCTGTACTGATTGCTTGCGGTGTTGCTGTTTTGGTGGCCTCATGGAGTTCGTATCTTTCCCTGGAAAGAGCAAAAAACATTTATTATGAGAAATACAGATTTGCTGATATTTTTGCCGTCTTTGTTAGGTCTCCTCTTTCAGTGCTGCATGAAATCCAGAAACTTCCTCTCACAGAAATAGCGGAAGGCCGAATCCTTCAAGATGCGCTGCTGGATCTGCCCGGGCAAGCTGAACCCGCCTTAGGCCGCGTGATCTCTTGGAGTTCCAATCAACTTCTAAATAAGATCTATATACGTCAAGGCCGCTTCCCCGAGCGTGGCAAAAACCTCGAAGCCCTCGTTCATGAAAGCTTTGCTAAAGCTCATCATATGAAGGCCGGTGATCACTTCTTTTTGACGATTAAGGGCCTAAAAAGCATCGTGACCGTTTCTGGAATTGGCATCTCCCCCGAATACGTCTACGCCCTGAGTCCCCTCTCTTCTTTCCCCGACGACCTTCACTTTGGAGTTCTCTGGATGCCTTTCGCTGACCTTGAGAGACTTTCTAACATGCAAGGAGCCATTAACAATTTAGTTATAAAAGTCGCTCGTCACGCCTCTATTGAAACTCTGAAAAACCAAATGAACACACTCATCTCAAAATACGGAGGCTTGGGCGCTTACGATCGCAGCCAACAACTGAGCCATCTTTTTGTTCAAGACGAAATTCGCCAGCAAAAATCAATGTCGACCATTGTCCCTGGAATTTTTATTCTGGTTGCGGCCTTTATCTTGCACACAGTTTTGAGTCGACTGATTGGACTGCAAAGACCGCAAATAGCCACTTTGAAATCTATTGGCTACACCTCTGAGGCTCTCGTCCTTTATTATTGGAAGCTTGTCACAATTATTCTGCTTGTGGGAATTATTCCCGCCAACATCTGCGCCTGGGGCATTGGTCAGTGGTATGCCTATTTGTATGAACGCTATTTTCGTTTTCCCAGTATTGATTTTTCACTTTCTGCAGAAGCCGTATGGATTGGCATTTTGGGAGGTGTATTGCCCAGCTGGCTTGCATCATCCACAGCCTTGCTGCAGGTCTTTTCCCTAAATCCGGCAGAAGCCATGCGTCCGCCAACTCCGATAAATACCTATTTTATTAAAAAAAGAATATTTAAAGGAATGCGGGTCCAAGTGAAAATGATCTTTCGAAATATCTTAGCTAAACCCTGGAGATCTTTTTTTTCCATCGCAGGAATTTCAGCTGCAACGGCCATCCTCATCAATGGCAGCTTTTGGTCTGACATCATGGACAATATGATTGATCAGCAATTTCGTAAGCTGCACCGTGAAGATCTGGAGGTGCAATTTCTGCATCCAAGAAAACAAGAAGCGCTCTCCCTGCTTGAAAAAATGGACGGAGTCTATTTGGTTCAGGGTTCACGATCTGCCGCACTGAAATTAAAATTCAAAAACTTTTCCAAAGACACCATCATGACATCAATTCCAACATTAGAAAGTGCTAACAATCCCAATTCAAATCTGCGCAGGGTCCTTGAAAACGCTGGAAAAAACATCAAGGTTCCTTTGGGACAGGTCCTGCTGGGACAATTTTTTTCAAAAAAATTTCATATCAAAGCTGGTGATGAAATTTCCTTAGAAGTTCTTGATAAAACAAGTCCTCCTTTTTCAGTCCAGGTTGCAGGTTTCGTCGATGAATTTGTAGGCTCTGCCATCTATGCCAATAAAAGTGATCTGCACAACTGGCTTCGCGAAAATCCAACCTTCACCTCTGCCTCCATAAAAATGGACGCTGACAAATCGACGCAGCTGTATTTGAAACTCAAAGAAATGCCTGAAATTGCCTCAATCAGTATCAAAAAATTGGCCTATGAAAGTTTCACAAAAACACTCTCTGGAATGATTTTTACATTCACCCTGATCCTGATCGGCTTTGCCAGTGCGATTTCGGGTGCAGTCCTCTTTAATATGGCGCGGATCAGCTTGTCGGAAAGATCCTGGGAACTCGCAAGCCTAAAAATCATGGGCTATGATTTAATCGAAGTCTTTGAAGTTTTACACACGGAGATGGGCATAGAAATTATTCTGGCCCTGATTCCAGGTCTGCTGATCGGTTATGGACTGTCCTATCTCAGCACAAAATGGATTCATACAGATATTTTTAGTTTCCCGTTAGTCATTGAAAATACAACTTATGCCATGGCAGTCACAGTGATTGTAACAATTTATTTTTTAACTGGCTTTTACCTGTTCAGAAAAATAAAACACCTCGATCTCACTGCTGCCTTAAAAGCCCGGGAGTAAATTAGATGAAAAAGACGCTCTTTAAAATCTCTAATATTATCTATGCATTCCTTGGTTGCAGCCTGGCTTTTGGCCTCTGGCTTTTATTTAAAGAAAAGCCCATCGAAGTCGAGACAGCAAAAATCGTGCGCGGAGATTTTGAGGAAAATCTCCGCGCTGACGGAATTATCAAAGCCAAAAAAAAGGTGTCTGTTTTAGCTAGAGCCAACGGTGACTCAGGACGCGTGGACCTCAAGGTTGGAGAAGAAATTAAGAAGGGACAAAAAATAACTGATCTCGTTTGGGATCAGCGCGAAGCCATAAAAAGTCCGATCACAGGAATCATTTCAAAGGTTTACCGCGAATCAGCTGGACCCATCAATCGAGGTGACCCCCTGATTGACATCATCAACCCTGAAGACTTGCAAGTTGAATCCGAAATCCTCACCACTGATGCGATTCGAATTCCCCTTAATGCTCCGGTTAAAATATATGGACTTGGTAATGAATTGATACAAAGTGGAACAGTTAAGCAAGTCAGTCGCGCGGGCTTTGTGAAACTCTCCGCCCTTGGTGTTGAAGAAGAAAAAACCTTGGTCTATATCCAAATCATCAATCCACAACGGCAACTTCTTGGTGACACCTACCATGTTGAGCTGTCCATTCTTTTAGACGCTGAAAAAAAGGTACTTAAAATTCCCATTGGCAGCATTTTCAAAACAAATAATCAATGGACGGTCTATACCCTTAAAAAAAACCGAGCTGATTTAAAAAAAATTCAGATCTTAAAGCGAAATGACACTGAGGCCGTGGTTGAAGAAAAAAACAAAGAATCGGACACCCTAAAGGAAAATGAGACTGTCATTCTCTTTCCCGGGGATCAAATTTTTCAGGGAACTTTAGTAAAAAACAATAGCAATTAATGCCGCCACAAGCTTGCAGCAGTTGAGGCTCGGCCGCGCCCCCGCTATGAACCCTGAGCATTGACATGAACCCCTTATTTTTTCTGTGTGTTACCAGGCTTCGGCAAGCTTTATTGTCAGTAAAGTTAAAAAATTTTAGCCTTTAAGAACCTAACAACAATTCACAGAGGTTTTTAAATGAAGTCATTCACAAATAGACAACAAGCGGGACAGCTCCTTGGCGAAAGACTTTTGAAATTCAAGGATCAAAACCCAATTATTCTTGCCATCCCTCGCGGTGGAGTGCCTGTTGCCTTTGAAGTTGCAAAAAAACTCAAAGCCCCCCTCGATATTTTGATGGTCAAAAAAATTGGCAGTCCTGGCAACCCTGAATTTGCTGTGGGCGCAGTCAGTGAAGATTCAAAACCCCTTTTCAACGAAGCCCTGATCAAGGCTGAACACATTGATCGCAATGTTCTTAATAAGACGGCACAAATTAAAATAAAAGAAATTCGCGAACAGCTTCATCGCTTCAGAGGCAGCGCTGAGCCGCTTCCGATCAAAGATAAAGTTGTGATTATCGTCGATGATGGTATTGCCACAGGAGCAACTCTTTTTTCAGCCATTCAGTTCTTGCGTGAAAAAAAACCCGCAAAAATCATTATAGCTTCCCCGGTCGGAGCTCGCGACACTATTTATAAACTGCAAGCCGCCTCTGACGAAGTGATTTGTCTGCAAGCTCCTGAAAATTTTAGAGCCGTGGGTTTATGGTATGACACTTTCAACCAAGTGGCTGACGAAGAAGTGATCGAATTGCTGCGTGAAATGAGTTACCTCAAATCCCACGGCCTCTCGGATGAAGTCGCAATTCGCTGTGGTGAGGCCAAACTCAAAGGCAGCTTCACCCAAACTGAAAACATGAAGGCCATTGTCCTTTTCGCCCATGGAAGTGGCAGCAGCAGATTAAGTCCAAGGAACCAATTTATTGCCCGCGAACTGAATAAAATTGGCTATGGAACATTGCTCTTTGATTTATTGACTGAAAATGAATCCCTTGATCGAAAAAATGTTTTTGATATTGAATTGCTTTCAAAAAGGCTTATCGCCGCCACGGATTGGGTCTGTAAAAACTTTGAAGAGAACCCATTGCCCATAGCCTATTTAGGGGCAAGCACCGGCGCTGGTGCGGCCTTGATGGCCGCAGCTCAAACAACGCATCCTATTTATGCGGTCATCAGTCGTGGCGGTCGTCCTGACTTGACTGAACCCCATCTGAAAAAAGTGACTGCCGCCACATTGCTGATCGTTGGAGAAGAAGATGGTCCCACCATTGTTCTCAATGAAAAGATTAAAAACAAAATAGCCAATTGCAAAATGGTTTTAATTCCACATGCGACCCATTTGTTCGAAGAGCCAGGCACCTTGGAAGCGGTCGTCGAGTACACCTCAGAGTGGCTTGAAGAGCATTTGCCAAAAAATTTACTCAAGAAACAACCCAAAGAAATTATTGTTGATGAACTCGAAAAACGCTCTCACGTCATTGACAATGAACACAGCTGGGATCAGCTGATTCAAAAAATAGCCCATTCTCGAATTGTCATGTTGGGCGAGGCCACGCACGGGACCAAAGAATTTTATAGCATTCGTCGCTATATTTCAGAAAGACTGATCAAGGAGCAGGGCTTTAGCTTTATCGCCGTCGAAGGCGATTGGCCAGACTGTCAAAAAATAAATGATTATATATTAAAAGACCAGGGCAACAGTGCGGCTGAGACCTTGAGAGAGTTCAAACGCTGGCCCACTTGGATGTGGGCTAACGAAGAGACACCAGCCTTGATTGAGTGGCTTAAAAATTTCAAAGTTGGCTTCTATGGACTGGATGTTTACTCCCTTTTTGAATCCATGGACTATGTCAAAGCCTTCGCGGAAAAATTAGATCCCCAATTGGCACAAGCACTCAAAGAGCAATACGCCTGTTTTGATCCCTTCAACCGCAATGAGAAAGCCTATGCCCGGCACTTGGTGAAATTCCCGGAAGGCTGCCGCCAGGAAGTCTTAATCAGCCTCAAGCGAATCTTAAGACTTCGCATGAGCGAACTCGCCACCCAAGATGAAGATCTGTTCAATGCCCAACAAAATGCGCGGATCGTTGCCAATGCCGAACAGTATTACCGCACAATGCTTTTCGGTGGCCCTGAATCTTGGAATGTCAGAGACAATCACATGCTAGAAACTCTAGACACTTTACTACGAAAAAAAGGCTCTCTGAGTAAATGCATTGTGTGGGCACACAACAGTCATATTGGTGATTACCACGCCACTGACATGAACGAAGAAGGCTATGTCAACCTTGGCGGCTTAGCCAGGGAGCGCTTTGGCGTAGACAACGTATCCCTCGTGGGTTTTGGCAGCTATGAAGGGCAAGTGTTAGCAGGCCCGGCTTGGGGTGCTCCTGAGCAAGTCATGAATCTGCCTCCGGCCTTAGAATCCTCGTATGATTTTTATTGCCACAAAGTCGCAAAGAATCTGGCCACCAATAGATTTTATACAATCTTTGATCGCTCAGCACAACAAGGTGTGCTTGGCAAAAGACGCTATGGCCATCGTGCGGTGGGCGTCGTTTACAGTCCTCACTATGAAGACAAAGGACACAATTATGTCCCGACTATTCCTGCGCAAAGATATGATGCTTTTGTCTTTGTAGATAAAACCACGGCCTTAAAATCACTCCACGCTACCGTCAACAAATTGGACATGCCTGACACTTGGCCGGGAGGTTTTTAAAACTGTGACGAAAGATCACCAATTAAGTTTTCGCTGAAAGACATCTGAATTTTATAGATTTTTTTATCCGAGGTTTGATTTTCAAAAATGCATTAAATAAAAAGAATCCCTAACTTTTAGGAGTGAACATGAATTCAATATTTTCAAAGTTTTTTATCTTGGCTTGTTTAAGTGTTTGTTTCAGTTTTTCTAGTTTTGCTGTGAATAAATCTGTGAAGCCAAATTCAAAAGAGCCTACCGCCGAAGAAAGAGCTCAAATGGCAACCATGCATGAAAAAGCCGCTCTCTGCCTTCGCTCAAGTAAAACCATAGCTGAATGCCATGATGAAATGAAAAAAAACTGCACCATGGGAGACCGATGCATGATGGGCATGGGAATGGGCAAGAAAAGGGGGCCGATGATGGATAAAGAGTGGGCTATGCCTCACGATGGGAAGTCGGAGCCTAAGTAAACTCGCCCCATTTTTCGATTATTTGGACTTGCGGTGACAAATCTCAAAAAACTTTTGAAAGGTTAATTTTCAAGTGGACTTCTATTTGCACCGCACCCAATGATTTTCGATGAACACCGTTCGATCTATGATTTCACCGTCCTGATCGTAAACAAATATCAAATTTTTAATTTTTCTAACATCGGGATCAACTATAAAAATTTTCAACGAATCCACTTGAGTTATTCCAAGAAATTGAAGAGCCTCCAGAACGGTTCCATAACTTCCCAAGGAAGTTTTACTGATTGTTTCACTGACCACAAAATGATATTTTTCAAGTTTCTTAACACCATTCGTTGTTGTCAAAACTTTAGCATATTTATTGTTTGAGTTTTTAAATACGGAAATGGCCGTGTCCTTCGGCTCACCTCTCACATTGAGACTGACCTCACATTGGGCAATCAATCGAATGTGTTCAAAATTATTGAGGTTAGAAAAACTGAAATTCACTTCAAATTTGCCATTGTTGTATTTAAAGGGCAGATTTAATTCTTTTTCATTGGGATCAAAAATGATCGACTGAGCCAACGAAGGGGCAGATGCTATCCATATACTCAAAGCCAACATCGTTTTAAAAATGAACTTCACTCTCATAAGCACCTCACCCGGACTTTCGGCGGGTCCAGACAAAAGCTTAAGATTCGATTTTATTGTCGATAAATTTTACAAACAGGCGGCATTGATTCCCGTTTTTTTATAAGGCAAGTTCGTCATGTCCCTAGCAGATTTCTATTTTCGCAGCAGAACTCGGACCTCATCCACAAAGGCCATTGAACTGATATAAATCTGCAATGCGTGAATGTTTTTTCCTATGATCTTACCACTTTTTGCATGAAGGGGTGTGAAGTCCTCCTTAGACATCCATTCGGTATTTTCGACTTTGCTGTTTATCCAAAGGGTGAGTTTCGTTTTACTGGTGTATGGCCTTCCTACAACTTCAACGCCCTCAACTTCATAGTTCTTATAAGTGGAATCATTGACCAGCGAATTCAAGTCAATCAGTTGACTTTGAAACTCTCGGTGAACTTGCACGGTCACTCGCTGAGAAAAAGTGGGGTCGCCCACTTCTGAGACTGCTAAATTTGCCCAAGCCAATAGGCCCAATATAATCATTCCAAATTTCATAGCGCGGATCCCCTCACAAATTGTATACACCTGGAAAAGGTTAGCTTCCTAATTTGGAGTTAGCAAGCGCCCAGAGAAAAACACCCACAAGCAGGTCCGCACTCAATTTTAAAACGACCGCAGGCTATCAAAACAGGTTCATTTATCGCATTGCGCTAAATTTCGTTTTTTTGTCAGAATTTGAATATCCAATTGGTTTCATTGAACAAGTCAGCACTCTGCTTAGGTATTTTGCGTCATCAAGTCTTAGAGACATCTGAAATACAATTTTTTTTCAGGTGACAACCCTCTCGCAAAGAATAACAAGGAGGGAAAATAAATATAGGAGGTCCCATGAAACTTTTGCTTTTGACAGCAATTCTGACTCTAAATACAGGTGCGTTTGCTTTCGCAGGTGAACTTGATAACGAGTCATCTATCACAAATCAATCTATGAATGGCACTGTCGTCATTCGTGTTGACAGCCGAAGCAATCAAACTTCAGTCCTTACAAGCCAACAAGTTGTTGCAAATGATTCCGAAGCCAAAGCCTTGGTTCAAGACGGTTCATTCAAAGAAGTTCCTGCTGCAAACCTTAAAAAAGAACTCGATCAAGATGGCGGAGCTTCTAGCTGGTATTTCTACGGCGGCTACAGCCCCTATTACAGCTACAACATGTACTGGTATGGATCTTGGTACACTCCGTGCTATTCATACAACTACAACTATTATAACTATTACTACTACTCTTATTATCGTTGGTAAGCCCACGATTTTGTAGTAGCAGATGACTAGAAATAGTCATTTTGCGAGGTAATAGAGATGAAAAGTATCCTGTGGTTGAATGTGTTTTTGTCATGTTGTGTGGTCTATGGGTCTTCACCCTTTGAAAACATGAGTGAGATTAAAAAATCATTGGGCTTTTCAAAATTTTATTCTCGCGAAAATTCAGGAAGGCGGCTCAAAGTCGCCGTTCTTGATAAGGGATTTTACGGCTATGAAAAAGAAATTGGAAATTCTCTTCCCGCCAACACTCACTACTTTCCCGGTCCTGTAACCAATCCAGATAATATTAAAGTTGAGCACGGTCTTCGTATGGCTCAAATCCTGACTTCAATGATGACTGACGATCTTAAATCAAAGCAGTGGATCCCTGAACTCACACTCTATAATGTTTTTGGCTTTTCAAATTTCAAAGCCGCCGTTGATGACCTTATTGCCAACCAATTTGATCTTGTTCTTTATTCTGAGGTTTGGGAATATGGTGGAAACCACGATGGCGCTGGCTTTATCAACAATCAAGTCAATCGCGCCACTAGCAGCGGCATCACATGGGTCAATGCTGCAGGAAACTTTGCGCTGACTTCTTACAACTCGGCCATAAAAACAATCACTGACGATTGGGTTCAGCTTCCCGACCAAAACAAGGGCTTAACTATTCGCTGTGAAAGCAAAAAAGACAAATGTCCTGTCAAAATTGTTCTTTCTTGGAATGATTTTAAAGATGATGTCGAGCTAGGCACAAATAAGGATCTCGATTTAGCCCTGACGGATGATTTATTAAATATTGTGGAAACAAGCTCTTTAAAGCAATCCAACGACGCCAAAGAAAATCGCCCCGGTTATTCTAAATATCCGCGCGAGATCATCTCTGCTGAATTAAAAAAAGGGACCTATTTAATACGCGTAAAAAATCGCTCAAAAAACTTTGAGGATCAAGACCGTCTTCGCATCACAATCGACGGCGATAGCATCGTCATGCCATCACACTCTAAGGATGAGACAATCCTTAACCCCGCGGACAATAAAACTGCGATCACTGTTGGCGCATCTGATTCAGATCGATCTTCATCTTCGCTCACTTTGGGAAAACCAGATCTTTTATCTCCTTCATCGATTAAGCTCTCCGATGACACTGAATTTAGGGGGAGTTCTAATTCAGCTGCGATAGTTGCAGCGGGCCTTGGTCTGTTAAAATCGGAAGATCCAAAACTGACTCGAAAAGAATTAATCAAGGCTGTAAACCTTCAAGTTGAGGATTCAGATCAGCGCGGACTGAGTCTTAATTTCTTAGGGTTTTGGCCAACCGGCCCAGGCTGCTTTGTCGATATGAATATAAATCCTCCTCCAGAGTTTCTCCGTGAGGTTATCGCTAAAGGCGGAGTGCTCGTGGAAACATCGGCAGCTGGCCGAGTGATGGTTCCTTTTGATCCGATCAAAATGGCGACCTATTTAAACCGAGTGTTCATCAACGATATGATCGTGGCTCTTCCTCAGGGGGGATATGCAGTGTATCCTCGCAACAGTATGGTTCCACAAGGTGCAACGGAAATTTTCCAAAGACCACTTGAGGCAGGCCTTTGTAAAATACAGCCAAAAACAGGAAATGGAAAAAACTTTCATTTGTAGGCAAAAGCCTTTTGAATTGAAATCTACAGGAATGCCTCTTAAACGGGCCACTTAAATTGTTGATCAGTGCAGCCTGTGTTTATATTTTGGCCTCAAGCGCACGATGCGCTTGAGGAAGGCTGCACAGGATGGCCAGACGATCTGAAACCGAGAGCAGCTGTAAAAAAAGTTGTGCTATCAACAATTTAAGAGGCCACTTTGAAGACCCCTTAACAGGGAATCAATGTCTCCAGAAGACTCTCTGCTGGAGGCGTTTCCCACAAGGATAAAACATAGCCTCCACCTCCAGATCCGGTGGGCTTAACGGCCAAGGCACCTTGATCTCTAAGCCACTGTATATGTCGCGCGGTCAGTCCTTCATTCAAATTCCACTTTTCAAAACATTGACCAGCAAGGTTGATGGCCTCAGCCAAGATTTTTAATCTTTCAGCAGGTGAATTCGAGAAATGGCTGTCGATCAATGAGCTTTCAGCTAGGGCCACAGCCTGTGACATTTGCTGATCAATTCCAGCACCTAAACCGGGATCCCGAGCGATCAGGTCTTTAACCTTACGAACAGCATCCACGGTCACACCACGCTCACCGGTATAGGATATATACCAATGCGGCTGCCAAGAGGTGTTCAATGGCAATCGCGCACCGTCTCTGATAAAACGCAACCCCTCACCAGAAAGAGCGACCGCTATATCAACACCACTGCTTTCACCGTGAAATAAATTTTCCAACGACCGAGCAAATTCATAATATTCAAATTCAGCAAAATGCCCCAAAAAGCCCAGCCAGCGGGTCACTGCCACACAGAGAGCTGCAGAAGCTCCCATTCCAGCACCGACGGGAATTGACGATGTGATGAGGACCTTCCCTTGTAAATCAGAACGAGGAATGTTTTTCATCTCACAGGCTTTTTCAAGGACTCCCCAAAATAGCAGCTGCAATTCAGAGCCGTGATCGCCAGCTAAATTTAATTCAAGTGCCCCTGGGGATTGAATAAAACGCAAATCCAAAAATCGTGAACGAATTGGAAAGACTAAGGCCGGCACTCCGCGCAGGACGGCGTGCTCTCCAGCTAAAATCCATTTGCCGTAGGATCTACAAGAAAAATCACCAGAAATATCAATGGACATCGTGCTTCACACCTTCAAAGGCCAAGACTTTATATTTTGCAGCGAAATGTTCTCGGTAATCGGCAAAGGACTTTTTTTGATCCTGTCTAAATAGCATGTGCACATTTGCCCCAGCATCCATGGTGACAAGGGGGCCATCTTGCCATTTGGTCCAAAAATTTTGACAATCCTCAAGAACTTGCTTCGAGTCTGCAGTCATATAGGAAAAAGACGGTGTGCTGGTTTCAAAAAGTCGGTGCATATCAACAAACTCATCCCACACAATTTGCCGGGCTAGGTGCCAGTCATTAAATCTGAGCGCATTGACTAGATCTTTAAGTCTAATTTCTGCTCGTTCTGGGCGTCCTTCAAAACGTGGACTTGTGGTGACAAGCTTATGAGCTTCAGAGCTTGATATTTGTTTTTTAGAGTCCTCGACCACAACAACAATATGATGCATGTCTGTCAGCTCCAAGCCCATCGGCTCAGCATATTCATGTTGCCACAAAGCCCATGGTCCAAACAATGAACGACAAGAGGATCCTGATCCCTGCCTGGATAACTCCGATAAAGTTTTTTTATCTGTCCCCCAAATCTGAGGATTCATATTTTGAAACACTTCAGCTGCAGCCAGAGTCAAAGCTGCAAAGCTTGAAGCTGAGCTTGCTAAACCACAATCTGAGGGGAAATTGTTGGCCGATTCAATAAGAAATGTGGCGTTTATATTCCACTTCTCTTTGAGATTTGAAAAATGCTTTAAAAAGCGAAGTTTTCCTCTTTCAGAAAGATCTAAATGTTCAAGGTCCGGTCGCACAAGGGGCTTCCACTGATCTTCACCCTGATCAATTTGAGTTAAGCGCACAAAAGTTTTTAAGTTTTCCAAAGTGTAAGACAAAGAGCTGTTCGTTGGTTTATTTCCAGAACCTTCGATTTTCCCCATGTATTTGATCAAAGCAATATTGCTTGGTGCTGAAACCAGAACGGGATTCATAGATTCTCCTTCATGCGCATTTGCAATCCTGACGAAATATCTTTGTGAGAGGCAATAATATCAAGTTGATGGTCTTGGCAATATTTTTTTAAGCTTGAAGATTCTCCGCGGGTGACAACGGCAAGCAAAACATCAGATCCCAAAGCCCCACAACCCTTAGCGGCTTTAACGCCGTCAAGGCCTTTGAGGTCTTTCAAAATTCTTAATGAATTCTCACAGGTGAAACCAAGAACTTTTAAATTTAACGCGTAAGAATTCACGGCCTCAATAAACAATTCGCTTTGCTGAGTTTCAAAGGATCGCTTAGCTAAGTTGTAGCTCTTTTCTAATTCCGAAGCATCAAAGGTCTGCAAAGTTCGCAGATGCTCATGAGTCGCAATTTTATGGCCCGTGTGAATTAAATAAAACTCAAGATCCATAAATGGCCAACTTGAAACTGATAAGAAACTGATTCTTTTTTCAAAAAATGTGAGCGAGCCCTTCAGCTGAGCAATCAAGTCAGCTCCACTCGGCGGTAAACCTGTTCCGTCCCAGGCCACTTGGACGTAGGCCTCTAGAAGATGCTTATAATCAAATAATTTTTCCATTTCATGTTGGTGCACATCCTTATGAAGCCATAATGAATACACCGCCAGAAACTGAGCTGTTGAGGCCCCAAAGCCACCCTTTCCAGCAAAGGGATCCTGAAAATTTAAATCGTATTTTTTAAAAAATTCGTATTTATCAGTGATAAATTTGCCAGCCGGTGAATCTGAATGGATATTCTCTGTTTTTCCTGATCCCAATTGCGCTGAGATCTGAAAACAGGGTTCAGTGAGAGCCACCAAAGTGGGCCCTCCTTGAAGAGCCAAGTACTCACCTAATAAAAAAGTTTTGCCTGGTATAGTAAAAAGGACTGCCAAGTGAGCTCCAACATATTTGTACTATAATGTGAAATTTTTAGGACTTATAGTAAAGCCCTTGCTAGGATGAGTGATGAACCGACGAAGCCGAAGTTTTATTCGCACGGAGTTCTTTCAAGACATCAATAGCATTACTTAATGAAATTCTTTTTCGAATCGATAAAATTTCTTCTAATTTTTTTTGCACCATGGGAATTTCAGTTTCTTCAGCACCAGCACCCAAAGCCAAATTTTTAGTGTGCAGTTTCATATGACCTTCGATAATTCCGACAGTTGTTAGGGCTTTTAAAGCTCCTAAATTCTGTACCAGCCCGACGGCTGCGGCGACTCTTGAAAGTTCATTGGCTGAGTTTGCACCGATCATCTTCATACACATCATTGCCGTAGGATGAAGCGCTGTTACACCACCTACAGTTCCAACTACCAGCGGCGCCTCAAAGACTCCTGTGAGGCCTCCTTGATCGCGGTACCAGCGAGTGATAGAACGGTACTGACCATCGCGGCAAGCATAGGCATGAATCCCGGCTTCGACGGCACGCCAGTCATTTCCTGTCGCCACCAGAATCGGATCAATGCCGTTGAGAACACCTTTGTTATTTGTGGCTGCACGATAAGGATCTTGTTTTGCAAACAACGAAGCTTCCTCGATTTTTTCTGCTAAATCTGGATCAATTTTATTGATGTGCACAACCGCTCTAGTGATTTTCGTATCCACTAGATTTGATAAAATGCACATTGTGACCTTTTCCCCAGTGATCTGCTCGATGGGCTCTTTCAGGAATTCACAAACTTGATTCATGATATTAGCACCCATCGCATCACAGGGATCCATCAGCACATGAATCACAGCCATATCTGTGCCATCACCTCGGGGAACACGACGAACGTGAATATCACGCACGCCTCCCCCGCGACGAACCAATCCAAAGGCCACTTCACGATTTGAAACTTCAATCAGATATTTTTTTTGCAAAAGAATCTTTTTTTCAAAATCAGCATAGTCTTTGATTTTAGCACATTGAATCTGGCCAATGATTTCATTCCCAATAACTTCAGTGGTGATGGAACCTGATTCACGTATCCATTTTGCACTTTTACAAACGGCAGCAACAATCGAAGTTTCCTCGACAGCCATTGGAATCGCATAATCTTTGCCATCAATTCGAAAGTTTGTAGCAACACCCAAAGGCATTTGAAAATAACCAATCACATTTTCGATGAATTTTTCGCCGAGCGAGGTGTCTCGCAATCCGCCCTTAGCAAGATACTCCAGATCAGATTCCTGGAGGACACCCACATCTTTCAAGGCTTTTAAGCGATCTTCACGAGACAATTTTGAAAAACCTTTAAAGATGTCCTGAAGTTGCTTTTTCATAAATTCACCTTCGTCATATTGAGATCCTGAAGCTTTTCTGAACCCGTGCAAAACATTGTAATTTTCAATTCAGCTTCAAGTCTATTCAATAAAATTTCTAGCTGCTCATCGGCTTTGTCCGCAGCAAAGACTTGATCATTTTGTATTATCGCCTCAAGAAAAGGTTTTGCAAGCCCCACTTTTTTGGCTCCCAGAGCGAGCAACTTTCCGACATCCAACCCAGTGCGCACTCCACCAGAAGCCCAAACTTCATAGGAAACCTGAGCAGCCCTTGCATTCAGCATGGATTGCAGGGTGCTGACACCCCAATTTTGAAAAGTTTGTGCAATCTGATAAGATAACTCTTCAGGCTGCGAGCGATAGCCTTCAACTCGCCCCCAATGAGTTCCACCTTTTCCGGCAAGGTCCACCGCGAAAACACCCGTGGCTTGAAGTCGCTTCAATGTTTGCTCGGAAAATCCACAACCCACTTCCTTCACAATAACAGGCATCCCCACAGACTTAACTAAATCTGAAATCGCCCGAAGACTGTCTTTAAAGGAGGGCGTGCCTTCTGGCTGCAAGACTTCTTGCAATGAGTTGACATGAACAAACAATCCCAAGGCCTGTGTGGCTTCGAGCAATTTTAATATCTTTGCCAGCGGGGCTTTAATCAATTGAGTGATCCCAATGTTTCCAATAAGGAGTGCCCGAGGGGCCTGTTTGCGCACCTGAGTCCACTCTTTAGAAACACTCGAATCATCCAATTCACGACGCTGTGACCCCACGCCCATTAAGATCTGACGACGATCACTCAGACGAGCCAAAGCTTCATTAATTTGCTGACCATTTTTATGACCTGCGGTCATCGATGAAATAAAAAGCGGAGATGACAATTGAACTGGCAATGATCTGCCAAAAAAGAAAGAGGTCGAAATATCGACCTCTTTAAAATCTAAATCAGGGAGAGCCTCATGAATCAATTCAACAGAATCCAAACCACTTTGCCCAAAGGTCTGTGACCTTTTATCGAGCGCAATCCGTATATGATCGCGCTTTCTTGCTTCAAACTGAGTGCTAGATTCTGATTCAACATCAATTTCAGCAATCAGTTTTGTTCTGGGATTATTTATGGATTCTTTTTTGAATTCTGACATAGGCCCGCTAGCTCCTCTTACGGGCTTAAGCCTAAGCCAAAGCGTGTTTGCAAAGAGCTGTGAAGCCCGCTGCATCTGTAATAGCCAAGTTAGACAATACTTTTCTGTCTACTTGGATGCCAGCTTTAATCAAGCCACCAATCAAACGAGAATATGTAGTCCCATTCAAACGAGCCGCTGCATTGATACGTTGATTCCACAAAGTACGGAAATCACGTTTTTTAGCTTTGCGATCGCGATACGCATAAGCCATTGCACGGTCATTTTTTTCTACCGCATGGATATATGAACGGCTGCCCGCTGCATAATAACCTTTTGCTCTTTTTAGAACTTTTTTATGACGAGCACGATTTGTTTTACCACTTTTTACACGAGCCATTTTCTACCTCAGACAATTAAACAATCCTGCTGAAACAATCAGAAGGATATGAGAATTTATTTTAGAACTTAATAATAAACTAGAATACCAAGCAACGTCTTACTTGCAGCAGATTTGCATCTTCTACGTAGGATGTTTTACCAAGTTGTCGTTTAGTCTTAGAGCTCATGTGTGAGTTCAAATGACGCATGCGTGTGCTTTTTTTCTTAACTTTTCCGCTTGAAAGAACTTTCAAACGTTTCTTAGCGCCAGAATGTGTGCGCATTTTCATAATAGTTACCTTCTACCGGTAAGGCGTCTATCCCGAGGGGGAAAGCTCTTAGTCATTGCCTTAGACAGTGCTATTAATGGACTCACTGTTTTAGGTCGAAGGAAGCAGAAAATCAAGCTTTTTAAGGGCTTAGCTTGAGTCCTTCTGCAAATAACTTTATTAAAAACCCCGGAAGTTTATTTTTCTTAGCAATTCCAGACACTTAAACAATGCAAATGAAAGAAAAAATTATTGCTGCACCCAAAAGCCTTCCTAAGAAGTCGGCTCTCAAATTCAATTATCTTAGGATTAAATAATTCAGAAAAGGCCCAATTAATAGGCATAATAAGGCCACGTCGTGCCTGTATCTACTCCATTTATTGTTGCACTTTTGCCTTTGATTCCTGTGTAAATGGTTCTGCCAAAAAAGAAAGGCAAGCCCCAATCGAAGGTCGCCGTCAGCATCTCTCCTCCCAAATTTGAATAAGCATAGTTTTGACTTACAAAAACTTGTTCCGCATTTATTATCTGGAAGGATACGGCTTTTGTTGAACCACCCGTGTAGGCCACCTGAGTCGCAGTTAAATTCAATGCCTTTGTTGGGCAAAACCAGTTAGAACAGGTTGGATTTTGGGATGTCGCGGGAAAAAAAAGTCCATTTGAACCACTGTCAATAAAGGAATTTAATGTCCTGCCAGCGTAAGTGGTCGTCAAATAGCCACTTTCATTCGTTTTAAAAACTGTTGCTGTTGCGCCCGGAGTATTATTGGGCCTAGTGCCTACACCAAAAACTAAATAACCCAAGGCCGTAGCAGCGCCCGTCGAAGGAATACTTGGCAAAATCAGGGCCGACCCATTGCTGTCATCTATATTGTCTGACGTTGACAACACGGTCATTGCAGCAACTGGATTTTGAACTTGCAACCCCAATGCAACAGTGTCGGAGATGCAAACGGATGATGAACTATCACAGGTAAAATATAACTTAGAAGCTGGACTTGACTCGCAGGAACTGCCGCAATCACGATCCAAAACACCGACGCCCAAAATTCCATTGTAACCTGCAAGGGTTGGATCGTTTTCAGCCCCATCGCAGGCTGATGAAGCCGGCGTGCTTCCACTGGCAGGAATCGTGGGTATGATCGCATAATTCGCATCAATGACTTGAACATTCACCCCAAAAACAGTCTCTCCACCAAGCTTAAGATCTGCCGATTTAACGGGACCCCACTGTGCAGTCCCGTCGGCGTAATTTGTACATTTAGCCACATTTTTTCCACCCGCTGTTGTCATCTGATTCAGTGTCAACCCAGATATGAGCGATCCAAAAATACGCAAGCCGCTGCTACCAGTATCTAATAGGACCCGATCAATAGTCCGACAAACCTCAGCCCCCGTACCCGCAGTCCCAGGATTGCAAATTGTCAATGTGACGACAGGTTCATTCAAATAACCTAGAGTATTAACCTCGACTGGCAAAATATTATTCCCCGTCATTGACGGAACCACTGCCGCCATCCCCGTGGGAAAAGGATCAACGAGCCCAGAGCTGCTTGCCACATCATTCTGATTGCAGGCGGGGACTATAACCAAACAAGATAGAACTAGAACTAAATTCAGCAATCCACCCTTGGCTGCATTAGTCAGACCCTCTTTTTTAAGCATATTCATTAATCTCTTCATTGTAAGTCCTCAGGGGCTACTCCCGGTGGCAGCAAGCTTGGCACGTAGGCAAGCCCCATCATCGATGAGCCATGTCCAATATTGGATACCACAAGACTTGCACCTTCAAGATGAAGTCGATTGCGACTTCTCCCGTGAATCCGAGCCTTAACTTGAGCTTGGTATTCAGCATAATAACTTCCAAAAATTTCAGCAAAATTTGGCGCACCTAATCCACTCCACGACACCGCAAAAACAACGCCGTCAGAATTTAAATACTCTTTCATCATTCGAACATCGCTGGTCACTGTTTTCACTGAATAAGTTGAACCCAAGGAAGATGTCTTCGCCATAACCCGAACACTTGGATTGGTTGCTAGACTTTTAGAAGCTGGAGCCGTGGACGTCGGTGACGTCAATACTGATCCTTCGACGGGGGAACGTTCTCCAAGCGGAGTGGCATGAACAAACTCCAAAGGAAAGAGCATCGCTAAGCTTAGGGAATAATTATAAAAATGAGTGCATTTGGTAAAAGCCATGAAACCCTCTCCTTCTATCTTCTCGGATTTTTAGAGAAGATAAAATAGATCTAGCTGTAAATTCTGTCTAAACCAATGATCCGCCTCATTTTGACCGATTCAGTTCGAGACAACCCTGATTTGCTGTAAGGGCAGTCTATCAAGATAAGCCGTTTTTTTACATTTCATTGCGAATCTCACCAATTTTAAATGGCCATTTCTATTGCGGTGAAAAAAATACGAGCCAAAAATTTATTCACCTTTGAAACTCGACTGTGCTCTAGTCCAAAAAAACAATCAAACGATGCCAAGATGCACTTGGAAAACTTATAATTAGTCATATGAAAAAAATCATGACCTTTGTAATTTTAATGGGCCTTCATCCTTCAATTTGTTTTTCTGAAGAAAATCTTTTTTCACATATTGATTATCCTGAACTGCAAGTGACGCCGAGAGCGACCGAAAGACTGGCACAATTGGCAGCCCTTGAGGACAGCGGTGGAATTGTGATGCAATGGACAGTCCTTGCATCAGGCACTATGACCTTGTTTTCTGGAATTCGACATCTTCATGATTACAGAGGAAGCGATCTTTCTGTTTCAGAAAAATCAAACAGCGACCTTGCCGCCAGCGCCGGAATTTTTGTGGGCGCCAGTTGGCTTGCCTGGGGAAGCTATATGGGCGGAAAACATTGGGCGAGCTCTCGCCTGAGCGAGATTAAGCGAGTCCAAGGCAAAGACAAAAGAGCGGAACTCAATCGCGAACGATTGGCCGAGGAATCCCTTGAACAGTTTGCCAAAACAGCATCGACTATCGACAGCCTGGCCATGTACACCAATTTGGCTACAGGAATATTGATCACGGCCTATGCCACGGACACCAATCGAGTTTACAGTTTGCTTGCAACAACAACATCCTTGCTGCCCATGCTTTTTCCAAACATCTACAGCACTAGCTATGAAAAACACCTGGAATATAAGCGAAAAATTTATGCGCCTCTGGTTAGCGTGACATTCACCCAAAAAATGGAACCGCTCATGGCTTTGAATTGGAGCTACTGACGTTGTATGAGAAAAATTTTTTTACAATTTTTTTTAATAACTCTCTTCTATCAAAACTCTGCTCTTGCCCAAACAGGCAACTCACCTGATTTAGGCGCAGCACCCCCGACCTCTCCAAATATCAATATAAAATCAAACGCAATTTCAACCTCGTCGACGGTCCCAACATTAGTCGCGAATGAACCTGCAAGTTCAGCTCCTGAAGTTTGGAACACTTGCAGTAGCTTTGATGTCTTCCAAAAAACTGTGTCTTACCTCAAAGATCAAAAAGAGTTGCCTTTTTCTACGCAGCAGATTTATAATGCCGCTCTTGAAATCAATAAGGGCTGCAATGGTGCCGATCGAAGGTTTCGCCGGGTTTTTGAAATGCTCTACAAATCAGGGGTTGAAACTAAAAAAAGCTATGATCTAGCTCTAGATTTTTCAAAAATGTCGGATCAAAAAACCGACAATTTCATGGTTCTATTTAAGGGGCTTTTTCTGGAATCTAAATTCAATTTTGATTTTATGACGGCTTTCAAAGTTTCATTACAACTTTCCGCGGGCCTGCCCGGTCGTTGGGAAAAAATTCGCTTAGACTTCGAGCAGTTTCAAAATTTTTGTACCGATGCCAGCAAGCTAGACTTACCCATCGCCGTCTGCGCGCAGTGGACCCTAAGCCTGATTAAACAAGAAGAAAAGTTTCCCCTGGGAATTTACGAAAGTTTTGAAAAGTTAAATACTTTCTTGACTACCAACAAAGGTCCACAACTGAATGTCAGAGATCGTTTAGGTTTAATCACCGAAGTTTTAAATTACGGTCCCACGGCTCCTGAAAATTTTAAAAAAGCTCTGCTGTGGATGAACACTCTGAACGGAGATGGAATTGATCCTGCTAAGGCTCATCGCTTTGCACTTCAAATTGCAAAAAACTCGCTGTTGATGGAGAAAGAAACAGCCACTGAAAAAGCTGCCAGAAAATGATCCCACAAAGGGCCTGGCCTCCTTATTTTCATGGACATTTGCTGATGTCTCAGTCCGTTGCAACGTCTCTAAAATTTTTTGCTGTCCTGTTGTTTTTAACCTTCCAATTCGAACACAGCTTGGCTGCAAATCAGGTTGATTTTGAATGGGAAGTGATCGAAGGGGCGAAACTTTATCAGGTCGAAATCAAAAATAACAAGGGTGAAATTCAGCCACTTAAATCAAAAAATGCTGCCTTTTCAGTTTCCATGAATCCGGGAAAATACCTTATTCATGGCCGTGTTGCCGACGACAAAAATCAGGTCAGCCCATGGTCTCCCTGGAAAGGTTTTGATATTCCGCCAGGTAAAATAAAAATCATTGAGCATCCTCAAAAAGAAATAAAAATTGGCAACAACACTTACCTATCCTCGGTCCCCGTCAGCTGGGCGCCCGTTGATGGTGCCCACAATTATTCGGTGGAGATTATTGATGCCACAGGAAAAGTGATGATTTCATCAGTGGTCAAAAATCCTCGCATTCGGCTGCAACTCCGACCGGGGCTTTATTCGGTGCGAATCAAAGCCAAAACTCTAGACGAATTGGAATCAGAGCCCTTTCAGTCTTTGGAACCTTTTTTGGTCCAAAATATTCCCGTAGAGCCGCCTACAAACGTCATCCTTGATAATGCAAAAAACATTCTGACCTTTGGATCTGCTCCTGGAACTTCAATTATCGCAAAGCTTGAAATGCAATATTTCTTAAGTGAAAATTGGCAAACCATAAATAGGAAAATCAAGGCCACATCTTCTTTAGACTGGCTTAAAAATTTGAAGCCAGGGAAATATAGAGTCACCCTGATCAGTCAGAATTCTTTCGGAGAAGTTTCAACTCCAATTGTTAAAGAGTTTATTCGGAAGCCTTCTGATGATATTTTACCGGAATGAAAAAACTATTCCCTTTCAAAAACCCTACATGTATTGTTTTAATTAATTATGAATACAAATGAACTGCAAATTACGGATACACTCCTCGGCACCGGCCAAGAAATTGTCAAAGGGGCTTTAGTCATTTGCCAATATGAAGGGTTTCTTGAAGATGGAACAAAATTTGATTCCTCCTTTGATCATGGGCGGCCTTTTCAATTTGTGATCGGCTCTGGCCGAGTCATTAAGGGCTGGGATCAAGGACTTATGGGAATGAAAGAGGGCGGCAAGAGAAAACTTTTTGTTCCCGCTCATTTGGGCTATGGGGAGAGACAAATTGGAAAATTTATCAAACCCCATTCAAATTTGCTTTTTAATGTCGAAGTCCTTGAGGTTCGTCCAAGGGATGCGTGAGCCTGATTTCCGATTTTTAAAATTTGATACTTAAACTTCCCTTGAGGCCATATTCAATGCTGGCATCGGGGGACCAATAAATATTTTTTGAAGTGGTCGAGAGTTTCAAAATATGAGTGATCAAATCATGTGTTTGCCCATAGACACCGATATTGCCAAGCACTTGCCCCCAAATAGGCCAAACACTTTGATGCAGGCCTAACTCCATGAACATCGGTGCATAAAGGCCCTGAGAAAGGCTTTGTGAAAGTCCTCTGTCAACGGCGGTGTCATCCTGATTATTAAATTGATTTTTACTTAATGTTGTTTGCATAAAGCCCATACCAAAATCCATTTTGATGTACCAAAATTCAGAGGCAAATCTTTGTTGACTGATCTTCTGATTTTTTTGTAAAGCAGAACGCAAGGGGTCCGCGGTAAAACTCCAAAGCAAATAAATCATCTGAGGTGAGGGGTCCACTAAACTGCTGGGCTTGGTGTTAAAGGGGCTTTCCGAGGTTGCAATGCCAATAGGAAGATTACTAAAACCCAAAGTGATCACTGAATAGGTGTCGTCATAAAATGCGCTTTGACAACTGTACTCTGTCGTCATCGACTGCAGCAAACCAAAAGTTCCGACGACAGAGCCGCTGCGGTCTAACTTTACGAATTCATCTTGCAGTGTGAAATTACGAAACACGATCATATCTTCACTAGGCAATATCCAACCAAGATAGACACCCTCTTTGGTGTTCTGTTGATTGAGTCGAAAACCCGCAAGGAATTTAAAATACAAATCGTCATTAAAAAAAAATTCCAAATCCCTGACCACCCCATCGTCATTCAACCAACGCGCCGACTTGGTTAATGGGATAGAATATTTTATGGCGCCATAGTCCCAAAGAACATATTTCAAGATGGGCGAGGTCGCTCCACTTTTCAGACAAAAAAATATTAAAAATAAAAAAATACTTCTTCTTATCATCCGTGTATATTTTTTCTTTTAAAACCCAAATGCAAAATCTGCGCCGAAGGTTTAAAGCCAAACCCCGATCCTAGGTCAATTATTAAACAAAAGGTATTGAGGATCACTCTTTTATTTAAGAAAAACTCAACTTCTAAATGGACAAAAAAGAGCACTCACGGCCAATGATCGCGACATTGATTATACAGTGCCCCCTTAAACTGCTGATCAGCTCGCCTATGTGTATATTTTGGCATCAAGCGCACGATGCGCTTGATGAAGGCTGCACAGGATGGCCAGACGAGTTAACACCGAGGGCAGCTGTAGAAAAGGCGCCATCAACAATCTAGGGGGCCAGTTTGCATCGATTAAAGCTTTCTCCTAACAATCCCCTTTTCGGCCAGAAATTTTTCATTGAAGACTTTGGATTGATATCTTATCGCTGAGTCACATAAAATGGTGACAATCTTTTTTCCAGAGTTTTTATTTTCCAGAGCATACTGATAGGCCGCATAGACATTGAGAGCTGCCGATGTGCCCACCAAGAGCCCGTCATGTTCGGCCAAGTGATAAAGCATGGAAAGCATGTCATCATCGCTGACTTGGACTGCATCATCAATTTTTGCTTCCTTGAAATTGGCAGTGATCCGCATGATGCCAATGCCCTCAGTGATCGAGCTTCCCGTTGAAGACAATTGACCCGTCTTCATAAATGAAAATAAGCCAGAACCAAAGGGATCCACCAGCCGCACATGAATAGAATTATTTTTTTCTTTCAAAAATTTTGAGATGCCAGATATTGTTCCGCCTGTGCCCACGGCTGAAATAAAGGCATCGAGCTTTCCATCCATCTGCTGCCAAATTTCGGGACCTGTCGTTTGGTAATGAGCCCTAAAATTAGCCGTGTTTTCGAATTGATTCGCCCAAAAACAATTTGGTCGCTCTGCTGCAATTCTTTTCGCTGTATGATAAAAATGATTTTCATTCGCGAATGGACAAGGAGGCGCCGTGATCAACTCGACTCCTAGGGCCTTCAACACATCATACTTTTCTTGAGATTGATTGTTCGGCATTACAATAATACAGCGATAACCCTTTTGTGGCGCTAAGGTAGCAAGTCCAATTCCTGTATTCCCGGCAGTCCCCTCAACAATTGTAAAGCCTGGTTTGAGTTCACCTGATTCTTCAGCCTCAGTGATAATTCCTAGAGCCGCTCGGTCTTTAACACTGCCCCCGGGATTCAGAAACTCTGCTTTTCCAAAAATCTCACAGCCGGTGAGATCAGAGAGCGATTTGATTTTAATGAGGCTTGTTTTTCCAATGACTTCGCTGACCAAACCCTTTTGCATGATGTTCCTTTCTGTGCTGGCTTTTATGATAGATGAGTTTGTATTTAATTGCATAGATCAAAATGAAACAAAAAAACCCCCAGCAAAAAAATACCCCCCAGGCGGTGTTCAGCATTTTTTTCACGTGCATATTTTTATTTAAACAGTGTCTTTTTTAAATCCCACTTAGATACATTTTTAGGGTCCAAAAGTACCTCATTGATTTCTAAAGTTAAGCGCTCCTATAAAATTTTCGGCATATAAATTGCCTATCTATTGCAACCTTGATTTGGAACTAACACAAAAAAAAGAGGGCTTGTGGGACAAACTTTTAAGAATTCACAGTTTCATTTTCCAAACGGTTGGCAACTGTTGTTAGTTGGGATAACGGCCTTCTTATCGGCAGCCTACGTTTATCCCACTTGACCGTTCGAATACTGAATTTTAAAAATTATAGCCTCACCCTGTCCTTTCCAGCGGACTCATGGGTTTTTCTGATATCTCTATTTATATTTGTAAAGGCGCTACAGTATGTGTGATTGGACAGATTCTCGCAGCAAAATAGGGCTTTGGAGTTTTAAAAGCAGATCAGTGACCCCTTGGCTCCGAGGGGAGGAAAGCGAGATGCCTCATCTTTATTGAAGTTTTGACATTTTTTTCTTTTTTTTTACTGACACTGCCGAGCAATAAGTATAAATGTACGCATCGCTACAGGTGGCTTTTTAAATGCAGACTTCAGTATTTAGCTTCTAGATTCAATTTCTGCATTTAAAACCTAAAAGGTGTGCAACTGATGCTTGTTAAGACAATTGTATTTTCAATTTAATTTAAAGAAGTGCTGCTTAGAGTATCGCAACTTTTCATTTCAAAAGTTAGGACCATTTATGAAAATAAAGATATCATTTATCAAAAGTTTGACAGTTCTCGCAATTTTTTCTCCAATGGTGACTCACGCTTATGGGTATAAATTATTAACCTGCGAAAATGCTGAAAATAAAGATCCAAACTGCACGACTTCCATTTTACTGAGAACTGCCGACGATTTGAACTATTTCCAGGGAAGCCTCCTTGTACGTTGTTTAAAGCCCTACGATCACTCTCGTCAGTTGTTGCTTAAACAATTCAGCCAGGACGAGACCGAAGTGAATTATTACTATGGCCAAACTCTCGTCAAGGTTGATAAAACTGCACTCACTGCCACGATTGAACTCGGGGGCAAATTGCAGTCTACATGTAAAGAATAAGAGCCGTGGCCCAGTTATTTTGGGTCAGTGATGAGATCCATAGTCTTCACTTTCCCCAAGCTGCAAAACCGAACCAAAAAGGTGCAACTGCCGGGATTGACTGTCGTAGTTTTTAAATAAAAGCAGACCAAACGAAATCACTAAAGTCACAAAAACAATCGCAACAGTGGGTTTTGAATTAAAAATGATCTCTGCCGAAGGGACATCTGTTTTTTGACCGTGAACCATACTGAGTCCAATCATCTCTTTGTGGCGAACAGTATGAATGATGATTCCAGTCACGTGAAGAATAACGGTGATGATCAAACCGTTGCCCAACAATTCATGAAGGTCCTCAAAGGTTTCTTTATTGGGCCCAGAAGTCATCAGGTAACCCGTCAGGGCAAGACCTAGGGCCATCACCATCATGGCCACGGCAGCCCAGCTGGAGGCCGGATTATGGCCTGCCCACCTTTTTTTGTCGCCAGTCAGTATACCTTTAAAATAACTGAGAAGATCTTTAGGGTGAAATGCAAAATCTGAGAACTTTGCGTGCTGAGTTCCAAAAAAGCCCCAAACAATTCGCAATAAGATTGAAAAGCCTAAAGTAAGGCCAACGAGCATGTGATAGACATAAATCGGAGAATCATCATCAATCGTCTTGGCAATAATGAAGGCTGTTAAAAAAAGTCCTGCAAAGGCCCAATGAAAGATTCTGGTGGGCAAGTCATAGACAAGTTGCTGCTTCATGTTTTCTCCGTTGATGATGATGAGTGCCATGGCCTTACAGCTCATAATATCAACGGAAAGGCCTGATTAGTCATTGGATTTAGTCTAAAATTTCAGTCCTTTGCGAAATCTTATGAAATTGCCAACTTATAATGATTGGCCTATTTACAAACTTCACTTTAGACATATAATCCTCTTGGGCTTAAGGATTGATCCTTAGAAAATATCCAATAAGATTTCTGAAAAAAAATTTTAGAAAACAACAAGAGGAGATTAACAAATGAAACATTTACTTCTAGCTAGCTTCCTGATCCTTGGCAGCCTTTCCGCACAAGCGAAAAAAACTTGCACCGATCAACCAAAAGACAAATGGATGTCAGAGGCCGACTTTAAAAAGAAAATTGAAGAGGAAGGATACAAAATTAAAAAATTCAAACAACCTGGATCTTGCTATGAAATCTATGGCACAGATAAAGAGGGAAAAAAAGTTGAAGTTTACTTCAACCCAGTTGATGCTTCTATCGTCAAAATGAAATAGGCATTCAGCGAGTTTTCTCTTAATAAATAAAAAAAGCAGCTTTCGCTGCTTTTTTTATTCTTCGCTTTCGTCTTCTTCGATGTCTTTAAGTTCTTCAAGTTCCTTAGAATCTTGTTTGGACTTGTTCGGATGAAGTTTGAGGTAATCTTTGATCTTGAGTGGATCTGGAGCCAACATCAAGAACATCTGTTTACCTTCCATTTTTGGATTAGACTCTACCATTGCCAAATCATTGACAAAAGCAATCGCCTTTTTCATGACATCAACGCCAAGCTCTTGATGGGCTAATTCACGTCCCATAAAGCGCAAGCTGACTTTGACTTTATCGCCATCTAAAAGAAAACGTCTCGCGTGATTCATTTTTGTATCAAAGTCATGCTGATCCGTACGTGGACGCATTTGCACTTCTTTGATGGTCACAACGGTCTGCTTTTTGCGCGCAACTGCAGCCTGTTTCTTTTTCTCATACTTCCACTTGCCGTAATCCATGATTTTACAGGTGGGAGGAGCAGCTGTTGGAGCGATCTCCAGAAGATCGAGGCCTCTATCTTCTGCAATACGTAACGCCTCTGGAACTGTCATAACGCCCAGCATGTTACCCTCATCATCGATAACCCGAACTTGCTGTGCACGAATCTCACGATTCACTCTCAAAGAGTCTTTAGAGTCTTTCTTATTACGGTCGAAGCGACCGCCACCTCTAAAATTTCCTTCAAACTTGCTAATGGTAAACCTCCTAATTCGTTTACTACCTTTAGTTTAATTCTGCAAACTTCGCAAGAGAGCTCTGCAGACTTCTTGAACTAATATCTGATTTTATCAAATTCATGACGTTTTGAACGCTCATTCCCTTATGTTCTGAGCCATCTCGCAAGCGCAATGAAACCGTTCTACTCTCAGCTTCTTTATCCCCAACAATGATCATATAGGGGATCTTTTGCAACTGAGCCTCACGGATTTTATAATTCAGCTTTTCATTTCTTTGATCGAACTCAACGCGGACTTTGTTATCCTTCAGTTGAGCCTTTAACTCTTCACAGAATACATTTACACGATCCGTCACATTTAAAATTGCAACCTGAGTTGGACACAACCACGGAGGCAAATTTCCTGCCGTATGCTCCAAATAGACGCCAATAAAGCGTTCCAAAGAACCCAACACAGCGCGGTGAAGCATCACTGGGCGATGATCCTTATTGTCTTCCCCTGTGTATTTTAAATCAAAAGCCTCAGGAAGATTAAAATCCACCTGAATTGTACCCGTCTGCCAAGATCTACCCAAGGCATCAACAAAATGCATTTCCAATTTAGGACCGTAAAAAGCCCCTTCCCCGGGGGAATAGACAAAGGGAATCTCAAGTTCATTCAAGGCAGAGGCTAAAGCCAACTCTGCACGATCCCAGACTTCGTCGGAGCCCATTCTTTTTTCAGGCCGAGTGGCTAATAAAATCTTATAATTGGGCATTCCCAAAGTCTGATAAATTTTATTCAGCATCTGGATAAAACTAGATATTTCAGATTTTAAAGAATCTAGAGCACAAAAAATATGCGCATCATCCTGACAGAAAGTCCGCACGCGCGTAATGCCATGAATGGCGCCAGACTTTTCATAGCGGTGCAGTCTGCCGAAATCAGCCATTCTTAATGGCAATTCTCGGTAGGAATGCTTTGTCGCCGCAAACATCAAACAGTGACATGGACAATTCATGGGCTTCAAAGCATTTTCACGCTCATCAAGACTGATAAAGTACATATTGTCTTTATAATTTTGAAAGTGCCCTGATGTTTTAAACATTTCAACATCAAAAACCTGCGGAGTGATCACCTCTTGATAATCGTACTCTGTATAGAGTTCTCGGATATAATTCACGAGCTGATTGTAGACGATTGTCCCCTTGCCCGTAAAGAAAGGAGAGGCCGCCGCCATTTCATGAAACATGAACAGGCCGAGCTCTTTCCCCAGCTTGCGGTGATCTCGCTTTTTTGCTTCTTCCAAATTGTGAAGATATAAATCCAAATCCTTTTTATCACCAAAGGCCGTTGCATAAACGCGCTGAAGTTGGGCGTTTTTTTCATCACCTCTCCAATAGGCTCCAGCCACACTCAAAAGTTTGAACGCCTTAATTTGCCCAGTGGATTGCACATGAGGACCACGACAGAGATCAAACCAATTGCTTCCATTAAAGTAAATGCCAACTTGGGTTTCCCCTTTTGTTGCTAAGTCTTCAATTAACTCAACCTTAAACCGCTCGTGCA
This sequence comes from Pseudobdellovibrionaceae bacterium, assembly GCA_947449255.1. Taxonomy (GTDB): domain Bacteria; phylum Bdellovibrionota; class Bdellovibrionia; order Bdellovibrionales; family Bdellovibrionaceae; genus Bdellovibrio. Next base: position 55,307 of record CANFQX010000010.1, read on the forward strand.
GGCCTTTAAAAGTTTCAATAGCTTTAGCTATTGGCCAGTCTTCTCTGGTGAGAGGCAAATCAGCGGCCACGATCTCTGACATTTTTTTTTCAATTTTTTCGAAATGCTCTTCATTAAAAGCGAAGGGAGAATCAAAGTCGTAATAGAATCCGTTTTCAATCACGGGTCCGATTGTAACCTTCACCTCAGGCCAAATGGATTGGATGGCTTGGGCCATAATATGAGCACAAGAGTGACGAATAATATCTGAGGCTTCAGGAGACCTTGTTGTCACCAAGGACACTTGAGTCTGGTCTGGCAGTCGAATTCTAAGATCTGAGACTGTTTGAGAACCATTGATTTTAACACCCAGGGTCTCTTTAGCAAGACGGGCTCCAATGGCTTGGGCGACTTCTAACGCCGTTGGTTCGTGGTCAAAAATCTTCGTAGATTGATCCGGCAGTATAATTGTAATTTGTGACATTATGATTTGGTGCTCGTTATTTCGCGCTTCATATCTATAGTGATGCTCTTAATAATAAAAGACGGCCGAATATCTAGCTCGGCTATCTTAGAATTAAGACTTATAGGTTTTGATGAAAGAATAAGCAAATTTTGCATCACCTTATATTTAATCTGCCTGAGTCGAGGGGTCAAGCTTTCACCTGAAGAAATTGCACTCCGACATCCTGATAAGCTGTAAGACTAGATGCCATCCACTTGACTTGAGATTCTGCAGTCAACCATTCCCCCCTTTTGTCCTGAAAAATGAGGACGATAAAATCGGTCACTGCTAGTTAAAAAGTAAGCAAGTGCCTAGAAAAAATGGACAGCAGAACTCTTTGGCCAAATTACATCCTATCTAAAAATGAGGTCGGGCCACCAATAAATAAAAAAGCCATCCCAAGTAAAGAGGATGGCTTTTTTTGAGTCGTTCAAAACCAACTCATTTTAATTTTAAAACAATACAGTTCTAAAAAGAACGTATCAATAAGCTACGTGATGATGAATAGCCTCATGCAATCGTGGATCTTTGAGTGGCACCAAGCTGTTTTTGCTCCAAAAAGAAGTGATACAAAGTAAGAACAAACCAGCAAAGCCAGCAAAAATTCCAATCTCCCACAATCCAAAAACCACTTGGCCATCAAAAAAGTTTGGATAAACCAACCAGTAAATGTCCACATACTGCATAATCAAGACAAGGACAGAAACCGCTATAAGGTTACTGTCACTGCGTTTAGCAGCTCTTGGCAACAAAGCTAAGAATGGCACCACAAAACGGAAGATCAACAATCCAGTGGAGATTGACATCCAGCCACCCAGTGATCTCATGATATAGAACTCTGTTTCCTCAGGCAAATTGGCATACCACATCAGCATAAACTGAGAAAATGCAATATAAGCCCAAAATACTGTGAAACCTTTAAGGTATTTAGCGACGTCATGTTGATGTTCATCAGTGACATAGCCTTTTACAAAGCCGTGTTTCTTCATCAAAACGACAACGATGGCCAAAAAGGCTATGCCAGCTTGAAACAATCCTGCAAATGTATAGATCCCGTAGATTGTTGAATACCATGTTGGTAAAAGTGACATCAATAAATCAACACTAAAGAATGAAAACATCAGAGCAAAAAATACCAAAAATGCAACAGATGGGCTGATGTTTTTGCGAGTTAAATTGTCATCACCAGTTTGATCTTGTTTTAAAGAATTCCCAACAATGATCGCTCGGAAAATCAAAGCTCCAACAACAAACACAAACAACCGAACCAAGAAAAATCCTGTGTTCAAATAAGCTGTTTTCGCTTGGACTACTGGATTTGCCGCAACGGCAAGTGGATCTGCCCAGATATATAGTTTTTTGAATCCCAACAGCAAAACGAGTCCGCCACCAAAAATCCATGGGATAAATGATGTTGTGGCTTCAGCAAATCTACGGATCGTGACAGACCATCCTGTATTCGCTGTGTTATTTAAGGCCACCCAAAAAAGTCCACTCAAGCCTAAGCATGAAAAGAAAAAGAAAGCGACTAGGTAAGAGGTCCACAGACGATCCGGGTTTTTCATTAAACCAATAACAAAGGTCAATAGACCGATCGCAACCAAAACCAAACTCAAGGTTTTAAGTTTTACTGGGGTCTCAAATTTAGATACATGTAGGTCAACGTGATTGTGATCAGCCATATCAATTCCTATTTTCCATCACGCTTCTGTAAGAAGCGAATGTAGTTAACAACCTGCCAACGATGTTTTGGTTGAATGTGGGAAGCATAAGGCCCCATCACTCCTTGGCCCATAACAATAACATGATAAAGTTGACCATCTGGCCAACCTTTAATTTTGTCAGACAAAAGTGATGGTGGTTTTAATGCCATCTTACTAGCTACAGGCGCTTGCGCAGCAACCCCGCCCTCACCCTTATCACCATGGCAAACAGCGCAATTTGTTGTGTAGTATTTTTGACCTACAAGAAGAGTCTCTTGATCAAAATCTGCAGCCATTGGATTTTTTAAATTCTTAGCCGCAGCATCAACATCCACGCCATATTTGTAGGGCGCAAAGCCCACGGGAACTGTGTGCTCTGGAGGGACTCTCATGCCACTATGATGAGGTGAGTTCTCATCGTACTCCTGAGCCTTTATTGCCGGAGACTCCATCATATCTTGTATGACTTCAATATTAGGTTTATTGCCGCGAGGTCCGCAGTCAGCCAGCACCAGCATTGCAAAACCTGCTACTAAAACCGCTGCGACACTTTTTGCACTACTATATTTTGAGATCTTCACAAGGCTTCTCATTATTAGTACTCCGTCTTTTTCACTTCGAGAGCGCCAAGCTCTTTGAACATTTTCTCAATTTTTGATTCGTCATAACCAACATCATTGTAGGGAATGAAAATGGCGAACTTGTGGCAACTCAAATCAGGATCAATAATCGGAGGATCAATTTTAGGCATTTTGCATGCATAAAACAAAGCTCCTACTGAAGAAAGTGCTGCAAACAAGATGGTCAATTCAAAAATAATGGGAATAAATGCAGGCAATGAAAAGAAAGGCTTACCACCTACATTCACAGCCCAATCCACTGCCGAAGTCCAATAAGTCAAAGCCAAGCCAGACAATAAGCCAATAAGACCTGCAATGAAAGTGACGTAAGGAATCCAGGATCTGGTGATTCCACAAGCTTCTTCCATTCCATGAACGGCATATGGCGAAATGGCCTCAAATTTTGTAAATCCAGTTTCACGAGTTTTTCTTGCAGCCTTAAGAATCAAAGACTCTTTATCCCAAATACCCGCAATACCTTTTGTATATTGAGTTGCCATTAGTGGTGCCCTCCTTCATCTTCGTAACCCACATTTAATACGGGCTTCACTTCTGCAATTGAAATTGCAGGGAACAAGCGCAAGTAAAGTAAGAACAATGTCAGGAACATCCCGAAGGATCCGACCAAAACACCAGTATCAAACCATGACCACTGGTACATACCCCAATTGGCTGGCAAGAAGTCTCTATGCAAAGAAGTCACTGTGATCACGAATCGCTCAAACCACATTCCGATGTTCACAAAAATAGACACAACAAACATCACTGGAATTGAACGGCGCATTTTCTTAAACCAGAAAACTTGCGGAGATAGCACATTACAAGAAACCATCATCCAATAAGCCCATCCGTAAGGTCCAAAGGCACGATTGGCAAACACAAAACGTTCATAAGGATTGCCCGAGTACCAAGCAATAAAGAACTCTGAAGCATAGGCATAACCGACAATCATACCTGTGGTCATAATGATCTTATTCATCACTTCCATATGATCCAAGGTCACATAGTCTTTAAATTCTTTGAATCCAATTCGAACCAAAGTCATCAAAGTCACAACCATCGCAAAACCAGAGAAAATAGCTCCAGCCACAAAGTAAGGAGGGAAGATCGTTGTATGCCAACCCGGCAAGTTAGAAACTGCGAAGTCGAAAGAAACGATCGTATGAACCGAAAGAACTAGTGGAGTCGAAAGACCTGCCAACAAAAGATATAGCATCTCATAGTGGCTCCAATTTTTTGCAGTTCCTCTCCAACCCAAAGACAAAATTCCATAAACTGTTTTGCGAATTTTATTTTTTGCGCGATCTTTAATAGTTGCAAAATCCGGCACCAATCCTATGTACCAAAAAACCATGGAAACCGTGGCATAAGTAGAAACCGCAAAAACGTCCCACAACAACGGAGAACGGAAGTTCACCCACAAAGGTCCCCGTTGATTTGGATACGGAAACAACCAATAATCAAGCCAAGGTCGTCCCGTGTGAAGCAATGGAAACAATCCAGCCGTCATAACGGCAAAAACAGTCATGGCCTCAGCCGTTCTTGCTACGGACGTTCTCCACTTTTGGCGGAATAAGAAAAGCACTGCAGAAATCAAAGTTCCCGCATGGCCGATACCAATCCAAAAGACGAAGGTCACAATCATTGTTCCCCAGAAAACTGGATGAGTCACGCCTAGCAATCCAATACCAATTCCAACGACCGCGCCTAAAATGCAAATATAAAACAACAACAGTGTCTTCGCACCAAGGAATAGGGCTACCCATCCTTTAGATGGAAATCGTTCCACCGGAGCGCAGATGTCGTCCGTCACATCTTTCAAAGTCTTATTTCCAAGGACTAATGGACTACGCTTAATCATGAGTGTTCACCTTGTTTTGCAGTTCCATGGCCATTTTGACCACCAACATTTTCTTTATCATTGTTGCGAATTTTTGATAAATACCGAACAGCAGGCTTTGCATGCCACTCTTCAAGAAGAGCATAGCCACGATCTTCTGTTTTGAAAATTTTTGCCACGGCACTGTTTGGATCGTTGACATCACCAAAGGTGATCCCACCGGCAGGACAAGCCGTTTGACAAGCTGTTTTGACATCGCCGTCTTTAAGTTGACGCTTATCATTTCGAGCAGTTGTTTTAGCATCTTGGATTCTTTGTACACAGAAAGTACATTTCTCCATAACTCCACGAACTCGCACGCCCACAGAAGGGTTTAGTGCCATGTTCATTGGTTTTTCAATGAGCTTTGCATAATTAAACCAGTTGAAGCGACGAACTTTATACGGGCAGTTATTTGCGCAATAACGAGTTCCAACGCAACGGTTGTAAACCATGTCATTCAAACCCTCGTCCGAATGAACTGTTGCCAAAACAGGACAGACAGTTTCACAAGGAGCATTGTCACAATGTTGACACATAACGGGCTGGAATACGGCCTGTGCATCTGCTGGATCACCCGTGTAATAACGGTCAATACGCAACCAATGCATAATACGACCTTCAAGAACATACTTCTTACCGATAACTGAAATATTATTTTCAGATTGGCAGGCAATCACACAAGCTGAGCAACCTGTGCAAGAGTGAAGATCCACAGCCATACCCCATTTGTGTCCGGAGTATTCATGACCTGACCAAATAGACCAAATCTCGTGCTTCTTAATTCCTGATTTTGAATTTTTATTGTAATCTTTTAAAGTGGCTTCCGCGACGATTTGTCGGCCTTCCATAGAGAAATGACCAGACGTTGTCGCCAAAGGATAAGACTTTGCAAGCTTAGTGATGGTTGCTGACATCCCAGAGGCTACAAGCTTTCCTTCATTAGAAACTGACATCAATGCAAAAGCATTTTGTCCGACATTATTTCCAACTTTACCAGCTTTGGTACGGCCGTAACCCACGGACACTGCCAAAACTTCGTCATGAAGACCTGGCTGAACATAGACAGGCAACTCCATTTTCTTTTTACCAACCAAGAGCTCAACAACAGAGCCTTGTTTGAGGTGAAGTTTTTCAGCAGTTGCTATAGAGACAGACACATAGTTGTCCCAAGTTACTTTTGTAATTGGGTCTGGCAACTCATGCAACCACGGCACGTTAGCCAAGGATCCATCACCCATTTGAGAAGTCGAATGTAAAACCAACTCAAAGCCTTCTGTCGCCTTAGCAGGTTTGATCGCCGTGAAAGCATCGACTTTAAATGAGCGAGACGTATTCGACGCTTTAGAAACGTCACCGACATAACCTTTTTGAAGAGCCTGTTGCCAGAAATCTTCAAAATCTGTGCCTTTGGCCATTTTCGGATGAATGTCAGACTTCCAATAAACACGCAAGTAATCATAAAAGGATTCATAATCACGAAGTCTTGCTGGACCCGCTTTTCCCAAGAATCCCCAAGTCATCAATGACAACTGGAAAGACCTGGTGTCATACATAGGGCGGATGGCAGGCTGACAAATGGTGTAGACTCCATTGGCCAACTCAAGATCATTCCATGATTCAAGGAAATGATTGTCTGGGATCAAATAATCAGCATGGCTGCCTGTTTCATCAACGCGATCACCTGAGTAAAGGACCATTTTAACTTTTCGAATTGCTTCTTCAAAACCCATTTCTGCAGGCAATACAAAAGAGGGATTCAAGCGATGGATAATCAAAGTTTTCACTTTGCCATCATTCATATCTTTGATCAGACTAGTCATCGCCTGATAAGAACCTTTCAAAGCTGAATTTCCACCTTTTGAATCAATGGTTTTTCCATCATTTTCCAAAACAGTATTTAAAAAATTCACAGCAATTTGAAGTTCTTTAGTTGATTCAGTCATGGCAGCAAGGCCGCCGGCTACGACTAAAGACTCACCTTTATTAGCCCAAAGATCTGCTGCAACTTTTGCAAACAATTCTGGTTCAATATTTAGTTTTTTTGCAACGCCAGCAAAAGGCGCAAGTGCCGCTTTTACATTTGCGTTTGATGCATAAGAAGACAAACCCTTGCTGATGATGATTTCATGAAGAAGCCCCATCACCACATCAAGCTGTTGAGAAGGTTTAATTTTAATGCGTATATCAGCATTACCACCCGTTAAAGAGTAGTTTGAATCAAATGAAACTAATCGGTTCATCTTTTTGATGTCTTTGCGCCCTTGCGCAAATTGATTTGTAAATGCCGTAGGACTGATCCATGTGCCTAAGAAATCTGCATCAATAGAGACAATCATTTGAGCTTTATCAAAGCGAAATGCTGGAACTAATTCTTCACCATAGGAAGCTTTTTGCCCTTGAGACACATCTTCATTTGAAAGTGCTTCCCATGTCACGTGCTTCGCTTTAAAGCCCTCAGCAAAATCAGACACAAGTGCGCGAGTTGCCGGTGACGCTAGAGCCCCCGTCAACACAACAACATCACCCTTAGAGAGTTGTTCAACAACTTTCTTATCAAGGTCTTCCCATTTGATTTCAACCAACTGGCTGTTGCTTTTCTTTTCGTTGAATAAATTGTGCTTAGGCCCTTGTGCGCGCTCTGGATCATAGAGATTTAATAGAGCAGCTTGTGAACGAATATTCAATCCACTCACGCTGAAAGGATGACCGGGATTGGCTTCGATTTTAATTGGCCGACCTTCTCTTGTTTTTACAAGAACAGCCAAACCATCTGAACCGTCAAAATAGGCTGAGGTGTAATAATTTGCCACACCAAGAGTCACCTCTTCAGGCATTTTATTATACGGTACAATTTTTTGCACTGGACGACGAACACAACTTGCCGTCGCCATTGCCAATGATGCGCCCATCAGCTTCAAGAACTCCCGACGAGCAAAACCGTCTTCGCCGTCACCTTCACGCAGTGGAGATGACAAAAATTCTGTCTGTGCTTTTTTAGCAAACTCAGGATCGTTGTTTAATTGTTCCAACGTTTCCCAATATTTGGTGTCGTGCTCGATTTGAGGACGAAGCGCTTTTTTCATTTCTAAATCATGATCATGATGTATTTCAGACATAGTACCTTCCGAAATCCTTAGTAGTGGCAAGTTGAGCAGTTAATCGGGGCTTTATTCTCAGGCTGACGGTGGCAATTTACACACCATCCCATTGAAAGGTCAGAGAATTGCTCAACACGGGTCATCTTTTCGATTGCGCCGTGGCAAGTTTGACAATTCACGCCCTTTGCAATGTGCGCATTGTGATTAAAGTGAACAAAATCAGGAAGCATATGCACTCGAACCCATTCAACAGAACCACCGCTATCATAGGCTTCACGCAGTTTCTGAATATTTGGTTTATCTGTAGCCACTTGAAGATGGCAATTCATGCAAGTTGAAATTGCAGGAATATTTGAGTGCTTAGATCTTTCCACTTGGTTGTGGCAGTACTGACATTGAATTTTATTGGTTCCAACGTGCAGTGAATGGTCAAATGGAATAGGCTGCTCTGGCGCATAACCTTTATTGTATCCCCAACCTGGTTGAAATTTACAACCGGGAAGAAAAACAAGGAGAGTTGAAAGCAAGAGCGAACTTAGTTTTAAATTAAGTTTTAAGCTCCGAAGTAGCTGAAAAAGAATAAATTCCCGATGCATAATAATCCCTTTGCCAAACCATCACTCTAAACACGAGAGCGATTGGGGCCAACAATGCTGTCTAATTTTATTTGGCCTATTTAATGACTTTAAATAGCCGTTGTCCATATTCTTTTTGAAAGCTTATTGAAAAAATTTAAGAAATAGCGCTGAAAAAATATGCAGATTTTATTTTTTCAGCGCTAAAAAGAAAGCTTAACTTGAACGTTAAGTCTTAAGATTCTTCTGCTGTCCTCGTCTGAGAATAGTGACATATAGTAGCATCAAAAAGTGGATCAAAATAAAGGCTCCCACATACTCCACGCCACCGGCTCCAAATCCATATGAATGAAGCCCTGCGCCAAGGACAAAGTTCACTCCATACCAAGCCATGATCACCAATGAGAAACTTATAATTCCAGTGGCCACCATTCCAAAACTTTTGATCATTCCAGCAAAGCGAGCATGAAGCACAGCAAGATAGCCCAACAGAGCGATCAAGGCCCAAGTTTCCTTAGGGTCCCATCCCCAGAAACGACCCCACGAGTAGTCGGCCCAAATACCACCTAAAATAATACCCGGCGCCAGGAATGCGACCCCAATTTGCATGGCTCGATAAATGCCCATAACAATTGTGCGAATTTTTTCGTGGTTTTTAGCTTCACCTCGGAAATAATAAAACAAACCTAAATCTGCTAATCCAAAAGCCAAGAAAAATGCGGCATAACTGATAGTGATTGTCATAACATGGATGGTTAGCCAGTAATTACTGCGCAGTACTGGCTCTAAAGGTTGCAATGTGGGATCTAAAATTGCAGGCGCAAAGTCTGCAATAACCAAAGCAAATAAGCTCACCAGTGTTCCAGAAAATAAAAAGATTCTCAACTTATAAATCATCTCCAAGACGGTGGAGAATAAGATCACACCCCAAGAAACCCAAATAACTGTTTCATACATATTGGTTACAGGGGCTCTTCCCATAATGAACATGCGAAGGACGAAACCATAGGTATGCAATGCAAAACCAAGTGCCAAAAATATCCAGGCAGGCTTCATCAGGATTTCTTTACTTAATATCCAAACAAGTAAAATCATGGTCGCTGCTAAAAAATAGAACATATAGGCCCAGCGAAACGGATGGAAATAATTGTAATGCACTTCCATTCCGATTTTCGTGTCATGGCTATAGGCCTCTGGATTGATGGCACGGGCGGCATCTTCAAAACCTAAGACTGCTGTATCCAAAGCTTGACCTGCAGATTCTAAGCTTGACCCATCCCCGACTTTGGCAACTTCACCGATGTAGACAATGAAAGCTTTGGCGATATCCCTAAATTTGGCTTGATACTCTGTTGGCATTTCTGCAATGGAGACCCATGCATTGCCATCTTTGGGCGGCAAAACCTTAAGCATTTTTCCTGAAGCAATCTCTTGAAACATAAAAAACTGATTTTCTAAGCGCTGAATGGCTTGAAAATAAGGATTTAATTTTTCTTTAGTTTGGCGTCTTGCATCGAGCTCTTCTCTAAGCAATCGAAAACCATCTGTGTTAAAAAGTTCTCCTCCAGAAAAATATCTTTGTTCTTGCGGCAGATTCAAAGCTGTCAAAATCTGATGATTTCTGACCTCAAAAATCTTTTTATCAACCCAAGATTGAGGCGACAACATCCAAGTCAATACAATTTCAGAAGCATCACGGCTTTCATATTTTTGTTTGCCATAAATGACTTCCAACATCTCTTTTGAAAAAGAATCATAGGGCTTAATTCTTCCACCATCTTGAACAGGCAGCGATTTCAGCGCCTCTCCTGATTTTGAAAATGCGGACAGCGATGTCAAGAAACTGACAGTCATCAGAGACATCAAGATAAACTTCCGACTGACCTGCCAAGCCAATGACAGCCCTGACGGTTGCTTTTTAAATAACGGTGGCCTTTGGGTTTGTCGACTCAGCGCCTTCATTTTTTTGCTCCATCATTATCCATGGCCTTTGGGGCCATTTTTTTTGCAATTTTAAAATCCAATTGTTTAAACCACATCAACAAAACTATTCCACAACACACAATGAGTGATCCCAGGTATTTAAAGAATCGCCCCGGGTCTGCATTCACCGAAAAAATGGAGGCCACAGGCTGTCCATTTTCCTCTTGAAAACTGGCCTGATAAACGGTCAGTCCCTTAAATTTTAAGGGCTCATTCATTGAAATGAGCTGTTCGCCAACGCCTGGAACCTCAATCACACTTTTATAGGCCATGGCTCGCATGGTTCCCTGGTAGCGATCAATCTGAAATGATTTTAACTTCACAGGAAATCCAATATCAATTCGTCGATTTCCATAGGTCAAAAGGTAGGCTGCATTGTTGCTAAATAGTTTCACCATATCGTTCAACAAGACCCAGTGATCCTTCCCTTCAAAAACTATTTTTACCGCCGATGTGGTCAATGGCGTTGGATGATCCATATCTTGCAAATCCCAATCTTCGACAGCCGATTTTAGGAATCGCAAAACTCGAAACTCCATGGGCATTTTAAATCCAGGGTCAAAGACTTCGCCTTCTTTTAAAAATCCTTTTTTGCCGGGCGCTTCGGACTCTTTATAAAAGACAATATATTTAAGCCCCTCTTTTTCGGGACTCAGATAAATTTCATTTTTTAACTTTCCCTTTTCCGGCAAAGGACCCAAATGAATTTGGGCTGGACCAAAATCATGTGTCGCTAAAGTCTGTGCCTTCGTTTGCACCAACCATTCAATGACATTGACCCGGCGATTTTGGATTTGAAATCGCAAGCCGGCGCCGCCTTTTCCCGCTTCGTCTTGAATCACCCTTCGTGAAGGCAGAACATATTTTTTATAGTCCACGACCTTAATGGGCTCCCCAGCTGCTGGAACATCAAATGTTTTCGCTGCAGAAGGTGGGTGACTAAAGAAATCGACTTCTTTTTCAAAAATTTTTGTGTATCGATCCCCATCAAAGGACGAATAAACCACTAAATCAATTTCTGAACTTTGGACGTAGGCGCTGGATTCGCCGATAGGCACTCTCATTGTGGCATCAAGACCGAACTTCATTGTTAAAAATGCGCCAAACAATAAGACAATAATTCCCACATGAGCCATAACAAAAGAAGCATGACGTTTTTTCCACGGCCAGCGATCAACCATCACGGCCACTAAATTTGCAATCAGCAACCCCATAATGGAGTACATCATCCAGGTGTCATAGACCATTTTCCTAGCGGCAAAGGAATCATATTTTGCCTCAACAAAAGTCCCTGCTGCCGTAATCACAGCCAGTGACAGGATAATAAAAACTGCAAGTTTCAAGGAAGCCAATGGTTTATTGAATTTTTTTAGAATCGCGGTTTTTTTTTGCACAATCGGGGTCGTCAAAACAGTTTCCTCTTCTCAAAGATAGAGTTTATTGACTTCTGAATATTGGAAGCCAATGGATTGCTCAGCATATTGATCACGCTCATTGAATAAATTAGTTTGAATCCTTAGACTATTGTATTTATTTAACAAACTAAAAAATGCACTGCAGCGCAAGGTCAACAGCTTAAATCTGCTCCAAATTACTTCTTACGTACCCTAGAGCTTTAAGGATTTTCTCCTGCATCGCTTTCGCTTCAATAGCCTTTATTTTTTTTGTTTTTTCGTCCATATAAAGAGATCTATTCAACTCAACCTGAATAGCGTGCTGATTCCGATCAGGTCGACCATAAAGCTCTGTCACGCGACCACCTAAATAGGGCCAATTGTAAGCCACTTTAAAACCAGCCGTTGCATAAGCGGCAATCACCAAATCCTTAAAGCGAGGATTGCAACTTTTGCCGCCGCAATCACTCACTACTATATCAGCGCGAAGCTGTCCAGGATCTCGGTGCTCGCTCGTTCCAAGTGATGGCATACTGTGAGCATCGATATGAAAGGTTCTATTAAATCCCTGAGAATGAAGGTCATGATACAATTCACGAATTTCAGCATGAAAGGGCTCGTAAATCAGTTCAACAAGCTCTTGATGGACTTTCTGACTCATCGGCACTGACATCAGTGGTTGCTTATAAGTCGTCTCGACCCAATGAAAACCTCGGTTGTACATTCCTGCAGAATTTAAGTTTCCTGTAACTGATGAGGCATCAACATCCTCGGGAAATCGATTCATGTCGGCGGCGTAACGATGCCATTCTGTCTTCACAAATCTTAAGTTGAGTTGATCCAAAGCTGGTTCATAAAGAAAATCCACATACCTATCGACATCACACATTAGAACTACTTCAGGCAAAGCATTCAGCCACGGCGTTTGAGCTGGGATTTTCTCACCCGAATGTGGGATAGAGACAATCAGCGGACTCGTCGAATGTTGAGATATCTTTTCCACCACAGTGTTATCCTTTTTTTTAGCTCAAAATCTGATTTAGCTGAATATACAATTTACATTCACAGAGTAAGTCGCCACAAATCTTTTGAAAAGGGATTTCCTCGTTAAGGCCCTAAAATTTGAGGCTAAAATATGAGGACGCAAATCGAATAAATCGACTTTACTTGACGATACAAAGGTAAATCGGGACAATGAAATAAAGAAACAGTTTTGAGGAAAAAATCACATTATGACAGCCCCCCAAAAAGCCAAAATATACACCAGAACGGGCGACAATGGCAGCACTCGCTTGGTCGATGGATCTTGTGTCGAAAAATTCAACCCTCGAGTCGAAGCCTATGGAACTGTGGATGAACTGAACAGTTACTTGGGACTGATTCGTTCAACGCTCACCACGGACCAAAGAATAGCAAATCTAGACCCCGTTCTAGAAAAAATTCAGAATGAACTTTTTAATATCGGAAGTTTACTCGCAACCGAAAAAGATGATTTTTTCCAAATGCTTCCGCCAATCACTGAAGCTCATGTGCAATTTCTTGAAAATCAAATTGATTTAACTTCAGCAGAGTTGCCAGAATTGCGTAATTTTATTCTGCCGTCAGGCCACCCCACGGCAAGCCACCTTCATGTTGCACGTACATTCTGCAGAAGGAGCGAGCGCAGAAGTGCTGAAATTGCAGTCAAGGACTCTCGCTACCAACTAACGATGCAATATTTAAATCGTTTGAGTGATTATTTATTTGTTGCTGCTCGATGGGTCAATCACACCACTGGAGTAAAGGATGTGCTTTGGAAAAAAACCTAATGAAGCTAGAAATTGCAAAGCCCGAGGACGCCGAAGCCCTCCATAAATTTTATAAACAGTTTTTAGTTCGGGGCTCGATTGAAGTTAAAATTGACCGCAACCAAGATTTTTTTGCGCCCTATGACATCCAATCTGACAAACACATCACCTACCTTTTAAAAAGCGACCTTGGTCGAGCCAACCAACCTGACAAAATTGAGGGGATGGCAAGTTTTGTGATTCAAGATGTACTGATTGACAATGAAGTGACCACTGTTGCCTTCGGCCGAGATTTAAGAATTTCATCTTCTCGACAAGCCGCGCTTGAGTGGACACGTCACTTTCTGCCAGTTATGGACGAGGTCCTAAAAACTTTTGGATGTAAATATTTTTTTGCAGTCCTCAGTGTGAATGGCCAAGCTAAGGCACAAAATGCTTTTTTTCGACCTCGCAACCTTAAACGCCCGCTTCCGAACAACTATCCTTACAGACGATTCAATATGGTCTCTGTTCATGGCCGATTGCCTTGGGCCAAAAACCCACTACCTAACTTAAAAATAAAACATGGGCACGCCAGCAATAAAGATGCTTTGATTGAATATGTTTGCAAAAAATCTCGCGGAAAAAATTTAGCGACAGTCTGGGATGCAGAAAGCTTTTATGAAAAAATAAAACACTGGAAGGGTTTAAAAATCGAGGACTTTCTGATCGCTTTTGATAAAAATGAAAATATTGTTGGGTGCATGGCCCCGTGGTCATCAGGTGGAATTCAAGATTTTATTCCCATGCATTATTCAATGCCCGCAAACAACTTTCGCCAGTTTTTAAAATTTGGCAAGATGTTTGGCTGGACAAGAACCTTAACAAAACCATTTTCCCGTCTGCAAATTGAGGCCAGTCTAAATTTTAAATATTTGTGTTTTCTCAATTCAGAAAATAGCGACGTTTTTGAAAGCCTACTTTGGAGGGCCTATGATGAGGCCGAAGAAAATGAATTTTTGGTCTACAATCAAGTTCGCTCAGAGTATATTTATCGAAGCCCTTACAATTGGATTGCTGCAAAACAACCCTTTGGCGTGTACCTTTTGCAACCACCCAATATCGAGGCTCCCGCTTTTCTGCATCCTTCAAATGAAAAAAGCATTGAGATAGAGCCCTTTTTTAATATTTAGATAAATGACAAACTGGCCCCTAAAGAAAACGGGTCCAGTATTGATTTTTATGTTAATCAGGCCTTGGAAAAGTAAGCGGGATCACCGAGGTCTTGCCATTGACTTGAATGGTCAGAGTCGCTTTAAGTGGAACGCTACCGAGCGAAGAATAGATATCCGAACTCAAGCAAATTGCCTTTCGGAAGTTTCCATTTATCGCGAGAGTAGCCTTTTCAACTTGCTTTGAGTAAATTCCAACTTTGGTCAATTTCAACAAGGTTTCGCTTTCATTTGAGAAGACCGTTTCGTTAAACTCAAATTCAAGCGAGGTGTAGTTATTGCCAAACAATTCCACCATGACCCTATCTTCTTGGCACTCTACACCTCTGCTGCTATTCACTAAGTGACGAACAACTCCGATTGTTGCTAATACGCCGCCATTTGATGTTCGTTCACTAGAAACAAATGATGCGCTTCCAGCATTGGCATTAAAACTCATTGCGATGAAACTAAAAAAAATTGCAATCTTAATCATAGATACCGTTGCAATTTTGGTGGGATGAATTTCCCAAATTATCCAATGCCACGCCTCGAGTGTTTCATAATGCGAATCTCGTGCCAGCGCCTAAAGACTGTTTATTTTAAGTTGAAGACAAAGTGGGTGCCTAAGCTCTTTGCAAGTGCCGCGAGTGATCGTCGAACTTTTTGACACGCAGTTTTTGGGTTTGATTTTTTCTGCTATCAGTTTTTGTAGTTTTACATTAATTTATAAAATTTAAAATGGGTTTCAGTTCATTCAAAGTGGGTTAGTCATGCCAAGCCAACAGCAACTCGATAGCAACTCGATAGCTTTTCGATAGCAATTTGACAGAAATAAGCAAGTTCTCCGTTTATTTAATGGAGATTCAGCTTAACTGCGCCTTTTTTCAGATCCCTAACATGTGAGCTAATTTTGAGTTTTTGAAATGGAATGATCGGTGCGAATTCCCATAATACTTTCTGACTCTGCGTGATTTTTAGAAAATGAGACTCAAGATCTGCGAGATGATTGAGTATGAAAATGATTAGATAAAAAAGAAAAATTGTAATTGCCGACGCGGCAATTACCAGCGAATTAAAATCGCAGACGAACCACACCAAACAAATACAACTTAGCTCACCGTTCAGCCTCTTTTTATGCCTTACAAATCTTCAGTTCAAACAAAGCTGACCTGCATAGCACTATACACATAGTGAATGACTTTAAAATGGCTACGCTATGATCATTTCCAACTCTGTGACGGCGCTATCACGACCATTAACTCAACAGGAAAACTTCAATACTGTTCTTTCAAAAATGCAAGACTCCATGTGGACGGGAAAGTTTTGGGTGAAGGGTTTTGGTCCTCTGACAAATTGCACTGGACCAATCCAAGTCGAGTTTTTCCCCCTAACAGTTGAAGAGTTCTCAAATGGTATTCCAACCGTATCCTATAGGCACCATGCCGATTTCTCTAAAAATAGAAATCCTATTTGTAAATATGTTGCGTCTTTAAGTCCCGTGAACGTGGGTCAATGTGATGACATTTTCCCAATGAAGTATGATAAGTATGAAAACAAAAATGTTCCATTCAGAACGATCATTCCCCAGGAAGATGGCTCATCAGCCGTCGTTAGCTCTCCGGCTTGCAACAAAAAAAATCACGTGGTGAATCGTCAGGAGTTGAAGCTAGCGAAAGCAATTCTTTCAGATGACGAAAAAAAATTGGAAATTGAGATTCAAATCGTGGTTCTGGAACAAGTCGTTCATTTAACATACTTATTAGATAAACAACCTTAACTTCTCGGTCTAGAAAAAATGGAATTTCCATCTACCAATATCTTGATGGCAGATGGGAAAATAAAATCTTGGCTTAAGTTTAAATCAACGGAGTCTGTTCATCCATAACAGCTTCTTTGACCTCAGGCCAAAACCACTTGAGCTGGGGATCAGTATCAATGACATCTTTGATTTGAATTTCAACTTGTGACCTGACAGAGACCACTTTGCGCAGCCACATTTCAATTTCGTCATACCCAGGACCAATAATCGTGATTTCGATTTGACTCAAAAAATGGAGGAGCTGCAGATCTCGGATCGCAACGTTTTTTTGATTTGCCTTTTTTAGGAAAAGCAAATTTAAAAAATCTCTCTTGACTCCGTCAAATGAGCGATGATTGATTCTCCTTAGAATCAGATCTGCACGATAGTTGCGATTAACCCATCGTTGATGTAAGCCCCGTTGCACGAGGTTGATCAGTAATGTGCGAAGAACAATAGGTGCCTGCTGAAATTCATCATCAGACAAACCCATCACGTTCATCAAATCGACATATTTTGCCTGTTCTTGGCCACGTCGAATTGAAGTTAGCACTTCGGGAATACGCACCAATGAAGCGCGCATTCCACACAAATCAATTCCTGCCCCATCCGTGAAGTAGAGAATTCTCATAGCCTTATTATGACTTAAGTTCAGACAATTTGTGCTTCTTTTTTTCAACTCAAGACCATTGTCTAGTATTTGTTTTTTGATGCCGTGACTCCAACTCTTTGATATTGTGAACGAAGGCCCAAGGACTGGGTGAAAGGATCGTCACGCCGTGAGTTCAAAGAATCTCAAGCACCAAAAAAATCCGCGCCCTCCTTTAGAAAAATGGTATGCCTATGTTTTTTTTATTTTCGTTGGCTACTGCATCGCTGATTTGGGAATATTAGCTTACAGAGATCGCATGCTTCCACAAGCGCCGCCCCCAGCTCGCCCAAAGCCACCTCCAGCTGATTTTACATCCAGCAGCGGCGCTTATAATCCGATAGCTTCTCGAAATATTTTCGCTTCAAGTGGCCTCATTCCTGACGCTCTCGTTGACAAAAATAAAACCTATCAAGAGATTGAGGCCGCTCCGGTTCCTTCTCAACTGCCACTCACATTGATGGGCACCCTGGTTCACTCAAATCCAGCAAAATCGATAGCAGCCATAGACATCAAGGGGAAAAATCAAGTTAACTCTTACTCCACAGGACGAGAAATCGAAGGGATTGCCTCGATTGTAACTGTTGAACGACAAAAAGTTATTATTAGAAATCTTAATCTCAATCGACTTGAATTTATTGAAATGAAAAAAGAAGGATCCAAAGTGGCTTTTGGAAGTGCTACGAAAAGCAGTGATTCTGCCAAGGAAGTTCGCAAAACAGGCGACAACACCTTTAGCATCAATCGTTCAGATCTTTTGAAATACACCAATGATTTATCGAGCATTCTCATGCAGGCACGCGCTGTTCCCAATCGAGAACCCGGAACTGGGGCCATCAATGGATTTCGTGTTCTTGATATGCAGCCTGGAAGCATCTATGAACAATTGGGTATTCAACGCATGGATGTGATCAAATCTGTGGATGGAACTCCTGTCGACAGTCCAGCGAAGGCTATGGAACTTTACAACAGCCTAAAAAATTCCCCAAAGCTCAGCCTTCAAGTTGAGCGCAATGGTAAAACTGAAACGATGACTTATAATATTCACTAGTATGGAACGTTTAACTCCTCAGAAGGAGAGAGATACATGAAAAAACCGGTCAGCATAGGACTTGCTACATTGATGACGGCTCAGATTATGAGCCCGGTTGCTCTGGCACAATTCGACGAGTTTCCACCTCCACCTCCACCACCAATGGATTCATCTTTTGGAAATAGTGGCGAAGACACTGGTGCCTTTCCATCTCCTCCAACAGCTGATTTACCAACCTCACAGCCAAACCTAGGAGGCGGAGGCCTTCGTGGCGGTGGCAGACCTTCTGCACAAAAACCTACAAGCATGGGCGCTGGCACTTCCAGCGCTTTATCAAAAAAACAAAAAGATAAACTGGCAAAAGCTTCGGTGGAAGACATCACCACTGAAAATTATCCAGAAACTATTGAGTCCTTTGACTTTTCTAATGTTGAAATCACCGACATCATCAAAGCGATCAGTGAATTGACCGGGAAAAACTTTATCATTGATCCTGGAGTCCGTGGCAAAATCACGATCGTAGCTCCTTCAAAAATTTCAGTCGCCGAGGCCTATAAAGCTTTTCTTTCGGCCTTAGCCATCAATGGATTTACAGTGGTGCCTTCTGGGGCCTTTCTTAAGGTCAAGTCAGCAAGAAATGCACAGCGTGACAATATCGATACTTTTTCAGGAGCTTACTACCCCAACAGTGACCTCATGATCACTCGGATCATCCATTTGAAACACATCTCTGCAGCACAGGTGAATCGAGATTTGCGAATTCTGCCTTCCAAAGATGGGGAAATGAATATCTATGAACCGACAAATTCGATCATCATTTCTGACTATGGTGCAAATATCGATCGCGTGATGAAAATCATCAGTCAATTGGATATTCCGGGTTTTGAAGAACAACTCGAAGTCATTCCGATTAAATTTGCAAAAGCGAAAGATCTTTCCGATCTGGTTGATAAGATCGTCAACAAGGGCAGTAAAAGTCAAACTTCAGCACCAGGCGCTTTCACTGCTGGAGTTCCACGATTTTCTCGTTCTAGCGGAAGTGGGGCCAGCTCTCAACAGGGTGCTAGCTTTTTTATGGCCATTCCTGATGACAGAACAAATTCCATCATCGTGGTGGGTAATAAGTCAGGAATTTTGCGCATTAAAAAATTAATCGCCCAATTGGATTTCAAAATTCGCGCTGAAGATTCTGGCGGCGTTTATGTTTATTATGTTAAAAATGGTGATGCCGATAAAATTGCTCAGACCTTAAATGGTGTTACCAAGGAAGCGGCCCCAAAACCTGCCACTGGTGGCGGTGGCTTTTTAGCACCTATGGGTATTTCTGGAGTCCAAGCGCAAACTGAAATTTTTGGTGGTGATGTGAAGATCACTGCAGATAAAACAACGAACAGCCTTGTTATTGTTGCAAGCAAGCAAGATTACGAAGTTGTCCTAAATATCTTAAACAAGATTGACACCGCTCGCGACCAAGTCTTTGTTGAAGCCATTATCATGGAAATGAGCGCCAATGATGGCAACCAGTGGGGAGTCGGTTACTATCAATACGGCAACAGTGGTTATGGCAAAGTGGGCTTTAATGGTTTTACAGGAAGCCCCACCCTAGCTGATTTATTAAGTCCTTCAGGCGGAAATGGAGCCATCATTGGTTTTGGGTCTGGAAAAACCATACAAGTCACAGATCCCGTCACCAAAAGCCAAATATCAATTCCAAATTTAATTGGTTTTATTAATTTCTTAAAGACCACAAAAAAAGCCAATATCTTATCGACCCCTCAAATTATGGCTCTCGATAATCAAGAGGCAGAAATAGAAGTGGGCGATAAAGTTGTAACCGGAAGTTCCTCAGCACAATCGGCAAATGGCGCTTCAGTAACGACTCCAACCTTTGATGATGCGACCATCAAACTCAACATTAAGCCCTTCATCAGCCCAGCTTCAAATTCGATTCGCATGGAAATAAAGCAATCGGTGTCACAGCTTTCGACAGCGTCAACACCTAAAGCTTTTCAAGATTCAACCCAACCCATTGCAAAACGCTCGATCAAAACTATGATCAATGTTCACAATGGCGACACAGCAATTTTGGGAGGCCTGATCAAAGAAGATGATACTGAATCTGTCATCAAGGTTCCACTTCTGGGTGATATTCCAATTATAGGATGGTTGTTTAAATCCTCGACTCGTGTTAAAAACAAAACGAATATGGTGGTGTTTTTAACTCCAAAAATCATTAGAAATTCAGCAGACTCAAATCAGATTATTGCAAAAAAATTAGATCAGCGTCTTGAATACATTAAATCTGAAGGTGGAAAAGATCCCTTCGGTACAAAGCTGGATGAGATCACTCGTAAAGTTCAAAGCAACCCTGAACCCGTTGACCAACCTGCGGCAGTAAAGGAATAGTAAAATATGGCCGCTGATATTCAGACGATCCTTTCAAAGGCGACATCTCTGACTCTAGATCAAATCAGATCTGTTCTGCAAAGTCCTTCGTTGGTCAGACCAATAACTGTGGGCGAAGCCTTGAATTCAAAGGATTTCACTTCGGCCGATGAATTGGTTTCTGATCTTTGTAAAGAATTAGGTTTGGATTTCATTAAAGATATTCCCGTCAGTGACATCTCGGCTGATTTAGTTCGCGATATTCCAATCAATTATGCCAAACAACATCAGATCTTGCCCTACAAAGAAGATTCTGAAACTCTCTTGGCCTTAACCAGCAACCCTGTGAATCTTAAAACCCTTGAGGATCTAAAAGTCCTCTTTGGCAAAAAAGTTCATCCTCTCATTACGACCTCGGTGCGATTGCAAGATGCGATCAATCGCGTATATGAAAAAAGCACTTCGAATCTTTCAGGGCTGGGTGAAATTGAAGAAGAAGACTACGATTTGGATGACCCCATTGTTGATCTTCTTGATGCCGGTGAAGACGATGCGCCTGTTATCAAATTAGTGAATAGTATTCTCTTTCGTGCGGTGAAAGAAAAAGCCTCCGACATCCATCTTGAACCTTACGAAAAAGATATGGTTGTGCGCTTTCGAGTGGATGGCATATTGATGGATATTCATAAGCCACCAAAAAAATTACAAAATGCAATCACCTCTCGTATTAAGGTCATGGCCAATTTAAATATCGCCGAAAAGCGACTGCCCCAAGATGGCCGCATTCCACTCAAGGTGGGTGGCAAAGACATTGATATCCGTCTTTCTACAGTGCCTACGGCTCATGGCGAACGCCTGGTTATGCGGATCCAAGATAGATCCAGTGTTGTGCTTGAGCTGAAACAACTGGGGTTTTCAAATGCAAATTTGACAAGGCTTGATGATTTATTAAGTCGAAATGATGGGATCTTGCTTGTCACTGGCCCCACTGGTTCTGGAAAATCCACGACTCTTTACGGTGCCTTGATGAAAATCAATAAGCCTGATATCAATATTTTGACCGTTGAAGATCCCGTCGAGCAGCGAATTCATGGTCTTGGCCAAGTTCAAGTGAACTCAAAAATTGGTTTAACCTTCGCCTCAGGCCTGCGCGCCTTTCTTCGTCAAGATCCAGATGTCATCATGGTCGGAGAGATCCGGGACTTAGAAACGGCCGAGCTTGCGATTCAAGCCTCCCTGACTGGCCATTTGGTTTTATCAACTCTGCATACAAATGACTCCGCTGGAGCCTTTCCACGATTGATTGACTTTGGTGTTGAACCTTTCTTGATTGCAACCTCTGTGATGGGAGTGATTGCTCAGCGATTGGTTCGATTGCTTTGTCCGCATTGCAAAGCTCCCCATGAACCCACTGACTTTGAATTGCAAGTTTTAGGAATCACTCGGGCGCAAACAAAAGGTCACCATATTTGCAAGGCTATGGGCTGCAACCACTGCAGTCAAAAAGGTTACTCTGGGCGAACAACGATCAGTGAATTGTTGGTTGTCAATGATGATATTAGAAGCTTGATCATGCAAAGAAAAGATGGCAGCTCGATCAAAAAAGTGGCCCTTGCAAACAACATGGTGACTTTTCGCGAACATGGAATTCAAAAAGTATTGACTGGTTTTACCACCATTGAGCAATTAACAACGAACACCCAATTGGATATTTAATAGCATGCCTATTTTTGAGTACAAAGGCCTCACACGAGACGGAAGAAACACCAAAGGCGTTATCGATGCCGAGAACCTCCGTGCAGCACGCGCTAAACTCAAAAAAGACAATATCTATGTTGTAGACATCAAGGATAAGAAAAAAGCGGATCCAAGAAGAAACAAAGGACCCCGCTCCACCAAGAAAGTTTCTGTGAATGATTTGGCCTTGATGACTCGTCAGCTGGCGACCTTAATTAAAGCCAACATTCCCCTTGTCGATGCACTTCTTGCTGTTTCTGAGCAGGTCGAAAATCCAGCCCTTGCAGAAGCTGTGGCCGACTGTAAAAACATGGTCAACGAAGGGGCAACCCTGCATAAATCCCTTCAGAAATATCCGCATATATTTACTAATATTTATATTTCGATGGCTGAAGCCGGCGAATTGTCTGGAAGCCTCGATGTGATGTTGCTGCGGCTTGCTGAATTTACTGAAGCACAAGCTGAACTTCGCGCCAAAGTTTCAAGTGCTATGACCTATCCCGTAATTATGCTTGTGGTGACCGGTGGATTGCTTTCATTTCTATTTATCTTTTTAATTCCTAAGATGGTGACCGTCTTTGAATCCGCTCCAACTTTAGTCTTGCCCTGGTACACCGTGGCCATGATTAGCCTGAGTCAATTCATGGTCAATTATTGGTACCTTATTTTTGGCAGCTTATTTATTGCCTTCATCCTTTTTAGAAATTGGAAAAGCACCCCCACTGGAAGAATTCAATGGGACACGATCTCTTTGAAGTTGCCCCTGATGGGACCTACTATTCGAATGGTGGCCGTATCAAGATTTACCAGAACATTGGGAACTCTCCTTAAGGGTGGCGTCCCGATGCTGACAGCCTTAGATATTGTCCGCAATGTGGTCGACAATCATGTTTTAGCTTTAGCTATTGATGAAGCCCGCAGCAACATTTCAGAAGGTGAAACAATATCAGGTCCATTAAAAAAATCAGGCCAGTTTCCACCTATTGTGATTCACATGGTGAACATAGGTGAAAAAACTGGGGATCTAGAAAATATGTTGATGCAGGTCTCTGAGGCCTATGACTTTCAAGTGAAAAACAAACTTGAGGCCCTCACCAGTTTAATGGGACCGGTGGTCATTGTAATCATGGGCTTTGCCATTGCCATGATCGTCTTTGCCGTGATGATTCCAATGTTTGAGATGACAAATTTAGCAGGTTGATTGTAGCTCACATAGACAAAAAGAAGCAACATGACTTTACCTGGCGAAAAAATAGGAATAACCTTATTTCTTTGAAGTCTTAAGAGACTTGATATGAAGGAGTACATTAATGTCACATTTCAATAACAAAAAAGGCATGACCTTGATTGAGATCATGATCGTTCTTGCAATCATCGGTGGTATCGCAGCCCTTTTATTGCCTCGATTAACGGGACAACTCGATAAAGCCAAACAAAAAGAAGCACGCATTCAAATGAGCCAAATCGTGAATGCACTTTCCATGTATTATACAGATTGTGGAAAATATCCGACAGCACTGAGTGGCCTAGTGAAGCAAGATGCCAATTGCAACAACTGGGGCCCTGAAGCTTATCTTAAAAAAGACCCTAAAGATCCATGGGGACACGAGTTTACCTATGAAATCAGCGGCAACGAATATCAATTAAAGTGTTTCGGCAAAGATGGTCGCGAAGGCGGATCTGGCTATGACCTTGATATCACGCTCGAAGATATACAGTAAAATCATGAATGAAAAGGGGTTCACCCTGATTGAGGTGATGATCGTGTTGGCTCTCGTTGGAGCCCTCATCGGTTATGGTGCCCCCCGACTCTTCAAGAAACAATCCAATGTCAAATCGGTGGCGCGACACTTTCTCGTGCTCAGCCGCGAAATTCGCAATAAAGCTCGGCTTTCAAATTCAACCTACCGCCTGGTTATTGAAATGGATGACAAAAATTCTAAGTATTGGGTTGAAAAAGCCAGCGGCCCCCGCACCATCGATATTGAGGCTGCGGAATTAGAAAAAGAAAAAAATAGTGATAAAAAATCGGATAAAGAGAATGCTCCGCCGCCTCTTTTTCAAAACGATAAGTCTCTTTCAAAAGGGGATCAAAAATTGCCTGATGGACTGCGCTTTGGTCAGGTCGAAACCGTAAACTCAAAAGCACCCATCAGTTCTGGCACGGCCTACATCCATTTCTTTCCAGAGGGTTTTGTCGAGGCCGCTGCCATTCAAATCACAGATGGAAATAAATTAACTTGGACTCTTGTTTTTAATCCTTTAACGGGTCAAGCTGATATTATCGAAAAAGCTCAGTCGTTAAAGGAAATCAAAAGGTGAATCGAAAAGCTTTCACACTCATAGAGACCATGATTGCAATGGTTATCCTTTCTTCGGGAATCATGCTTCTGACAAGTTCCTGGGGCAGCAGCTTTATGCGCGTAAAAAAAACACAAACAACGACTGAAGTGGCCGCACTGCTCGAAAGAAAAATGGCCGAAATTGAAATGGAGTACACCGGGAAACCTTTGGATTCCATTCAAGATAAAGAAGACGATTTTGGCGCCGAATATCCTCAATACTCATGGAAAATGGAAGCTAAAGATTTTGAAGTTCCTGACATTTCCGCAACCCTAACGGCCAACAAAAAAGGCGGCAACGGTGTCGATGAAATGGAACTGACAATGATGAAAACTTTGACTGATCATCTTTCAAAAACGATCAAAGAAGTTAAGGTTACAATTATTTTTAAAGCTGGAAAAAAACCTCAACAGTTTTCTGCGACTCAATATTTCATCGATTTTGACAAAGAAATCCCGATGCCCTCGATGCCTGGCGCTGGGGGTTGATAGTGAATTTTCATTTAAAACAAAATAGATCAAAACAACATGGCTTCACCTTGATTGAAGTCATGATCACAATCACTATCTTGGGAACTCTGACTGTTTTGGCAGCGCAATCGATTCAACAGGCCATCAAGGCCAAAATAAAATTGCAATCACAAATTGACGATGTTTCCCATATGAGAGATGCCGTTCGTCTTTTAGAAAGAGACATCAATCTGGCCTTTCACTTCAGAGACATTGAAAAAGAGCTGCTTGCTTTATCCAAGAAAAAGCAAAAGGCGGCAGCTGCAGCGAAAGGTACGACTCCGCCACCCGATGGTGGCTTCCCCGACGATGGAGGATTTACCGGCGATGTTGGCTTTCAAGATCCAAATGGCACTCAAGAAAAACGAGAAGTTCCCCGTGTGGATCCCGAGACACATTTAATCGGGACAAATGAGGCCATTAATTTTGTGACCATGAATAATGCCCGCACCGTTCGCAATTCAAAACAGGCCGACTTTGTTGAGGTGGGTTACATGCTGAAGGATTGCAAAAATTTACAAGAAGACAATGAATCCTCTAAATGTCTGTGGCGACGAAGTTCTCCTTTTGTTGACTCCGATGTGACCAAGGGGGGCGACGAAGTTGTCCTCTTAGAAAATGTCGCTGAGTTTAAGCTCCGGTATCTGGGCAGGGGCAAACAAGATTGGGTCAGTGATTGGCGCACAGACAAGCAAGGAGATGGGGCTACCAAGGGAAAATTCCCGCAAGCTGTTGAAATTTCTGTCACCGTCAACAAGCAGCAAGCCAAAAAAAATAAAAAATACTCCATGCAAATGGTTGTTCCTATTCACTTTCCTAACAATCCAGAGGAGGACACAAATGCGAAGGGCAATCCACCGACTTCGAATTCTCCTTTCAAATAAAAATAAACAAATTAATAACGATCGCGGAATTGCTTTGATGATTGCTATTGCCTGCGTGATGTTGATTATGTATTTCGCTATGGAAATCTCCTATGATGCCAGGATAGAATACGAAGTTAATTCTCAAGGGCTTAACAGAATCAAGGCTTACTATGCCGCCAAGTCAGGGGTTCAACTGAGCTTGCTGAGAATAAAAATTTACCAACAAGCCCAGGCAAAACTTGCATCCACACTGGGGTCTAACAACCCACTGCTAGATAAAATTTGGCAGTTTCCGTTTGCATGGCCTCTACCCATCCCTGATGAAATGAGTGCCATTGATAAAGATAAATTTAAAAAACTCACCAAAGAATCCAGTATGGATTCAAGCTATTTTGTCACAATAGAGGACGAAGGCTCCCGCATTGATATTAATGATTTAGGATCCCCTTCAAAAAGCCTGCAGGAAATAACCAAGACTCAATTACTCAATATTTTCGAGCAGAAAAAAAAAGAAGACGAAGAATTTGGCCGCAAATATGCCAACGTTCGCTTTGAAGAAATCATCAACAGCATCGCGGACTGGATGAGCCCCAAATCTCAATCCCTCAATGGTGGCGACAAAAAATCACGCTTTTCAGATTTAAACCAGGAGTCCCAGGGAGACAATTTCCCGCCCAATCGTAGTTTTAGAAGTCTGGCCGAACTTCATTTTATTCCAGGAATGACAGATGAATTCTTTGAACTGCTGGCTCCGCGAATCACGATCTATGGAATGAAGGGAATCAACCCCAATATAGCAAGCAAGGAAGTCCTTAAGTCTCTGGACCCTGCAATGACAGAAGAAGTTGTCAGCGCACTGATGGCACGCCGAAGTGCCGCCAACGAAAGCCCCTTTAAAACTGAGGAAGAGTTTTGGGATTTTGTTCAACAAAAAGGTGTTCGCATTGACGCAACAAAAAAACAGATACCTCTCATTTTTGAATCTGTTTTCAATTTTAAAATTCGCAGCATTGGGGAATTTGCCGGAGCAACCCGGGAAATCACGGCCATTGTCATGGATTTTAATAAAACGGCTGACAAAATTAATTCCTACCAAGAAAAAGACAAAAAAAACGAATCTGGAGCCAGTGATCCTGGTGGAGGCAAGGCTGGAGCTGATAAAAAACCAACTCCCGACCCGATTCCCAAGGGACCCCCTCGTGTTGTTTATTGGACTGAAAGATAAGGTGCCACCTTTATTTGACAGTAACCTCTATAGTTTTTGATAAGCTCTCGCCATAAGATCGGTGAGCAAAATCAGCAAATTGCAATGTCAAAGTGTGTTTCCCCGGAGTCAATGTGATATCGGTCTCCGTTTGACTTTTGCCAAAATGAATATGATTGACGTCACTAGGAATGATTCCACCCGCTGTGATCGGCTTTTGATCAATTAAAATATGATGATGTCCACAAGTTTTGTCTGCAGTCTCTTTACCTGCGGGACAAACCATCCGACCTTCGACTCCCATTTTCACATGAAAAGTTTTTGTAACGACAGCATTATTTTTTGGTTCATCAAAGAAAACTCCTGCTGTTGCAAATGCATTCAAATTTATACTTGTTAAGATCAAGAATAGGCTAGCTGATTTTTTTTTCATTGAAGATCTCCATCGATTCTTTCTAAAATGTGTTAGTGACTATTAAGTTGAATCTTAATAGTCACCAACAAGCCGTCAACACAAAATAATGGAATTTAAAATCTAACATTATTTTCAGGTTAGCAAGGAATTCATCATGTTTAGAATAATCTCGATTTTATTTCTTATCGCTTGCAAGTCCTTTGCAGCAAACAACGATGGGATTTACATTAAGCTTGGCGAAGCCTCCACAAAAAGAGTCGACCTGGCCTTGATCATTCCCTCCTGCAAAAATGACAATAATTCTTCAGAAATGACTGATCCAACTCAAAATGAAATAAGTAAAGTGGTGTTCGACGATCTTAAGGTCTCATCCATGTTTAATATTTTTACCAACCCAAATCAGAATAAAAAAGCCGAGATTAGACTTGAGGTTGAATGCACACTCCATAAAGACCAGATCAACCTTGAAGTGAGCGGATATAAAAAAAGTGCACTCTTAGCATTTTACAATGAAAAATTTCAAGAACCATTGAAGGCAACTCGAAGACTAGCACACACCGTCTCAAATCATTTTCTTGAAAACTTAACAGGAAAAGCTGGCCCCTTTCTTTCCAGAATAGTTGTTTCTACAGATCGCGCCAACAACCCCAGCCGCGAAATATTCACGATGGACTGGGATGGAGAAAATCCCTTCCAAGTGACCAAATTTAGGAATCTCGCTCGCTCACCCAATTGGTCTTGGGATGGAAACTTTATTGCATACACGATCATGGTCAAAATAGACAATGGTTTCCATAAAAATCCAGCTTTGATTTTATATAATGTGGCAACGAACAGGCACCATATGATAGCAAACCGCCGAGGAAACAATTCTGGACCAAGTTTTACTCCCGATGGAAAATCCATTTATATGACCTCGTCTTTTGAGGGCAATTATGACATTTATAAAATTTCTTCAGAAACTGGTGCAATCCAAGAAAAAATCACCAAGGGACCTTTTTCAGCGATGAACATTGAATCCGCAGTGAGCCCAAATGGAAGTCAAATTGCCTTTTCCTCAGACCGAAGTCGCAAAACTTCCTTGTACTTGATGAACAGCGATGGCACTGGCGCCAAGCGACTGACAAATTTTAAAGAGTTTGCCAATGCCCCAGCCTGGTCACCAGATGGAACGAAGATAGCTTTTGCAGCTCAGGACAACAGCAATTTTGATATTTTTGTCATCGATACCAATGGATCAAATCTAAAAAGAATCACAGAAGGCAAAAGAAAACCCAATGGTCGCTTGGCTCACAACGAATACCCCTCTTTTTCACCAGATGGCCGCTTCATTATGTACACCAGTGATCGAAGTGGAAAAAACCAGATTTATATTTCAACTATAGATGGCAACAATGAATACCAAATCACCAATGACGAGTTCAACTATTTCAGTCCCAAGTGGTCTTGGATCAATAAATAAATTAGCCCTTAGGTTCATGATATGCCTGAGGCAGCCTGCAGAAAACAGCCCGATGATAAAACAGCCTCTGTAAAAAATAACCTGCTAGCCTATATTATTTAGGCTTTAACCTTGAAGATCTTACTTCTAACACAAATATAAGGATGTGCACCCAAATCCCAACTGCTGTTGCAGCCACAGTTGCAGCCATATTCAAGATAAGGTCGGCCCATGGCACTTTTGTTATCTAAAAAATCCGTTAGATCGGCTGAGCAGTTGGGGCAACTGTATACGATTTTGGAACTCATGTGAGAACCGAGTGGCTTTTCACTTTTTTTAAAGGCTTTAATAATTTTACTAACAAACGCCGCTCCAATCACCAAAATTGGTGTAAGAATTATGAAAACGGCTAAAGCAACCAAAGCGTCCATGCTAAATCCTTCATGCTAAGACATCACAGAGATGATAGATAAAGAACCTTAGCAGTCTTCAAGCTTAAGAAGGATATTGTTGTATTTCAAGAAAAATAAATAAATCAAGATGAGGCCACTCCAAACCCCCACTTTTTCTAGAAAGAGGGACTCTGATGTTGATCTGCTGGTCGTGTCTAAAGTCTGCTCAAAATTAAAATTAGCTTCTTGATTACAAGATGTTAGACCTGAAAGCCAATCTAAAACTGTCATCAATACATACAATCCCATTTTAATACAAAAGCGAAATGACCAATGATTTTAGCAATCTGAGCAAAGGACCACCTGGCTTTGACTTTGCAGTGTCTATGAATATCAACAGCTCATTCATTTTTTAAAAGGAGGTTTTTATGAAGTGCTAGCTTGACTTTAAGATAAAAAATCAGCCGCATTCAAATCAATATCCTGATTGATTTCCGATCAAGTCTTCAAATTTTTTTTAAATTAAAAAAGCGGCAGCTAACTTAAGACCTTATTTTTCAAGAAATAGAATCTTTATGAAGTCTTTACCAAAAATTTCATCAACTTAAGATAAGGAGTATTTTAAAAAAGATCTAGAGCATCTAAAATATAGGTTAAGTTAGAGGGAGCCTTTCGTGGAATACACCACAAAAAGGAAAGGCTCTCTCAAGGTTAAGTCCTTCCGAAAAGAATTATGTTACACAAAGATTTTTGAGGCGCAAAAAAAACACCTGATATTTTTTCGAATAAATCTCTTGAAAAATTATCTTTGAAAATTGCCTCACAGTGAGAATCAAAGCAGATTTAAAATTTAAAAGCATATTTTTAAGTTAACATTAAACTAAGCGCGAACAAAAGGGGAACTCATGAATAGAACAAAAAGCTTAGCAATTATTAAAATGGCTGTGCCGATGTTGTTTGCAACACTATTCTATCAAAATTGCTCGCCCAACAAGACGAGTTTCTCCGATGCTGGGATCTCTGCTTTATCTACAGGACAAGGTGATCCGACAATAGCGCCACCTCCTGCTTGCGTAGGAGAGGCCTGCAATACTAATCTGCCTGTAGTTAATCCACCAGTAGTTGATCCGCCAGTAGTTGATCCTCCAAAAAAATGTGAGGATGACGAAAACTTTAAATCTACTAATCGAACTGCTTTATCAAATCACGTGGATGATGATGATGAGTGCGAAGAAGACGTGGATGTCGACGAAGATGACGCTGGTAATAAATCATGCAAATTATCTAAAAACAATAATGTTGACCCGAAAGACATCTCAGTAAAAATAGATGGGCAGAAATTGGATTCTAACAAGTGTGATATTCAAAATGGTATTTTAACTTTCAAAGGAGTCTTAATTACTGATCAAACTACGATCAAAGTTAAGTACAAAAAGAAAAAAAATCATTAGATCATAACAAATCAGATAAAATGATTTAAAAAAATGGAGAGTAAATAAAAAAAGGGAAATTAAGTTAGACACTTAATTTCCCTTTTTTTTCAGCAGTTGCTATCGCCATTCACTGCTTTATTTTATTTAAATCTACAAACTCTCAATATAATTAAGATCCTTCCCAAAAGTCTCTCGCAGATAATACAAAGAAATCAATCCGATCGACATCACAACTAAACCCACCAAGGCCACCGCATTAATCAACCCAAATTGTGGTTTCAGAATTTCAAAAGCCAGGGTCACAGGCACCACCGAACCGCGAACAAAGTTAGGGACAGTGGTCGCCACAGTAGCTCTGATGTTAGTACCGAATTGTTCTGCGGCGATGGTGATGAAAATGGCCCAGTAGCCGGTGGCAAACCCCAGGGCCATACAAAGGGCATAAAAGGCCTCTTGCTGCCAGCCGGATTGATTTAAATAAACAACAACCAAGGACAGCGTCAGCAGTAAAAAAAACAAGACTGCTTTTTTACGACTTTTCAGTTTTTGACTTAGAAAGCCCGAAACCAGATCACCGATGGATAATCCGGCATAGGCCCACATAATGCTTTTGCTGGCAGAAATGGCCCCTTGGACAGTGAGGGCTTTGGCAAGTTCTGGGGAAAAGGTGATCAAAATTCCGACCACATACCAGATGGGCAGACCAATAAAAATGCAGGCCAGGTAACGACCCAATCTTTTGGGCGAGGTAAAAAGCAAATGAAATTGTCCTCGCGAACTTTGTGTTTTGCTGACTTGATGAAACATAGAAGATTCAATCATCCCCGCTCTCATGCACAATAAGCTCAGTCCCATGCCCCCTCCGACCAGATAGGCGACCTTCCAGCTGAAATAATCTCCAATCAATGAAGCGACGACAGCTCCCAGAATTCCGATACTTGCGACAATCGCAGTGCCATAACCGCGACTTTCCTTGTCCATGATTTCTGAGACCAAGGTGATCGCAGCGCCCAGCTCCCCGGCTAAGCCAAAGCCTGCGATAAATCGAAGCCAAGAGTAAGTCTGTGCATCCGTCACAAAGGCATTGGCAATATTAGCCACAGAATAAAGTAAAATAGATCCAAAGAGCACACTTCGTCGCCCGCGCAGGTCACCCAGAATCCCCCAGGCAATCCCTCCAAAAACCATTCCGATCATCTGATAATTTAAAAGCTGCAAGCCCACTGCCATCAAATCCGGCTCAGCAACACCAATGGCCCGCAAACTGGGCACCCGCACAATTCCAAAAAGCAACAGATCATAAATATCAACAAAGTACCCCAGCGCCGCAATCAAAACCGTAAAAAACACACCCCGACTCATCAACTCATCCCCCAGGTACGCCGTACCTTTTTGCCACTCAGCGCGTTAATTAAATGCCACTTTTTCGAATTAGATTTTGATCCAATTATTGCTAATTTGTCACCTTTTCAATTTTTTCATTTTTCATAGAAAACACAACCAAACAGTGCCACAACAGGATCGAATAAGCCTAAGACGGCCTCCATGCAGGTGTCTTCATGGTGTCATTGTGGTGTCATTGTGACGTTAAAATTACCGGCACTGACTTTGCAAACAGCTATTTTTGTTGTCTGAGTGCCCTCAACTCAGCCTTAAGGTGGGTCCAAAATGAACTGTCCCAAAAAAAATTCTCTCAAGTTAACAATAATGCTCTGTCTAGCACTAGGAGCACAACTGATCTGTTTTACGTCAGCAGGGGCTGGGATAACGCAAAAAGAACTTGGGAGTCTGATTTCCCCAGCGGATGTCACCATGAAAGCCATGCGTCCAGCAAATCAAGATAAACTGACGGCCTTCCTGCAAAATACATTAGATAAATTACCTCAAAACTTGGTACAAAAGCTGGCAGGACAATTCCAAATCAGCTTCACAAACTTCAATTCTGCAGAATTGCCAACTCCGCTTTGCCAAGCCGACAGGCTCAGTGATTTGCGCGATCAGTTTGAAGTGATGCCCGCGCCATTTATTGATGCAAAAAGATTTCTAATCCCAGGTGCTAAAAATGAAAACCCAAAATATCTGATCAAACTCAACTCTAATTTCCTTCGGGTTATTTTGTTGGGCGAAGAAAAATCCATCACCTATCAATGCGGACATGGCAACCTCTACCGCTATGCCGAAGCCGTTCTAGTTCGAGAGCTTGCAAGACTCTATGATGATCTAAATATTTACTTAGAATCTAATGCTAAGGAGCATGCCCTCCTCTGGCAATGTGCATTTGTCCATGGCCCAATTCCCACTGGACAAATTGATGAGCGCTGTAAGGAGTTTTCGAAATGGCAACACTCCATATCAGATCGTCCTTATTGGATCCACCTTCGTCATCGACAGAACAATCTAAATTTGCAGGCCCTCAGTGATGACTTTTCACGCCATATGGAGTTTTTTGTACTCGATCCAGAATTCCCCTGCCGCAGACCTGCCGTGAATGCTTTTTTAAATAAATACTTTGCTGTGAATTCAACACCGCAATGTGAATTAAACACTTCCATACCCATCAATTTAGCCAGTGATTTTCTCACTCTTGATCTCAAGCGACTTTACCAAGTTCACGTGCTGCTGGCTGATCCAGGTGCTAAAATAGAATCACAATGGGGACACATCATGTTTCGCTTGGTCTTTTGTGATTCACAAAGAACCACGGTCGGTCCTGAATGCCTGAAGGACATCAACAGCCATCTGGTCCTGGGCTTTCAAGGAGCACCACGAACACTTTTGGCCTCTAATTGGGACGGCGTCCGTGGCAAATACCCCTCGGTCCTCAGCATTCAAGGTTTTGGGACTGCACTCAATCAATACACTGTAAAACAATCTCGAAATATGACCAGCGTTCCCCTCAATCTTTCCCAAGAAGAAAAAACTTTATTTATCTACCGCACTCTGGAAGATTTTTGGTCTTATCATGGAAAGTATATATTCTTGACCAACAACTGCGCCACAGAAGCCCTTCATTTTTTACAAAGCATTGTCCAACATCGCAATGATAAGCTTCTAAGGAGAGAGAGCCTTATTGAAACCCCCATGAATTTCTATGAGTTTCTCATAGAATCAAATTATGCTGAGGGAAGTGTATTAAAAGATGATGCTCAAAAAGATTCCTATATCTTATCTTCTCCTCGGCAACAATGGAAGAAGGACGCCGGCCAAGAACTCATTGCGAAGCTTGAAACATTAAATGCTAAAGAACGCCGCGAGATCTATGAAAAAATGAAGTCAGCGCAACCAGATCGGATGCGCCAAATGGCGATCCTCTTTTATGAAAATGAATTGGAAGTGTTCAACCGTTTAATGACCGCCAAAGATCAAATCTTGCAAAACTTTGCAATGCAGGATCAAAAAAATCTCAATGGAGAGTATGCCCCCTTAGTCAATCAGCTGCAAAACTATGTCACTCTTTTAGCACCAAAAAACTTGGCGACTCCTGGTTATGGGGTCCCTCTAATCTCTGAATTTAAATCGGATAAAAAAATTGATTTTTTCCACTCTGAAATCAATACACTAAAAAGCAAAATTGAAGTTTTACTGCGCCGAGATCAACCAGAGATCTATGCCTTTATGGCAGATTCAAATAATAATATGAAGTATTTTTATAAAGACATTAAAAAAGCCAATGCGGCTAATAAATAAAGGAGAAAAGATGAAAAAAATTTTGCAAGCCTCAATCATCCTTGCTGCTGTTCTGATTAAGTCCACATCCAGTCTGGCTGATTATGGCCATGGACACTACGGCGGCGGCTACGGCCACGGACATTCCAGTGGTGGCTACTATGGTGGCTATGGTCACGGGCAATATGGCGGTGGGGACGACAACGGCGCTGCGATTCTTTTCGGCATAAGTGCCTCATTGCTTGTGCTTTCTAGCATTGATTCAGCCCAAAGGCATCAACGCATGCAAGTGATTCAACAAGCTGAAACTGAGGCATTGAATTACGATGCCAAAGCCAATCCCTCTGCTCTTTTTATGAACGCAAAATCAACTATCGAAGATCTGCAAGGAAAGTCCATGAACAACGAAATGGCTGCAGTAATGATTGTTGAGCTGAATCAAGAATTTCGACAAGAAAATTAATTTAAAGCTGATTTTTTTAGATAGTTTAATTATTTTTCGAATTAAAGATGCCGATGCCTTATCGGCATCTTTTTACTAAAATTCCCTAGTTTGCTCGTTGTGGTTATTGATAAAAGGCCCCTTCAATAACAACGCCATTGGGAAGCTGTTGTTTTTCTGAAATCTCACCAAAGGCACCTGTCACCATAGCACCAGAATCTGTTGTGACAATTTCTCCGGCAATAAAATCAACTTCTAGACGCTGGGGTGCCACTAAATTAGGTAATTCTAATTTTGGATTCAAATCAGTGATTCTTGCATCCATCGTGCAGGCCGTTGACAAACAGGCACAGCCCACCCAGGCCAAATAACCTAAATAAATTTTAACTTTTTTAATCCTAAAATTTATCATTTGTTTAACGCTCCATCTAGCAACTTCAACTTTATCCTATCTTATCGGCAATTGCCCTTTAAACTAAAAAAAAGCCCAAAAATGTTTCACTTTGAGACTCCACAACATCAAGAGTACGCAAATAGGACTTTGGCCTAGTCCGCCTATCGAACTAATAATTTTACTTAAATCTGAAGTCATCATACAATTGGACCATCATCTCGTTCATGGAGGAACGGTCATTGATTAAATCCATTGGTATAGACATCGGTTCTTGCAGTATAAAAATTGTCGAAGCACAGTCCACCTCCAAGGGCGTGCAGATCAATCGTTTTGTTGAACACACTTTAAACACACTGCCTGGTGCTGACCATGAGCTTGAAACACTTGAGTTCTTGCGGGATTTTGTTTCAAAATATGAGCACTCCACAAGATTCATCGTTGGTCTGAAGCAGGACCGTGTTGCCATTCGACATAAATTTTTTCCTTTCAATGAAAGATTAAAAATATTTAAGAGCCTTCCTTTTGAGCTTGAAGAGGACCTCCCCTTTTCGCTGGAGAATGCTATCTTTGATGCGAAAATAATTCGCTTCGTCGGTGGTGGGGCTGAGGTTCTTGCTTGCGCGGCGCCTAAGACTCAAGTTCAATCCTGCATTCAGCGTTCTCACGATGCGGGATTTGAACCCTTTTTAATTTCGTCTGAAGGTACTGCCTTTGCCAACACTTTTGAGAATTGGGATGAAGCACCTCCATCGCTCATGACATCAGCAAATAGAGTGAATCAAGACATCACCATTGTCGAAGTTGAAAAACCCTTACGTCATCTTCATTTGGTCGTAAATATGGGGCACACGAGGACTCTCATCAGTGCCTTTGAAGGGCGCTCCCTGATCGGTGTTCGATCCATCTTATGGGGCGGCAAAAATATTGCAGAAGCCATCGCCGTAAAATATGACATTCCCTATATTGAAGCCATCAAAGAGCTTCAAAATAAAGCCTTTATCTTAACCAACAAACAAGGTGCCACCTTTGATCAGGTGACTTTTTCTGAAACAATTGCAAAGAGCGTTCGCGAGATGACCAGAGACCTTTCCCTGGCCCTCATTGATATCAAAAGTGAATTCAATTCCGCTATTGATAATATTGAATTGACTGGTGGGGCCTCACAAATTCAAAATTTAGGTCCTTTCCTTTCAAAAATATTAGAAGCACCCGTCTCAAGAGCGGACTTGCTGGACTCAATCCCAAATGTGTTATTTGAACGCACTCCTGAAATATCGGCAAAAATTGGAGTGGCACTGGGACTTGCTATTGAAGGATTTAAAAAACCGCGCAATCCACCACTGAACTTCATGCGTGGTGAATTTGTTCGTGAAAATTACGAAGTTAAACTTTTTCTAGCCAAATGGAGTCACACCTTTAAAGTTGCCACAGCAGCCTTGATTGTCTTGTTTGTCTATGCGTCCTTGCGTATAGATTTTGCAAACAGCCTTTCGGAAAGAACTCAAGAAGCACTTAAGGTTCAAGCTAAAAAAGTAGCCAATCTGAAGGGCAAAAATGCTTCAGAGGCTGGTATAAAAAAATATATTCGTGAAAACAAAAAACGGGCTTCAGATTTAAAATTATTAACAAGTGTTGCTGGTATGAATTCTGCCTTAGATATCCTAAAGAAAGTCAGTGATTCTGCCTCACCAAAATCAGCGATTTCCTTAGATGTTTCAAAAATTGACATCCATGATGCCTTGGTCTCTATGGAGGGATACGTCAACTCTCCCCAAGAGGCGGCCGCATTGCAGAAATCATTAACAAATATTTCGACTGATGGAAATATCAAAATTGGTAAAAGTTTACTCAGGCCTCAATCTGGAAAAACTCCGTTTTTATTCAGTTTTAATGTAGATCGCGGAATTCAAAAGGTGACCCGATGAATTTAGATGATTTAAAAGATAATCTAGCCAGCGAAGGCCGTGCCCTGTGGGAAAAAATTCAAGACAGTGCCCTTTTCAACCAGCTGCGCGACCGCTATGAAAACTTAACTCCTCCCATGCAAAAACTATCCTTGCTTGGGGTGCTGGGT
The DNA here is from genome assembly GCA_947449255.1 of Pseudobdellovibrionaceae bacterium. Taxonomy (GTDB): domain Bacteria; phylum Bdellovibrionota; class Bdellovibrionia; order Bdellovibrionales; family Bdellovibrionaceae; genus Bdellovibrio. The sequence continues at coordinate 92,807 of CANFQX010000010.1, forward strand.
TTAATTATTACTTTCTTACTTTCTGTTCCCTACTCAAATTTTAGTGACTCTACGAACTCCGTGAATGATTTTGAAGGCAAGCGCTCTACAATTCGTGAGCTCTTAAAAGTCAGCCGTGAATCTTCGGACACACCAAACATTCAGCCCGCTCCCAATGCCCAAGTCCTGCGCTCTCGGATCGATGAAGAAATTAAAAATGCTCGTTTATTGCCTGAACAAATTAAAGGAGCCAACGCCTCTGCAGCCAAGTCACAACTGATTCCAGACAACTTGCTCGAAGGCGCCCTTGAAATCAGACTAGCAAAACTAAATATCCGCCAAATTGTTGATTTGGGATACAAGTTCCAGAATGTAAGCCCCAGTGTAAAAATGAAGGACTTGGTCATTTCTGCAAACTTAGAAGACAATCGATACTTTGATGTTATTTATCAATTAGTGGCCCTTGCTGTTCCGGCTCCCCAAGAAGTTCCTCTCGAAGAAACCACCTCCAAAGAAAAAAGTGGTCGCAATAAAAAACCATTGAAGCAGGAATCGGAAGAATAATACATGGAAGGTCTTTTGAAGTTTCTAAAATTGATTGCAACAAATAAGGGAAAAGTCATTGTTATGCTTTTTTCTGCAATTGTTTTTCTCTTCTTACTTTTTCCATTTGATGACCTTAGTGATTTGATATCAACCCAAGTGGCCAAGATCACCAACAACTCTATATACCTGCAATTTGAACGCTTAAAATTAAGTCTCTTTCCCAGTATGGGAATTAAGATGGACAAAGTTTACGTTGAATCTCTGCACACACCTGCACTCTCTGCCTCTGAGCTCACCATCACCCCTTCTGTGGCTGGAATCATTCAGCAAATGCCCTATGGACAAGTCAATGCCAAGGGCTTCCTCAAAGGCGACATCTCCTTGAACATGAATAAAGGCAGCCGCAGCGACAATGGCATTGAGCGGACGCATTTAGAAATCAGTGCCAAAAAGATTTCTCTGCTCGATCTGCGCGAACTGGCCAACCTTCCCCTTCAACTCAAAGGTCAGCTCAACTTACAAACCTCAGCGATGGCTGATCTCACATTTCAAGAACAGCCTGACATAGAGATTGATTTGTCGGTTAAACAATTTGAATTGCCTCCATCCAATATCAACACGCCCATGGGACCATTGACTTTACCTGATTTGAAATTGACCAGTTTGGAGCTTAAAGGCCGCCTGGCCGCCGGCCGATTTATCATAGAAACAGGATCTATTGGAAAACAAGGCGATGAATTGCAAGGCACAATAAAGGGCAGTATCAATCTGAATATCAAAAATGGGCAAGACGGATTCACTCATCAAGTTGGCGCCTACAGTTTTGATATCGATTTGACCGCAAAAAAAAGCTTTCAAGATCGGGCCACTCTCTTTTTAACTTTTATTGATAATTTTAAAACCCCCACCAGCGATGGTGCTCAGTACAAATTCAAAGTTTCCGCCAACAGCACATTGACTCCACCCAACATAGACGCAGCGCGATAGGTCCGAATTCAAGACCAACACAGGGCCCCTTCTGGCTTATTTATGACAAGGAGCGTGCCTCTTTTTTGCTCACTCTTCCTCTATTAAACATGAGTTGGAAGTCTTTATTGACTTCAACCATAAACTGACCAAAAACCAAGCTGGTCAAATTGGAGGAAAATATGTCTGTGAATAAAGTCATCATCGTAGGTCGTTTGGGAGCTGATCCTGAAGTTAAAGCCATCAATAGCGGCACTACAGTTACACGTCTTAACGTTGCTACAAGCGAGTCCTGGGTGAAGGACGGTCAGAAACAAGAAAAAACTGAATGGCACCGAGTTACTGTCTGGGGAAAGCTTGCTGAGATCTGCGGCAAACATCTGACCAAGGGACGCCAGGTTTATCTTGAAGGAAAACTACAAACACGAACTTGGGAAGATCAAACTGGTGCAAAACGCTACACAACTGAAATCGTAGCCAGCACAGTTCAATTCCTAGGTGCAGCAGCAGGTGGCGAAAGATCCTCTTACCAATCTGGCGGAGCTGGTGCAACTTCTGGTGGCACTGGAGCAAGCTTTGGTGGTGGTGGCGATGACTACAACTTTCAAGACTTTGGCCCTGAACCAAGCTTTAACTCAAATGATGAGATTCCATTCTAATTGGAATAATCCTTTGCTGACTTCAGTCTAGTTTTATCTTAAGCCTTAGGCCCTGAATTCTTCAGGGCCTTTTCATTTTACCCTAGAAGCTTCTATAATGAAGAAATGAGAGCACTTTCATTTCTTCAATCTTTATCTATAATTCATTTGATAGCTCTATCGGTGCTTCTTTATTCCGGATGCTCACTCAATCCGTCCAACAATCGCAACTTAATAGAATTAGAAGCTGAACTCACAAAAACAATTGCACCTGTAAAAGAAAACTCAACAGCAAATTCCGCAACAGCCCACCTTAAGGGGTGTATGAAAGTCAATTCCATCGAGTCCTGGCTCAAATCAGAGTTTCCAAGAATTTCCTATGAGTTGATACTTTCTGAATCCGATTTAGAAATTTGGGCGACGAACGCTGACAAAACTCCAATTCAAATCACCAGTTTGCAAAAAAATGGATTTACGACCCATTCCTGTGAGTTTGAGTTCCCAAGCAAAGCCTCCTGGGAAGCTCAAAAGGCTCGTTTTATCGATGACCTTGAAAACTTGATTATTGTCCCGGACTCCGCTTCAATAAAGTCCTTTTGAAAAAGTCAATTTCGGTTCAAAAAATGTTCTCTTGGTGGTTCGTCGCAGAACTTTTCAAAGCAATATTGAAACCAAAAACGAGGAGATGAAATATTTTGAAAAAAAATTTACTTAATCTCTGGATTGTAATTTCCATTCTAATTTCCATTTTATTTTCATCATTTTCCCCAGTCTTCGCAGCGACTGTGACCTCCGTAAAAGAAAAACAATTGCTCATCGATCTTGATGGCGACGATGTAGCTCTTGATGAAGAATTCTTTGTCTTAAATCCAGCAACAAACAAAAAAACGGCAATCATCCGGATTAAAAAAATCAAAAAAAATAAAGCTCTCGCTATTATTAATACTGGTTCAGCTCAGCCTGGCTTTACTTTAATGGCAAAAGTCTCTTCAATCGAAAATAAAGGCTCAGAACTTCATAATGAGACCAGTGAAAAAACTTCCAATAAAAATTCATCGAGCAATTCTAATTATCTGCACAACCTGAAGCCTTCCTATGGAATAGCTGGTAAATATCTATACAATTCAATGGCCGCTTTCGTTGAAAATAAAAGCGTCACTCCAAAATTAACTGACACTGTTCAACTGACGGGATCAAGTTTTGGTGTTGGTGGTTTTTATGAATATGTTGCTACCCCTGAAATCGCTCTGCAGACGAGCTCCTATTTAGAACAATTCAAATACTCTGGCACAAGCAAAATTCCTGGCTGCAGCAGCGGCACAAGCACCGACTGCTCTGTCGATATCACCTACTTGTCTTTCTATGGACTGGGCCAATACTATTTCACTAAAAACAAGTTTCGCTATTGGTTAGGACTTGGCGGTGGCTTTCTGATGGCTATCAGTAAATCCGCAACTGCGATCAAAGAGTCCAGTATAAGCAGCAACCAAGTTGGAATTTTAGCACTCGGCGCTGATATTCAGTTGAGCCGAAAGAACTACATTCCACTGTCTCTTGAATATGTATTTTTTCCTGGATCAAGCACAGTGACTGCAAATTCACTGACTCTAAAAGCTGGATGGGCATGGAATTCAAATTAAGATTTACCTAGTGTAAAACTCTGGAAACACCAATGATTCCTTTGATTTTTTGCAATTCATAGATCGCTTGATTTAACTGACTTGAATCTCGAACATTGACTTCAAAATGACAGATCGCTTTTTTATCTTTAGTGGTGCGAACCATTGCCGATTGAATATTGATACCTTGTTGAGCAAAGGCCTCCGACATGAGTTTTAAAAGCCCCGGGATGTCTTGTGAAATTATTTTTAATCGAACGACTCGCTCTTGCCCTTCGCCGGCTTGCTTGGAATTCCAATTGACATCGACTTTTCTAACTTGATCAAATTCAAAAGCCTTACGACAGTCGCTGCGATGAATGGTAATGCCACGACCACGACTAATAAATCCAACAATAGAATCCCCTGGAATTGGATGACAGCATTTTGCATAGTGCACTAAGACGTCATCCATGCCATCAACACTCACAAGGGAACTGCTTTTTTTGGTTTTCTGAGTTGCTGCCTTAATTATTCTTTCCATCAAGGTGCTGTCTTCGGTTTTGGCAGCATCTTTGGCGATGGCCTCTGGCGAAACCCGAGCCACTAGAATCCTAGCCTCTAATTTCCCGTATCCAACAGCTACATACAGTTCTTCAGTGTCCTTAATTCCATTATCTTTTAAGTACTCTTCATAGTAAGGACCCTTGAGATGCTTGACTGCAGCCATTCCAAACTTACGATATTCTTTTTCAACAAGATCTTTGCCCATGATGAGGGCACGACGGCGCTGTTCTTCTTTAACAAAAGTCCGAATTTTCGCCCTAGCTTTATTGGTCACAACAAATTTCAGCCAATCCTTGGATGGCTGCTGAGTTTTTGAAGTGATGATCTCTACCCTATCACCATTTTGAAGCCGATGCTTCAAAGGCACCATACGACCATTCACTCGAGCACCCACGCATTTGTTGCCCAACTCTGTATGCACTGAATAAGCAAAGTCGACGGGAGTTGCACCCTCGGGAAACTCGACAACATCTCCATTTGGAGTGAATACATAAATTTCAGATTCAAATAAATCTGCTTTGACCGTATCTAAAAACTCATCAGAGCTGCGAGTCTGCTGATGAAGAGTCACCAAATCTCGCAGCCAGTTGGCCTGCTGCAAATCTGAACCGTCTTCCATTTTGCCGCGCTCTTTGTACTTCCAATGAGCCGCAATCCCACGCTCTGCGATCAAATTCATTTCCTGAGTTCGAATTTGAATTTCGATACGATCACCTCCAGGGCCAATAACAGTGGTGTGCAAAGACTGATAGTGATTGGCTTTAGGCATGGCTATGAAGTCTTTAAATCGACCCGGAATTGGTTTCCACAAGGAGTGAATTAATCCTAAGGCAGCATAGCATTCGGCCACGGTATCGACCAAGACACGAAAAGCTAAAACATCAAAGACTTGATCATAGGTGATATTTCGAGTTTCCATTTTTCGATAAATGGACCACAAATGTTTTGTTCGTCCAAAGACATCGAATTTAAAGCCCGCTTTATTGAGTTCTTTTGAAATGGAATGTTTCACATCATCTATATATCGACCTTGTTCTGATTCAGATTTTTTTATCTGTTGAACAAGCGTATAGAACATTTCAGGCCGATAATATCGAAAACACAAATCTTCAAGCTCAATTTTTAAACTGCTAATCCCCATCCGCCCGGCAAGGGGACAATAGAACTCTAAAGTTTCAAGAGCAATGCGCTCTTGCTTTTCAAAAGGCATAAAATTCATGGTCCGCATATTGTGGAGGCGGTCGGCAAGTTTAACCAGAACCACTCGCACGTCTTTACCCATTGCCACGATCAACTTGCGAACATTTTCGCCCTGTTTTTCATGACTGTTCTTAAATTTCATTTGTCCAATTTTAGTAACACCATCAACCAGATGAGAAATGACATCACCAAACTCACGACGAATATCTTCTAAGGTAACTGCTGTATCTTCGACGGTATCATGCAAAAGCCCTGTGGCAATCGTGTCTAAATCCAAGCGAAGATCCGCAAGAATTGCGGCAACAGAAAGTGGATGAGAAATATAAGGTTCACCACTTCGGCGATTTTGACCAGCATGGGCTTTTTCTGAAAAGGAATAAGCTTTTTCAATCACAGTCAAATCAGCATTGGGCCAAAAGCCACGAATGCGATTCAATAAATCATCAACTGTTTTAACGGGCTTAAGAGAGAGGCCGTTCTCCTTCAGGAATTCCACCATATTCCATAAGTTTACCTGAGAAGGTAAGATAGAACCAATAAGATTCGAGGAAATATCCAAATCATCGAAATATTAAGACCTTTTGAAGTAAAATTCAGATTAGAAAGGCATAGACGAAAGTCGTTATTATGAAGACAAAAAATATTCAAACATTAAAATTATACAATCTTCAATTGAGTTTAAGTTTGAGTTTAAAAATAAACTTGCACCAACCTAAGCCTCAATTTTAAACCAAACTTCGCCCTCAAGCGCACGATGCGCTTGAGGAAGGCCGCACAGGACGGCCAGACCTGTCCCAAGCAAGAACAGCTGAATAAAAACCCAATCCACAAAAAAAAACCTTAAGCCGCTAAGCTTAAGGTTTTCAATGTAAATATCTTTCAGAAAAAAGACCTATTTATTTAAATCGCTTTCGATTTGTTTGATAATTTCGTCGTGCTCCAGGATTTCTGTATAACCCACATTACCCATTGCAACTTCACGAAGTGCACAGACAATATATTTGTTACTTCTAGTGGATACAGTAGCTTCAGCACCTTTAAGAAGTTGTTTTGCTCTTTTGGTAACCATCAAAACAAGGGCAAATCTGTTAGGAACTTTTTCCAAGCAATCTTCTACAGTAACTCGTGCCATTTTAATCTCCTGACTGTGTACAGTGAGCCAAAGTACCCTTAACCTAGTAATTCTTCAATGATTTTTTTAAATTCCGCATAGGATTCGTCAAAGTTATCATTCACAATCTGGTAATCAAATGTTGAGGCCTCAAGTATTTCCATTTCAGCGTTCGCCATTCTCACCTCAATGTCAGGTGGCATCCCCCCATCCCGCTTTTCTATTCTTCGACGCAACTCGTCGATAGAGGGCGGCAGAATGAAAATCGTCTTTGCGTCTGAAAATTTAGCCTTGAAGGTCTGCACACCCTGAATATCTATATCCATAATGGCGGTTTTACCTTGGTTCCAAGCCTTTTCTAGGGACTCATAAGATGTCCCATAGAAATTTGTATGAACTTTAGCCCACTCTACAAAAAAATTTTCTGAAATTTTTTTCTGAAAATTTTCATGTTTTATGAAGTTGTATTGAAGCCCATTGGTTTCACCTTTTCGAATTTCTCGGGTTGTGAACGTAATAATGTCCACAAGGCGGCTATTTTCCCTGGTGATTCTTTCTACAAAACTACTTTTTCCTGCTCCGCTCGGGGCGGCCACAATAATCATTCGTGTTTTCATCATTGAATGTTTTGAACCTGCTCTCTGAGTCTTTCTATAAGAGTTTTTGCTTCTACCACGGCCTGGGTGATCTTGGCTACCTGAGACTTTGAACCAATTGTGTTCACCTCACGCAATAGCTCTTGAGTATAAAAATCGAGCTTCTTTCCTTCAGAATGAGTGACTGCCACCATCTGACGATAGCCTTTAATATGCTCACTCAACCGAGTCAGTTCCTCATTGATATCTGCTCTTTCCAATTGAATTACAATTTCCTGAGCAATTCGAGCGGGGTCAAGGTCAGTCCCTTTTAAACGGGCCCGAATTTTATTTTCAAACTTATCTTGAAGTTGAGCATTCGCTTCTTCACGCATTTCGCTAATTATTTTAATTTGGCGCTCAAGAGAGCCCAGCAGCCCCTCTAAATCTTTACGCAAAGCTTTACCTTCACGGATCCGTTCCTTGTCGCATTTTTTACAAGCTTCAAGGAAAGCCTTTTTCAATACGCCTTCCTCGCTCGCAGAAATTTCAATTATCTCCTCAATCTTAATCACCTCAGGCAAGCGAGCCATGGATTCCAAATGAACTTGAAATGGCAAACCCAGTTCTTTTGCAAGTTGCTTATAGGCTAAAAAATATTTTTTTGCTAAAGCTTCATTGACGACCATTTGAGCCTTGCCACTGACACTCTTAACCTTGCGAGAAACAAAGACATCCACCGTGCCACGTAAAATTGTCGCACTTAATATTTTTTTGAGATCACTTTCAAAAGCTACAAATTCCCGAGGTAAATGACAGCGAGTTTCAAGATATCGCCCATTGACTGTGCGAATGCTCACTTCGACAGTCACATCCTTAGATTGAGCTCTTGAATTTCCATATCCCGTCATACTCTTCATTGCAGTTCCTTTTTTTCATCTTTTTTGGAGCCTGATTCTATTTTCCTTAGAACATTATTTTCGGTCAAGTTTTGAGAAAATCCTCGACCAGAGCGCGTGCCTCAGGAAAACCAGAGGCTCCATCAAACCATCGAAGATCCTTGTCTCTCTGAAACCAAGTTCTTTGCTTTTTAGCGAGTTGAATTGTGTGTAAGGAAATTTCCTCTAAAAGTTGTGAATCCGAAATTTCACCCTTCAAGACATCGACACACTCTTGATATCCCACACTGTGCATTGGTGCCCAGTTTTCTAGACCTTCCTCTACAAGACCACGAACTTCGTGCAAAAGTCCCCTTTGAAGCATTTGTTCCGAACGCAGCCGAATGCGCTTTTTTAAAATCTCTCGATCCCACTGTGGACCTATTTTTAAAAGGGGATAGGGAAACTCAGGTCGAGACTCCTCAAACTCTTTCTGAATCTGAGTCATGCTCTTCCCCTGACTTCGAATCAGTTCAATGGCACGCCCAATTCGATAAAGGTCAGATCTATGAATTTTTGCGGCATAAACCGGATCCTTTTCTTGAAGTTCTTGATAAAGGACCCGACCTCCATCCTGAAGCAGAGCTTCCGCCTCCACCTGGGCATGAATTTCAGGGGAAACCTTGGCGACAGGGTACATCCCCTTTTCAATAGCCATAAAATAAAAGCCCGTTCCTCCAACCACAAAAACGGGGCGATCCTCTGGGAGCGCCTTCATGCAAGAAAAAAAATCTCGCGTATAATTCCCTGCTGTCATCTCCTCTGGAGGGGCGACATAATCAAATAAATAGTGCGGCACCTTCGAAAGTTCATCACTGCTGGGTTTTGCTGAGCCAATATCAACCTTCTGATAAAGTTGAATCGAGTCGCAGTTAACGATAACACCGTCAAAATGTTGCGCTAAATTTAATGCCCATTCAGATTTTCCCGTGGCTGTGGCACCAACAACAAAAATGACTGGATTATTTTTTTTCATTCTCACTCGATTTCACTTCAGATAAATTTTATTTAGCTCTATTTTCTAACAATTATTTTTAGACAATTCGTCCAAAATCTTTTTCTAATTTATAAAATGGATACTCAACGCTGACTGGCCGGCCATGAGGGCAAAAACTTGAAAGAGGATAAAAATCCATTTCTTGTAAAAGTTTTTTCATCTGATCAACACTGAGCGCTTGCCCTGCTCTTACCACAGAATGACAAGCCATTGTCGCACAGATATCACCGACGGCTCTCTCTAGAGAATAGCTCCCACCCTGCTCAACAATCTCATTGGCCATTTGATCTAAGACACGACTCAATATGGATTCCTTGATAAAAAGAGGAGCTGCTTTCACACCAAGTGTTCCAGGCCCCAAGCTTTCTATGAAAACGCCCAATCTCTCAATATCTTTTGAAAGATTTAAAATGGCTTCAACTTTTTCAGGAGACATATCAATGGCCAGTGGAAATAAAAAATCTTGAATATCAATTTTTCCACCCTTCCATGCTGTCATTAAGCGTTCAAAGGCCACCCGTTCGTGGGCCGCATGTTGGTCCACAAAGACAATTTTGTCTCGCGCTTGGGTCACAATATAAGTTAAATTTGCTTGCCCCAAAACTTCAAGTGAAGACCAGTAAGTTCCTTTTGATAGAGCTGCATTTTCAGTTGTTTCTAAACCTGAATCTTCGCTCAACACTGAATTGAACTCAGCTCGTGACTCTGCCGCCTCAACAAAACTCTGATAGCTTACTTTTGGTTCATTAAAGGTGATCTTCGGAAAATTAAAATCTTTTTTCTGAAACTGCGTCACTCTAAAACTGGAATCAGCAAAACTTAGATTCTCCTGTGTGGGGATGCCTACGGACGGATTGACTGCCCGCTGAGATTGCGAATCGTTCTGTGAGTCTAAAAGAGAAAAGGCTTGTGATTGATCCACTGCCGACTTTGGCACCCAAGGGGCTTGCTCAAGCGAGCTTCGCAAGGCGCCGGCCACAGCTCTGAACGCTAAAGAAGGATCTTGAAATTTCACTTGAGATTTAGTCGGATGAATATTGACATCGACACAATCCGGTTGAGCCTCAACCCAAACAATAGCAATGGGGTATTCCCCATGCATGAGTAAACTTCGATAAGCTTCATTCACAGCAGCTTGAAGACTGCGATCTTGAACCCAACGATTTTGCACAAAAAGCCAAATATTTTTTGCCGTTTTTGCAACGTTATGAGGATCTGCAAAAACGGCATAGGCTTTCACATTTTCACGAATGGCTTCACCCACAAACAGGGGTTTAATTTCTAGAATTTGCTCCACTCTGTCTTTACGTGTTTTACAGGCTTGCCAGAAATGAACCATTTTACCATTCTCTTGAATGCGAAATTCAACTTCACAATGAGAAAGGGCCATGGCCTTGAGTGTGTTTTTAATAGCCGTGTGCTCTGCTCCATCAGATTTTAAAAACTTCAATCGAGCTGGCGTATTTTCAAAGAGATCTTCAATCACGATCGTAGTCCCTTGGGAACCTCCGACTTGATCAATAGTTTGTTTTTTTCCATAATGGCAAATGAGTTGATGAGCATGCTCATCCATCTCACGCCTAGAAGTCAGTGTCAGCTTACTGACAGCGGAGATGCTTGCTAGGGCCTCACCACGAAAACCAAAAGTGCTCAATTTCCAAAGATCATCTGTTTTTGAAATTTTACTGGTGGCAAATCTTTCCAAGGCCTTCGGCAAATCTTCTGGGGCCATGCCCTTGCCATTATCAATCACTTTTACAAAGCGGCCACCTTTAGAAAACTCAACGTGAACACACTTTGCACCGGCATCTATGCTGTTTTCTACGAGTTCTTTCACCAAGTGAGAAGGTCGTTCGACAACCTCACCGGCAGCAATTTGATCCACAACTTCTGGAGCTAAAAGATGAATTTTTGACATATTTCAGGGACTTTGCATGACAGCCTGGCCCCTGTCAAAACATGCTAAATAAGACTTAATAATGCAATGAGTTAGCTAAATCTCATCAGCCAAACTCTATAGAAGGCTTCAATAACAATCCTAAAAGACATCTTACTTTGACCAACACGACGGTCTTCAAAAACAATGGGTGACTCGGCACCCTTAAATCCCTTTTTCAAAGATTTATATTTTAATTCTATTTGAAAGCTGTAGCCGTTAGATTGAACAGTGCCTAAATCAATTCCCAAAAGCACTTCTTTTTTCCAGGCATTAAAACCACCTGTCCAATCTTGCAGAGGAAAGCCCAATATCCAACGAGAGTAAACTCCCCCGCCTCTAGAAATTATTTTACGCAAAATCCCCCAATTGACCGTGCGTCCGCCCTTTACATATCTGGATCCAACCGCAAAATCATGAGCTTGCATCGTTTTTATAAGAGGTCCTAGGTCCTCAGGTCGGTGGGAGAAATCTGCATCCATTTCAACCAAGGCCTCATACCCTTTATCAATCCCCCAATGAAAGCCTGCAATATAAGCTTTTCCCAAGCCCTGCTTTCCTGGCCGAGATAAAAGATGCAGCTGAGGGATAGACTTTTGCATTTCTCGAACAATACCACCTGTTCCATCAGGAGAGTTGTCATCGACTATCAAAATCTCTACGCCAAGATTCTGAGCTAGTATAGCTGGAATAATAGTTTGAACATTCTCTTTTTCATTGTAGGTGGGAACAATAACCAGTGTTTTCATCGCTCCTAAAATGGCATAAAGCCAAGCCCATGGCAATCTTTAGTCAACTTCAAGTCAGGCAAAAACAAACCTGGAAAGATTAAATGGAGCGCGAAACCAGCTGACCCTTCGCTTTACTTTCTAAAGCCTTTGATTTTTCTGCAGAAATTGCAGGAAGATTCAAAGGCTTTGAAAGTAAATACTGTGGATCACCCTTACGTTCATCCAACCTGATTTTTACTTTTTTAGAAGCGGACTCAGGATCTTTTAAATAAAGAATTGGATCAAAGCCACAAATCCCGCAAACTAAAGACAGACGCCAGCGAATTTTCACAAAGGATTCAGATATTGCCAGAAAAACAACAAACACAATAATCACTCGAGGATCAAACCCCTGCCAGATCCCGAACATAAATAAAGTCGCAGCCATTGCACTGCCTAGTATATTCATCCCAGAAATATTCTTTTTGCGATAAATTCTTCGCGGCGTTTTACAAAACGCACAATAACAATTGGTTTTACCTATTTTTGTTTCAAAATTTTCTGGCATACAAACATTCTGCCAAACAAAGGGTCTAGAATGAAAGTTGAATTTTTGAAAAATGACAAACCTCTTGCTAGAATATAGACATGAAACAAAAAAATGCGGCTATATCAATCAGATTCATTTTGGCGACATTCTTCTTTATCTCTGCACCGACTCTAGTCTGGGCTCTTTCTGGAAGGGATTATGAAGAAGTGGGCTATGACGACCTTTTAAATGAACTCACTGTGAAAAAGCAAAAGCTTCAGCAAAAAAACAGCCCTTCAGGCAATCCACTTCGACATGTAGGCATTGGATTTGCGAACTCATTTTCCACTATATCCAATCGAAAAAGTTCGACAAACCTTCACGCGTCAGGAATTCAACTTTCTGCGGGCACTGATTTAATATCTCCAGAGTGGTATGCCGAAGGAGTCTTTAGGAACTACAGTCCCTCTACAAATTACAATGAAGACTCTTCATTGCGAGAGCTTGAAGGAAAAATTGGATATACCAACAACCTAGAAAATATCTGGCACTATTCAATCAGCACTGGAGTTTCTAATCGTTTCCTGCGCTACACTAACAATCAGCGTGGTATTTCGATCAATGAATCCGCACCTTCCCTTGTAATTGCAACAAGTCTCTTTGCTCAAGTGCATAAGAACCTATCCATTGGAGCAGAAATTAGCGGCAGAACTTCTATGGTCAACACCTCCGCCGAACAGAACTCGTTTGATTTTGCACTGCGATTGAACACTTCACTTTGATAGGATTATTGAATTGATGCTTTTATTTTTGGGATCTTTTGCAATGTGCTTTTTGGTCATTTTTTTTTCTAATTTTAAAAGAAAAAGAAATGCATCCAATGCACAATACAAGCTTATCCCTAACTGCTTGCTCACCCGCTCTCCTCTGCTTTTTTTAACTGGGCCACGCAGTTTATTCTATTTTACTGCATATTGGAATACCTACACGGCCTATCTTGCCGAACACGGTTATGAAGTTTTTAATCTCAAACTCCCTTGGAATAATTCTGCACAGCGAAGTCAACGTTTTGGGCAATTTCTCTTAGAACAAGAAAAAAATAATAATGGGTTTCATCTTTTCTTAGACTCTTCGACTTTAGAAGAGTTCAATGATCAGCTTTGCCAGCGCCACTCACCCAGCATTCTTAGCCTTACCGAAATCACAACTCCCGGAAAAGAGTGCAGTCTAAACCCACATCAACCCTTTCCATATCCTTTTCATTCCCTTAAATGTTCAAAAAATGACAAATCAGATCTGCTTGGATTGGTGGCATTCACCTTTCATAAATGGACCCTAAAAGAATATAAAAACTTACCGACCTTTGAAACTCTTGGAGGCTGTGAAAAGACAGCACTTAAAAACAGCAACGAATTGCTTGCGCGTGCAATTTTCTTGGCCGAAGAAGAAGTCTGCTCATGATTGCTCTTGCAAGATCGTCTCTATAATGCTGCAATAAATCCATGAGTGATTATAGAGACGTAACACCTAATCAGCAGTTTCCACCTTCAACACAAACTTTGACTGAAGTGCTTCATTATGTGGTGAGGTATTTAAAACATCCCCTTCATGAAATAAAATCAATTCCTGACTGGAATTGGTCAACTCTCATAGTGACGCTGATTGCTTTATCCATGAGCTCGGGATTCTTGACTGGCTTAATACCACCAAATATTTTTAGAATTATGAGTGGCCTGATTATTTCACCTATGGTGGCCGTACTGACTGCATTCATCAGTTCGCTCTTTATTTATTATTATTTTCAAGTTTTTGAGCATAGAACCTGCTCATTAAGAAAAATATTTACATTGATCTTATTTGCAAATATTCCATTTTTAATTTTTCAAACAGTCTCTGATATTTTCCCACCTATTGCCCTGGTGGGATTTGCCTTCACTTCGCTGATAACAGCCGTAGGATTAACTGAAAACTTTCAATTGCCTAAAAAGAGATCACTCCGACTTGTGACGGCCATTTACGCCGTCATTTTTATTATTTGGATCTGGAATCATTTTGATCTTTAAGCGCGCCCTGTGGAACCAAATCCACCAACACCACGCTCAGTATTTGAAAGGTCACTGACAAGCTCAAACTGGGCTTGGTAAACCGGCGCAACCACAAGCTGAGCGCAACGATCTTGATCGTTGATAACAACGGACTCATTTCCTAAATTAACCAAGATAATTTTAACTTCGCCACGATAATCAGCATCAATAGTTCCTGGAGTATTTAATACTGTAAGACCATTTTTTGCTGCCCATCCACTGCGAGGTCTTGCTTGGATTTCAAATCCCAAGGGAATTTCAAAACTTAAACCAGTAGGGATCATCGCTCGTTCGCCTGGATTCAACAATACAGGGCCCACCAACTGAGCTCGCACATCAAAACCGCTGGCACCAAGGGATTGATACTGTGGAAGTTCGCCATGGAAATTCTCAAGTTTTTTAATTTTTAAGTTTACTTTATTCATAGTTCCAACCCATCCCACCAATCGCTAACTTCACTCACCCCAGTTCCTAGTAAAATTCCAGAAGCTTGGCTGAAATCCATCTTATGGTGCAAATAATAATTTACTGAATCCATAGTCACATTATCGATTTCTTCAATCACTGACTCTATCGAACGATATTTTCCAAAAACTATTTCATTTACAGCTAAAGACGTCATCCTATTTTCAATATCATCGGAGCCGAGCAGAATGCTGCCCTTCACCTGGGTTTTAAACATTTCAACATCATGTTTAGAAACACCATTTTTTCTCAATTTACTAAATTCATTGGAAATCAGATCTCCAACTTTACGAACATTTTTAGCTTCAACTCCAGCATAAATATTCAACATGCCAGAATCAATATTGGTGTTTAAGCTTGAAAAAATTGAATACACCAAGCCTTTTTTCTCTCGAACACTTTGGTACAATTTCGAGGTCATGCCGCCACCTAAAAGGGTGTTTAAGATCACAGCTTCAAAGCGATATTTATCCTTAAAACTTCCCGTTGGAAGTCCTAGCAGCATATGAATTTGTTCTGCTTTTTTCTCTACAACATGTCGCTTTTTTAGCCATTTTGGCTTCAGACGAGTGTTCTTTAAAACACTTTTTTTCTTGTGACCAAGAAAGTGATGAGCACCGCTCAAGAACTCTTCATGGTCCAAACAACCCGCTGCACTCAATATAATATTAGAACCTGTGTAGTTTTTTTTATAGTAAGATTCAACCTGACTCATGCTCATTTTAGATACCGTCTTGGGCGTACCTAAGATTGGCCGTCCCAATGGATGCTGGCCATAGACTTTATCATAAAAGATATCAAAAATAACGTCCTCGTGATTGTCCTCAGACATTGCAATTTCTTGCAGAATCACGCTCTTCTCAAGCTCAAAGTCTTTGGGTTTTAACTCCATGTGGGAAACTAAATCAGAAAGTATTTCCAATGCCTTTTGCCAATGATCTTTTAAGACCAAGGCATGATAGCAGGTGTATTCACGAGTGGTGTAAGCATTCAACTCACCACCGAGTGCTTCTAAGGATTTTGCAATTTGATAGGCAGATCTAGATTCTGTTCCCTTAAAAACAAGATGTTCCAACAAGTGGGACATTCCAGCAATCTTGGAAACCTCATCGCGAGTCCCTGTCAAAACCCAAAGCCCTATAGAAACAGCACGGGACCCTGGATGAAATTCACTCATCACTCGGATCCCGTTAGAAAGTTCATTTTTTTTGAACTTATTTGTCATTTTTAATTAACAAGTGCTTTGCGAGAAAGTTTGATGCGTCCTGCGCGATCCACTTCAAGTACTTTCACATCAATAATTTCACCCTCTTTAAGAACGTCAGTCACTAGACGAACTCTCTCGTGTGCAATTTCTGATATATGGAGCAAACCTTGTGTATTTGGAAGAATCTCAACAAAAGCACCAAATTCAGCAATTTTAACAACTCGGCCTTTATAAGTCTTACCAACTTCTGCTTCAGCAATGATGTCATTGATCATCGCAATTGCTTTCTTAGTTGCTTCTGGATCTGCTGAAGCGACGTGAATAGTTCCGTCATCTTCAATCTCGATTTTAACTCCAGTTGCTTCTGTGATTCCACGAATCACTTTACCACCAGAACCAATGACTTCGCGAATTTTATCAGGTCGGATTTTGATAGTCTCAATTCGAGGAGCATACTCAGAGATTTGACCTCGTGGAGTTCTCATCACTTTTTCCATCTCATTGAGAATATAAGCTCTGCCCTCTTTGGCCTGAGCCAAAGCTTGCTCCATAACATCAAATGAAACAGAGTCAATTTTGATATCCATTTGCAAAGCTGTAATGCCTTGATTTGAACCTGCAACTTTAAAATCCATGTCTCCTAGGTGATCTTCATCCCCTAAAATATCGGTTAAAACCGCTACACGATCACCCTCTTTAATCAGGCCCATAGCAATACCAGCTACATTTGCTTTTAAAGGAACACCAGCATCTAGCATCGCCATAGTTCCAGAACAAACAGTTCCCATAGAAGAAGAACCGTTGGATTCAAGAACTTCAGCAACAATACGCAAAGTGTATGGGAATTTTTCATGATCAGGAAGAACTGCCTTTAAAGCACGCTCAGCTAGGTTTCCATGGCCGATCTCACGACGACCTTGCCCACCAAAACGGCCAACTTCACCCACTGAATAAGGAGGGAAATTGTAATGCATCATGAAGCGACGTTTTTGAGTCCCCAAAAGTGCGTCGATCATTTGTTCATCATCACCAGTGCCCAGAGTCACTGTTCCTAAGACCTGTGTTTCGCCACGAGTAAACAATCCTGAGCCATGAGCGCGTGGCAAGATTCCCACTTCATTGGATATTGGACGAACAGTTTTAACATCGCGACCATCTATACGGATGGCACGATCTAAAATCATTGAGCGGGCCTCATTGTATTTTAAGTCTTCAATAATAGCATTCAGTTCTTTCTTACGAAGCTTCAGCAAATCTTTATCTGCAATTTCAGCTAAAAGAACTTTTTCGCCTTCAACTTGTGCTTGGTGGCTAGCCGCATAGCGCTCTTGTTTTTCTCGGATAGCAAGTGCTGCAGATATTTTTGGCTTAAGAAGTGCTTCTGCTTTAGTTTTGAAATCAGCATCAATAACAGGCGCAGCAAAAGGACGTTTTGCTTTTGATCCCATTTTTTCACGCAATTCATCTTGAGCATTCAAAAAAGGAATCAAAGCTTGGTGACCAAATTTTAGAGCTGCTAAAACATCAGCCTCAGAAATAAATTTAGTTTCACCCTCAACCATCAACAGACCATTGCGAGTTCCTGCAACGATAATGTCCATGTCTGATTTTTCCATTTGCTGTGGAGTCGGATTCGCAACAAATTGCCCTTCAACTCGTCCAACCTGAAGTGCCGCTGTTGGGCCATTGAACGGAATATCAGAAAGATGAAGAGCCGTTGAAGCTCCCAAACTTGCCAGAATTTCTAATGGAAATGCACCATCAGCTGAAAGCACAGTGGCTACCACTTGAGTCTCATGGCGATAGCCTTCTGGGAAAGAAGGACGGATAGGACGATCAATCAAACGAGCCGTCAAGATGGCATCATTCGTTGGTTTTCCTTCACGTTTGAAGTATCCGCCTGGGATTTTACCAGTGGCATAGAATTTCTCGATGTATTCAACTGTTAGAGGAAAGAAATCGAGCTCAGAAGTTTTTTTAGAGGAAACAGCGGTAACCAAAACCATGTTATTGCCACAAGTTACCAAGGCAGAACCATCTGCCTGTTTTGCCAAACGGCCTGTTTCGATGGTAATTTGTTTTCCACCCACCGAAGTTGTTACAGTCGTTTTCATAATTTCTCCTTGAAAATTTTCATAAATTTTCACAGAGCCTACATGCTCTATGAATTTAGAATCATAAACTTTAATAGTGTGAGACTTAGTATACTAAAAAAAACTAAAAATAAGCTAGTTTAAAAAATCTGAAGGGGCTTTTCGCCCCTTCAGTTATTCTTAGAATCAGATTATTTACGAAGCTCTAGAGTTTTAAGAATTGCTTGGTAAGCTCCAGCATCTTTACGATGAAGGTAGTTCAAAAGTTTTCTTCTTTGGTTAACCATAGTCACTAGACCACGACGACCATGAAAATCTTTTTTATGTTTTGAAAAGTGAGCTGTTAGATCATTAATTCTAGCTGTTAAAAGTGCAATTTGAACAGGTGCTGAACCCGTATCTAACTCACTAGTTTTGAACTTGCTTAAAATTTGCTCTTTGTTTTCTTTTGTGACTGCCATTAAAGTCTCCTTATTTTTAAATTTTTCTCGATAATTTTTATAAATTTCCCACACCTGAAATCGTCATGGCTGTCGATCCTGGCAGGAAATAAGGTTCTAACTGTTCCTGACTAAGGGGTCAAGCTTTCAAAGTGATCTCAAAGGGACAATTTATAGGGGGCAAAAGGCAAATATTATTAATATTTAAAAACTCGGCGAAGAACAAAGCCACGACCTGGCTCAAGTCCAACTAAAGCCAAAAGCTTGCCCTCTTCCTGAGACAACACTTGAATATATTTGTCTTGATCAGGTTGAAACATACAAATGAGCTGAGATCTGAGGTCATGACTGATCTGACCATTGCCCAAAAGCACTTGATCTTGACCTTTAATTCTAATTCTTTTGATTTGAGGCAGTGAGTTTTCCATTTTTACAAAAGCACTAGAAATTAGACCCTGCTTAACACCGGCTTCGATGTTCTCTAAAGTCTGTCCTTGCTCCAAATAATAGGGGGCTGAAAAAGTCCTTCTTAGGCCGCTCATCGTTGCCCCACAACCCAAAGCCTGACCAAGAACGTCAACCCATGTGCGAATATAGCTTCCTTTTGAACAGCGAAGCTCAAATTCAGCCGCATTTTCGGACATACCGAGGAATTTAATGTCCCAAAATTTCATTATTTTTTTTGGAATGACAACTTCTTGGTCTTGACGAGCGTACTCGTAAAGTTTTTGTCCTTGGATCTTGATTGCAGAATAAATTGGTACTGGAAGTTCCATCTCACCAGAAAGCTTGAAAGCCTCTCGCAAAAGGTCTTCTTGACTGTGGGTTACAGACTTTTCTTCCAAAACTTGACCGGTAATATCAAGAGTATCCGTTCGCAGACCAAATTTAATTTGGACGCGATAACCTTTATCACCCTCTAAAATATACTGACTTAATTTTGTACCCTCATTAATAAGACAGGCCATTAAACCTGAAGCCAAGGGATCTAAGGTCCCTGAGTGCCCAACAGATTTTGTGCCCAAGATGCGTCTTAGCCGTGCAACAACATCATGACTTGATATTCCTGTAGGTTTATCAACCAACAGTAAACCATCAAATGGACTACTCATCATCTGATTCATCTTCAAACTGGGTGTCTGCTTCTTCATCCGATTCTTTAGGATTTTTTAATTTTCTTTCAGACTCTAGATCATGAAGAATTCTTTCAACCTTCAGAACTTGCTCTGTGGCATGGTCTAAATAAAAAGTAACTTTTGGACAAAAACGCATTTTCAGCTCTTTACCCAAATAGTTTTGAACTTCAAAGGCACGCTCTTGAAGTAACTCAAGAGCTTCTTTTTTTTGTTCATCAGTTCCAAGAACACTCACGTAAACCTTCGCGGTGCGAAGGTCACCTGGCATTCTTACAGAAGCGACGGTGACTAAACCCGGCAGTGGAGTCTTAAAACCTCGAATTAAAAACTGAGCAATGTTCGTTTGAATTTCACGTTCAGCACGAGCAACCCTGCGCCCATCACCCACATTTTTCATTATCGAGTTCCACCTTGAGTTAATTCACGCGCAACTTCTTTTCTAATATAAGCTTCCATCATATCGCCGACTTTAACATCGTTATAGTTTTCGATTCCGATACCGCATTCGTAGCCTGAAGCCACTTCTTTGGCATCGTCTTTAAAGCGTTTAAGAGACGAAATTTTTCCTTCGTATACAATTTTATTTTCGCGAAGTAAGCGAATTGAATTGCTACGTTGAACTTTACCATCCAAGACAAAACAGCCGGCAATCAAGCCAACTTTTGGTACGCTGAAAGTATTTCGAACTTCTGCTCGACCCATAACTTCTTCAACAACATCCGGAGAAAGAAGACCAGCCATCGCAGCTTTCATTTGATCAATCAATTCATAAACAATGGAGTAGGTTCTAATATCGACACCCATTTGTTTTGCCTTAGCTTGAGCACCTAAATCTGGACGAACATTAAAGCCTAGAACAATACCTTTAGATGTGTGTGCTAAAGTGACATCGCCCTCATTGATTCCGCCGACTCCTGAATGAATAACACGCGCTTTAACTTCCGGAGTGGAAATCTTAGACAACATGCCATTGATAGCCTCGAGTGAACCATGAACATCGGCTTTTAAAATAATTGCCAACTCTTTCACATCTCCAGATTTAACCTTCGCAAAGATTTCATCCAATGACATTTTTGCAGCTGGTATTGATGCAGTGCTTAGAGCCTGATCTTTTCTTAAAGATGAAATTTTCTCTGAAGTCACTTCGTCTTTAACGATATCAAATTTATCTCCAGCAGCTGGTACCGCATCAAGACCTAATATCTCAACCGGCAAACCTGGACCTGCAGACTGAACTCTTTCGCCTTTATCATTAGTTAAAGAGCGAACGCGACCTCTCATCATTCCAGCTACGATATATTGGCCAACTTCGACAGTACCATCCTTCACAAGAAGGGTTGCAACTGGACCTTTGCCTTTTTCCATTTTAGCTTCGATGACAATACCTGTACCAGAACGCTTAGGATTCGCTTTAAGTTCTGCAACTTCAGCAACAAGCTTAACTTGCTCAAGAAGTTCTTTTATTCCAGTTTTCTTTAGAGCAGAAACTTCTACAAATATTGTAGTACCGCCCCATTCTTCTGGAACGATCTGAAGCTCAGTCAACTGTTGTTTAATACGATCTGGATTTGCACCGGGCTTATCCATTTTATTTACTGCTACGATAATTGGAACACCAGCAGCCTTAGCATGGCTAATAGCTTCTTGTGTTTGAGGCATCATTCCATCATCAGCAGCAACAACAACGATAGCAATATCTGTTGCATTAGCTCCCCGCGCACGCATAGCCGTAAAGGCTTCATGTCCCGGAGTATCTAAGAAAGTAATTGTAGATCCATCTTCCATCTTCACAGAGTAAGCACCGATATGTTGTGTGATGCCACCAGCTTCGCCGGCTGCAACATCTGCATTTCGAATACAATCTAGCAATGATGTTTTACCATGATCCACATGTCCCATAACAGTGACAACTGGTGGACGAATGATGAGTTCAGCAGTGAGATCACCAAAAGCTGTCTCATCCGCTACATTTTCTGCTGTTTTATATATATTTTGTGCTTCCCAACCAAACTCTGGAACAATCAAAGCAATAGTATCAAAATCTAAAACCGCGTTGATGTTAGACATTACGCCATTAGCAACTAGAACTTTCATCAATTGAGGAGCTTTCAAACCCATCTCCATAGCTAAGTCACTAAGCTTCATGGAGTTGTTCACTTTAACCACTCGCTTATGAGCGGATGGAGTTGTGATCTGAGTTTTCTTTGCATCACGATCAAGCATTCCTTTTTTCTTTTTTGGCTGGAATACCATTTCACGCTTACGGAATTCTACGGCATTAAAGCCTGTAAGCTCGCCTTCTTTTTCTTTTTCACGCGCACTTGGACCTGCACCAAAAGCAGGAACTACTGGCGTTGGAGTCATTCGCTTGCGTTTATCAAAATCTCTATTTTGAAAATGCCCTGGAGTCTCTGGCATTGGCTCTTGAGGAGTCGCCTGAGCAACAAAACCAGGTCGAATATTTCGCGACGGAGTTCCACCGGCAGGACGATTAAATCCACCAACATATCCACCAGGACGAGGAGTGTATCCACCACCAGCACTACCTGGAGGGCGATCACCAAAAGTGGAAGGAGGTGATCCGGGTTGACGAGGAACATAACCACTGCCTTGAGGTCGGTCACTAAATTGACGTTGCTGTGGGGCTGGAGTTTGAACACGTGAAAGATCCATGCGTCCAATAATATTTCTTTTTACCGTTGATACTGGTGTAGATGAGCTTGCAATTCCACTCGTACCTACGACAACCTCTTTTTTTCTAGCTTGAGGAGCCACATGCTCTGAAGATGAACCAGCAACCGCTGGCGCTGAGCCATCAGTCTTAGCAACTATTTTAGCAACTTTTGCTCCACCAGAAATATTTGTCTGCGGGGCCATTTTTGCCTGCACTGGAGCAATAATTTCGCTTTTAGCAGTTGCGACTGCTTCTTTTTCAGATTTCAAAGGGGCAATTTCTGGTGCTGTAATAGGTGCTGTCGTCTTTTTAACAACAGGACGAACTGCAACTGGAGTGGGTTCTACCACTTTTTCAACAGAGAGTGCCGCCGGAGCAACATGTGCAACTTCTGTTGCCACCAAAGGAGCTGATTTAACTTCAGGATGAACGGGCTCCTGAATGGACTCAACTTCCGGAGCAACCGGTCGCGCAATAATCCTCGCCTTAACCTCTACAGGTGGCGCTTCTTCTTTTTTGCGACGGATAACAGGGGACTTTGGCTGATTTGCCGAAGAGGCCTCAACCTCAGGAGTAGCTGCCACAGGCACCACTTTCTTTGCAGGTGTTTTTTTTGTTGCAGGCTTCTTCGACTTAGCATCAGCAGAGGCTTGACCCCCACGACCTAATCTAATTTTTATTTGCTCAAGATCGGTTTGACTTAATTCTGCCATGTGACTTCTCACGGGCAAGTTCCACTCACGGATTTTATCCATTAGAGCAAGGGGGGTCATCCCGATTTCTTTTGCAAACTCAAAAACTTTTGGATTACTCACTCAGTCTCCCTGTGTTGTTCTCTATCCAAAAAAACAATTAATTATTCTTCTTCCGCGGTTTGTGAATTGAGTTTATTCAACTCTTTCTTCAAAAGCGCGTCGGCCTGTTCTTTTGCTGAACTGCCTGATTGCTTATTTATTGATGGTGTCGTTGGAACCGGCACTCCATCTGTTTCATACTTCTTAACCAAAGCCTTAGCATCGTTCAAAAGCTTTTCAGCCTTATCTGGATCATCATATCCAGGAATTGTCATGACATCCTGAGATGTTGCTGAAGCTAAAGATTGGAAAGATCCAAAACCAGATTGGAAAATATTTTGAGCCATCGTTTCGTTCATACCAGGAATCAACATCAAATTGAAGATGGATTCTGAAGTTCGCGAAGCTGCTGTTGATTCAGAAATAATATCTAATTTCCAAGTCGTTAATTTAGCTGCTAAGCGCACATTTTGACCACGTTTACCGATAGCCAAGCTTAACTGAGACTCAGGAACAACGATTTCCATCTCTCGGTTTCTATCATCAAGAAACACACGTGAAATTTCAGCTGGAGCCAAAGCATTGCACGCAAAACGCGTGATATCTTCATCCCAAGGAACAATGTCAATTTTTTCACCGCGAAGCTCTTGCACAATATTTTGCACGCGAGAGCCCTTCATGCCAACACAAGCTCCTACTGGATCAATAGAATTGTCGTTAGAACGAACAGCAATTTTTGCACGCTGACCTGGTTCACGAGCGGCAGCCATAATCTCTACGACGCCGTCATAGATTTCAGGGACTTCCATTTCGAAAAGTTTCATCAAATAACGCTCATCAGCGCGAGACATGATGATTTGAGGACCACGAGTGGTTTGACGAACTTCAGCTAAGTAACCTTGAATACGGTCACCTGGCTTGAATTGCTCACCTGGAATTTGCTCGCGAGGCGGAATATAAGCCTCTGTGCGGCCTAAATCGACTACGATAGCACCTTTTTCAACACGACGAGCAATACCAGAGGCGATTTCGCCTTTGCGCTCTTCAAACTCATTGAAAATAATATTTCGCTCAGCATCTCTCACTTTTTGCAAAATGATCTGCTTGGCAGTCTGAGCTGCAATTCGACCCAAATCAGAAGCTTCCATTTTTATTCCGATAGAATCATCCATCTGAACATTTGGATCTAATTTTTGAGCTTCATCATATGGAATTTCAACTTCTTCATCGATGAATTTTTCACGAGGAACAACTTCCTTGAACTCAAAAAGCTCAACTTCACCAGTTTCCTCGTTGTAGGTAGCCTCAATTTCGCGATAAGTGCCAAACTTTTTTCGCGCAGCCACCAACATTCCTTGAGTGATAGCATCGATAACAACTTGCTTATCAATACCTTTATCTTTACCAACTTGCTCAATCACCCTGGAAAGATCTGAAAACATATTTTCAGCCATGATTTCCTCTCTTATTTCTTCTGACCTTTGGTCATCTCAAATAATACTTTTGCTCTATCAATCATTTCATATGGAATCTTGAACTTAACATTATCAACATCAAATCCAACACCCTCATCATCAGCAGAAGAGATAAACTCTTCCACAGTCTTGGCTGCCTTCCACTTTTTATCCTGAACACCGACACTCTCAAGCGCCTTGGTCGTCTTCAGATAAACTTTCTTACCTACAGCTTTTTTAAAGTGCCAAGGTTTAGTGAGATGTCGCTCCAACCCAGGACTTGAAACCTCCAAGGCGTAAGCGGCTCCAGGAATTAAGTCTTCGTTTTGCTCTAGAAAAACATTAAGAGCTTTTGAAACATTTGAGCAATCATCAATGCTGATTGCGCCCTCTTCTTCTCTATCGATAAACAAACGAAGAACTCGCCCCTTACCCGCACCAACGAACTCAATATCATAAAGGAGACAACCTTCTTGAATCGCGGCCTGATTTGCTATTTGCTCAACTTTTTCCATCCAAGATGGGGTTTCTGACATTTACCACTATCCTTATTTGAACCAAATCTACTCACTTCTGAGCGTTTTTTGGCCATCAACTTTATAAAATATGTTCTTTCTATTTTTTACGCCAGCATCCACCTCGAAACGGGTGAGCTCAGCTTAATGGCGAAGCGATCTTTGCTTGAAAGCAACTTAACCTGGATGCCCTGTGCGAATTAATAAAAATTCAACAAGATCTCTAAGAAGAGGCTCTTAGCACTAACATCTGCTCAAACGCTTAAAAAGCGTATCTGGCAGAGTAGCCCGTGTCCGAAAATACCTTAATAAATTCCAAATAGAATTTATTGGCAAAAAAAACGAGCCTCTTAAGGACCCGTTGAACGAGACAAACCTAACAAATAAAATTACATCTAGCAAGATGTTATTAAATCTCTGGACAGGATTTGAGCAAAATGCCCCGAAAAAAGGAGAGACTTGAGGGTCCTTCACAAAATCAGACTTTAAAACCTAGGAACTCAAATAAAATTTTATATAGACTGATCAACCGTAAGTATACAGCAGTGCCGTGGCACCGTCTTGGTAGTATTTGGGACGTCGACCCGACATTTGAAAACCTAACTTTTCGTAGAGCTGTTGCGCTAAATGATTATCCTGATGAACTTCAAGCCACAGCTCCCGCTCTCGACCTTTAGCATCAATTAGCTGCTTCAAAAGCGCCGACATGAAGCCACGCCTAGAAAAGCGAGGATGAGTGGCGACTAACGAAATCTCCCAAACCCCTGGCAATTCCCGATAAAGAACGAAGCCCACCAGCAATTCACCTTCAAAAACCCCCAGGGACTCTGCTGTCGCTATCTCAGCACCCAATAAGTCCATGGGCCAATAAAATTGAGGCAAAAGACCTTGCCGTTCAACAATTGCTGACACTATGGCTCGCATGGCTTCTTTGTGAGGGGAGTAAAGGGATTCAAAACGCATTTAAACCTATCCTGAAATCAAATTGCGCACTTTATGCTTGCGCTTTATCACTTCAAACCATGAACGCAGACGCTCTTCCAACTGCTGCTGTCCCAAAAAAGCTTTAATATTTTCCTTTAACGACACAAAAGGGAGCACACCAAACTTAAGTCTGTTTTTCCCGTAATAAACCTCGGCCTCTTGATCCGTTATTATCGAAGTCATTGAACTTGTTTTGAATTTTAAAAAACTTTTAGCAATGAGCTTTCTTTTCACGAGCGACTTTAACTCCAGGGCCGGAACTTCAAGTTGAATCCAATATGATTTACCCTCTAAGGCCGCTTGGGCCCTCTCTACAGCCTCAACAACTTCTTTATCCGAAACATTTGAAACTCCAAAACTTTCGGCTTCAATGGCCACCACAACTTCCAGAAGGACAGAAGTTACTGCGGCCTTAAATACCCCTGAATCTTTCACGAAAGTCTCTAATTGATTTTCAACAAAGGCCTCACCTTTTGGTGAATATAAAATTCGATCTAAGATTGTTGAAATCTTAACTTCGCGAGTTGTGATAACAAAATCG
Organism: Pseudobdellovibrionaceae bacterium; assembly: GCA_947449255.1. Taxonomy (GTDB): domain Bacteria; phylum Bdellovibrionota; class Bdellovibrionia; order Bdellovibrionales; family Bdellovibrionaceae; genus Bdellovibrio. The sequence goes on from CANFQX010000010.1 coordinate 119,484, forward strand.
CCCGCCTGCCCAACGGTCTCAGTGATAGGAACGCTGGCCACCACAGCAAAGCTAATAAAAATAGTAAAAACCAGGACCAATATTTTTAACATCGCCTATTTTTACTTAAAGTTTTCAAGATGTCCAGCAGCAGCTCTGAAATGCAAAAAGCCCGCTCTTTCGAACGGGCTTTAAAAACCACAGGGACTCTAAACACACTACCCACACGTTGGCGCTAGAAGTTTACACGTCCAACAACTGACATAACATAATACTGAAGCTTCTCAATGGGAGTCCCATATTGAGGAGATCCAAGCCAATTGCTACTTGAAGAGTCAACTCGGCTTGCTAGATTCCAAAGATATCTAAAATCAAAACCTAGGGAATATCTTCGGCTAAACTCGAGGTCCACGCCTGCCACAGCTCCTATATCAATCGCATGTGAACTTGCGGCCACGCTGCCATTGCTGTAGCCAGAATTATTATTTGCCCAGGTGAAACTTCGATAAGAATAAGACATCAGGGCACCCAACACTGGCCTGATCAGACCAGTAAACACTTGAAATTTACCAACAACTTGGCCCGAGTACTGATTCACATTGACGTTAAGTGGGTAATATCCAGCACTGTAGTTATACAATGAGGCACCTTGATCTACGGTGTAATTGGAAAACTGAAAGGCCCCCTCAAAAATCATAGCTTCATATCTATTACCGAAAGCGGCTCCCAAGGAATAGTTGCCTCTCACATTGCGCACACCTGGGAGATCAGCCACTCCGGCCATTGCGGACATATACCTAGAATCAATAAGAATACGTGGTGCTATTTCCTCGATTCTTTCTGCGGCGACCAATTCATCACGAATGACATCATGAGCGTTCTCGCGGGCTTCTTCTATGCGCTGAACTTTAACTTTTTCAACGATCACCGGGTGTTCCACAATTGGGGCCACACGCGGCTGAACAATTTCACGCTCGATCACTTCTTGTTTCGCATTATTTAAGTGTTCAAACTTATCATCAAATAAAACATTGGCTCGTCGCTTTTCATCATCCATTCGTGACTGCTCAAGTTTTTCAACAATCTTGAGTTCTGTCTGGACTTCAACATCCTGACGAGTTTTGCGAATTTGTTCAGCCCTTGAATCACTTAAGGGAGAAGCCTCGATCACTGTCGTTGGCTGCTTTTGAACTTGAGCCGCCTGCACTTGAGCTGTTGACGTTGAAGGAGCTGAATTTAAAATATAAATGGGCTGACTGCCATTCATATTGGCTGGTTGCTGCTGCTGAAGCCCTGAAATAGCAGCCTTTTCTCTTGCCGAAGCAGACTGACTGGTCATGACTGACTCTTTGTTGCCTGAATACAGCTGATCAAGCTCTGCATCGACATCATGCTCGAAATTTTGCGCGCTGGCAAAATTCGAGGCAAGACTCAAGGCCGCGAATATATAGAAATACTTTTTCATAAAGTCCCCTTGTGTGGCTTTTGTGGTTCCGAAGTGTGATTTCGAAAATACTTTCTTAGTCAGTACTCCGCTAGAGCAAGGCCAGTGCCAAGTCAGTCCCATTTTTCACATATTTCATAAGTGCTTGATATCTAAGCACTTAACTGCTTTTGATCTGTATGTATTTCTTTGCTCCTGAAAGTGAAAAGTGACCAATCTGCGTACGATTCCTGAAATTAATGCAAAAATAAGCTCAGGCCCGAAATTGGAATCTCGAATTGACTCAAATTAAATGATACCGAAATGGACGATTGAGGGTGCGCAATTTGGAAAATTGCTTCGATATATTGGATTTAAATATTTTTCGGTGCGAATAATTTGAGTCATCGAAAAAAAGGTCCTGATCGAAATAAACCCGATGA
>CANFQX010000011.1 GCA_947449255.1 Pseudobdellovibrionaceae bacterium
GAAAATCAAAATTAAATCCGTTCGAACTTAAGACCGGACTTGAGCAAAAACTTAAAGATTTTTTCGAAATACAACGAAGAGACACCATAAGAAAGGCAGCATGATGGATCATAAAAATACAGTGTCATCTACTTATGAGTTAATACGCTACCGACCTCAGTCCTTTAGTCTAGGTTTATGCCATTGATTTGACGACGAAGGTCTCGCTTTGAGACAATTTCCAATGAGTATAGGGATAACAAGGTTAAGACTGGTCAAATACTGTCTCTATGAACCAACTTAAAATATTTTTTGCGCTCAGTAGCGATTACACAAGACTTCATGGAGGAGGCCTATGGGTACCGATACATTCCAAGAATTAAAATTGAGCCACCTTGAATTTGAGCCTGATTCAAAAAAAACTCACTCCCAGAACGTAAGTCAATTTCCGTTGCCCGACGAGTTGCCAAAAAGGCCTGACCTCAGTCATCTGCCGAAGGATATTTTAAAAACAACAACGGTTGAAAATCTTATTTCGCAAAATGAAGATTTAATGTCACGATTGAAAGTTTCACTCCGTCGCCTCTCGATTTTGGAAAATGAAAATCAAAGGATAATGGAGGAGTCAAGCCAATCACGAATGGCTCAATCATCAACCACTGATCAAATTCTTGTCCTCAAAGAAAAGGATAATCGTTGGAAGCAAAAAGTCGAAATTCTTGAAAATCAAAAAGAAATTCAAACCGAACAAATTCAAGAGTTGGAACAAAAACTTCAGTTCATGTCCCTCGACCTCGTTCGACATGAAAAATATCACGAAAGAATAAAAAATCAGGTTAAGCCCTACATCACACAGCTTAAGGCTTACGCAAATACTCAAGAATTAAAAATTCAGGAATTAGAGGAAAGTCTTTCACAAAAAGAGGCTCACCTAAGAGATATTCGTAACCAGATCATTGAGGTTACAAAAAACTCTCAAATTCAAATAGATTCAACAGAAAAAAGATCCCAAGAAATCACTCAATATTACGAAAATCAAATCCAGGCTCTAGCCAAGGAACTTGAAATCTTCCGCGAACATAACCAAGATCTTGAACTCAAGTCGTTGAAACTTCACTCTGCTCTAGAGAAACAGGATGTCTTAGAAAATGAAGTGATCAATCTCACCAGAAGCAAAGAAGATCTCAAGGATCGCTTACTCAATGAAATCCATCATATCCAGGAGCGACAAACTGAGCTGACTAGGCAAAATCAAAAAATTGGTGTTGAGCATGCTGACCTTCAAATTCGAGTTTTAGCGGATTATGATAAAATTCAAAAATTAGAACTTGAAAACAGGCAACAGCAAGAGCAACTCGAGGGACTTCGATTTATGTGGTCCTCTAAAAATGAGGAAAATGAAAAGCTGAAGTTGGCTGCCTCAGCTTTAGAAAGACTTAACGTGGAACTCAGTCAAAAACTAAATGAGATTCGAAAATAATTTTTTTAAATTTTAAAATTCACTTCTGATTGGAACTAAAAACAATCAGAAGCTTTTCAAAGCGCCATCGATATCTTCATGAACTTCCAAACTTGAACACTCGGTAAACTGAAGCAATCGGCGAAAATCAGGACTCAGTCCCGAAATTTTTACATTCATTTTTTTGGAGACATTGAGCTCATTTAATATTCCAAAAAAGGATTGAATTCCTGATGAGCCCACGAATGAAAGACTCTTCATACAGAAGACAATGTTTTTATTTTTAAATTTCTCAAGGCAAGCATTTTTAAAGAATTGAGCTTTTTCTATTTCAATTCTTCCACTCAAAGAAACCACGGAAATATCACCATCTCTTAAGAGCTTCAATTCCATTCAAAACCTCATCCTTAGTAAAATGACATGCCACTCCTTAACGGCAGAAAGTTGAATCTATTAAAGTCCAAAAAGTAGTTATATTTATTAAGTTCTAACTCGACAAACGGCCTGTATCTCCCTAGACTCAAAACGTGTTTGAAAACTATATTAAATTTCTTTTTTTATTTTTAATTTTCCTCGCCAGTCCCAGGACTTTCGGCCAAGAAAAATCCCCTTCTGCTAAAGTTCAAGGGCTGCTTTTGAATGCTGATAATATCTTTAGAGATACTGACAAAGATCTTATTGAGCTGCAGGGATCCGTTCAAATCATCTATCAAACTCAACACATTAAATCTGACAAAGCCATTATATATTTGCGCACTAAACGAGCTGAACTTTTTGGTCATGTTGAAATGATCGACCCAAAAAATACGATCAAAGCCGATCAAATATTTCTGGACTATGAAGCCAACACCGGAGTTATTTATAATGGCTTTGTGCAATCGGGCCTGGTTAAATTTAGCGGCGACAGATTGGATAAAATCAATGAGTCCGAGTACATTGTTTCTTCAGCTGATTACACAGCCTGCACCAATTGCCCCTCCACGTGGAGCTTTTCTGGCAGTTCAATAAGGGCAGAACTGGGTGGTTATGCTTATATTAAGAATGCCATTCTGCGAGTCTCCGAAGTCCCTGTCTTTTGGCTCCCTTATTTAGTTGTACCACTGAAAAGCGATCGTCAATCTGGCTTTTTAACCCCCGGCTTTGAGCAGTCTGATACGGGTGGATTCACTTTGATTCAGCCCTATTTTTGGGCGCTTTCAAGAAGTACTGATGTCACGATATCAGCCGTCAATTACGAACATCGAGGATTAAAAGGACTGATTGAATATAGGTATTTATTAAGCGAAGACAGCTTTGGAAATCTTAACACCGCCTTCCTTGAGGATAAAGCCTTTGGCGAATCCAGCAGGCTAAATAATTTCAGAGATTTTTTAGAAAAGGGAAAACCTATCGATAGATGGTTCGTCAGGTATGATCACTATTTCGCCATGAATGATGATATCGTAGCAAGGGCACAAGTCAATTTGACTAGTGACATTCAGTATTCAAAAGATTTTCCACTTGAAACTTTAAATTATGGCGATTCCGCGATGGAAAATCGCGTCTCATTCACAAAAAATACAAAGGATAGCCACGCTAGCATTGATACATCTTATTACGTCAACATGCTTCAGGCAGATCCTACGGCCGGCAATGATGATGCCGTACACAGAGCTCCTGAATTAAGATACTCAGCGATTCAGAAAAATATCGGAGAAAGTAATTTTATTTATTTTTGGGATCTAAATTACGTTAATTTTACCCGACCTGGAAATTCTTATGACAATATGGCAACCACAAGTGATGGAAAAACTAAATACATCAAAAATTCCTGCAATAAGCCAAACTGGTCTGACTTTCCTGACTGTCAACCAACTCATGATGGAGCCTATGATCCTAGTATTGATTTAATTCGAACTGGCCAACGTCTTGACTTTCGCCCATCACTTTATTTTCCAATCAAAGTTCAAGATGGATTAGATATTATCCCCATTTTGAATTACAGAGAAACTCACTACAACTTCAATGTCGGCGACGAGCAGAGCTATGTTCGACGCTATCTGAGAACTTCATTAACTGGACGAATGATCTTAAGCGCCGCCTACGGCGACCTCAGCGATCTGAAATCAGTGAGATACAAGCATGAAATATTGCCCGAAATGACATACACAAATATCCCGTGGATTAATCAGAAAAGTCACCCCTTCTTCGGAACAGGCCCTCTGAATGAAACCCCCTACTCTTCTCGCGATGGAATTAGTGATGGTGACCTAACAAGCCCATACAGCCTTCAATTTGACTACCAAGATAGAATTTATGATCGCAATCTTTTAAATTTTGTCTTAACCAATAAGTTGACCCAAAAACGGTGGATAGAAGATCGTACCGAGTATCAACAAATTGCTTCTCTCAAATTATTGCAGTCCTATGATGGAACTCAATTGGACCGAAACAATAATATCCGCGAGCCATGGTCTGACCTGATGGCTATTCTAGATTTGCGTCTTAATAACTTACAAAGCTATTCAATCTTTGATTACTTCCCCTACCAGAGCGTGACCAATGTCTCCTCACGAGTTCGGCTATTAACCACAGAGGGGCAATTTGGACAGATTGGTCTAACCCAGCAATATAAAATCACGCCTGGACAATCTGTGGATGTTTCAAGCCGCACAGAGGACTTTACTTTTGCTGGTGGGATCATTTCAAGATATGTAAACCTCATGGGACAAATAGTTTATGATGCCAACTGGGAGGCCTCTAAGCAGGGGAAGCCCGTTAAATCCTGGGCCTATATTGCACAGTTTAAACCTCCTGGAGATTGTTGGCTCATCCGCTTAGTTCAAGATCAAGTCACTGGCGGCGAGACGAACACACGACTAAACTTTGAGTTTACTTTTGATGGCAAGCCTGCGCCACCGATCAGTCCAGAGACTCTCCAACAGTTTGGTTTTTAGTTCATAGAAAAAATTGAAATTTATAACTCAAATTAAACAACCAAGCTCAGTTCGTGACATCTTCAAAAATGATGACCTCATCATCCAAGCCAACAAAGGCCCAATGAATTTCAACCAAAATATTGAATCGATTTGATAAAAAAATAACAGCCTTTTCTAGGCGATTTTTTTGCCTTTTTGAAACACGAGTGAGATAGAAGCTTGAAAGATTCACTGACTTCACTTCCACCATCAATAGGTGTCCTTGTGGCGCTCTAAATAACAAATCAACTTCAGCAAAAGGAGTCTTCATTCTTTGCTTTAAGAGCAGAAAATTTCGTGATTGATAGTAATCAATCACAATTTCTTCAGCCTTCAGTCCACGTTGATGAGACCAGCATGATTTTTTTGATGATGAATTAAATCCATCATCACGTGAGATGTTCTTTGACACCCGCAAATGTCCTTCGGTGCATTTCACAGGGCCCATTCTCTGCGATTGCTTTTTTGTGAATAAGGGTTGAATAGCCTTTATGTTTTTCGAAGGCATAAACTGGGAATTGCACTCCTAAATCTTTCATCAGCTGATCTCGTGTGACCTTTGCAACAATAGATGCTGCAGAAATTGGAGCCACTCGCAAATCACCTTTAATTATTGTCGTCTGCTGAAAGTTGAATAGCCCCGGAATCTTTTGATTTCCATCAACCAGGATATGCCCACTTTTGACTCCAAGATTTTCTATGGCTCTTTTCATGGCCAGCAATGACGCTTGAAGTATATTCAACTCATCTATTTCTTCAACACTTGCACTTCCAATTCCAACGCGATGAGAGGCTAAGATCTCTTTCGCCATTTCACCTCGACGACATTCGGAAAGCAGTTTTGAATCTGTGACTAGTTCACTCAAATTATCTGAATTAAAAATGACTGCTGCAGCAAAAACAGGCCCTGCAAGACATCCACGCCCAACTTCATCAACCCCAATTACTGGAGAAGGTGAAAATTGATGCCAATCAATTTTTGGAAGGTCTTTATCATTTCCTTTAGACTTTATTTTTGACATTTTTTTGATCTGTTTCTCCGCCACGAAAGAACTCCCGAAAAATTTTTGAGCAAAAAAAAGCCTGGTTGATTAAAACCAGGCTTTTTCATAATATTTATATCAATATTTATTTTGCACTAAGCCTTCGTAGAAGAGCTTACTACTGCTGCCAACTCAGATTTAATCTTAGCAGCTTTACCAGATAGTTTGCGCAAGAAATAAAGTTTAGAACGGCGCACTTGTCCAATATTCACTAGTTCCACTTTATCAAGTGAAGGGCTGCTGAACGGGAATGTTCTTTCAACTCCAACACCAGCAGATACTTTACGAACTGTGAATGATTTTACAGCTCCAGAACCTTGGATTTTTGTTACGATTCCTTTGAAAAGCTGAACGCGTTCTTTTTCGCCCTCTTTAACTTTTACAAATACGTTGACTGTGTCGCCAGAATTAAAATTTTGTATATTTTTATTAGCTGGTTTAACGCTTACGCGACGAACAAGATTAGTTTCTTTAACTTCAGTTTTAACAGATTTAGCCATTGCTTAGTCCCTTATGCCAGTGAAATTTTCACAAAAAGTAAAACAAGGGTCTACCACGGACCCATTACGCGGTCAAGACAGATACTTACTGCCGATCTTACTGAAAGATGGCGATAATCCCGAGGAGGAGCACCCCTGATACTTTCTAAAACCCCTGAACAGGATTTCAAAAGGTCCTCTGTCATTCCATTACCTGTACCGAATAACATGAATACGGGTCTTTTTTCTACATACATCTCATGTCGCAGCTCGCTAAATGTGTATTTTTTTACCCCTTCATTCGCGGCAGAGGTCGCAATGACCAAGGCCTCAGGCACATTCCAGTCCGAAAGGGCTGCGGCAAGGCTTTCAGCGGTATGAACTGGATCTAATGCGGTCTTTCGCATTGGATTATAAACTGCCCCCTGGCCGGTCTTCCAATGATCCAAGACTCGATCAACGAACATCAGCTGCTCCTTCATGGGATGAATAATATAATATTTTTCTACCCCAAAAACTTGCGCGGCCCGCGCTATATCGTGAATATCAAAATTTGTGACATTAGTAGCCACAGTTTTGTTTTGTCGATCACGCACTGGGTAATGAACTAAGCCAATGGCAAGTCTTGGTACATATAGAGATGCTTCAGTCATTGAAATCTTCCTCACTCAACCCAGCAAGACCTAAAATATTTTTATCTTCAAAGCTGAGATTCATCCAAAATTTTTTGAGTTCCTGAAGAGGAGCCTCTTGTTTTTTTCTTTTAACGGCCTGGTATTTTATATTTTCCTGGCTAATATATTCTAAAAATAGGTCACGCCGCTTGACCAAGGTCACCAGGGCAGAGACTTTGATCTTCCATTCCTCAATGCTCTTATGATTCCCGCTTAAAAGAATGTCAGGAACATTTTGTGACAAGTACTCTCTGGGGCGAGTAAATTGGGGTGCTTCTAGCAATCCTTCCGAAAAAGTATCTTTGTCAGCACTTTCATTATGCCCAAGAACTCCAGGAATGAATCGAGAAAGACTATCAATGACCACCAAGGCGCCAAGCTCACCACCAGATAGAATGTAGTCCCCTATTGAAATTTCTTCATCGACATAGGAATTAATAATTCTCTGATCAATCCCACCATAGCGGCCGCAAATAATGACTAAATGCTCTTCCTTGGCTAGTTCCCTGGCTTTTTGATCAGTAAGCACTCGCCCCTGGGGGGACATATATATAACTTTGGAAATATTCGGCTGTGCAGAATGGAGAATATTTTTCAGACTTAAATCCAAAGTCTCAGGCAACATCAGCATCCCATCACCCCCACCAAATGGACGATCATCCACGGTGCGATGGCGGTCTACGGCAAACTCTCTCGGGTTATGAGTGTTAAGACTCAAAAGATCTTTTTTTAGAGCTTGTCCCAAAACACCAAAGCCTGCTGCACTCTCCACCAATTCTGGAAAAAGAGTGATAACATCAATTTGCATGATTAAGCGTTCTCGATATCTAGCAGGCCTTCTGGTAAATCCATGACGATGGATTGGTGCTTAAAATCAATCTTTTTGATAAAAGCCTCTACAAATGGGATTTCAATTTTTTTCCCATTGACGTCTACAACCAAAAGGTCCTGAGCTCCATTGCTTGAAAAATCAACAATTTCACCGATAACTTTTTGATCAACATCTTTAACTTTAAAATTTCTAATTTCAGAAAGATAAATTGTTTCACCGGGTTTGGAAACCAAAAGGCTTTCTTCGATGAAAAACTCTAAATGCTCAACGTTTTCAGCCATTGTGCGGTCCAAAATTTCGGCAGCTTTTACGATAATACCTTTTTTAAAGGCTTTGACGCGCTCAACATTAAATTCAACTTTTTCTAAGTCTTCTTTAGATTGAAGCGAAAACTTTTTCATGCGCTTTGCCCAAGATATATCACCGGAAAAGATGACAACGTAAAGGTCTCCCTTAAGTCCATGAGCTTCTCTAACTTTACCTACCAATTTCATTTTAACTCCAGACGGCAATCAAAGATTCCGTCAACTAATGTTACTAATTCTCCAAATAGAAAGGGGTTGTTTGACAACAACCCCTTCCATGAGAATCTCTATAAAAAATTGAATATGATTTAAAACTTACAACAACATGATAATTTTTTTTAGAGTCTCAATGATTAAAAAATCAAAAGACTCATAAAAATTAAATCCTGCGACTATTCAACGATATCTAAATGATAACGCTTATTGAGCTTAGTGCCCGCCGCGCGAATTATAGTTCTCATAGCTGCAGCAGTCTTACCTTGCTTGCCAATCACTTTGCCAAGATCCTCTTTATCAACCTTGAGAGCAAGCATTGTAGTCTGTTGACCTGGAATTTCATCCACTTCAACATGATCAGGCTTGTCCACAAGGGACTTAGCCATGAACTCAACAAGATCTTTCAAGCTGTCCATAAATACCCCCGAGAAAGATGAATTGCTAGAGCACTTCTAATGAAGGACTCTAGCAAACCAAATAACTTACTTAGCTTGAGCCAACTTAATTACATGTTTTACGCGGTCAGTAGGTTGTGCACCTTTTTTGATCCACTCTTCAACTTTAACTAGATCGATCTCTACCTTTTTATCAGCACCTTTAGGAGCTGGAATGTAAGTTCCTAGAATATCCAGGAATTTACCGGTAACATAACGACGAGAATCCGCAACAGTAATGCGGTACTTAGGATCATGCTTTGCGCCCATTCGAGCCAAACGAATAACAACTGCCATTTCTAAACCTCTTGTTCAAAACAGTAATTTCAAGTGTGTACTGTGTTCGTAATTAAATATCAAGCTTTAAAATGGGAACTTCATCCCACTTCGGCCCATTCCCATTTTCATGAGACCGCCCATCATCTTTTTTGCATCTTCGAACTGCTTAATCAACTTATTAACATCTTGTACTTGAGTTCCGCTACCTTTAGAAATGCGTTGACGCCTTGAGGCATTTAAAATCTTATGATTTTGACGCTCTTCTATGGTCATTGAATGAATTATGGCTTCAATTTTTTTCATTTCAGCATCCGGCGGAGCCATATTTTTAAGTTGTTTCGAAATATCCCCCATTCCTGGTAAAAATTTCAAAATAGATTCAAAGCCACCCATTTTTTTAAGCTGCTGAATCTGCAACAAAAAATCCTCAAGGGTAAATTCATTCTTCATGAGTTTTTTGGCTGACTCACGGGCGGATTTCTCATCGATCACTTCTTGAGCTTTTTCCACCAGAGACAAAACGTCTCCCATGTCCAAGATCCGCCCTGCGAGACGATCCGGATGAAAGACCTCAAGCGCTGTCACCTTTTCACCAACACCTAGGAATTTTATGGGTATTCCGGTGACTTCTCGGATCGAAAGAGCAGCACCGCCCCTAGCATCACCGTCCACTTTGGTCAAAACCAGTCCCGTCAAACCCAGGCGTTTATGAAAGCCCTCGGCCACACTGACTGATTGTTGCCCCAGCATAGCGTCTGCAACCAATAGAATTTCTTGTGGAGTCCAAATCTCTTTGATTCGACCCAACTCATCCATCAGTTCTTCATCAATTTGAAGGCGCCCAGCGGTATCCACGATAACAACTTCAACCATGTTGTCGCGGGCCCATTGCTTGGCCTTTTCTAAAATCTGCTCTGGCTTCATTCCAATTTCAGTTGGAAAAGTTGGAATATTATTTTGCTTTCCTAGCACCTGAAGCTGATCAATGGCGGCTGGACGATAAATGTCAGCCGGAATTAAACCCGGTTTTTTTCCCAATTTTTGTCTTATATAGAGCGCTAACTTGGCCGCGGAAGTCGTCTTACCCGCCCCCTGCAAGCCCACTAAAAATATAACGCTGGGATTTTCTCTAACATTTATATCAACAGCACCACCACCGAGCGTAGAAATGAGCTCGTCGTGCACTATTTTAACAAATTGCTGTCCAGGATTGATCGTCCCCAAAACATCTGCGCCTAAAGCCTTGGCCTTCACTTTATCGATGAAGTTTTTTACCACTTTGAAATTGACGTCAGCCTCAAGCAAACTCATGCGAATTTCTTTGATCACTTCCTCAACATTGGATTCAGTGATTTTACTTTGTCCACGAACCTTTTTAAGGCTGGCCATTATTTTATCTGATAAGTTTTCAAACATTTAAAACTCCGGAAGAGATTCTTTTTATATTTCTCTTCTATTTTTGTTATCTTTCTTTTTGAGCTGTCCTTGCAATCTGACTTTGCTATCTGGCGCGTGAAATACTTGTGTGGAATTCAACTTCTGTATTTTCACGTTTTAGCCAGTTCAAATCCCACTCTTGATTGACCAACACGACGGGATTATCAATCAAATCACGGTAGATGTTTGCGCCACCTTTAAGCTCAGTGACGGGTTTGCCATCCTGAGTCCTTGGCCATCTTGCCACCGTGTAAGGCAAACGGTTGAGCTTCACTTCTAGATTGTATTCATCTTGCAAGCGATGAAGCAAAACTTCAAACTGCAACTCCCCGACTGCACCAATGATAGGATCTTGAAGTCCAACCAAGGGATCGACAAAGAGTTGAATTGCGCCCTCCTCAGATAGATGCTTGAGAGCTTCTTGCATTTTTTGGCGTTTCAGCGCGTCACGCACTGACAGCCTGCCGAACAACTCAGGGGCAAACTTAGGAATGTCTTCAAATTGCACTCGGCCATTTGACGATACGCAATCACCAATTGCAAAATTACCCGTATCGCCAACGCCCACAATGTCTCCAGCATAGGCTTCATCGATCGTCTCTTTATCTGCCGCTATAAATTGTGAAGAATAGGAAAGGCGCAATTCCCGCGCGAGGCGAGAATGCTGCACTTTCATGCCGCGCTCAAACTTGCCCGAGCAAATTCGAATGAAAGCAATTCGATCACGATGTCGTTTATCCATGTTGGCCTGAATTTTAAATACAAAACCAGTAAACTGCGCATCAAGGGGATCAATTTCTTTCCCTTCAATTTTCTCATCTTTCGTTCGGCGAGGCTGTGGGCCCGGAGCATATTTGGTGAAAAACTTTAAAAAAGTATCCACGCCAAAATTTTGCTTTGCTGAACCAAATGTGACGGGTGAAATTTGTCCCGATAAAAACTCGTCCACATCAAAGGGAGGCAGAGCGCTTTCGATTAAATCAAGCTCTTCCAGAACCTGATCTGCAGATTCTTTATCTAGATAATTGTAGAGGATCTGATCATCTTTTCCTTTGATGAAAGGAATAATTTGATAGTCTTCGACTTCTTCTCGGCGTTGATCATAGATCCAAAGTTCTTTAGTTAGACGATTATAGATGCCTCTAAATCGCTGTCCAATCCCCAAGGGCCAAGTCACTGGATAGCACTGCATATTCAGTGTTTTTTCAATTTCATCGATTAAAGTGAGAGGATCTTTTCCCTCACGGTCCAATTTATTGACGAAGGTAAAAATTGGAATTTTGCGCAAGCGGCAAACTTCATAAAGTTTTTTTGTTCGCTCTTCCACGCCTTTGGCCACGTCAATCAACATTGCTGCGGAGTCAACGGCCATCAATACGCGGTAGGTGTCCTCAGAAAAATCTTTATGTCCAGGTGTATCCAACAAATTTACACGCAAGCCATCAAAATCAAAAGTCATCACAGAAGATGTGATCGAAATTCCTTTTTGCCTCTCAAGCTCCATCCAGTCTGATGTCACTGCTTTTGAACCGGATTTCCCTTTCACTTCACCTGTTTCATGAATAACGCCACCATGATACAAAAGCTTTTCTGTCAGCGTGGTTTTACCAGCATCGGGATGAGAAATGATCGCAAAGGTGCGACGTCGATTGATCTCTTTTTGAATTTGCGGAAGTGCGAGCATACTTAAACCTTTATTTTAACTATTAAAAACGTATTTAAGCCAAGGCTTTAGAGACCTGCAAGAGTTAACCCAAGCCGCATGATATTAACGCCTTAAGTCACTTTAACTCTTGCGAATTTCAAACCTGAGCGCTATAAATCACCCAAACTTTCACCCCCCCTGGTTTGGAGCCAGGTAAGAATGTCGGCTTTAAGCTTCACTTGGATAACTGCAGAAGATATTCATTTTCCAGTTTTCGCTTGGGCTCCCATCGCCGTCATTTCAGGGATCACTGAGGTGCCACACAAATGACAAATTCAGAACAATTCAAAGCGTCCAAAAAATATTATGTTACAACATTTTATGATTTTTTAACACTCGAAGATCCAAATATTGTTAAAACAGATCTTGAGAATAAAGCCGCAGAGCTTAAAGTCAGAGGCCTCATCATCATTGGTACAGAGGGCTTTAACGCCACAATTTCTGCGGAATCTGAGGAATCCTTTCAATCCTGGAAGCAATTTATCCGTGATTATTTCAAGCTTCCTGGGCAATTTTTTAAGGATTCTGAATCAGAAAAATCACCTTTTCGCCGTTTTAAAGTTAAAATTCGCGAAGAGATTGTCACTACGGGACTGCCTGGAGTTGTTCCGCCTGAGGGTATCAATCACCATTTGTCACCCGAAGAATGGAATCGCGTGATGAAGGAAGAAGATGATTTCGTTCTGATTGATACTCGCAATTGGTATGAGTTCCGCTTGGGAACCTTCAAAGGGGCACTGAATCCAAATATCGAAAAATTCACCGATTTTCCCCAGTACATCGAATCCCAAGGAATTTCTAAAGATAAAAAAATGCTCATTTTCTGCACGGGCGGAATTCGCTGCGAGAAGGGCATTCTTGAATTGCAAAATAAAGGTTATCACAATGTCTTTCAGCTCAATGGTGGAATTATTAATTACATTAAAGAAAGCCCAAATGATCAGTATGAAGGCGAATGCTTCGTGTTTGACCATCGTGTGGCCTTGGATCAAGATCTTAAACCCTCTAAAAAGTATGGCCTCTGCCCTCACTGCGGCCAGCCTTCTGAATTAAAAATTTCATGTGCACGCTGTGATGCTGAAGAACTGATCTGTGTTGATTGCGCTGAGCTTGAAGTTAAAAAAGAGACTTGCTCAAAAAACTGTGCTCACCACTGGACGGTTCGGCCTGGTAAAAAGGGTCCACGCCAAGTTTTGCCTTTTGAACTTGAGGACTAAGTCTTTAAAGAGAGCACTTCTGAGGAGAGTTTGCAGAATTGATTCAATGCGCATTAATTCTGCAAATAAATTCAATTAAAAAACTAAGTTGTTGACCCACCCTCATCACATCTATAGAACTAAGCCTTCAGAACGAACACTTGTCGCGGGGTGGAGCAGTCTGGTAGCTCGTCGGGCTCATAACCCGAAGGTCGTAGGTTCAAATCCTGCCCCCGCAACCATTTTTCTAAAAAAACCGATACTTTGAGATCGGTTTTTTTATGTCTTACTTATAAATAATAAATTGTTTTAATTTCCATACAATCCATAGACTCCGATCACACAACCAGCTGCCCCTCTGACCAAAATCTTGCGGATTCGGTCAAACCTGAAAGCACAGAGTGAAAATGAGCTTGGGTCTGCAAGCGATCGGCTCCAAATATTTTCTCAAATTCATTTCTGATGAAGGGAACTTTAGAGGTCCCACCAGTCAAACAAACCAGGTCCACCTGGTCTGGTGTGATCTGTGCACTCTTCATGCAGGAGTTGAGTGCTGCAAATATTTTCTCGCGAGTTTCATCGGTAATGGAAAGGGCTCGTCTAGTTTTTCTCTATTTTTAAAGAAAGCAAACACCTGTTGATCTTCAATTAAAATAAAACTTCTAAATTTAGAAATTTCCCTTTTTGGTTGTTAGTAATAGCGTGTTTACTTTTATAACTCATGATCAATCAATTCTTCTTTTTGGTTTTAGCCTTAACAACCTTTTTCTTCGCAGACTCTAGATTGTGTTCAATCGCTGGAACTGCACTCTTTACGAGCTTATCAAAATGGGACTCAAATAGATGATCTTGCACAACTCTGTATTTCTCAAATTCACTCTCAGCAAAATTCTTTGCAAATTGGGCTGATATTTTCCCAGTATCCTTTAAAATTTCACGATCATCCATTTCAAGAAAGCGATCTATGCGCATTGCCCAATCGCTCATGGTCAAATGACTTCTGCGGCAGTCTGACCATGAATCGCATAATGCATTTTATTTTGAACTTTAGCGAAGAATGCTTTAGTGGTTTCTCCTTCAGAATCGTAATCCATGGCAGTTGTATAGATATCCGTGATCTTCTGATAAAATCTCCGTTCACTCAGGCGAATTTCACGGATTTCTTCAAGAAGTTGTTCAAAATAATCTTCGCCCAAGAAAGCACCATTCTCTAGGCGTTTTCTGTCGAGTACAAATCCTTTAATAGAAAATTCTTTTAAAATACGAGTGGCCCACTGGCGAAACTCAGTAGCTCTTTTAGAATTAACTCGGTAACCTACTGAGATCACAGCATCTAGGTTATAGAACTGGGTGTTATAGCTTTTCCCGTCAGTGGCAGTTATTCGGTAATTCCGAATAACTGATTCTTCATGCAATTCCTTAGATTTGAAGATGTTTTTTAGGTGCTCGTTGACATTAGGAACCCCAACCTCAAAGAGTTGGGCCATCATTTTTTGAGTTAGCCACAGACTCTCGTCATCGTAGCGAACTTCAATGCCTTGCTCCTTAGCCTGGGAAGTAAAAATTAGAAACTCAGCCGTACTATTGCGAATAATTAAATCTTTTTTGTTCTTTTTCTTCATACTTAGTTTCCAATCTTTACTGCAATAACTTGCACATTGAGCGGCTTTTTTAGAAATTCCATAATTTGCTAAATAAGAAATATCCACAAGATCAAGAATGTCGCGTAATAGATCATGCCCGCAACCATTTTTCTAAAAAAACCCGATTCTTTGAGATCATTTTTTAATGCCTTAGAGATAAATAACAACCTGGTTTAAATCCTCAACGATCAAAATGCTCCGATCACACAACCCGCTGCCCCTCTGACCAAAATCTTGCGGATTCGGTCAAACCTGAAAGCACAGAGTGAAAATGAGCTTGGGTCTGCAAGCGATCGGCTCCAAATATTTTCTCAAATTCAGCTCTAATGAAGGGCACCTTAGAGGTCCCTCCGGTCAAACAAACCAGGTCCACCTGGTCTGGTGTGATCTGTGCACTCTTCATGCAGGAGTTGAGTGCTGCAAATATTTTCTCGCGAGTTTCAGCAGCCCATTCGATAAACTGAGCGCTTGAAAAGCTTTCAGAAATCTCTAAACCTGGATAATCAAAAACAAACTGCGTTTCGTCGGCAAGGGAAAGGGCTCGTTTAGTTTTTTCTATGTTTTCAAAGAAAGGAAACACCTGTTGATCTTCAATTAAAATAAAAAGCCGCTCAATGGCCTGATTGTCCGCTTTTGTTAAAGTGCACTTTTTCACTTCGCGAATAAATTCATAGGTTTCTTTTTCTTTAAGATGAACCATATGTGCTGGATGATTCAGTCGCTGCGCAATTCCAACAGGCATGGTCAGAACATTGCTCCCCATGGGCAATCGATAACGTGATTTTGCTCCAAAGTGCTGATTCAAGCGATGACTCATAAAAATGCTGTCCAACGAATCACCGGCCAAAGGACATCCATCGATGGCAAGCACGTCGTCTTTCGAAAAGCTTTCCGGACGCAACTTAATCACGGTGAAATCTGAGGTTCCTCCGCCAAAGTCGCCGATCAGTACAATCTTTTCAGAATTGAGCTGCCGACGATAATCAAAGGCTGCAGCCAAAGGTTCTGGCACAAATTGCACTTCTTTGAAACCTGCAAAGGCCGCTGCTTTTTGCATTCGATGCAGAGCAAAGCCCTCGCTGGCCTCATCCATGGAATACCGCGCAGGGCGACCAATAACGGCGCGCTCTATGGAGGCATTTAAAATTTTTTCGGCTCTTTTCTTAAGCTCTAACAAAAAGACACCAATGAGTGTTTCCAGACTGAGGATGCGGTTGTCTAAAATTGTTCCCAGATAATTCTGGTTCGGCAAATGCGATTTGAAAGAGCGAAACAGTCTCCCCTCCATATCCTGTTCAATATATTTAGAAATGGCATCCACTCCGTAATAGCATTGATCCTGACTGGGAAAATACAAAAGTGTTCGCATCATGGTTGGATCTTCAGAGAGAGGATCTATATGAAGGGCTTCATGGCGTTTTCCCTGATGAAAAGCGCCCACGAGAGAATTGCTTGTGCCAAAATCTATGGATAGAAAACTGTCTGTACTCATCTGCAAAGGGTATCAAAAACAAACATCTCATGTCCAATTTTTTGAAAATTTTTTTTCATGTGAATCGAATTTTCTTAAAGTCCTCGATCCACTTTATATTTTTCTCAAGATATTTTGCATTTCAAATGTCAGAAGCTCGGAAGCCTCATCAGGGCGGTCATTGTCTGTGACCACTCGCACTTCTAAAGTCACGCCCAATCGCCTTAGACTTAAGCCCTCAGTTTTAACTTTTTTGAAAAATCCATAAATGAGAGGCTCATTCCGATTCAACAATTCACCGAAGACGGACCCTTTGATCTCTCCATCATCAATGGAGTTGGTTGTTGCCTCGGCCGCAGCAATAAAAAATCTGCGTCCTTCAAATCCCACAGCGTCCGTGATGGTGAGCTGAACTCCATCATACAATCCTAAATTAAATTCTCCAACTTCTCTTGGGGCTATTTGGGACGAGCCTGACATCCCCAAGATCACATCAATAAATTCAGATTTGTCGTATTCAAAAAAACGATCTCGATCGCCTTCAGAATTTCCGCGATGAAAAAGAATGAGCCGGTCTCCCTCAATAAAGGCGCCTTCAATATTCAAGAAACCATGTCTTTTAAAGATTGGATCAAAAAAAGGAGATAAATTAAACTGCATGATGTTGGCTGATGAAACAGAACCATTTTCTTGAATCGGAATAAAGACAGCCAAATATCTTAGAAGTGAAGATCCAGAGGGAAAAGCGACCAATCCTTTTTGGGGCAAGCGTGGATCATCGATCCTAAACAAGGATTCAAAATCAGGCTTTTGCTTTTTTCGCAATTTTTCGTCGATCGGCAAAGAGCCCGGTAAGATTCTTTCTAGAAAAGAATCCTCCGGACCGCTTCCCAGAATTCCTAAATTTAAATCGTTGTCTGCCACTGTATAAATCTTATCTTCAGTGGTCACAAGCCCACTGGCTGCTGAAATAAACTTGGGTCCTTCTGGCGTCGAGAAGATTAACGGGCGCCTCTTGAGCGGGGTAAATTCAACCGTCACACTGAGTCCTTTTATTCGATTTCTTTCCAGGGAATATCTTTAATTCCAACTTATTTCTTTTTCAATTCGAACATGATTTCATTTCGACGTAAAAAGGGCAGCGTCCATGGTGGATTGTAGCCCGCAAACTGCGGCCCTGAATTGATCTCATACCCACTTTGGGTTGCGAGCCATTTTTTCAATTCCTCAGCCTTTTGATCATTGATGCTTTCACTCCAAAAGCCAGAGTACTGAAAGGCGCCAATATATCTTTCAGGTATTTCTACAAAGACTATATTTTTATTCTTAGGAATGGGCAGGTCCTGCAGTTTATATTTTGATGGCATCATAAACGACATGACCCAGCCCTGCTCGCTCTTGGTTTGAGTCACTGGCGCCGTCATTGCGATCTTCTCACTTTCGGCAACTCGGCCTTGCACCACGGGCCCAGTCATCGCTATATTTTGTTTTTTTTCATTGCCCCCAAAAATGTAGCCAGCAAGGATCCGAAAGGCCTTGCTTTGAGCTTCTGAAAAATCTCCCTGCACCACTGTCTGAGCCAGAATATAGGGCGAATAAAGTCGGATCTGCTTGTTGTCAGCGGATTGCACAACTTCGTATTTGGGAGTTTCCTCTGATCGAACTCCAAAAACTGAACAAGCGCCCTGAAGTAATGCTATAGCCATAAAAACTCCTTGGATTAATGTGGATCGAATATTCAACGGAACCTCCCGAATATAAAAATGCACCTACTAAAGACCACCCCTAAAGACTATTGTATTTGATCCATGGAATCTCGTCATAATAAATAGATTTTTTAGAACTCCCTCGAATTCTTATAATTTGGACTGAAGGGCATTAAAGCAAGGGTCGATAATGCTTTTGCTTTAATGCGAACAGTCAAAATATTTCTATTTATTTGATATTTTAATTGGCACGTTTATTTAGCCTTGCACTTTTCCTCCGACCAAATTATAAAGTATCCTTCTTTCTAGTGGTGGCCGTAGCTCAGTTGGTAGAGCATCGGATTGTGATTCCGAATGTCGCGGGTTCAAGCCCCGTCGGTCACCCCAATTTTACTTATTGCCTGAGAACCCCTAAAACTCCTGAAGCCCCAAAATCTCTTTACACGCCTCCATCTGACGATCAATTTCAGCAAGTGCTTTTTCTAATTTTAACATATCCCGTGAATCAAGATCCACATCCAGAGAAGCCTGAACCATGGCGTGTTTCTTTAACCACTGTCCCTGGCGAGAAGCATAGTCTTCAGGAATTCCGGAACGGAGGGCTGCCAATCTTGCATCGCGATCTTTATGAAACTCAACGATAAATTTTAAGGTCTCAAGAGTTAATATTTTTTTGTGCGCTTTAAGCCTCGAAGAAAAACCCATCTGTCTAATTCTCATCACTCCCCTCGTCTTAAATTCCTACCCGGAAAGACCTTGAAATTCACTCTTATCTTCACTCATAAATTAACTAGCCAATCCCTCAAAGAATTCATGGATAGTTTGCATGTCCACTGAAGTTCAGTCATCATAATTGAAGCCTTAGAATCGCTAACGAAAGAAACTCTCACATGCGAGCAGCCAGGTCTTTCTTTATTCTATTATTTGCAGCAAGCTTATTAGGAGGCTGCTCCAGCATGACAAAAAAAAAGACAACCTATCCCCTCTCAGAACATTACGATGGCAAGCGCTTCTTCAATCCCTGGGGAGCTAATAATACAAAAAGCTTATGGGATGTCCTGGCTTGGAAGCTGACCAGCAAGGCTGCCACTTGGCCAGAGCAAGAACACAAAAAAATTGATGCTGAAGCCCTCATCGCCGCTGGAAAATCAGATCAGGTTCATGTGACCTATATTGGTCATGCGACGACTTACATTCAAAACAATAAGCTGAGCATTCTGACGGATCCTCATTTCAGCCATCGAGCGAGCCCCTTGAGTTTTGCTGGCCCCTCAAGAATTAGAAAGCCTGCTTTTGAAATCTTGCAATTGCCAGCCGTCGATATCGTCTTGATCAGTCATAACCACTATGACCACCTTGACCTTCCCACACTGAAGGAACTTGAAAAGCGTTTTCATCCCCATTTTATTGTTCCCCTGGGCAACGCCGAACTCTTAAAAAGCGAAGGCCTGCAGAAAATAACTGAACTGGATTGGTGGGAAAAATTTGAAAATATTCAATTGGTGCCAGCCCAACATTGGTCGGCGCGTGGCGTCTTAGACCGCAATAAAGCCCTCTGGGGCGGATATGTCATTACTATGTCAGATCAAAAAATATATTTTGCCGGTGACACCGGATACGGTCCTCACTTTAAAATGATTGGCGAAAAAAGCGGGCCCATTAAATTGGCCATCCTGCCAATAGGTGCCTATGAACCTCGTTGGTTTATGAAAGATCAGCATCTCAATCCTGATGACGCCATTCAAGCCCACCTGGATCTTAAATCCGAAGGGGGCTTTGCCATTCACTTTGAAACCTTTCAACTGACAGATGAAGGCTTTGATGAACCTCGAAATCAGCTGAATGAATTGCTAAAAAAATACAATGTTCCCCCGGCTGCCTTTTTAACCCCTCAGTTCGGCGAAACATTCACGATCAAGGAGTCCACATGCAACCCATAGATATTTACTGTATGGCCAATCAAGATCGAAGTGATCGAGTTCGCTGGCTGCTTGAAGAGCTTGAAGTCCCCTTCAAGGATCATTATCTGAAAAAGAAATCAGGAGACATGGACTCCCCTGAATATCGCAAACTCAACCCTACGGGCAGAGTCCCTACAATCAAAGACGGCGAAACGGTCGTCTTTGAATCGGGGGCCATTTGCCTTTACCTGGCGGATAAGTTTCAAAATAAAAACTTGGCACCAAAACTGGACTCGCCAGAGAGGGCCGCGTACTTGCAGTGGATGGTTTGGTCTGTCGCAAGCCTTGAGTGTGTTGTGGCCAGGATGTACACCCATGTCCGCACAGAAGAAGAGAAAAAAGAGACCCATCGATTCACTCAGGAGCAATGCGAAGCTTTTAAACTAGCACTGCTGCCGATTCTTGAAAAACAAGACTATATTTTAAAAAGTGGTTTCTCGGCTGCGGATATTATGCTTGCTGCCGTTATTCCTGGTGCTTGGGATTTTTTAGTTGAACCAAATCCAGCGATCAAAAATTATATGGAAAGATTGATGAAACGTCCGGCAGCAATCAAAACAAAAGTTTTTGAAATGCCCGATATGAGTGGCTTCTAAAGTTACTCATCCTCAAACAAGGACAGTTGCCCGGTATAATTTTTTAGAGGTTGTTGCTTTGTAAACCCAAAAGGCACAGCCTCTTTATTTTTAAGCAAGAAATCAACCCAATCTTCACCACTTTTGTTTTTCTGCAACCATTGCCTTTGAACTTCAGGCTTAAGAAACAAGGGGCAACGATCGTGACCCGCGGCAAGGATATCTTCTGGGGGCTCTGTTGTTATAATAGCGAAGGACTCGATATTTTGCCCTGAAGCAGAATCCTTCCAGACATCCCAAATTCCTGCAGCCGTCAAAACATGGTGATCTTTGGCTTCAATTTTAATGTTGTGTCCCGCAAAGTCCCCTGTATAGACGGATTCATAAAAATTGAGAATGGGAACTAAGCAGTGCTTGCTTTTAAATGGCCCTTGCCAAGAAGGCTTATTTAAAACCTCCTCTAGGCGAGCGTTGTAGGTTGCAAATTTAGGTTTTTTTACCTTAGACCAATTTGGAATCAGAGAATAGTTCATCAATTTTAATTGCAGTGGAATCTCAGTCGATTCAGCTGATTTAACAGACTCCGCTCCAGCAACAATCACCGGCGCTATTTTATGGGGAAAGATAATCTCATTAGGCAACACGTGAATTTGTGGAAAAGACACCTTGTATGTCTTCTCCAACAAATTGTACTCTGCGGCTGAACCGTATTTTGCACACATCGTTTTTTTTTAAAGTGAATAATCCAGGTAACCTTTTTCCCCAGGCGTATAAAAGGTGTCTGAATCCGCTGGAGTGAACGCTTGACCCTCTTTCATTTTTTCTACTAAATTTGGATTTGAAATGAAGGGACGACCGAAAGCCACGAGGTCTCCTTTATTTTCCATCAAATCGATATTTGCTTTTTCTGCGTCATAGCCACCAGACAAAATATAAAGTCCTTTAAAGGATTCTCGGATCTTTGCTTTCAATGCTGCACTCACAGGAGGAGCCCCCATCGAGCTGTGATCAACCACATGAATATAAACCAGGCCCTGCTCATTCAATTTTTTTATCAAACTTAAATACAATTCATCCATTTGTGGATCTTGAATCATGCCATTAAAAACACCATAGGGTGAAATTCGCATTCCCACTTTATCAGCCCCTACAGCGGAAACACAGGCCTTGGCAACCTCTACTGAAAAGCGAATTCGATTTTCAACACTGCCGCCCCAATTGTCTTGCCGTTGATTTGAAGCTTTATTTAAAAACTGATCCATCAAATAGCCATTGGCAGAGTGCAATTCAACGCCATCAAATCCAGCCTGAAGAGCCCACAGACTGGCCTGGGCATATTCTTGAATGGCATGCAAAATGTCCGATTCCTTCATCTCGACTGGAACAGGATGTGGCTGCATCCCCTGAGTGTCGGTCCACATTTCACCGGGAGCTGCTAATGCTGATGGGGCCAATAATTTTCCTGACGAAGGTAAATTCAAGGGATGCCCTACTCGTCCAGTGTGCATCAATTGAACAAAAATTTTGCCGCCATTTTTATGAACAGCTTCTGTAATTTTTTTCCACGCCTCAACTTGTTCTGCATTAAATAAGCCCGGAATGCGAGCGTAGCCAAGACCATTGGCCGAAGGAGAAGCACCCTCTGTGATAATCAAACCTGCTGAGGAACGCATTCCATAATACTTAGCCATCAAGTCATTGGGCAGATTTTGCGGCGCCCGACTGCGCGTCATCGGCGCCATGACAATGCGATTGTTTAAGTTTAATTTGCCGACAACAATTGGACTAAAAAGCTTATTCATTTATGCATCCTTGATTTAAGTGCTTCATCAAGAATAAATTGTTGATAGACCCCTTGATGAAGTCAAGTTTTCGTAACAAAACATAGACCAAGGCATCTCTAATAATAAACTTTTTCGGGATTCATTACATTATTTTTAGAATTTTAATTGAAGTTGAAATAGATACTAACTAGATGGCTCAATTCAAAAAACAGCTTTGTATTCTCTTAAAAATAATCAATGGAAAAATTAAAATGAGAATCGACAAGAGAGTTGATGTCCAATGGAAGATTTAGGTTCTAGCACTTCAAGAGAAAACGAAGTGCTGTCATCAGTATTAAAATTAAATTTATATTTTTTAGAGTTTGCCATTTTACTTTTTAATAAAAAAACACCATTCCAAGGCAAGATCGATGCGATTTTGTTTCCATGTTGATCACGAATCAGCAGAACTGGTGACATATCTCTGGTTAAAGCTATGGAAGCCACAGCCCTATTTAAAACACCATCCTTTGCTTGCAAGCTGTTGTACACACTCCAATCACTCAGGAAGGCCTCGCACAAGAGCTTATCAAAAGACCAGGCCGCCGAACTAGAGAGCGAAAATAGCAGTATTAAAATGAGACCAGCGAGTCTTTTTGTCATTTGAAACCTATCGGCTTTTTTTGCCTGAAAAGAAATGAGCTCTTTGTCTAGTTTATAACTCTGCAGCAGAACCGATAAGTCCTTCAATGGTTTACATTGGAACTCTTTTTTTAATAGCACTTTTAAACACAAATTTCTCAAGGGCCGAGATTCAGGAATCCTCCATTTTGAATTCAACTGATAGTTCAATTCAAAAATTATTAAATAGTCTTCCCAACGGATACACCAAAAGAGGCTTGCAGGAATATATCACAATCCTAGGCCCAGAAAAATACAACGGGGATTACGTTGGGGCTTCAAATGTCGGGATGGCCAACTTTTTTTCAAGAAATTTTTCTGATAAAACCAATTCATGTGTCAGAGATTCAGCCCAATCTTTTTATAAGGATGTGGCGAACAGATTAAGACAACACACCAAAAATGATCTCGAATGCAAACCCTTGCCCAGTGTAATAACCTCTGAAAAGGGAATCACAAAAATCTCTCCAGATTATGGGTGTGGTAGTGAGCGCTCAGGAATTTTAAATATCGCAGGAAAAGATCAGTTCAGTGATCTTGAGCCCGGCTGGCTCTGGAAGCTAGCTCTAAAGCACACCAAGGGAGATGCCAATTCAGCAATGTTTTTAGTTGGCATGTGTGGCCACGATGATCTCTTGCATGGACATTATATTTATGAAGACAAATCTCAATTGGCTCAAGACGAGTTGCGGCAGGAATGTTTGAAAATTAAGGCCAAAAAATTTAAAATCGACGACGAAATAAAAAAGTTGTCTGCAAACTATGACCTTAACGAATCAAAAATATTTCAACTGTCTTTTCAAGCGCAGGCCTATGGCGCACAAATCTCAGCCGCTGAGTCAAAAAAAACTATTCAACGGGGGATGGCTTGTCCACCGAGCAACTCAGGCTTTTATGCGCCCCAATCTTTGGGAAGTGAAGCTGACATTGATTCTAAAATAAAAATGGATATTCGAAATATTCAAGGTGCTGATGGAGCCAAAAAAATACCCTCAAAGTATTATCATGTCTACGGTTCTGCGTTCATGGCTTGTCAATTGATTCAGAACGGATTTTCACAAAGACAAACAGCTCTCATTCAGAAACAAGCTGCTCGCGTCTATCGTGGAATTCGTATGTGCGAAACAATTCAAATACAAACATTGCGACAAGAAGCTTTTAAAACAATTTCTCAAGAACTCCTGTCAAAATATAAAATTAAAGATACATCAGGACTGGCTGTCTTTTTGACAAAAGAAATCAAAACAGAAAAATTAAATTGCGAAGAGGCCTTCCCAAAAGAGTGTGAATTTTTAAATGAATTAAATCTGCCACCCCAGATAGTTAAATCATCGGAATTTTCTCTTGCAGAGGAACAGATTCGAAGCAAGGTCGATCATTTCACAGCGGCAGGAGATGCTGCTGAGCTCTATAAAAAATGGTACTTGGGTGGCGGAAGTCTTGGCGGTCAAAAAATTCCTTGCACCGACATCAGGGTCCTTGGCCCTTCAGATTTGATGAATCCGCAAGATTCATTTTTTGGCAGAGTTGCAAAGCCTGTTGGGTGGTCTGAGGAAACTTACAACAGAGCTTCCAAAAAATTAGCCACCTGGGATGTCGATTTCAAGTGGACGATTGCACAGCATGAAGCCGGAGCTCAATTTGCAGCAAAGACCTGCAAAAAAAGAGGATTGAATGAGAAGCCGCTTCATGGAATCTGCCCGGAGGGACCTCCTGATGCCAAATCTGTCTATGGAGGGGATGATTCCAAGTTTTCTCCATGGCAAAGCCCCCCGAGCGAGCAACAAAAAGGTGTTAGATAAAACGGCGGACTCAACAAAACAACAAAGCCAAGCTCTTTAGCGAGCATGACTGGCTGTGCTGAATAATATTTTATTTTCTGCGAGCTTTCTGGCTTTTTCTTTTAAACCGCAGCGCAACAAGGTTTGCGCCGAGCCTTAATAGTCTGTAACAGAACTGCTCATCCTGACCAGAGAGGCTTTTCTTATGCAAGTTCTATTGATTGTTGCTCTTCTTATTGCGAGCTTGCAGAGTGCCGCTCTTGCCAAACCTTCCCAGAATGATCTCGCCGAGCTCAATCCTTTCAGTGTCGATGTTGAAGAAACATTAGAGCTCTATGACCAAGAGTACTTGGACGAGACTGGAAAATCTCCATTTCTTGAAAATTTTCTGTTCCCTATGGGCAAAGGTTGTTTCCGCCAGACATGCAAAGTTTGGATCCAAGTGGTTAAATCAGATCAGCTTGCCTATCTTTATCTCAATGGTCAGCGCGCTGAGACCTGGAAGGTTTCGACTGGAAAAGTCGGCTCATCAACGCCCAATTTTGACAAACACCCCAACGGTCGAATTTACGAAAAATACACTTCAAAAAAACACCCCAACGGAAATTACAATGGCTTGGGCAATATGCCTTATGCTGTTTTTATTGATGGGGGCTTTGCCATACACGGCACACCTGCCTCTAATTGGCCAAATCTAGGTAAAAGGGCTTCTCATGGATGCATTCGCGTGCACCCCTACAACGGAAAAACCTTCAATCAACTTGTTCGCCAGTACGGTATTTATGAAACTTGGGTGACGGTTCAGGATTAATGGGATTAATGGGCTTCATATTCATTTAGCTATTCCCCTTCCCTGTCCAAGATCAGGGACGTGAATAGATTAGCGGATTTAACAACCCGCTTTTATGATTATCGATTGAAAAAATAGCGCAGCAGCACATTAGCTGAAATAATTGAGAGTGAGTGACTCATACCTACAGCGGTCTGTTGATAGGTCATATCTGCGGCTATTCCGACTTTAGAAAATGACTTTGAAGCTTGAAGGCTAAGTTTCCACTCAACTCCTACAGGATATTTCTCTTTATATCCAATGGCTGAGGACTGTAGGGGAGCATTTGTATCAACAGCAACAACTTCTAAGGAACTCATTGTTACGCCCAATGATCCGACAACATTGATATAGCGAAACAAATCTCGACGAGCATGCAGTCCCATTGAAAGTAGAGTGAGCTCACTGCTTCTATTTTCATAATATCCTGTGCTGGGATAAGTGAAGGATTCATCTAAACTGGTCATGGTCCGAGCAAAATAAGGTCCCCATTTTAAATTTTTATTTTCTGATTTTTCATATCCAAGCTCGATGTTTTTCGTTGCCTTTGAATTCGCTTGAACTCCTTGCCCCGATCCTGACTGCAAGTATATCAATGAATGCTTACGCTTGAATCCAAAAAAATCTGATCCCTCGTCATTGAGCAAATCAAACGACTCATCCATTTTTTCATCTCCTTTCTGATTTTCTTTCGAATCAGCGGGAGCGGGATTTGTTGCTGGAGTTGGCGTTTGAGTTTCTGTTGGTGTTGGAATTAGAGTTGCTGCTGCAGGTCCTGCTGCAGGTCCTGCTGGAGTTGTTGCTGGAGTTGAGTCCTGAACGATTGAAGCCGCGGGAGGGCTAACGATAGTTGGAGAGCTAATGGCTGATTCAGAGGCCTTTTCCAAAGCTAAATTTGAATTTGAACTAAAACCTAGCTCGGCAAATACTGCCTGAGTCCAGAAAAGTAAGCTCCATAATAGAAAAAGTCGAAATGTAGGCTGAACTATGTTTACCATATTGCTGATGATAAATAATGGTGAGCAAAATGCGTAGATATTTTATGCATTTTTTGATTTTATTTTTAATGATTGGACCAAGATCACTTGCACAAAGCAAGGGCGGGCATTTATTTACAGAGCTCAGTGCCGGCTATATCAACCGGCCTTTTGTAGGTGTATTGGG
Organism: Pseudobdellovibrionaceae bacterium; assembly: GCA_947449255.1. GTDB lineage: Bacteria > Bdellovibrionota > Bdellovibrionia > Bdellovibrionales > Bdellovibrionaceae > Bdellovibrio. The sequence goes on from CANFQX010000011.1 coordinate 26,570, forward strand.
AACAAGCTTTTCTGAAATTAACCATGGCGCCCTAGATATTTCTTTTAAATATATACAAAATAATAAGGTTTACAACATAGGCTGTCTTTACACTCCACAAATTAATTTGAGCGAGGCACATTGGAGCGATGGAACGAAGGGTGCCTACACATTAGAATTTCTATCCCCCTATATTGGCTATGGGACTGAGTGGAATAAATATGTCTTTGAATTTCAAACCGGTTTTGAAAGTTTAAGGTGGAGCGGAACGCCTGATATGGGCTATTCTGATAGCGTGAGTACAATTTATGCAATTAAAATTAGTAAAATTATTGAGATGCATAAAAAACCAAAGCTCTCGTTTCCCTTTTCGATTCGATTTTGGGCTAGACCTGAAAGGGACCTGCAATTCAATTTAAAATCTTCGGAAAATTCAAAAATTAACTCTGGAAATGGTCTTGATATATTGGCGGGCGTGGCTTATGAAGTTTTCTAAAATATTTTTCGTTCTTATTGTATTAGATTTCCTATTGCCAGCATGTGAATACACTTTAAATCGAGACCTCTCAAATCTTGCAACCCTAGACGTCAACAACTTGATCATTGAAACGCCAGGAACGGCTGATGTACTTGCCGGTGAGTTCCAGCTCAAGCAAAATTCAACTCTGCAATTAGGCTGTCAAGTGGGGACCAACGCCCAGCCAACAACGGGAGCCGGCGACTCCGGTGTTTCTTTGAATTCAACTAATTATTTTTTGGGTTTCACTTTTTCTTTTTCCTACCCGATAAAACCTTCAGCCGTACTGCTGCGATTAAGTAGCTCTGGAGCACCAACAGCAACTGCAGTGGTTAAAATTACCGATGCTTCGGCAACTCCTTCACCAATGGGAACTATCAAATCAACATCATCAATTTTATCTATGTCTTCAGTCTCGCCTTCTTACGCAGATCAATCTTTTACATTTTCATCGCCTCCGACATTAGCTGCAAATACGGCTTATGGCTTGGTGCTTGAGCCGGTTGCAAATTCTGGCAGTATCGATGCCTCAAATAACATTTCTTGGAGTCGCGGCGACACGGCAAGCGACTGCAGTTCATTTCATGTAAATCAACTTTCTTCAAATGGCGGAAATAGTTGGAGTTCACTCCCAACGAGGCCCTATTTTTATTTTCAAGTTCCTGGATATGCGAACACAGGTTCAGGATATTGGATTGTTGATGGGCAGGTTTCAACGGAATGGGATTTATCAAGCTTCAATGTCAGTGAGAATCCATCGGGAGATAAATCAGGAACAATTGTTTATTCAATTGGCGCGGGCAGCAATCCATCATCCCCAACTTATTCAAGCAATGACTTAACATTGACTCAGGTTAAGGCGTTACCCAATGTGACCGGGCGCTACTTGTATGTCCAAGTCAAATTGACTTCCACTAATAATAATATTGTAAATGCAGGCACGGCTTCAGGTTCAATTTCTATTCTATAACTCGGGCCACAATCCAAGACTTAAAGTTCCTGTTCTATTTTCATTTGTGGAAAATGGAATTGTTAAGATTTTTCGAGCAACATCCAGATCCATTTCCCTCGCATAGATTGGTGCTGTGCTGACTTGTGTTTGCTGAAAGTAGATTGAACACGGAGCACTGAAATTAGATAAATCACACGAATGAATTGTAATTTGTTTGGCTGCGCCCGAGGGTGATTGATAGTAATCAAACGAGACAGACTGAATCCAAGCCACTCGAGAAGCCCCTCGCTGAATGATTTTCAAACTTGGATTTAGCCCTAATCCATCTATTCCAGTGGCTTGCGACACTGTCTTATTGATGCAAGAAAGACTTAAATCCAAGGACAATGTGCACTTAGAAAGCCTCAACCCTTGCGACATCTCGCTGCCTTGTTGGCTTGCAATGAAGATTCCCGCAGAATCAATAACGACATAGGGGTGAGCCCCTGGATACATTTTCACTCCGCCACTATCCATGATATAACTGTCATCAATATTTGAGTAAGCTCCACAAGTGATTTGATTTACGGGACCTAAAGAGCAACCTATCCCATTCAACCCAGGCAACGCATTGGCTGGACTGTGGGCTGCCATCACTATATGAGAGCCGTCAAAAGCTATATCAGTGTATTCTGCCTGGACTCCCCCACTTAAATTCTCTTGGTGAACAACACAATTAGAAAGTGCAGAATTAGGCAGAGCGACGTCATTGAAGTCACAAGCTGTTATTGAGAATCCATTGGGATTTTGAGAGCTGAAGATGGCCTTACTTCCTAGAATTTGCATTGCAGTGAATGCACCATCATCATGCGACGAATTGTTAATTCCCGATATTGTCTTTAAATCAATCACCGAGCAGCTAACTAAGAAATCAAGAGTGTTCGCTGTGGTAATCCCCGCTTTATCACAAATAAGTACGGTGGAAATCCCTTTATTGTGTACCTGATCACCAAGTTGATTTGAGGTCGCAATTAAAAATTTATGTGCCGTTGTTTGCGGATTAAGTTTGTAGCCTGCAAAGGCACCAGTCCAATAAGGTTCAGATCCTATGGATAAGTCATTCCCCCCACAAGATGACATCTCGATATTTCCAGATACCGAATTTTTATTGCATATTTCTAGGTGGAGGGTTGAAGATGTGGACGTCCTTTTTTTACTTGTAATAAAAAAATGACTTTCATCAGAACTTATCTCATGTTCCTGATAGAAAATTCCTCCGGTCGGAGATCCATTGCCTTGATAATCAATATAAGAGGCTCCAATAAGATCAAGAGCTGAACTGAGTGTTTGTTGATTTGAAGAAATACTTAAGGAGTTTCTGAGTGCGACGACAGTTCCATTGGGATTAAAACCAAATTTAAAACTGCAATGCTCAGCACTCGCCAAAGTTGTGGTGCAAGTGTTATCAACAAGTGTAAAACGATTTATTAATCCTGAAAAAATAAAATTCAAGTTTGTCGCAGTGATATCACCAATATTTGTCAGGGTAATGAGGTCCGTTGAGGCACTCGTATCGGCAGAAATAAGTCCAAAATTATAGCTTGTGGGTAAGTAATCATCGACCAAGTCAACGCCTTTGAACGAGTTTCCCAAGACCCTGGTCGATTTAATTGTGTAGGCAACTCCAAGATCTTTACCACTGGCCGTGAATTGATATACAGATTCGACTTCTCTAACAGCCGTTGGAACATAATTGACCACCACGGTGCATGACTCCAATGCCTTGAGATTTTGTCCGGAGCAATTGTCACTTGTAATAATCATATGAGAAGGCCCAGAAACAGAAGTCAGACTCATTGACATATTATTTAAAGAAAAGGACAGCGGATGATTATTTTTGATTGTAAATACGACTGAACGAGATGAGGGACTTAGATTTACGATATTGTTGCTATCATCAATAGGTCCCGTAATATTTGTTTCAGCGAGATCCGCACCAGTGAAAGATGATTGCAATCGAGAATCCTTGATTGAGATAAGGGGATGATCCCATGTTGCTCCGGATAAGATAACAGAGTGAGGTGCTATGGAACTTCCTTGACCTTCTGAAATAGTAAATATTGTGCTGTGAGCTGCTGCAGATGAATAGGCAGTGGCTTTGATTTCCATTGTACAAGTGCTACCTACACCTAGTGTTGCCCCACAAGTACTTGCCGATCCTATACTCCAGGGCGACGCAAGTGATGAATAAGTAAGTTCAGCCCTACGATTGCCATTGTTCACTATTGTGAATGTCTTGATTTGACTATCTGAAGTTGCCAGTCGAATGGGATCATAACTCAAACTTTCAACACTGAGTTCAAGATTCATAAAACTGCCAATTCCAGAGAGTGGCGATGAGAAGGTTGCCGTCTCCGAACTGCTCTTCACAAGAATAGAAATATTTCCGGTCATCCACCCCAGAGCTGAAGGATCAAATTGAACTGAATAGCTACAAGAAGAACCCAAACTCAAAGTACCGCCGCATGTGCTACTTAAAATTGTAAAATCATTGGATCCCGAAATGATGGCGTCCTCAACTGTTAGACTTCCAGAGCTTGTATTAGAAAGTTCAAAGGTTTTTATCAAAGGTCCTCTCGTCACATCCCAATTGCCAAAGTTAGAACCTGCGAGTTTTGCCAAGGGTTGAATAATATTGGAGGTCAATCTTGTCGTGGCTTGTCCGCCAATGGCACAAGTCAAGTTGAGGTCTTCGGAAAGACTTTGCGCAGAAGCGGGAGATATTAACTTTATTAAAACTGAACATTGTGCTAGGGGTGATAAACTAGTGCCACAATCATTCGCCTCAATTGTAAATTGAGTGAGACTTGAAATTGAACAACCAGATGCGGTATCAACGGTTGACGGATTTGAAAAAAGAATAGTGCTTTTTGCAAAAACAGTTTCATTAGTGACAACATTACCGAAATCCAAAATAGTGGAACTGGCTGAAATCATTTTTGAGGTGGCTGCAAAACTTATAGATGTCGAGAATAAAGGTGACGTTGTGCCAACGACATTACTGACAGCCAAAATAGATCCACTAGCGGCCCCTGCTTGCTCTGCACCAGGAGTGGCCAATGGGTTGTATCTGAGGGTGATTTTGCAGGTGCTTCCTGGCGCTAATGGTGCAGCACAGGTTGTTGAGTATTCACTCCACGGTGAATGAATTCCGGTTGATGTTAGCTGTAGATGAGCTGAATCAATTTCATTCACATTGAGAAAATCGAAATCGTAATTTTGGTCAATTCCGACCAGACGATCCGCCCACAATAAATTGTTCGAAGAGGCTGCAATAACCAGCAATGATTCAACGACCTCCGCCTTAAGGGGAATACTGATCGCGCCACCAACTCCACAAGTTAGTTTTAAGTTCGATCGCTGAAATCCAACAGTGCTGCCCGCACTGAAGCGTGGTTTTAATGTGCAGGATCCACCAGCAGGCAAATCGGTAAGACCTAAGCATGAAGAGTCCGCATCAATCGTAAAGCCCGTATTCGATAATTCATTTGCGGAGATGGTACAATTTTCAGCTGAGGTAGCGGCCAAATTAGTGATGACAATAGCTGCGCTTGGCCAGTCTTTATTTTGCATCACTTGTCCAAAATCAACTTTTGATTGAGAACCCACTAAATTAAGAAATGAACCTGACAGTGAAATAATCGGACTGAGTTGAGCGTTGGAACCGCCAAAACTGATTGAATTTTCAACAGAATTTTTAGTGTTCGAGCTAAAATCCGCCGGCGCACTCATCACAATGGAGAGCGAGCAAGACTGCATAGGTGCTAGAGAAGCACCACAAGAACTTTCGCCAATGTTCCATGAACCTGCGGATCCAATCTGGTTTTGCAGTGATTTTATTACATTTGATATTGTTTCAGATGTCGAATTATTTGCAAAAGTTATGGTCTTACTTACTGAAATACCGGGCGCGATATTCTGAAAAAATATATCGCTCACATCACTAGTAATTATCCCCTCGGTCGTTGCCGCACTCACAGGAATGCTCAGTTTCCCGCCGCGAGTATCACAATCAATAATAAGTGAAGATTTAATGGCTCTTTGGTAACTCTGAGGGCTGAATTTAACATTGATTATCATACCCTCTGCAAAAACAAGATCAGAGGAAACATCAAGGGCTGAATCCGATGGACTCAATGAAATATTACAGGAGCTTGGCCTAGTTGATTGAGAATCGTCTCCGACACTAAGACTCAGTCTCTTAATCACTGGATTTTCTGATACTTTTAAAATTCCAAAATCAATTTGCTTTAAATCAGTGGACAGGACTTTGACTTCACCTTGAAATGTAAAAGCTCGTGAAATCCCTTTTGAACTGAGAATTTCAAATAAGCACTGCCTGTCACCTATTTTTTTGGGCTTAAATCCAACTTTAATATTACAGAAATTTGCACTTTGAGCCTGCAAAATATCTCCAACATGGCAAGCAGAATCTGTGGGAGTGAGCATAACACAGGGGCTTTCAGCGCTCATTCCAAAGGCTGCTATGGTCAGGCCATCACCTGTCGTCGACGAGGTGTTTTCTATTTTTATATCGGCGGTCTCCATCGCCACTGCTGAGCCAGAACTGGAGAATATTAAGGCTGATGGCAGATTAAGATCCGCCCCTGAAATATAGAAGTCTGCAATGAGTACAGCTGGGTCAAAAGAACTTGTGAAATTAAAATCTCCACCAGTCATAGTCTTAAAAAAGAAATGGAGATTTACCTTCTCGGGAGGGATTTTATTTGGCGTATATTTCACAGCGATCGAACATTTTTCATTGTAAAACAACCACCGACCAGTGCACGAGTTATAATACGAGCTAGGGACAACCACAAACGCACTGTCATTTGGAGTCATCGAAAAGGTAAAATCTTTCAGGGGATTTAATTTCGTATTTGAAACCACAAATTCAATCGTTGAGTTTTCACCATACCGAATCTTTTTAATAGAAACAGAGCCTGCATCTCCACCTGAATTATCGACATTGATCTTACTGCGACTACCATCACTGCCAATCAAATCTATGAGCGTGCTAGGGCTACTACAATTGGAGTTTTTCTCAAGACAAGCCTCCGTGGCAAAATTCTTCCCCTGAGGCGTGCACGCCACGATTGATAAAAATAAAAACGGTAATAAGACAAAAAATCTAATAGAAATCACCAATGCCTTTGCTTTGTGTCCACATTCATCCTATCGGCTTGATTTTTTGTTTATTTGAAGGTTTATGATTTAAATTTTTCTTTGATTTAATCTGAGACAAGGGTTGTCTTAAAAAGAACCAGAATAAGCTTGGATTTTCAAATTAACACGGTGGATTGCCAATTGTAACAAAAGAGGGGCATGGTACCCCAAAGTCAGTCAGACATTGAATGCAATAGTCTTTAAGACAACATATTGCCATTGTTTTTAGCCGCACTCTTTCCAATCACTCAAACTTGAATCTTTTATTTCGGAAATGGAGATTTTAATAGCAGAGAGCACTTCCTTTGTATTGATCTGATTTTTAAAGGGACTTTGTTTTTTGTCTTTTTGGTTGTACTTAAAAGCAATTGCTTTTTTGGGAGAGTATCTAACCCAATTGGCAAGTCTGTGATGAGAATTGTAGCTGATAGTAAAATATTTATGCTTGAGCACTATTTCAGGCTGTTGGCTCGTCCGTTGAACTGGCTCAATTTCAGCTAAAGAATTTTTGCTGCCATCAATTTTGGATAAACTTTTTTTATCTTGCTGTGCCAGATCTTTTTGAGTTGTGGCACAGGCAGCGAGATACAAAAATAAAATCAAGAAATATTTCATTCCTTGATTATTGGATAACAATCTAATGAAGTCGAACTTTTAAATTGTCTATTTTTATTAAGGATCTATTTTTATATGCTGCTAAAGGCACGATAAATCGGAGTCTTCAATTATTGCGACGGCATTTAATGGATCAGAGGAAAGACCTTCAACGATCACTCCATAAAAGTTACCACCATCGCATTCATCTTTGGTGGTAAAAAAAGCCGTATATAAGACTTTGGTTTTTTTATGAATCATGCTTTTTTGTTCGATTGCATTTCTGCATTCATACTTGTCAAAGATTCCCATTTCTTCTGGAAATGCAGAAAATAAATCCTTGGGGTAAGTCGCTTGCACGGATTCTGTGGTCTGAAATACCCTAGCATCATCAAATACAGACATGTCATGATTTTGAAATACACAGGCAAAAGTTGGGCAATTTAATAAAAACACGAAAGCACTTAAGATATTTCTCAGAAATGGGACTGGCATAGGATCTCCTTATTTTCCTATCTTTCAAATCTGGATCCGACTTCACCTTCAGCAAAATATGTTCGGCAGGCGAAGGATGGATTTTTACTTCGATGACCGGATGTCCTTTAGGCTTATCCTCTGTTTAAATACGAAACTTTACATTGCGTCGCGTTTTTTGAAATCCAAAAAAATTTTCAAAGGCTTTTTTGGTGACTTTTTGTCTGAGCACGAAGATTGCTTACCTCGGTTGGGATAATACTTTTATTTAAATTAGGGACAAAATGAGACCACTGAAAAACAAAAAATCATTTATTGGACTTCTCTTACTGATTTGCGGAACGATTTCTGGGCAAGCTCCGAGCGCTGAAGAAAAAAATAGCGAGTCAGAGTTTATTATTTCACGGCAGGCGAACAGTGCAGGCCAAATAAATTTCAATCTTAAAAAGGATGTTTTCCGCCAGGAGCCCTATCAGGCCAGTTTTGAAGTGCAGGTGCCTTATCAAGACATAGAAAATTACAACGAGGAAGTCCCCTACCAAGTCAGCCTTCCCTACACCGACATTGAATACTACACAGAGTCCGAATACCGTTGCGGCTATGGTTCAGGGTACCGCTTAGCTCATTTTGAAGGGCATGAGCATGGAGGTCATCATGGAGGCGGCTACTCACCAGGCTACCCTCAACCCTATCCCTACCCGTATCCGTTGCCACAGTGTGGATGGATTCTTGTTAATAAACTTCGCTATGTCACTCGGTATCGCACCGAAACCAGATACCGCTCTGAGGCAAGAACTCGCACGGTCACTCGCTATAAAAGTGAAACTCGATGTTGCGAAACTAGGTATAAAGATGTTTTTGATCACAGCTATGGCTTTTCTGTCAGTTTAAAGCTCCCCCAAGTTGAGCTGTTTCCCAATGAATTTGAAAAAATTGGAATTTCCCTTGGCGGAACTGAATCAGCCCCCACCTTTACCTTGAATACAACAGGCAGTATTTATCCCTACGTCATTGCAAAACAGGAAGTCAGCGGAGCCAGTGTTTATCTTGAACTCACAGCGGAGCCAAAGTTTGACAACAAAAACGCTGGATATCTTTCCATCGCCACAGTTGAAATACGCACAATTCAGGGGCGTAGTCATTTAAGACTATTAGACTCCGTTTTTGGCCCTCATGCCCTCAGCGTTTATTCCTACAGAATCACAGATCCACAGCATGCTTTTCTTGGTGAAGGAACTGCGCAATCTAACGGAACAAATGAAGTCTGGATCCCTCTGGATAAAGATTTAAAAGGCAAAGGCCCCGCCGTCATAGAGTTGAAAGTTGTCAGAACTGGAAGCTTCATAAAAAATGGTGGCCTGAGTTTTAGCCTTTTCAAAGGGTTCGTCCTATAGTCCACCCAATTTATTTTTAGGAATTCATTTAGCCTAAAGCTTTTGGATAGTCAGTATAGCCCTTGGCATCCCCACCATACATCGTCGCGCCGTCTGGTGACGCTAAGGGTGCCTTATTTTTAAATCGCTCAGGAAGATCTGGATTAGCAATGAATAAGGTACCAAACGAAACGGCATCGGCGCGACCACTTGAAATAGCAGCTTCGGCGGCTTCTTGATTATAGCCCATATTCAAAATTAACAATCCGCTAAAAAGCTTACGAACCTCGGGCGCTAAAGGCTTCACATCCTTGGGCAGTTGGGCCGGTTCCATGAAATGCAAAATACCGAGTTTTCTTTTTTCTAACTGGTTCACTAAATAAAGGTAGGTCTCTTCAGGCTGGGAGTCGCTCATCCCATTGTATGGGTTTCTTGGTGAAAGTCGGACAGAAACAAGTTCAGCACCAAAAACACTCATTGCGGCATCAGTAATTTCAAGGATAAATCGTGCACGATTTTCAATAGAGCCGCCATATTGATCCGGTCTGTGGTTTGAACCATCTTCTAAAAACTGTGCGGGCAAATACCCGTTAGCTCCATGAATTTCAACGCCATCAAATCCCGCTTCTTTTGCCGCGAGGGCTGCATTTTTAAAGTCTTCAACCGTTGCTCTAATTTCATCGATCGTCAGGGCCCTCGGAATAACAACGTCCTTCGGGCCATTTAAGGTATATGATTGCCCTTTAAATAAAATTTCCGATGGTGCAACCGGTAAATTGCCGTTATGAAATTCAGGGTGAGAAACCCGGCCCACATGCCAAAGCTGGCAAAAGATGAGTCCACCTTTCTGATGAACCGCTGAAGTGATTTTTTTCCAGCCCTTAATTTGCTCCTGAGCGTGAATCCCTGGAGTAAAAACATATCCTACGCCCTGAGAACTGACTTGTGAGCCCTCCGAAAAAATAAGCCCTGCAGAAGCTCGTTGCGCATAATACTCGACCATAAGATCGGTGGGAACCTGTTGTGGCGCTCGAGAACGCGTCATAGGTGCCATAAAGACTCTATTTTTAAATTCCAGTGGACCGTGCTTTAGCTGAGACAAAAGTTTTGAGCTATTCATTGAAGTTCCTCCGCATAAAATGCAATTCATCATTTAATCATGAGTATCCCACTTTTCATTGTTTCTTTAAAGTGACACGAATGGGATTCTATGTTCTATTTAAACAACATGAAAAATCTAGCCGCATTACACATCTTTTTAGCAGTTGGTAAACTTAGAAATTTTTCAAGAGCTGCGGAGCAGCTGGGGCTCACCAAATCAACCGTTTCACGCCAAATTCAGTCCCTAGAACGCGACCTTGGTGTTGCTCTCATAAAGAGAGATCCTCGGCACTTTTCATTGACTGATGAAGGTTCGATATTTCTCAAACGGGCAGAATCCATCATGGGTCAAACAATGGAAGCTTTCGAGGAAGTTTCTAATATTAACGCTGATATCAGAGGCACCATTCGCATTTCAACCACGGTAGACCTTTCTTTGTTCTATTTAGCGAAACCAGTGGCCGAGTTTTCTCTCCGTCATCCTGGAGTTGAGTTCTTGATCGATTTAAGCCCTGGTGTGGTCGACCTGAAAGCGGATGGATTTGACATTGCTGTTCGTGCCGGACATTTGAAAGATTCTAGCTTATATGCACGAAAGCTCAATGAACACCAACCAGAATTTTATGCCACACCCGCGTACTTAAAAAAAATGGGACGCCCAAAAAATGTCTCAGATTTGTACAATCATGCGCTCGTTGCAAACCGAAAAGTAAATTTCGATGGAAAAAATTTTTCTCCTTCGATTGTGGCAAACAATATGTCATTAATAAAACATCTCACCCTGATGGGTGCGGGCATAGGCCTGCTCAGTGAAGCGATGGTCAAGTCAGAGAAAAGAGAGGGTTCTTTGGTGCAAGTCCTACCTCATGTGATGCTGCCCAAAGTACCAATCCATTTGATATTCCCCCACAAGAAAATACCAAAAAGAATTTCAGCTTTTGCCAAGGAAATTCTTGAGAGTAGAAATTAAGCTCAAGAGAGCGATCCTGAGCAAAAGCGATACGAAGGCATAAAAAAAGCCCGAAAGGGCTGTTTTATCAGATCTAATGTGTTTGATTTGAAAATATATGGTGCGCGGGGAGGGACTTGAACCCTCACGCTTGCGCATACGCCCCTCAAACGTACGTGTCTACCAATTCCACCACCCGCGCGAACACCAAACTTAAAACTTTGTAAACTGAGGGAATATTCAATTAATAAATCATTTCTACAATGCAGAGTCAATAATTTGCGCCGCGGCAGCCAACCTAGACCAGCCCCGCCGCAACCTTTGGCCTCAACTTAAAAAATTTATTTTTTTATTAACCCCCGAAAGACACCCCTTCGTCATATCGACAAGAGCATGGATGCTCTAGACGAAAGGAAAACAGGCCATGGATGGCCGCTCCCCTCCCTGAGAAACTTTTAACCTAGGAGAATTGATATGACGGACCTTTCCAGTGTCGGCGTTTTCTGTGTGCTCTACTCTAGCATCGTCATTTCATCTGTCTGGCTGACAATAGGACGCGAAAATTTCAAATTAAAGCTCTAAGAGCCTCAACCTGGTTGTTGGGTCATTAAAAAGGATTCTTTTGATTTTTGGATTCTTGAAGGGTTTGGTGGTTCACCTTTCAAGAATCGGGGGGAGGTTTAAAACTTCCCCCCTTTTTTTATTTTTTATTTTTTTATTTAAAGAGCTGGGATTTTAATCCCTTAATTCAAGGCTAAAATTTTCTTTTGATCCCCAACGATCCACAGAATATCTTCAGCCTGTAGGACTTCATTGGATTCTGGATTTAAAATACGTTTTCCCTCGCGCTCGATGCCGACAACAAGCCCTTGAGTTCGCTCACGCAAACCGCACTCTCGAATACTTTTCCCTATGAAAATAGAATCTCTATTGAGTAGAATTTGCTCCAAACTGTAATCTGCGAAGTTCTGCAGTTTCAATTCATTGACCAGATCTGCATTCTCGATAAAGGTTCGAAATTTGGCCAACTGGTCGTCAGTACCAATAATATTAATTTTATCGAGGGGCATTAAACATTCCGAGCCCTCTGGGGCTCCAATGCGCTTTCGTCCCCTTTCAATCAGCGCAATAGTCACACCAAATTTTTCGCGAATCCCCAACTCAAGCAAAGGTCTTCCCACATAGGAAGCTTCAGCTGGAACTATAAATTCAGTCATGTGTCCATCCCAGGGAGCTAAGGCATGATAATGTTTTTTCGCCTGCACTTTCGAAACTTCAGTATTTAAATTTGCCAAAAAATGACTTTCAATCCACAGATAAATTTTTTGCAGTTTCTCACCAGAGATATAGGCCAATCCCATCACAGCGCTCAAAATAATAACAACACCCCACCACGCCGACACAAATTGCCCGACCATGGCTATCATTAAGCACATCACAATAAAGACTCTTGAAATCAAAAAAATGGAGTTGTGCCCCTCCTTCGTTGGCTCTGCCAAGAGCACTTCAAAGTTTTGCGTCCGACCAAAGGCCAAGGCCCATAAAAAGGGCGAGCTCAAGATAAAAGTAATGGATAGAGCCAGCACCTTTGAAAAAGTCTCCTCGTATTGCCGCTCTAGCAAAAAAGGTAAAAACACTCGCACCATGAATAAAAAAACAGCGATGATGACAACTGAGTTTAGAAACATTTTTAGAATATAGGATCGAATGCTTTCTCGCCATTCGCGACTGGAAGCCACTGAAAATGAGATCATGCTGTATTCATCTAAAGTTTGAATCACAGAAGGAGGCAGAATTTCCTCTAAAGCTCGATAAAGAAAACCAGTCGATTTCATCATATAGGGGGTCGTAAATGAAGTCACCACACTGACGGCAACGGCAATGGGATACAATTGAGGACTGACGACTTTCAGACCGACCCCAACTGTTGCAATAATAAAGGAAAATTCGCCGATTTGAGCCAGACTCATCCCCGTCTGCATCGCTGTTCGCAAAGTCTGCCCTGACAAAACCGCACCCACCGTGACAGCAAAAGTCTTACCGACGATCACTATTGTGGAAAGAAGCAATATCAACTGCCAATATTGAATCAAAATTTTCGGATCAATCAACATGCCCACTGAAATAAAAAACACTGCTGAAAATATATTTTTTAGAGGAGTAATTAAATGATGTATCCTTTCTCCTTCGATAGTTTCAGCAAGCACCGAACCTGTAATAAATGCGCCTAAGGCCGAGGAAAATCCAACTTTATTGGCCAAGGCCACCATGAGCAGGCACAGTCCAACAGCCAAGATCAGAATTGTTTCTTCATTTAATATTTTCTGTGAGCGCTTCAAGAAACCTGGCAAAAGAAAAATTCCTGTGACAAACCACAAGGAAAGAAAAAAAACCAATTTAATACTTGAGTACAGCATCTCCAATCCTGCAAATTTCCTAGTCAGAGCGACTGTCGTCAACAAAACTAAAAGCAACACTGCCACTAGATCTTCAATAACCAAAATCCCTAAAAGGATTCCAACAAAACGCTTGTTTTTAAACCCCAACTCCTCAAGAGTACGAACAACAATAGAAGTTGAAGAAATCCCTAAGATGCCCCCAAGGAATAAACTGTCCATAAAGTTCCATTGCAAGAGATGCCCCGTCGTGAATCCTATTAAAATCATGACAAAAACCTCAAATAAAGCACTAAAACTAGCAGATCCTCCGACTCGCATTAATTTCTTAAAACTAAACTCTAAACCTAGTGCAAATAAGAGAAAAATAACACCGATATCGGCCCACAACTGAACACCCTCTGCCCCAGAAGTTGTCGAGAATGAGGCCACGCTAGGACCTACCAAAAATCCCGCCACTAAATAACCCAAGACGAGCGGCTGATTCAATTTTTTAAATAACAGTATAACAATGGAAGCTGCGCCAAGAATGAGGGCTAAATCTGAAATTGCGGCTGGAAGTTGTTGCATATTAAAATTATGTAAATAAGTAGCGCGATGAGCAAACTAAAAAGCAGTTCTTTTCAAGAGAACTGCTTTTTAGCGATTTATTAAATTACTACTAGGAAAATAAATCTTATTTTTGCAGTAGAGAAGCGTCCACTGCCGCTTCAGCATTCACTATTCCGGCACCGTATTGATTTTTATCATTAGGTCCAAGGACGGTTGCTGTTTTTTGCAAAATAATTTTAACTTGGTCTGGCGTTAGATTGCGATTTGCCGCTTTCATGAGAGCCACTACACCTGACACATGAGGTGTCGCCATTGAAGTCCCCTGAAAGGCCATATAATCGGTAATGAGAGTATGAACAGTTGCATTGACCACTTGGCCTGCATTGAGCTTTTCAAGAAGACCCTTGCCCACTTCCTGCTCGATCATAAAGATGGCAACAGGGCTCACCTTGCCATCTGCTGACAAAGCTCCACTGATTAATCCAGGAGCATTATTATAGACAATAAGTCCCACTGCTCCAGCAGCTAAGGCGTTCTTTATTTTATCTGCAAAATAAATTTCACCACGCGAAGCCAATACAAATTTTCCTTTAACATCTTTACCAACATAATCTTCAGGTTTACCGAAGCCCACTGAAACCAAAACATTCGTCTCAGCATTCATGACCTCACGAGCACCAGAAAAAGAAGAGGAATTCACTTTAACATTATCAATCATGACTTCCGCACCACGACCAGTACCTCGCGGCACTGTTGAAATCACATCAACACCAGGAGCTACAATAGAAAGTTCGGGTCCGAACTGTGAAAATTCTGCTTTTTTAAGATTGCTATCGACTGCACCAACCGCCACAGCTGTTGCAAGTGCCGCTGGGTAGGAAACTTTTTCTGTTCCATCATTGCCTGAGGCCGCAACAATGCTAACACCCATTGTATCAGCTTTTTTAACTGCATCTTGCTCAGAAGCTGTCATAAAGCCTCCGCCTAGGGACATCGAAATTACATCGACTTTTTCAGAGATTCCCCAGTTGACACCTTTGATGATGGCTGAAGTTGAGCATCCCAAAGGAGAACACACTCTTCCCATCAATAATTTTGCTTGAGGCGCTACTCCAGTAAATCCACTGTTATCCAAAACGCCAGCAATAGTTCCCGCAACATGACTTCCATGACCGATAAGATCAGAATAATCTTCTCCTTTACTTCGGCCAGTGAAATCGCGCCCTTGTTCAAAATTCGCCTTCAAAGAGACGTGCTCTTTATCAATGCCCGTATCTAGGATAAGGACACGAGCGCCTGAACCCTGATTAGATTTACCCCAGGCCTGAGGAGCTCTAACGGCCATAATTCCCCACGGTGTTTTTGCACCTGGAAGAGTGGTGTCAAACATTGAGAAATTTCTATTGGTTCCATTTAAGTTTTTTAGAGAATTTTTAAATTGCTTCTCGATGAATTTAGGCAACGGATGAAGAACATCTTTTTCAACTAACTGCACAGCTGGATTGTTTTTTAAATTTTCAATTTCACCGTCATTTTTTGCATTCACGATAAATGTATTTAAATTTTCAAGACTGTCTTCAATGTGGTTCAAGGAAGATTCTTCCAATTGCATGCTCTTCCACATGATTGTATTTTGACTAAGATAAGCCTGATGCGCTATTTGAAAACTTTTCGCATCTTTCATGACAACAATAACTTTTTGATCTGCTTGAGCCATTGAACTCAATGCAACGGAACCAAGTACTGAGAACAAGAATAACTTCAAAGAATTTTTCACTGCGACACCCCCAAAATCCATGGCAGTTTTTACAATCTCAATCTTCAAGACTGCTTACTATAAAGTTCATTTAAGAGAGAGTGGTCTGGCAAGATAATTATTTAAAAAAATCAAACTTTTGGAGGCCCGCGACGAAGAAACAGAATAAAAAAAAATGAAAATCTTAAGAAAGATTTTCATTTTTTTTCTGAAGCTATTTTTTTGTATAAGCACATAATAATCTTAAAGTATGAGCCCTCTTTAAAAAATTATATCAAAAATAAATCTTTAGATATCAACACATAATTTGTTAACGGGCATCAATGGCTGCTTTTACAGCAGCTTCGGCATCAACAAGACCTGCACCATATTCATTATTTAAATTGGGTCCAAGCTTGATGGCTGTTTTTATTAAAATGTCTCTGACTTGTTTGGGTTTCAGGCTTTTGTTTGCAGCTTTAATTAGCGCAACGACTCCAGCTAAATGCGGAGTCGCCATCGAAGTCCCCTGATAAGAAGCAAAATCAACGGCCAAAGTTTTTAAATTGGCCTTCACTTCAATCCCAGAATTCAATGACTGTACAAGCTTTTGACCCATCTCGCGTTCAATCATAAAGACTGCAATCGGCAATGTGGACCCATCAGCAGTCAAAGCGCCTTGCGCTAATCCAGGTGCATTGTTATAGACAACAACTCCAGTTGCTCCTGCAGTTATAGCGTTCTTAACTTTTTCTGAAAAAGAGTTTTCTCCTCGAGACACCAAAGCAAACTTGCCTTTGAGATCTTTTTTTGAAAAATCTTCAGTTTTACCAAAACCAACATCAATCAGAACATTTGTCTCACCATTTAAAACTTCTCGAGCACCTTGAAAAGTGGCTGAATTTACGGTTTCAACTGAATCACCAACCATTATGTTGACGAGGGCTTCTCTGCCAGTTCCAAGCGGAACTGTCGAAATCACATTTACACCAGGAGCAACAATTGTAAGCTCATCTCCGTATTGAGAAAAGGCAGCTCTTTTAGAATTCTCATCAACAGCACCAACAGCAATCACATCCTGAAGTGCTGCTGGATAAGAGACCTTATTTGATCCATCATTGCCGGAAGCAGCTACAACAGTGACCCCAGCTCGGATGGCCTTAGCCACAGCATCTTTTTCTGCTGGCGTTGAAACGGATCCACCCAACGACATTGAAATGACGTCGACTTTATTCGAGATGCCCCAATTTATACCTTCAGCGACGGCCACATTTGAACAGCCTCGTCCAGAACAGACTCGCCCCATTAGTAATTTCGCCTGAGGTGCAACTCCGGTAAACCCACCCTCAGTCATTGCCGCTGCAATAGTTCCTGAGACATGAGTTCCGTGTCCAATGGTGTCGGAAAAATCACTGCCATCGCCACCGCCCTCTTCAGTGAAGTCTCTGCCTTGCTCGAAATTTACTTTGAGTGATGGCTGCCGCAAATCAATTCCAGTATCTAAAACCAAGACGCGAGCCCCTTCGCCATGATTGGAGGCGCCCCAAGCCTGAGGAGCCTTTACTGCAGCAATTCCCCATGGTGTTTTAAGTCCAAGACCTTGATTCTCGCTTGCAGACATAACTGATAAGTTTATATGGCTTGGTGCAGGAGTTGACAACCAACCGGAAACTGGCCGAGGAGCTTGGTGAAATATTTCTTTTTCAACATAGGCTATGGAAGGATCTTGGCCAAGCTTTGCTATTTCAGCGTCATCTTTCGCTGTAACGATGAGAGCATTCAGGTTTTCAAGAGTTGATTCTATTTTTCCATCAATTTGCGGAATCCCAGATTTTGATTTTAAACCCAGACTTCTAAAAGCAAAGGCGCCTTTTGAACGGTAAGCTTGATGGGCCGCTCTGAATGATTGCTGATCTTTCATGATCACGATGACGCGCTCACCCGAAAAGGCTGATAGCGAAAGTAAGAAGATCAGATTCAGTGAAAATATATTGCGAATAATAGTATTAATTTTCATTGGCCCCCCCTAAATTTCATGAGCAAAAAACTCATGACGCCCTGATGCGGAGCCAGTTCATTTCACCTTGGAAAAATTATCAAGTACTCTTTTGGAACCACCTTGAATCTTTTTTAATCTCAGAAAAAATGAAAAGTTCTGTCAAAGGGCCCTGGTTCCAATTTGGAACCTCAGCTCAAAAATACGGCTCAATGGGCTCATTCCATAATAATCCATTATATGAGCTATCACCGCCTACCTCAGTCACTGCCTAAAAAAAAATCATATTTTTTAATGCTTTGAGTCTAATTAAAATGCAAAAAAAAGACTGCCACTTCGTGATGACAGTCTTTTTTCTTTCCGTTGGATATGCCTATGAAGAAATCTTTACTTTAACTACATCGGAGTCAAAGTCATTGATTCTACACCCGCTTGAAATCCAATTCCATATTGCAATTTAATAGATACGTTCAATGCAATTTCTGGTGGATGAACGCGCACCGCAGTGAAAGCACCCCCTCCAAGACCGAAAGCGCCTTGACCTTGAGTCACAAGGTAGTGACCAAATAAAACATCAGGCGGGCAGTTAAAGAGGCTGATATGCGATGATACGCCGGCAAACTTAAAGTAGCCGATTCCAACAACTGGACCTATAAAATAAGACCCTATAGTTATCATTACATCCTTAGTGAAATGATTTCCTTCAAGATCAATACAACTTAGCTTTCCGGTAGCTACTGTGTTGAATCGACCCAATATAATCTTAACACCGCCAGCAGCGCCGGTGAAGGCAATGCCACAATTCCAAGTTAACTTGCCGGCAAAATCTAACTGATCTGCAGTGTTTTCCGCATTAATATTCCTGACTTCTGCATGGGCAAACATTGCCGTAAAACTCATTGCGAGAGCGATTAAAATACTTCTCATGGCGTACTCCTAACATGGGTTCAAACAAAAAAAGTTTTTTGTTTGTTGTGAGTACAGTTGTACTTCAATGCCGGAATTGGAGGTAGCCTCGACGATGAAATACATAATTCGCCATCAAAGCAACTTTTGGAAATATGTTTGGCTGGTTTTTAATTTTTTTAACTTGTCGAGAGACAAAGTTATCGAAGATATTTTGAAAAACAGAACCGACAAAAATAAAGCGAGACCTGCTGTTGGTTTTGACTCTTCACCAGATGAAAGCAGTTTCTGATAAGAAAATAGGTCCCATTTCAAGAATTTAATTAAATGCCTTAAATGAGTAAATCGATGTTGAGTTGAATCCTTGGGAACTTATTTTTTTTGCGGGAAAAATTTGGAGGTGACGAGCGGATTTGAACCGCTGTAGCAGCTTTTGCAGAGCTGAGCCTAGCCACTCGGCCACTATTTTTTTGTGATTTTGAAATGCACTGTGTAAATAGGTATTGAATGGAAATAGGAATTGGACCTATTTCGCTTGAGGGTACGAGTTTGGTGTTTTGAACAGAGTGTTGGCTGGCTTGGATCGAAATTAGTGTGCCAGTCCCCTAAAAGTCTCTAATAGTGGGCCGTCAATATAAAGGAGCTTTAATGTGCAACAATCCTATGAATAGCTTCAACATATCCTCATAGCTTCTTTCTTTTTTGAATCATTAAACCATCCAGAACACCGGAATAAAATCGAAGTGGATCACGGGGGCTTCCTCCTTGAGGAGGACGGGAGGAGGGGGAGTATTTTCCAGAAGCGAATTGCCAAACCAGGAGTGCAGGTACATTTGGAGCTAGAATATGATTGTATTAAAATCAGTAAATTTTATTGAAACTGATAACTAAAATAATTACCGTCTTTATGAATTGATGAAAAAAATAGGCAAAAAAACAATAGTCTTGATGCCTTTAAGTACTTTTGAAAAATTAAATGCTGGCTTTAAATCCCACAATCAATCCGTTGAATTCAAGTTTATCTAGATTGACTTTTAGGCCAGATACCACACCATCTGCAGATCCCTTTATTAACCTATATTCTAGCATTAAGAATTTTTTTTGTTGAATTTCATAATTGAATCCAATTTGGTAACCAAGTCCGCCTTTCGCCGTAAGATTTGAATTATTCAACTTCAAAAATGAATAACCAATCCCTCCATAAACAGCGGCGTTTGGAGTTAACGCCATTCCATAATTTCCATATAGGTTAATTACGCCAAATGTAGGCTTCTTCGTATAAGACCCAGCATCGGAAACTGAATCAATCGTTGCTTCATATCCAGATACAGTTCGTTCAAACTCGTAAGTAAATCCAAAAGTAAACGACGATTGCTCATTCAGAGGAATAAAATCTTCAACAAGAACACCAAATTGTCCCGTAGATTTTTCTTTATTTGATGCGGAGTAAATATCTACTGTACCCTCGCCAGTGACTGCATCTGCTGTTGAATAAAACCCGCCAAACCGAATTGCTTGCAAAGGGCCCTTTTCCAAGGCTAATACTGGCACCACTGCAGGGACCGGCGCCAAAGGAAGCTCGTCTGCATTCGCAATACAAGTTAAGAAAATCAAAAACGCCGCAACTGATATTTTCATGTCTTTTCCTTTTTTCTAATAGTAAACATAAAAAATTGTCTAAACACATGAGATATTACACCCAAAAACTTGACAAGACTTGAGTTACACAAACTGTCATTTAGTCCAGGAATAAATCCAACATCCTCTTAAAAAATGGACCTCGTCCTAAATCCATCCCAAAAATATGCACCCATTTTCATAAGATATTAAGTGATAGCGTGACCTTTTATGAACATCCACAAACAGTCGAATGATCAACCTAACAATGGCAATTTTGTGCATGAGTAACATTACGACAATCCTTGAACAATTTTCCTTATCTTATCTGAAAGTCTTGTCTGAATTTGCCATTAATTGACTTATAAGTAACCTTTGTTTATTCATTAGCTTCCAATATTAAAAAAGGGGGGCCTTTCTATGGAAAAACTTAAAACTGTAAAAACTAAACTAATAAACTATGCAATGATGATCCCGATTCTTTCATTACTAGTTGCATCTTTTATCATTACCCACTCTCAAGATGTATTAGCGAACGGAACAACAACGGGGAAGTAATGCAATTGATCACTGGATTTCATGGAGATACATATTATGAATCTTTTGTTGGGAAGAACCCAAGCAAAGAGGCTGTCGTATTTTTACATGGATACCCTGCTGATCAAGGAAACAAGAATAGAGATTTAGCAGAGGCGGTCTCTACCCAACTTGGCAAGGATGCCTTCTTATTGCACTATCCTGGGCTCGGGTTAAGCAAAGGCAAATTCACTTTTAGTGAAACACTAAGAACAACAAGGGAATTCCTATCCTGGGTCAAAGCTAAAAATTATCAATCTCTCCACATCGTTGGTCACTCATGGGGTGGCTTTCTAGCGTTGAATCTTCTGAATGAAATTGGTCACACAGGCAAAATTGTGCTTTTATCCCCTTTTGTAAATCTACCGGAAGGAAGCGACTTAAGTACCCTTGTCAATTTAGTTTATTCTGACACAAAACAATACCTAGGACACTCAACCATCATTGAGGTAGTGAGTGAACTAACAAAAATGCGCATAGGTAATTCAATCGATGATTTTATTGTTCGAATTGATAAAGCACCAAATCAAGTTACAATTATCCAAGCGCTTAACGATCCGGAAACACCAGAGAAATATTCAAGATATCTAATTTCAAAAGCTACAAAAAAAATCAGTTACACAGAGCTCGACACCGATCATTCATTTACACAAAACCGAACCACAGCGTTGGCTTTAATAATCAATACTTTGCGTGTCCCAAATGATTAACCTTTATCGTCGCTATTCATTGATAAAAAAAGCCAATTTAGATAATTCAATTATCAATATCTCCAGCGCTACAAAGGTTTATTCAACAAATACATCATCTATCTCAATAGTGAATGGTGTCTTTCAATTCGGATATTCATTTGGAACTGATTACCCATCTGAGCAGGGCGCCTTAATAAAATTAGGCCAAAATTCAAAAATAATTGTGAGGGGTAAAGTTTTAATAGGCCCAGGGAGTTCTATTGTCGTTCATGATAATGGAACTCTAGTTTTCGAAGGTGAAAATGCCATTGCTCACAACAATAAAATCTATTGCCATACCAATATAACGTTTGGGTCTGGGACGTGCACCTCGTGGAACTGCTCTTTTATGGATTTTGATGGTCATCATTTCAATCGTTTAGATGGACAAAACAAGGACTACCAAAAACCCTTAATTATCGGACGGAAAGTTGGCATTCAACAAAATGTAATCATCCCAAAAGGTGTTTCTGTAGGCGATCACTCAATCATTTCGGCGGGGACAATCTTACGACAAGATATTCCAGAAAACTGCCTAGTGCATTCCAACTCCGAAATAAGGATTAAACATGGATACCAATCTGGCCTATAAAACGAATCCTCGAGATCAAATTCCAGGGCTGTTGATGATCGCGTTAGGCTGGATCCTTTTCCTAACAAGTGCACTTAATTACCGCGCCGTCTCGTGGTTCAACTACCTATTTTACGGCAGACTTCTTGCCTTCATTAGCGCTGTCGGGTTGGTTTTTATAATTGCACTCAACAAAAACTCCAAATTTAAAGACACATGGTTCTATACTATGTGTCTGGGTCTGCAAGCATTGCATGGTATTCTTGAGGGACAATCACAGACTGACTTTTACTCGTATACTGGTTTGTTTTACATCATTGCAGCTTTATCTACTCGATGCTCTTTGCGTGATTGGCTATTGAAGCTCTTTCCTTTACAGATTTTATTTCTTATTGCGCCGCTTTTTTTTAAATCTCCTCAATTCTTTACCTCAATTGCCAAATTTGTCGATTCATTCAGTCTCCCCGTTTCAGGATTTATCGTAGGAACAATAATCGTCTGGATTAATATCCAGAGATTTCAGACATTAATTGACAACCTACGCTTAAAACATGAACTAGCTGAAAGCAGACACGCGCTTCTGCAAAAAGAAAAAGAAAAAGTGCAGGAAATTGCTTTCGAATTAGAAATCGCAAAAAATGAACTCATCAAACATGCCGAAAATAAAGCCATGGTTGAAGTCGCAGCACAAGTGGCGCATGACATCAGAAGTCCTCTATCTGCACTTATGATGGTTATAGGAATGCTCAAAGACTTACCGAAAGAAAAAAAAGAACTTCTACTAAATGCAACAAAAAGAATAGACGGAATTGCTAATGACCTTTTAAATAAAAGTAAAACGCCGTCAGAAAAAACTAAAAGCAATGATGATTTTGCAAAGCCTTATGTTGTCATAAAAGAAATTATAGATGAAAAGAAAATCCTATTTTCTGATAAAATTGGGTTAAATTTATATTCTGAAATTCAAAAGATTGAAGATTTAAAAGTTGGCATGACAGCCCACGACCTCTCCAGAATCCTGTCTAATCTAATTAACAATGCGATCGAAGCATTTGAAAACTTTCAGGGCACTGTAACTGTTGCTGCAAAAAAAGGTCCCAATGCGATCAACATTGATATTACAGACAATGGAAAAGGTATTCCCCAAGAAATATTAGAAAAAATTGGTGTACGCGGTTTTTCCAGCGGCAAAGAGGGAACTCAGTCAGGTAGCGGACTAGGGGTCTGGTCAGCAAAAAAAATTATTGAAGCAGCTGGTGGGGAATTCACAATATCCTCAAAACAAGGTGAAGGAACTCAAATTCACATTACACTTCCAACTCTATAGCCTAAAAATCGCGCGCAGTTTTTCATGATTTCCAATTGGAGAATAGGCACTTTCAATACAATATTTGACTACGGCTAAACAATCTATAAATCCTGAATTGGATCTGGCGAAAGAGGGCTTGATCTCTGGAATATAGAAGGATTCTTATGTTTCATTATGAATTTTAAAGTTAAATAAATGCACACCAGTAATAGCCACTTGATAAATTGCAAGTAGACAATTTTTTGCCATAATCACGAAATAAACCCAAGCCTTCTGCCATCTCTTGTTGATCACGAAAACATGGACATGAAAATTAGATCTTCTTCGGACTGATGAACCGCTGAAAATAATCAAAATAGGCACCCGGATCGCCAATACAATCTTTGGCCAAACGCTCAGCCTCCGAAAGGATAAAATATAGAATTTCCGATTGAATAGTCTCAGAATTTGTTGTTTCTTCATCACGGCAAATAATAAAACAATGCTGAACAAGGGGAATGCGATAACTAACCAAAACGCATGAGTGTTCCAAATAGCCAGAGGGTCTTAATACTCTCCTATCTAACATCAGAGTCGACGATTTTTTAAAAATACTAGCTAATGAACGCTTGGACTGAAAGAAAAGTTCCTGTCTCAACTTTTGTAGCCACCCTCGATCAAAATCAGTAGCCACTCGACTGTTTTTTAACTCTCTAATTTTAGGATTTTTATTAATCATATTAGATACTTAGAATTGGAGGTGACGAGCGGATTTGAACCGCTGTAGCAGCTTTTGCAGAGCTGAGCCTAGCCACTCGGCCACATCACCCCATGGAAAAATGAACCTTTAAACTACGATTTGACGGTGATGAAGTCAATAGTCAAAAATCCAATTTTTTTACTAATGCTTAACATCCTAATCTTTTCAAGGATTCAAAGGGATGATAGGTCAGCTTTAATGCGCTCTCAATGTGCTCTGGTTTTATTTTTTCGCACTCTTGCAAGTCAGCTAAACTTCTTGCAACTCGAAGCGTTGCAAGCTCTCGCCTTCTTGAGGAGAATTCTTTTGGAAAAAGCTCCTGCATATAAAAACTGGATAAATCAGCGGCCAATTCCTCAAATCGCCAAAAGCCTGCTGCCTTTTTAAAGCGCAGATCTTTTTCTGACAAAGCCCTGCGAAATTTTCTGATCTCTTCGATCCGAGTTAAAATATCAGTGCCCTTCATTTTTGCACCCGCCTCTTTTTTTTGAGTAAAAAAAACGACCTGAAAGCGATCCACCAAGGGGCCGGACAACCTTTCGGAATAGGATTGGCATTTTCTCAAAGATCGACCACACATGATGCGAGCACCGGGCACCCACTCCCCGCAGGGACAAAGATTGGTTGTCGCGACAACCAGGGATTCGGCGGGAAACTCTTCAATATAGCGGCCTCGACGAATTCGGATGCAGGCTTCCTCCATGGGCTCCCGCAGGGCTTCCTGAGCTCGGGGATGAAATTCTAAAAGCTCATCAAGGACAAGAATGCCTTTGTGAGCACGGGTGATTTCGCCTTTATAAGGAGGCACTCCCCCACCAATCAACCCCAAGGGTGAAGTTGAATGATGAGGCAGCACAATCGGACGCCAAAGGTGCTTGAATTCTTGGGCGCCCTTATTATTTCGAACGATCGTATGCATTTCGTCCTGCGAGGGGGCCGTCAGTAAGGCTGGCAATGTTCTCGCAATCGTGCTTTTACCTGACCCTGCAGGTCCCGCCAGCAATAAAGAATGCTCCCCCAGCGCAATCAAACTGAGAAGGTCCGCCTGATTGCGCGGAAAATCTAAATTTAACCCAATATCTGGTCGTTCAACCCGATATTCCCTTGGCTGAGGAGAAATGAAACTCGGTTCATAAATATCTTTTAATTCATTCAATACTTTTCGACCAAACACAGCAGAGGTTCCCAGATTTTGTCCTGTCCACACGGATCCAAAACCGCTTGGATCATAATCTTGAGTCAAATCTTCTGGTTCAAACACCTCTCCCGAAAGGCCCAGTTCCCCATAGATAAAAATATCTTCTGTTTCTTTCCTTGGCTGAACTTGGCCTGATTCCCACAAAATTCCCATGGCAACCGCCAGTTCCAATCCTCGCGAACTTTTTTTTAAATGATTAGGACGCAAATTGACCAAAACTTGCTGCGCTTTGGGAAACTCAAAACCCTGCGCACGAATAGCGCTTTTAATTTTATGAATACTTTCCTTAATACCTTGATCAGGAAGTCCCAAAAATTGAATTTGTGGCAGGCCTGCCGTGAAATTGATTTCGACTTCAACAGGGACGAGTTGATCATGATCGCGAATAAGTGATTGAATTTTCATGAAGGGACATCGAAGCAAATCCCAATCCCATTCAGCAAAGCCATCACTCCGAGCTCACGTCTTGGCCGCTTCGATTGTCGGACATGCTGCTGAATTTTATTAAACCTCTACGAAGCTCGAACGACTTAAACGTCTAACTTCTCAGGATTTGAAATCTGAGACAAGGGGTGATGCTCTTCAATTGTTCGAGTCATTGTGTTGGTCGTGACCGAAGTGTAGATTTGTGTGGTTTGAATACATGAATGCCCCAACAGTATCTGAATTGAGCGCAGATCTGCCCCCCCCTCAAGAAGTGCCGTTGCGCAGCCGTGGCGAAAATGATGAGGACTCACTGGATCTTCGAATCCTGCCAAATTAGACCAGAGAGCAAGCCATCTCCAAACATCTACGCGCGAAGGTCTATGGCCACGATCATTCAACAAAATGGAGGTGGATGCACCCACCAATAGATTAGACCTGTGATGAGTTAAATAACTCGTCAACTCTTCAGCAAGCAACTCAGTGAGCGGAACCAAGCGCTCTTTGTTTCCCTTGCCAAGAACTTTAACCCAGCGATCTGTGGCATTAAAGTCAGAAACATTCAAAGTGATCAACTCAGAGACCCGACATCCTAGCCCATATAAAAAAAGCAGAGTTAACTGATTTCGTGCGGACTTTGCAGAATCTTGAACATGAGCTGCATCAAAAAGCTGCTGAAACCTTTGCGCTGACAAGGCCTTCGGAAGTTTCACTTTAACCTTTGGAAGCTTCAGGTCACGAAGCTCTGGACACTTTGTTCCACGTGTTTCACAAAATTTGAAATATGTTCTTAATGAGGAAATCACTCGTGCTTGCGAGCGAGTCGAAAGTTTATGCAAATGCATAAACTCATAGAAATCTGACATCAATTTATTGTTTTTTCTAAAATCAAGGTAAAGTTCAAGATCACGCCGGTACGCCATCACCGTATTTTGAGAACGTCCACGAATATTTTGAAGCTCATCAAAGAAGTCGATCCAAAGAGGTAATTCCATTCCCTTATTAAAGCGACAGTTTTCATCGAGAGCAAGGACTAATCATAAAAACAAAAAGGCCTCTTCTTCCTGTTCTATTTTAATTGAATGAATCAGATTTTAATTGAATGAATCAGAGAAACTTGTCGAACAAGGAATCCCATTCACACTTGTAATATAAATGCGCCCAAAAAGGCGAGTCATCTGAGTCGCTGCATTCTTATACAAAATTCCTTGCAGAATTCGCATCCGAATAGCTCCATTCATGCTTACCAGTTCTGGAATCTGTAAAAGTCCAGCTTGAGCCATGGTCCCAACATTGACTGTCTGAACGGTGTACAAACCAGGCTGAACAACACAGGAGCCCATCATTGGATCAATCAACTGACTGGTGATGCTCAGTTGCCCTTGAATGGCCACTGGCCCTGAATATAAATTATAAGGTGAACTGTATCCTGGTGTGAAACCAGCGCCATTCACTATGATTTGCATTTTATTAAAATTCATCGTCCCTGACATATTCACTGAATCAAAAATACCAATCGGCAGTGGATTCACCATGGTCGACGAGCACGTAGGGCAATTCATAAGGTTGACACCACCAGGACCAACCATTCCTCCGGGCGGTATTCCTCCAGGCCCAGGCCCAATTCCGCCGCCGCCACCACTGCCTCCTCCGCAAGCGGCAAAGGCAACTGCAATTCCGATGGAGGCCATGGTACGAACAAAAAGACTTACCATGTTTTTTCTTTTTTGTTGTTTGTTGATGTTGCTCATTTTCTTCTCCTTCACTTTATGATCTTAAACTTTTGCTTTCAGTTTCATCATTTTCTATGTTTTCAAATATATGTTTAAATGCATTTTACAAACACTATTGAAAAGTTTGACTCTTACCCAATCCTGAAAAAGTTCCCAACTTTCTAAAGCCTCCATCAACTGACGCTACATAAGCACTATTCGTCATTGCTGTAGTTCGGCAAGAAAAAGGCCCAGAATAAATAAACCAACATTTGCGATAAGGTGATTGTTGAGCATAGGATTGTGCAAAGTTCTTATAGTATACAGTCCCAGATAATCCACCGCTGGCGCCGCCTTGAGCGTCCCCTTGGCTGACAGGACTATCTATTACAACAACAATCGCACCGTAAGCATCTTGAAAAACTCCAGAGAAAACCGTTTTTGAGCCAACAGTGTACCATCTGTTAAAAATAGCCTCATAAACGCCATTGTCTTTAAGACCTGATATCGATGGATTTAAGCCCGCACCTGATAAAAACACACCTGCGTGCTTATATCCCGTATCATTGTATGACAATTGCACTGATCCGGAATAGAGGCCCGTTGACGCCACATTAACCAAATCCATTGTTATTTTAAAGTCTGTGGGATTATTCAACGGATGAGTCGCTACATAGGAATTAAACTCTGCTAAAGAGACCGGAACAAAAGTAGCTGAATTCGTAAACACCACAGAACCATTAGCTGTCGTAGTAGGCGTTGTTGGTGTCGTTGGTGATACTCCATTATTCTGAACTCCAGACAAACCGTTGATTGGATCTAGAGGTGAACTGTTACTACTAATGCTGCTGTTGCTGCAACCAACACCGAAAAGAGCTATCCCTATAAGAAGAGCACCCAGTTTTTCATTGATTTGTCTCATATCAGCCTCGCTTTGTAAGGGGTGATCCGAAAATGGCCACCTCTCACCTAGTTACCTAGCGACCTTCGTGCCAATGATCTCATGCAGAACTAACCAATTGATAGTTATATGGATTTAATGATTTTCTCAGAACAATACAATGCCGAATAAACCGTCAATTCAGCCCATTCAGGGCAAAAATAGTCACTTTTTGTTGATTTCTTTTCGTTTAACGAGCTGAATTTGAAAGGATCTCACTGACTGATTGTTCTTTCCAGACCTGAGGATCTTTCGTCTCTTATGTGGGCTTGGATTGGTAAAAATAGGGGCTGAGCCTCTTTGCCTAAGGATTGCTTCTTGGCTTTCTTTAGATATCAATGATTCTTTATTATTTAACTGGGCAATAGCTGCCTCAATCGGAGAAGCCTCGATAAATATCTTGGATCCTAAAATAACTTCAAGGCCTGCATTGGGATTTTTTTGAATCATTGAACAAAGTATTTCGATTTTCTTTTCTGAATTGTAGCAATCGAATTTTTTATAACTGACCAACAGAGTTTGAAATAATAAGTCTGCCGAGATTTTAAAGAGACCTTGCCCACGGTCAATCCTGCCATTGTTGATTTTTGAAACCCAATAAAAAAAGGGGATTCGCACAGAATCCCCTTTTTTTAAATTTATTTTTCTTCTGGTGAAACCACTCGCAAAGCAAGCGCCTCTAATATTAAAAAATCAATAGCCCAAAAAACTATGCTTTTTTATTCCATGAAGCACAGAAGCCATTTGCATTCACAAGTTTTCCGGCAAAAATTGTGCAGGTTCCAACTTCAGTGGCTCCATGCATTTCTTTTTTTGCGTAAAAGCCACAAGTTGCGCACTTATTGCCTTTTGATGCTGGCGATTTTTGAAAATCTTCAACATATTTTACAGCTTTTGCTATTGGGTCGTTGACGTCGACCATTGAACCCGCCACAGCAGAAGCACCTGGCCCCGCTGAACGTCTTTTTTCTTGAGCATTGGCTTGATTTGAAAATACTCCACCTAAAACGGCTGGCGCAACAGCAGCCAAGCCCATGAACTTACCCATAGCAGCAAAAAAACCACGACGATTCATTTTATTTTCCATTGAATTAGACCTCCAAATGATTTGATTTTTGATAATCTTATCCTACCCGTTTTCAATTAGTTTTCAATTTCAAAAAATGAAATCTCTACAAATGATCGAAAATATTTTACAGCGAAAAACTTAGAAAACAGCCTGAGATCCAACATAAGCGACTCAAAAGTCCTTTTATTGATGGCACAATACTTGTAACGCGCGGGGAGGACTGAACAGGCATTCGGGTCTTTAACCTAGAACTCATTCCTTCTTTGGTCCAAGACCACAAAAACCTACTGAACCCTTTGTCCTGATCCGTTTTAAGGAGAAAAAAAATGAAATTCCTCTTTCTCTTAACGACCCCCCTACTTTTGCTTTCTTCTCCTCAAAAGGCACTGGCTTCATTTTATGATACAAAGGTGGAAGGCGCTCTCCTATATGACTTATTTATCAAGGAAGGAGTTCCTGCTGAGGCCCTTCAACAGACCTTCGAATTCTTAGATCTGAACGAAGGCAAAACGATTCAGGTCCGTGAAGATCGCAAAATGATCACAAAAACCATCAATAAAAAAAATTATGCCGTCATTGTAGATTTCTCAAAGCCCTCTTCGGAGCGGCGCCTGTACTTGATGAACTTAAAAACAGGTCAAGTGACCAAATATTATGTTGCACACGGAGTGACAACAGGCCTTGAGGATGCATCAAATTTTTCAAATATCCCTGACTCTCGCCAGTCGTCCCTGGGGTTTTATTTAACTGGAGCCGAATATGAGGGGTCTCACGGTGAATCACTTCATCTTTATGGCTTACAAAAGACCAACGACCGAGCTTTTGAGCGAGACATAGTCATGCACGGCGCTCCGTATGTTTCTATGGATTTTCTCTCAAAATACAATCGAATGGGCCGAAGCTGGGGATGTTTGGCTGTTTCGGAGGCGATCATCCAAAAACTGATCCCTATTCTGAAAGAGGGATCAGTGATCTATGCTTATCACAAGAAATTAATGCCGATGACAAAGACAAGCCCGACGATTCAAAGTGTGAGCGGTAATCAAGAAAGCACTCCCGCTCATAGTCAAAACGTCGTGCCCGAGGAGATTCAAATGTAAAAGTGGACTCCCCAATCCAGTCCCAACCAGAGCTAAACCGACATAGCCCAGCGCTAAAATATATTTCTTTTTATGGTGCTGAAATCCTGAATAGAACGCAAAAATCCCTACGGGGACTACAAAAAGGGCCATAAGTAAATGAACCCAGGGCTGTTCAAACACCTCACCCATGAAAGGTGCTGCAAAAGCTAAAAAAGGCGTCACCAGACAATGGACAGCACAAATCCCTGACAGTGTCATACCAAGTTTATCCCAACGATCTGTCTGCTCAACAAACTGATCATGTTCGGAATGATCAACCTCACAGCAGGCTTTTATTTCGTCCACGAGTACCATCCTTTGACGAGTCTTAGTCATCTCCGCACCTGATCTTCACAATGGCTCAATGGACCATCAAATGCGGAAAAGGAGCCATTGAGTTCAGGGTAAAAAAAATTACCCGAGATCTAAGGTTTATAACCACTGACTTTTATTAAAAATTTATTCACTCTGATACGGAAATCATCCACAAATCCAAATGCGGCTGGCACAACAACCAAAGTCAATAATGTTGAACTGACTAAGCCTCCAATGATGGCAACACCCATAGATGTTCGCATGGCAGAGGCTTCATTTAAACCAATTGCAATGGGAATCATACCAGAAATCAAAGCCAGAGATGTCATTAAAATCGGGCGCAGACGGGTTCTGCAGGCCTTAACCAAGGCCGTATTGCGATCCATCCCCTCACGCAACAACTGAGTCGTATAATCCACCAGCAGAATTGAATTCTTAGCCACCACTCCCAAAAGTAAGACTACACCAATGAGGGAAAATAAATCGATGGTCTTTCCAAACATGAGCAAACCAAAAAAAGCGCCCGTTAATGCCAATGGCAATGCCAAAAGGATCGTAAAAGGAGTGATGTAGCTTTCGTATAAACTTGCCAGAACAAGATAGATGAATGTGACCCCCAACCCAATGGCCATCATCATATTTGCCATTAAATCTTTAAAATCATCAGCTTGCCCTTGGAACTTAAAATCAATTCCTGATGGCAAAGGAATTTCTTTCTTAATAACCTTTTCAATCTCCGCAGAAATTGAGCCCAAAGCCCCGCCCTTAGCCAAATTTGCGGACAATTGGATGAAACGATTTTTATTTTGACGATTGATTTGCGAATAGCCTTTAGTTTCTTCACCACGCGCAATTCGGGCTAAAGGAATCATATTGTTATTGCTGTTGGGAACTGAAGTTGTACTGAACTGACTTCGCAGATCTCTGAAAGCTTCAGCAAAGCGCACGCGAATTTTATAATCAATGCCATTTTCACGATAAATTGCATTTTCATTTCCCTCTGTGCGGTTGCGAAGTTCAGCACCAGCAGTCACTGTCGAGACTCCCAAGGCTTCTGTCTTTTGACGATCAAAGATCACATGGAATTCTGGCTTTCCAGACCTAAAATTCGTATCGACATCGACTAAGCCCGGAATTTTCTTAAGGCGTGCTACAACTTTGTCGACATAACTGCTCAGTTCATCCAAATTTTGACCAGTAAAATTTAAGTTCAAAGGCTTCTGTCCTGAACCGGATATATCAATATCTCCGACGGCTACAATCGCCTTGCTTTGGAAAGCATCTAGTTTTTTGCGGGTATCTTCTTTATAGTCCGAAGTTGACACTTTACGATTTTTTCGTTCAACCAAACGTATAAATAAGCTGGCTTTGTTGGCTTCATTATTTTTTGTACCTACCGTTGTCACAACGATATCTATGGCGGGATCCTTTTCAAAAACCTTTTCAACTTCTGCGGTGAAGTCACTCGTTGCAGCCAATGAACTTCCTACTGGAGTTTCAATACTGACTAAGAATTCTCCAGCATCATTGGCTGGCAAAAAGGTTTTAGGAATAAAGCTGGCCGAGAAAATTGAAATGACAAAAATCAACCCTGCTGAAGCTAAAATCAGCTTAGGATGGAGCAAAGTGAATTTTAATAATTTTTCATAGCTATCTTCTAGCCGCGTTTGAAATCGATCAAAGGCTCCTAAAGTTCTTCCTATGAGACCTTTGCCTTTAACGTGCTCTGTTGCTGTCGCTAAATAAGCGGACATCATCGGAGCCACGGTGAAAGCATCAAAGAGAGAAATCAACATCGTAAAAACAACAGTTAAGCCAAATTGCTTAAAGAACTGCCCCACAATTCCCTGAAGGAATGAAATTGGCCCAAACACAGCAATAACAACAAGAGTCGTTGCCACAACAGCCATAGCGACTTCCTTCGTCCCATCTAAGGCTGCGTCTTTAGGTTTTTTACCCATCTCAAGATGTCTAAAAATATTTTCTCGCACAACAATGGCATCATCAATTAACAGTCCCACAGCCAATGAAAGTGCCAACAGGGTCATCAAGTTGATAGTAAACCCCATGGCATACATAATTATAAATCCACCCAACAAGGAATTTGGTAAGGCCATTCCAGTGATCAAAGTTGAACGGGCAGATCCTAAAAAGAAAAAGACCACAAAAATACAAAGAATCACACCGATGATGATCGATTCCTTCACATCCTGCACGTTCAAACGAATAGGTCGAGAGGTGTCGCGCACCATTTTAACTTCGGCTTGAATGTTTTTCTCTTTCAAGAAGGCATTGGCTTTATCAATATTTTTCTTAACTAGATCTGCAACCTCAACCGTGTTGCTGCCGCGTTGTTTGAAGACTTGAATCAAGAGAGCTTTTTTTCCATGAATTCGCCCCAAGCTTTGCTCGTCTTCAAGACTGCGGACAACGGAGCCAATTTCACTCACACCAACTGGGCGGTCAGATCCCATAAAGTTGACATTCACCTCAGCCAATTGCTTTAAGGATTCAAACTCACCGCGAGTTCTCAGCGCAGTTTCTGCCTGGGATCCCGTGATTTTGCCAATCGGAATATCTCTGGAGGTGTCCATGATTCTGCGAGAGACTTGCAACATCGAAATTTTTCGATCCTGCAATTTATTTTTATCAATCAACACATGTATTTCTTGTTTTCGTCCACCATAAATTTCAACTTGGCCGACGCCTTTGAGGCGATCAAAAAGAGGCTTTACAGTTTCATTCGCCAAATCATAACTTGCCCCATCCGAAAGCTCTGTTGTCAAAGCCAGGGTAATCACTGGCTGATCGGCTGGATCAAATCTTCGCAAAATGGGTTCATACATATCAGAAGGTAAGTCCCGTCTGATATTTCCGATGCGGTTACGAACCTCTTGCTCCATATCCTTAATATCTGTACCCAAATTGAACTCAAGGATGATGACTGCAACACCGTCTAGGTTGTTCGAAGTCAGATTTTTCAAACCGGCTAGACTGCCAAGTTCATCCTCGATGGGCTTTGAAACTTGCTTTTCCAAATCCAAAGGTGAAGCCCCAGGGTAAACCACTTGAATGGAAAGAATTGGAAAAGTCACATCTGGAAATAGATCCACGGGCATCTTAATCAAGGCAAAAAAGCCCAGAATCAGCATCAGCATGACGACACAAAGAATAGTAATCGGACGGCGTATAGATAAACTAGGTAAATTCATTTTTTTTCCTTATTCAACAACGACAAACAAACGACCCTGAGCTTCCATTTTTCTTTGCAGAGTTTTTAATCTCACTAAATTGAGCTTCGCAGTTCCAGCGTCCTCTTCAGCATTCACAACACTGTTGGTGACAGTTCGACCTTTGTTAAAAAGATCGGTTTCCGCTTTAGCTCGTTCCTCTTGAATTTTCATGATTTGATCGGCCATGGCAATTTGTTGTGTCAATTCAGTGTTGCGACGATTCAATTCTGACCAGGAGCTCTCACTTTCTAACATTTTTCTGTCACTGATCAAGGTTGCGGCCACAGCATCTTTTTTAACAGAGCTGCGAGCTGCAAGCTTGACCTCGTCATCAAACATATAAGTCCAGTTGAGAGCAATTTTTGATGTCGGACGATCGACTGAAGTCGAGTTGCCGAAGGCTGCCGGCATTGTCTGATCAAGGGCATGGGTCTGAAAGGCCCCGGAAAGCACTAAATCAGGCTTGTAAGCATCTTCGACTTGATCTGCAGCAAGCTTTCTTGCTTGAACATCAATTTTAGAAACATAAGCCTCTAGCAGCATGACCTTGGAGCCTTCAATCTGAGGCAAACCTTTATTCGGCCTAAGGACTTGAATCATGGATTTTAGAGCTCTTGAATTGGAAACATTGCCACTCATCTCTGGCAGACTTGCACCCTTTTCTAGTTCAAGAAAATCGCGCAAGGATTGCTTGGCCGCAGCCAATTCATCTTCTGAGGAAATCAAAAGCAGTTGCCGAGCCGCAACCAAAGCCTGCGTCTGCAACAGATCCGCTTTTTCGCTAATTCCATCACTGACCCGTCGCCGTGTCCAAGCTTCAATTCGTTTTGCTCTTTCTAGAGAATCACGACTGATCTTGATACTTTCAATGGTGAGCAGATAATTCCAATAAGCCTGCTCAGCATTGATAAGAAGCTGCTTCGATTGCAATTCATAGCGAATCTTTTCTGCTGAACTTGCAAAGCCTTGTTGTTCCCGACGCAATTGAATGCCGGCTCCAAAAAGATCACGCCATAAGGACTGACTGATCGAGGCACCAAGCGAACCTGTGCCAAATTTTCTGAGGGCCACAAGCCCGACGACACCTGGATTTTCGTACTCTGCAGCATCAGCGGATAGCCCCAGAGTGGTCCCCGTAGAAAACTTTTTAGAGAACCCAAGATTGAAATCAGTCACTTTACTTTCAGTCGCCTGCAGCATGGCAAACTGGCCTAATGGGTTCTTGTCTTCAACATAAGAAGCACCCGCGGTGAGCACAGGGACTAGACCAATGTCGCCCGAAACGTTTCTTAAGTCCGCAGCTTCTTTTTGTCTTTCAAAAGCCTGCACCATTTTATTTTTACTTTGAACAAGGGTCAAATATTCCTGTAAATCCATCGCAAATGAAATAGCGGGAGCAAACACGAACAGAACTAAAAATCTCATACAGATATAATTCCTTATGGAAAATTAGGGAAAATTAAGAATAATTCCTCATGAAAATCAATGGTCATTGGTCCTGCAAACACCTTAACTAATGTGATCAAATCATAATCGAACTCCGAATAACATTCAAAGCAAGATTTAATTCAATCTTATGTTTTTATTCTCAAAAAATACAGAGGCCGCAAAAAAATCACTGATAAGAATTGATAGGTCGCTTTTCTTTATCCCGCTTGCATGCGGCTCACACCAGTAAATCACCTCGGCCAATAAACTTCGCAACGAAAACTGCTTAATTTTTAATCAAACGCTCAGGCATAAACAACAATTTCTCTGCATTTAAACGAGGCACGTTATTTTTTTATTGCCTATTTTCAATGCATAATTCTGATCATTTCACCTAATCACTCAACTTGATGCACAGCAATTACGGCGTTTCGCAAACTCACTAAAATTGTTTGATTGAATATCCCTAGGAAGTTGGGATAAGTTTCCAAAAATTCTATTTTTTGATATTTATTTTACCCATAGAATTAAAAAGTATAAAAATTATTTAGCTGCGACTCCATTTATTTAACTTAAGTAAACAATGTGAATCCAGCAAGAAGTGCCAGTTTTAGAAGAAGAAAGGAGATTAAAAACTTTAGAATGAAAACACCAGAAAAAGTTATGACTAGAAGTCAAAATACATTCCAAAATACTTTCCAGATGCTTTTTCAAAAACCAACTCCTGGTATTCTTTTTATCTTTATTGCTTTTTTTAATCTCCATAATCCGCCAAAATCCTTCGCACAAAGTATTCCATCTCAACCGATACTGAATCAGGACTCTGAATCAACGCCACAAGTCTCACGGCCCACAAAAAGAAAAAATCATCTCATAGAGTATTCAGAATTCTATACGATCAACGAAGACGATATTGAACAGGCCAGTTCTTCAAACGCAAGAGCATCAGCTGAGCCAGGAACAATCTCTATCGGAGCTGATCAATCCCCTACGCAATGGCTCCAACCAGTTAAACTGATTGTGGTGAACCTATTGAAATGGGCCTTTCACAACCAGCCTTTTGGCACTCCGATCGAAAAATATGACAGAAAATTCCATTTTGGCCATTGGATCAATGATCCTAATGACGAAACCTGCATGAACACTCGCGCGCGGGTGTTAGTGCGTGATAGCGAGTCTGAAGTCACCTTCAAGAATCATCGTCACTGTGTGGTCGAAGGTGGACAGTGGCACGATCCCTATGCCAATCGGGAGCTGGTAGAAGCTAACAAAATTCAAATTGACCATATGGTCCCTTTGAAAAATGCCTATATTTCAGGGGCCTCTGAGTGGGACTATCAAACACGATGCTTGTATGCCAATTATATGAATTTTCAGCCGCATTTAGTTTCAGCCCTCGCCCATGAAAACATGTCCAAGGGTGACCGAGGACCAGAGCGGTACATGCCACCCAATGAAGATTATCAGTGTGAATATGTTCGCAATTGGTTGGCGATTAAAACCATTTGGAAATTGAAAATGAATCGCGATGAAATTGAAGCTATTCATAACACTGTAACAAACCATCACTGCCAACCGAATTCCTTTAAAATGAGCCTTAACGGCTTGGCACAGCAACGAGCCTTCATTCAGGCCAATCTTACGTTTTGCAGTATCCGCGGACGATAATGCTGCAAATTTTACTTGAAGATGACTATTTCATAGTGGCGGCTAAGCCAGCCGGTATTCCTTCACAGCCCACTGTCGACAAAAGCCGCCCTAACTTTTATTCTCTTCTTCAGACTCAGCTTGAAACTGAACGAGGATCTGGATTTTACTTAGCCCTTCACCACCGCCTTGATCGTGACACTTCTGGACTGATGATTTTTGCTAAAACAAAAGTGGCCAATACACCTCTGGCTGATCTCTTTAAAAACCATCAAATTCAAAAGACCTACCTCTGCTTTACAAAAACGGGCAAGGCCCCCGAAAGCTGGCAGGAATCCAACTTCCTCTCAGAAATTCGCGATCCTATTTTAAAAAAGATGAAAATGATTTCGGTGAGGTCCGGCGGAAAAAAGGCCATCACTGATTTTAGAATTATAGAAAAGTTGAGCAAAGGTTTCCTTGTCGAGGCAAGACCACGAACCGGACGCATGCATCAGATTCGAGTGCATCTGGCCGAAAAGAACTTAGGAATTTTTGGGGATGATATTTATTCCTGCTTAAAAAAACCGCAGGCTCCCCGACTCATGCTGCACGCCTTCAGTCTGGAGTTCATACACCCCTTCAGCAAAAAATTTATTAAAATTGAAATGCCAATTCCTGACGACATGCAGGAGTTTAAAACTCTTTTGCGCTAACATATTGACCTTTGAAATTGTTTAGGTATCATAGGTCTTTCACGCGAGCCCCGGTGGCGAAACTGGTAGACGCACAGGACTTAAAATCCTGGGTTACGATAATATCGGGCGTGCCGGTTCAATTCCGGCCCGGGGCACCATTTCTTCTCAATAATAAACTGCGCTTCCTAAAAATTAATATTCCCGAGCCTGTTGAAAACAAAACTTCTCCCCTCAAGATGCGAAAAGTCAATTCCCCCAAGCCCCTTCAGATCTTATTAGACAAGCCACAAGCTCCCCTGATAAACATATGATCCATGGAAACATCAAATAATTTTCTAAAACAGATCATTGAAAAAGACCTTGCCTCTAAAAAATACAGCTCCATCGTGACGCGATTTCCGCCTGAACCGAACGGTTATCTTCATTTAGGCCATGCGAAAGCGATTTGCCTAAATTTTGGGCTGGCCAAAGAGTTCCACGGCCGATGCCATTTGCGGTTTGATGACACCAACCCCGAAACTGAAGAAGTTGAGTATGTCGAATCCATTCAAAATGATGTGAAATGGTTGGGGTTTGATTGGAAAGAGCACCTTTACTTTGCGTCTGATTATTTCGAACAGATCTATCAATGGGCCATTGAACTCATAAAACAAGACAAAGCCTATGTCTGCAGTCTGAGTGAAGAGCAACTGCGTGAGTTCCGCGGCAATTTCACGACCCCCGGCAAAGACAGCCCCTACAGAGGTAGAACCGTCGAAGAAAATTTAAAACTATTAGAACAAATGAAGAATGGCGAATTTGAAGAGGGCGCTCATGTGCTTCGTGCCAAAATTGACATGAAGTCACCCAACATGAATATGCGAGATCCCTTGATGTACCGCATTCGAAAAGTTCATCATCATCGCACGGGAAACAAATGGTGCATCTACCCGATGTACGACTTTGCTCATCCACTTTCTGATGCTATTGAGGGTATCACTCATTCTATCTGCACTTTAGAATTTCAAGATCACCGCCCTTTCTATGACTGGTGTATAGAAAATTGTCCAGTGCCAGCTCATCCCCACCAATATGAGTTTGCTCGCATGAATATGACTTATCTAGTGATGAGTAAGCGTAAGCTTTTACAATTGGTTAAAGAAAAATATGTCGATGGATGGGATGACCCGCGAATGCCAACGATTTCAGGCATTCGACGACGAGGCTACACTCCTGAATCCATCCATGCATTCACGGATCGCATTGGCGTGGCCAAAGCAGAATCTTTGATTGAATATGACATCCTTGAAGCCTGCATCCGTGATGATTTGGATGTTCGTGCACATCGTGCCATGGCGGTTTTAGATCCCATTAAAGTTGTGATTGAAAATTTAGCGGCTGATCTTAAAGAAGAACTCGAATCCACGGTTCATCCAAAAAAGCCTGAGTTAGGAAAACGTAAATTCTATTTCACTAAAGAATTGTTCATCGATGCTTCAGATTTCAAAGAAACTCCAGAGGCCGACTTTTTCCGCCTGTCACCAGGAAAAGAAGTTCGTTTAAGAAATGCCTTTGTAATCAAATGCAACGAAGTCATCAAAGATTCATCTGGAAAAATAATCGAACTGCATTGCACATACCTGCCGGAAACCAAGGCTGGAAAACCAACCGCGGATGGACGAAAAATCAAGGGCATAGTCCACTGGGTTTCTGCCACGGAATGTATTGAGGCTGAGGTGCGTGTTTATGGTCGCCTTTTCTCAGTTTCCAATCCCGATGACACTGTTGAGGGTAAGGATTTTAAATCCAATTTAAATCCAGATTCGCTTCAGATCATAAAAAAAGCTAAACTTGAACCCAGTCTTCAATCAGCAACTCTTGAAAATAAATACCAATTTGAGCGTGTGGGATATTTTTGCCTCGACAGTAAAGACTCAAAACCAGAGGCCTTGGTCTTTAACATGACCGTCGGCCTTTCATCTGGTCACTGAGGGCTGTTGTTTTTATTTTAAAGAGCTCAATAAATAAAAGTTCCCCGAGGGCATTAGAAAATTCTGATGCCCTCCCTTTTTTTTTAAACCCTAAGAACTGCGAAATTGCATT
Source organism: Pseudobdellovibrionaceae bacterium (assembly GCA_947449255.1). Taxonomy (GTDB): domain Bacteria; phylum Bdellovibrionota; class Bdellovibrionia; order Bdellovibrionales; family Bdellovibrionaceae; genus Bdellovibrio. The sequence continues at coordinate 66,687 of CANFQX010000011.1, forward strand.
TTGTCTCACAAATTGTTTCACAGAGAGGTGACAACCGGATGACTCCTATCAACACTATTCAGAAAAAATTAAATCGAACACTTCAAATTGATCCTAAAACAAATGAACAGTCTCAATCGATAGGAAAACTTCTCTGCCTGTTTCTGATCCTTTTCAATCTGCTATATACGCGCACAGCCTCCGCGATCGTGAATGGAATTGACATCCAAAATAATGAGAAATCATTTTATGTTGGATTGGATTTTAAAATAAAGGGGCCTTCGCCAGTTGATCCCTGCTCTGGAACCTATCTAGGAAAAGGCAAGCTCCTGACTGCTGCACATTGCTTTTTATTGAATGAATACGCTACAGAAGACCTCACCATTTGCATTTATGATATTCAAAAAACGAATAAACTTTGCGTAAATAAAAATGATTTCGAAGTGAGCTTTCCACCTGTTTTAGAGTGGGGAGGTAAAGCTCCTACTCGTAAAACCAGAACTGTGGTTAGAATCCCCAAACCGGATCTGGCTATTTTAAAATTAAAGACAGAACTTGTATCAAAACTTGAGTTCTTGATTCCAGTAAAATTGAGCACACCCCGCTTAAGTTCTCCATCTGAAAATGATCCAGAGGCATCCACGTTTATTGTGGGCCAAGGCTGCACTAATTATGCCTCTCTCGGTGAAGAGGTTTTGGGCATGGGTGCATTTCGAACGGGTATAACCATTTTAGCAGCCACCCCTTCTGAAGTCGAATGGACTTCCTTGTGGAGCCCTGAAAGCCCCAATGGCGGGGTCTGCTGGGGTGATTCTGGTGGAGCACTAATGGAGAGTCGCTTTGGTCAGGTGACACAAGCTGGAGTCATTTCTGCAATGAAAACGAAGCATGATCCTAAAACAGGACGTCCTGCCGTTGTGACTAGCTTTTATGGAAGGCTCGACAATGTTGTGGTTCAAAAATGGCTTTTTCAGATTTTAGGGGAGTAGGAATCTTTATTACAGCTGCTCTCGGGGATTTGATCTTCTGGCCATCCTGTGCGGCCTTGACTTTAGCGCATCGTGCGCTTCAGTTTTTGTCAATTTACATATTTGGTAATCGTTTGATGGTATGAACTCTTTTTTTGATTTTTGTCACGGCCTCTTGGAATTTTTTTTTAATCTGCTCTATACTTGCACATGACAAGAGTCGTTTTATTCATCTTTATTGCGACTATCAGCTTTATGCTAGTCTTTCTTTCTGCTGGCTGTGGGGCTCCTGTGGACACCTCGATAGAGAGCAAGGAATCTTTATCGCCCCTGAGGAATGAAATAAATTCTTTGAACTTTGAAATTCTTCAAGAACAAAAAAAGCTGCTGGCCTACAAACAACGGATGGATGAGCTCAATTCAAAAATAAATCTTCAAACAACAAACAATTACGGATCCCAAGTGAATGATCTCAGAGGTCTGCTTGGTGATTTAACAGCTGAAATGAATCTCTATTCGACTTTAGAGATTGGAATTCTCACTCAAGCCGATGAAATTCTGAAGGACCAAAGCAGCCAGGCTCAGGTCCTTAAGGATCAATTAGATCAAAATATTCGATCCCTTGGAGATCAAATCAAAACCACTCAAGAGAATTTGGTTTTTTGGCAGTTTAACAACTCCTACTTGCCCGAGAAAATGCTCCACCTTGAGGAGCTTGAAATTCTTTTAAAGTCACTCCAGGATCAAATCGAAGAACTGAAACAACAGCGACTGTCCATTTCGTCTTTGGTCCTGGAAAACTCCCGCAGCATCCAAGGTGATAAAAGAAATGCTCTTGATAACCTGATCCAAAACCGAGAAGAGGCACAAGCAGAATGGCTGAGCCTAAATCAAGAACTTTCGCAAATTCAAGAGAGGCAAAGAAATCAAAACACCAGCCAACTTTCATTGAGAACTGAATTGAATCAAGTCCAAAACCAGTACAATCAACAATTAGATAAACTTAAAAAAATAGAAGAGTCCTTGAAAGTGAAAAGAGAAAGTCTTAAATTTTCCAAATAGGAAAAATAGCTTTAGGGTTTAGAGCTCACAATTTTTTCCATGAGCTGCAGTCTGACTTTGTAAGCAGCCCAGTGCTTTGCGGTTTTCTGGCTTTGTCAGAAGAATCTGGTCGACTCGGTCTTGAGATTTTGGATGAGTCCTTTTTGCCGCCTCAGAGTTATCAGCCAGTGTTGATTTTATGTCGATGCACTTGTTCTTTTGATCATGTTTGAGATCACTAGCCCATTCTGAACTGGCTTTTTTAATATTCTCACAGTCGATGCCCGCCATAAATAACTGAAATTCAAAGGTTACTTTTTTATTCTGACTTGCATTCACTTGATTTGATACCTTTTCATTTAAGGCCTCAGCTGAAACCCAATCGGCAAAGGCTTCCTGAATGTTTTCCTGTCCTGAAATTGCACTGCAATACTTGTATTGATTATAATTTTTACTGACTTGCTCAACGCGTGCTTCCAGGTAGGGATTCTCTGGATCTGAGGCCATTTCCTTTTTAATATTTTGAATCAATACTGACTGAGAGGGAACCTCTAAGTCCATTTCCTTATTTGATTCCAAGCAGGACAGAACATTTTTGATGGGAAGGCTTTGAGGAGAAAATGCGGGCAAACTGATCTCGTATTTTTCATTTGCCCCAAAAAAGAATTCAGACGTGTTTTGTGTGTAACCGAGCATTTTATTTTTTGAATAAGAAAAGGCTAAAGTGCAGGGATCGATAGAGTGACCTAACTCATGAGAAAGGATTTGAAACAGTGTTCCCTCCGGCAAATTAAGGACTTGTGGACAGAGAACAACTTTATCACTTTCTCTTTGATAGAAGGCATTTGGCATCTCACAGCCTGCGGCACTGAGCGTGACTTCACCATCACCTAATTCAGCAGATTCTAGCCTCACGGATTTAACTCTGGCAATCAGGGCTTCAATCTGACCTAAATTGCTAGGATTCCCTTTTTTATGAAGCATGGAAATGGTTTTTTCTTGGGCGTCTTTAAATATTTCCTGAGCTCGCCTTTTTTCTTTTTCTAATTTATTCCTATTCCTCTTGAGCTCTTTTTTACCACCCGCTTTGCCAGCATTGATAAATTGCTCAGGATATAGAAAGGGATCCTGAATTGGAGCCTTAAGAAATGGCTTTTGTAAACAGGCTTCAGCCTGGCTCACGGTGCTCAGCAATGGATAATTCGGCAGTTGATGCCCCTTATTGTCTTGATAAAGGTAGGCTTCTTTTTCACTTCCGGAAAAATTTTTACAAATTTCTAAAAAGCTGCAATTTTCTGAAACTTTTCCAGAGCATGGTCCAGAACTCTGTGCCGACTGAGCCAGTGTTTGACGCATTTTTTCAATTTTATTGAACAGTATCTGGTAATTTTGATCATTTAGATTTTCATTTGGCAAACTCTCTAGAGCCCAGGACTTTATTACAAGAATGAATGCAAAAATCACCATAAAAATTGGCCGAGAATGAGAAATCCAGAACAGCCATTGAAAACTTAATAAAAAATTGCCGATTCTGTTTTTATTACGGAGAGTCTTTTTTCCCAACTAAATTCTCCCTGCAAAATCTTTTAGCATTCTGATTTTCTGAATTATTCTGGCGTATAATTTGCCTTCAGTGCATCCGCGACGCTGATCGATTTTGCCAGGAAGGCCAGTCCTAATCATTTTTGAATAAATATAGTTCCCCGAAGAACAGGCGGCTCTTCGATTGGTAAATCCATTTTCTAATCGGTCTGGGCCTTTTTCTAAGGAACTCCAAATTTCTGCTATTTCTGTGGGTATTTTTTTACCGAGGCTTCTACTGTTAAAAAAGTAGCCCCTCTCGTCCTTCATCAGGACATCCTCTTGATGCAAGCCCAAATGATTTGTTCGTTCTATTTTGATTTCATAGAAATTTAAATCAGCCTGAAAAGTCTCAGTGTCGATAAATTTGGCGTACACTGAGCGGCCAGAGATAAAATAAAATAGGAGTATTGAAATCAGAGCCTTCATTCCAACAGTTTAAAATATTGTCATCCCGTTGTACCTTGGAATGTGAATTATTAGGGCCTAGCTAGACAGAGATCGTGTTTTTCAACTACAAACAAAAAAGATTCTAGGCTTTGATGTTTTTTTCAATCATTTCAGAATCTAGGTCTCTAATATATGGAATAGTAATTTCGAAGGTCGTGCCCCTACCCACCACGGAGGTGAGGTTTAGACTTCCGTTCATCTCTTTCAGGGCACTAAAGAAGGCAGACATTCCCACTCCGCGACCAGAGGTCTCAGAAACTGAATCTCGGGTTGTGAAGCCTTGATCAAAAATATGATAAATCACCTGTTCATCGCTCTCAGCTGCGTGATCAACTCCTGCTTTACCAAGTTTAGTCCGAATTTCCGAGGGATCAATTCCTTTACCGTCATCATTGATGACAAACTGTAAGAGATTAGTCGCCTCAATGATATCCACTGAAACCGTGATAATTCCAACAGGACTTTTCTTTAAAATCACTCGCTGATCCGGCAATTCAATACCATGATCAACCATATTATTAAAGATATGAGTCATTTGCTCAAATAAAGTCATATAAAACTCGGGAATCACCCTAATTTCTTTGGGATCTTTAACCTGAAGTTCAATATTTTTACCCAATTGCAAAGATTTTGTAAAAACATTCGATTCAATGGGAGCAAATAGACTTAAGGCTGGCACTTCTACGATCTCTTTAACATAGGCTCGCAGAAGATCCGTCATGCCACCTCTTAGCAACTTTTCTGAAAATTTATAAATATTGTTGGTCGGCACTTCTTTGATTGAATTGCTATCACCGTCAAATTTAAATACTCTTTTGTATTTTTCAAGAAATTTATTGAGACCCTCAATAAGATCATGCCCAAGAGCACGGACCATTTTTTCTGTTTCCCTAAAACTTGCACCGCGTTCTTGCGACAGCTTTATATCGCCTTCATAGTCGTGAATCTTAGTTCCCATTTCATCCATAGAAAGGGTGTTTAATCCACCCTTGAGGGTGTGCAATTCCCGGGTCAAATAATCAAGGGAGGCTTTACCGTACTCTTCACTGAATTCCCAGGCTTTCATGAGTTCAGCTGTTTCACGGGTCATCTGAATCATTCGTACGAAATTAGCTTTTCCATTGATATATTTAATGACCATTTCTGTAAATACTTTTTGTCGTTTAAGACTTGCCTCTGCAGCATATTTCTCTGAGACGTCATTAAAAATAATAATTAATTGTTCAATTTTTTCTGTTTCATGGGAGCGAATTGGTTTCCATGCCACTTCAATTTTTTGATTTTCATCAGAAGTAACAAATTCCTTTGGCCCAAGTGCAATGATATTGTCAAAGTGAATGACCTCTTCAAAAACCATGGAGTACCACTCGAGAAATGATTCACGATTATCCTCTGTAATTTTAAAAATATCTGAAATATGTTGACCTACTGGATCGAGACCAATAAAGTTTTTTGCTGCCCTAGAGGCAAACTGGGTAATAATTCCTGCACTGTCTACAATCAAAAAGCCCTGATCTAAACTATTAAACATGGTTGTAATGGCTTTATTAAGAAATGCGATTTGTTGATTACTGACATTCAATTCCTCAGCGGAATCTGCCACCCATTGATTAGCAAAGGCAATCATGCCATCCGCTTTTAGATAAGATTTATCTACGGACTCTAGAAGTTTATCAAACTCTGCCAGCTTATAGACCACTTCTTGAGTGTTCGGATCGACACCTTCTTTTTTCCAAATGGCCACGGCGGCTTGAAGTTCACTTAAAAAGTCTTCACTGCCAAAAGTCTCCACAAGTTGATCCGATAGCGTCTTTCCAATCATGACATCATCTCTTTGTTCAAGTTGAACATCTAAGGTATATCTATATAGTCGATATCCCCGGTTGTTTAATTCATCGCCTGAAGGACTAAGACTTCAGGAACCACCATTGCTGTTTTCAAAAGTTTCCGGAAGAAGTTATTTTTCTTCTTCTTTTTTCTTATTTCGTTGCTTTTTCAATTCAAAAAACTAGCTTGCTTTTCGTTGAATCGATGAATTGGTTTTACCCAAGATCAACTCGACAACAGCTTCTTCTCCAGCTAAATTATATTCAATCAGTAGTCTTACATCACTCAACTCCATCATCGTCGAATGACTTTGTCCGATGATAACAATGGGAAGTGCCATTTCATATTGATTGCCATTCTGATTCAGATCAACTTTTGCCAATCCGTAAATAGCATTCGTGATTTCACCCATACCACCAACAACACTGGCATTCACTTCTGAAATTTCTTTGCCGTAAAGTGGCCCTAGCAATTTAAAAAGTGTTTCTTTGCTAACTCGCAAATAAAGTGTCGCCTCAATCTGGCCCTGTAAAAATACGACTGCTCCAGAAATATCAAACTTTGTATTTATGGGCGCATCAGTGACTGAAAACTTTTTGATTTCCGGCTTTATACCCAAAAATGAGCCAAATGTTTCAGCCATCGCTTTATCAATGACATCAATAATAAATTTATCGAGCTTGATCATGAGTTCCCCTGAATCTTCCACTTGTTCCCCATTTCTAGGCGGCCGTTTTTCTCTCTAAAATGCGCTCAATTTTCAGTGCTAATGATTTTGGGGAGAATGGTTTAGTGACGTAGTCTGAAACACCTGACTTCAATGCAGTTACAATATTTTTTTGGTCTTGCTCTGCTGAAACCATAATAAAGCGAATATTTTCAAGTTCTGCCGTCGCTTTGCATGCTTTCACCACTTCCAGGCCATTCATGATAGGCATATTCCAATCAATAAAAACAAGATCATAGTTTTCACCAGAAGCCTGTGAATTTTTGATTTTTTCCAGAGCCTCTTGACCGTTGGCTGCCTCAGTCAAATTGTCGTAGCCAATTTGCAATAACGACTGCCTTAAAAGAGCGCGAACCATTTCGAAATCATCCACTAAAAGTATCTTTAGACTTTTACTCATACAGAATTCCCCCTTTTACTTATTAATTACTTTTATAATGCTTTTTAAATATTAAATTACGAACTCAATACTCTCTTCATCGGTGACGGGATAAAAAACTGTAGTCACAATCCTTCACTTTATTTTACAGTCCTAATTGGAAGGCACAAAAACAAGCAAATGCCGACTCATAATGATACCTCGTTGTGATTGGATTTTATATTTCGATAACTTTCTCATTACTTAGGAATAGAAATGAAATAATAGGCCGCGCAAAAGAAACTCCCCCAAGACTATTGACCGGATTCCCAAATTAGACCGATGATAAATACTCTTAAGAATTTCTCATTTTGATAAACCCCAAAGAACAGGCTTAAAAATGAAGATTGCGTACTTTGATACCCACCCCTTTGAAAAGCAAAGCTTCATGAAAGCCAATCAATCCTTTCAGCATGAGCTCATTTTTTTTGAAACTCGCCTGAATTCTGAAACGGCCAACCTTGCCCAAGGTTGCCCTTGTATTTGCGCTTTTGTTAATGACAAAATCAACGTTCAAACACTTGAAGTGCTAGCAGCCCAGGGTGCGCGTTTGATTGCCCTGCGCTCCGCTGGATTTAATCATGTAGATTTAGAAGCCGCTGAGCTTTTGAAGCTCAAAGTGGTGCGTGTCCCGGAGTATTCACCTTACGCGGTGGCCGAACATGCCATGGCTCTGATCCTGTCCCTAAATAGGAAAACACACCGAGCCTACAATCGTGTCCGTGAAGGTAATTTTTCTTTAGACGGATTGGTTGGCTTTGATTTGCATCAAAAAACTGTGGGACTTATTGGCACTGGAAAGATAGGTCAAGTGATGGCCAAGATCCTGCAAGGCTTTGGATGCCAAGTGATTGCCTTTGACCGCTTCGAAAATGCAGATCTGCTGAAGGCTGGGGTCAAGTATGTTGAATTGGATTCTGTTTTCAGGCAGTCCGACATCATTTCTTTGCATATCCCACTAAATCCAGAAACTCACCATATCGTGGACGCACGCGCTCTAATTTTGACTAAGCCCGGGGTTATGATCATCAATACAGGAAGAGGGGCCCTGATAGACACCCACGCCCTGATTCAACACCTCAAATCAGGGCATATTGGCTATGCGGGACTGGACGTCTACGAAGAGGAAGAGGGTGTATTTTTTGAAAATTTATCGGATAAAATTTTGCTTGATGATCAGCTGGCTCGACTTTTAACCTTTCCCAATGTGCTCTTAACTGCCCATCAGGCTTTTTTAACTCAGGAAGCTTTGAAATGTATTGCTGAAACCACACTGCAAAACATCAGTGATTTTGAGCACGACCTTCCATTAAAAAATGAAGTTCGCACTCAAATTCACTACAAAAAAATTTGAAGGATTTAGTTGTCCAATCCTTCAATAATGGACAACTCACTTTCAAACCAATTTTTGGCCTCTAAATTCAAAACTTCTTTAGTGTACAAATCTTGAATTGAAGTTTTAATTTGAAGCGGACTGAGTCCGCTGATTTCCAAGTCTGAAATCTTTTTAAAGGTCTCACCCAAAAGGCTCATCAACTGGGCCCTGATTTTGGCTTTGTTCATCTCCATTGCAAAACCAAGTCCCTTTGAAGATAACAATTTTAAACTGAGTAACCTTTCTTTAGTTTCAAAAAATCGAAGTGGCAGATTTATTAAAACTCCGTCGAGGCCCGTCACGACGGCTGCAGTTTGACCAGAGTTCTCAACTAAAATATCAAGAGCCAACTGGCTTAAAGAATTGGCTTGATCCTGATTTAAAAGCCCAGGGATCAAAATCGCAGTGTTGATTGAAATTTTTCCGTCATCTTGCTCTTCACTTTCATTGATCTTAGGAAGCAATTCGACCAGACCATAAAAGGAAGTTTTTTTATTTAGAATGGCTGTCTTCCTAAAAAATTGAATTATTTTTGCCTGTTCTTGCGGATTAAATTCATACTCGCGTCCCGCAAGAGTTCGTCCTTTTTTGATATATTCACTGGCTTCAATGGCATCCACTTGCAAATCAAACCAATGAATATCAAGTGCCCCCTTAGAATCTCTTAAGAGTCCATTGAGCATTCCCGCATATCCACCGGCCTCATTCACATCATGGCCACGTCGAGAAAACCATGAGGTGTCGATTCCCCTTCTGGATAGCAAGATTGCTCCTGATTTCACATTTTCGATGGACGCAAATGAAGGGGCTGGCAGATCATTTCGCTGCAAATCAAAAATAGCTTTGCTCACAAAGGTCAGAGCTGAAAAATCAGCCTTTCGCCATTTTTGCGTTTCATTTAAAACTTGGTCTAAATCATTCACGACATCAGGTTGATCACCAGGAAACATGCGCCCTAAAATGGAAGAGAAAAGCACATTGACTAAATTGCCTTTTTCATTTTGGGCATCGTGAAACTTTCTTTGCAAGGGGTTGTTGCCCGCGTCAAAGCGCTCACAACCATAAACACTGAGACCATTGCTGTTTGCCAAAGAAATATCGTCATCGGTGCAATACTTTGAAACCGACTCACTCAAGCTGCCTTTATCATAAGCCCAGTCCATGGCCATTTTATCATAGGACAAGGGAGCATATTTTATTCGAGCAGCCATCAAAATGCTATCAATGCCAGTGATATAATCCATTATGCTGGTGGATGTTTCTAGACCTTGATGACCCAAATCTTGCAAATAAGTTTTTGCTGATTTTTCAATCTCATCAAGATTCACCGGCGCAGAAAAAGATCCAGCAAAGTTATGACGTAAACCCAAGGCATGGCCCAGTTCATGAGCCACCGTCGCGCGGATATTGTCTTGGGCTAAGCGCAGTCTTTGAGAATCGGTCGCCTCGCGCGATAGTAAGCTCAAATCTTCAAAAGCTTTTGAAAAATCACAAGCCAGTGCGCCATTTGCAACCACCGGTTTTTTACCATTTAAGTGAACAAGGGCTGCCGACCCCACTCTTGTAAAAACTGAGGGCATAAATACTTGGGCTCGCAGAATTTCCCCAGACAAGGGGTCGGATTGACTGATGGCATAAGCCGCACCAGCATCCAGCCAGTTGATCCAACGGATCATGATACTGCGATCCTGGGGACTGGCCTCATCAGGCCTAACACCGGTTTCAACTTTTATAATATCACGACCAAAAACTTTATTCCAATAGAAGGCCGCTTCACTGACGGCTTGAATGTACTCCTGCGGAATAGTCGCAGAAAGGCGCACTCGAATGGGGCCACGAGAGGGGCTGAGATCCCACTTAGAAATGAGATTTTTAATATCTTTGCTGTAATTTTTTCGACTTATTTTGGATACAAAAAAGCCCACGCGCCGGGAAGCATCGAATTCTTTGGCTTTAAATTGTGGATCCAAATTATAAGCTCTGATTTGAATATTCATGACGATGGTTTCTTCACGATTTTCAACAGCCAAGCTGTCTTTGCCCTTCTTGAGTAAAGCACTTGGCACCTTAGAGATTTGTTCAAGCTCGATATTGTTTTCATCAAATTTTATTTTGCGAATGAAGGAATCAATGACTGGTATTGAGTTGTAAGAAGTTTCTGTCAAATCATTATTCATGCCCCGGGCCGCATCGACATCGTAGGCATGTTGAGTGATAAAACTTTTAAGACCGCCGCCCCAATCAAAGGTGATGGATTTTTCATCCTCTTTGATGATTTGAAAAGTTTGAATCAGATTTACGCTGGGAATTTCATCGTAAATGCTGTTGTAATTTTGACCTAACAAGCCAATTTTTTGGGCTGAGCGTTCAAAACTCACAACTTGTGGCTTTAAATCATACCACTGAGGGGTCGACCCGCCAGTCACACCTGAAGAGATCAATAAAAATATTTTCCCGAGGGAAGTTTTCTGAATTGTGATGCAAGAAGCCTGATCACAGTCCTCTGCCTTTTGAAAATTCAAAGCCATTTGCGCTGGGGCCTGCTTGCCATTTGCATTTTGAACCTTGGAGTTATTACTGCAACCTGTCACCAACATGGATTGTGCGACTAGGACTAGAGGCAGCACCAGTGAAGTCTTTAAAAGCATAGACAAACGCAAGCCAGGAGCCGCCTTGATGGTTTGAGAGACCTTTTGCCTGAAAGCTTGTGCTTTGATTCCAAGATTCAATTTTCTGAGAAATTTTTTTGCCATAATGCTCCCGATGCAAACTTTTCAGATGCAAATATGCTAAAGTTTGTCCAAGATCAACAAAGCCTTGATTTCAGGGTAATTTATTTAGGTATGACTGGGACTTTAAGCGTTAAAAATAGCTCTTAAAGCGATTTAATAAATACCTTTGACAGGAAGATGAAGATGTCAGCTGCCACTCAAATTTCTAGTGAACGCACCTTTTTTGGTCACCCTCGCCCCCTCTTCACCCTCTTTTTGACGGAGATGTGGGAGCGCTTTTCCTATTACGGCATGAAAGCCCTGCTTATTTTGTACATGACTAAATATCTTTTCGTTAATGCCGCTCAGGGTCAAGAAATTTGGGGATTTCAAGCGGTCAAAAGTATTGTCGAAGCCCTCACCGGCTCAACAAGCACCCAATCTCTCTCCTCCATGGTTTATGGCCTTTATACAGGATTCGCCTATTTCACTCCCTTTTTTGGTGGAATTATAGCCGATCGCTATTGGGGTCAACGAAGGTCTGTTTATGTTGGAGCCGTAGTGATGGCCATCGGCCACTTTTTAATGGCTGTTGAAAATCTCTTTTTCCCCGCTCTGATTCTGTTGATTATTGGCAATGGATTTTTTAAGCCCAATATTTCAACTCAAGTCGGAGGCCTGTATGAGCAAAATGATGAGCGCCGAGATCGCGCCTACACCTTGTTTTACATGGGGATTAATTTAGGCGCCTTTTTTTCGCCATTGATCTGCGGAACTCTTGGTCAAAAAGTGGGCTGGCATTGGGGTTTTGGAGCTGCTGGTGTCGGTATGATCATTGGACTTCTCACCTACCATTTTGGTGGCAAGAATTTACCGCAGAGCCTGCGTAAGGACAGTATTCAAAAAATAGAAGCTCAGGCTCAACAACCACTCACTAAAGAGGACTGGACCCGCACTTGGGCCTTGATTTTTATGTGTGTTGTGACGATTTTTTTCTGGGGTGTCTATGAGCAACAGGGCAACACCCTTCAGTTGTGGGCCGATCAAAACACCAATTGGAATTTCTTTGGCTTTGAAATTCCATCAACCTGGTATCAAAGTTTCAATCCCCTCGTTATCTTCTTTCTAGCTCCTGTCTTAGACCGGTTCTGGGCATGGCAAGCTCGTCGCAACCAAGAGCCCTCAACGGCGACCAAGATGGCCTTGGGGTGTTTTATGGGAACTGGTGCCTTAATCGTGATGTTCGTCGCCGCTAAATCCTTGGGCGGGGAAAAAGGCAATGTGCTCTGGCTGTTAGGCTCTACCTTCATGCTGACTGTGGGCGAGCTCTATATTTCGCCGATTGGTTTGTCCTTGGTGACCAAAGTGGCCCCAGCTAAAATTGTTTCCATGATGATGGGAGTTTGGTTCTTAGCCTCCTTCTTTGGAAATTATGTCGCTGGCTATATTGGGACTTATTATGATCGCATCCCTAAGGGTGATTTCTTTTTATTGTTGGCAGTCTTGGCCCTCATTCCTGGACTTCTGTTCATTGGAACTCAAAAAAAATTGACGAGGTCCCTAGGCAGTCAAATATAAATATCCCCCATGACCAAAGGTTAGAAGATCTAATTCCATTGGTCATGAATTGGCGGCACTTGATACAATCATGACTCGGGCAGTGCTAATTACTGCTTCCCGGAGGAGTCTGGTCTTGGTGCATTCAAATACTAAAAATGAAACTGAAGCTGATTTTGATATCCATGAATTATTTATTTCAAAGACTGATAAAAAAGGACTGATCCAGTTTTGCAATTCTGTTTTTACACGCATCTCTGGATTCACCAAAGCAGAACTGATTGGCAGCCCACACAATATCATTCGACACCCAGATATGCCTAAAGCCATCTTTCAGTTCTTTTGGGAGACTCTCAAACAAAATCAACCCATCGCCGCTTACGTCAAAAATAAATCAAAAGATGGCTCTTACTATTGGGTCCTGGCTTTAGCTATTCCAATCAGCGAAGGCTATTTTTCAATCCGTCTTAAGCCAAGCTCCCATGTCTTTGATAAAATCAAAACTATTTATGCAGAGATGTTGCAATTAGAAAAAATCCGCAGCGTCCAAGAATCGCGCCAATTTTTATTTCAATCCATCAACCAAATGGGTTTTGAAGATTACCCAAGCTTCATGGCCTATGCCCTCTCTGAGGAGATGGATTCCAGACAGAATCTGGCCCAGAATATCAATTCAAACCTCACTGGAGTCCTCACTGATGCGATGACCAGTGGTCAATCTGTGGTGCCTTTAAGATCCCGTCGAAGTATGAATGTCTCACTCAAACAGCTGCAGGTGCGCGTTGATGAATCCATCGATATCATCAATAAATCACAAGAACTTATCCTGAAATTAAAAACGGCGAAGGGCCTTCTGAAAAATAAAGTGGCTCTGCTTGAAAATCTGACATCCAACATGGATGCTGTTGCTACAAATATGTCTATTTCGGCTCATAAAATTGGCCGGGAAGGTTCTACTTTAGCCATTGTTGCGGGACACTTGCAACAGACAATCAAATCCATCAAGGACATGATGCCTGCTTTCAGCAAACTAACCCAAGAGGTTGAAACATCTAGTCCCCAAATAATTTTTGGACTTAATGCTTCCAGACTCAAATGCGAAATGATCTCACAATTCATCACTGAAGTGACCACCTCAAGTTCAGACCACAACGTTGCTGTGAAAGAAATTTCTAATATCTTAGAAACACTGACAGCACTTTTTTTGGTCAGCTGCGCCCAGATAGAAAAATTCAACAATACTCTTGTCGAGCTGCGCTTTATGAGTCGTGAAATGTCTGATAAAATTACAAAATTAACTTTGATCTATTCTGGCGGTCGACTAGAAAGTTCGCGTGCCCAAGAGGTCACTGGGAAATTTAAGCCTTTCTTGGATGACCTCAACAAAATGGCCACTGAACTTGAAAAGCCCACATCTGAGATTTTAAATCACTTGAATGAGGTCTGCGACATTGTTGTGAGATCCCTGACTCAGTGTAAAAAAACAGAATTTCTATTGAGTGAGGGACTGACAGCCCTTTCCTATCATCCCACTAAAAAACTTGAAATTTCTCTAGGCTGAACCAGGGGGTCAAAGTCGACCCTAAAGCCCTTGAGAATTCTGAAAGCGAATTTCAAAGCAGGTGTTTGGCGATTCCTCCAGCACCTTAATCGTGGCTTTGTGCTCATCTAAAATTCCCTTCGAAACTGATAAACCCAACCCAGTGCCCTCCCCGACTTTTTTTGTTGTGTAGAAAGGCTCAAAGAGCTTTTCCATAACATTTTTTGGAATTCCAGGACCCGAATCGATAACTTGAATCACGACCTGCTGCTCAGAATTATAGGCCTTGATTTTAATCCATCGAACAGGAAGATCTTTCACCGCATCAATGCTATTGCTAATTAGGTTGATCAACACTTGTTCTATCTCGACGTCATTGCAGTAAATTTGCGCACGAGTATTGCATTCAACTGCAATGGGAGTATCAAACCGGGTTGCTTTGTGTTCAACAAGATTGATCGACTCAGCAATAAGAGCTTCCAATGAAACATCCCTGAAAACCTTAGCCTCACTGGATCTTGAAAACTTTTTAAGGGCTCCAACAATTTTAGCAATTCGCTCACAAGATTTTTTGATATTTTCTATTTTAGAATGGAGTTTTTCTGGATTATTTAAGAACTGTGGGATCAATTCAATGGAACCTGCGATGATTGTTAAAGGGTTGTTAATCTCATGGGCAATCCCTGCGGACATCTCACCAAGGGCAGCCAGCTTTGAATTCTGAAGTGATTTTAAACGCTCTTGATCAAGCTCTGCAGTGCGCTCCTTAACCTGGCGAGTAAGCTTGGACGCAAAAGAACCTAGTTCCGAAAAAACAGCCGTCAGCAAGAACAAAAGAAAAGTTAACAAAACTCCGACAAGAGCAGGAAAACTTTTATGGTTTTCAATAAAAAACTCTGTCGGGTAAATTTCCAGGTGATGTTTAATTTTAAAGAGATCAAAATTTTCGCCAAACTTTAAATTCGAGCTCATGATTTCAGAATCCTGAAAAGAACCAAGTTCATAGACTGAATGCGAATCCACTGAAAGTTTAATATTGAGATCTTTTGCCAACTCTTTAAAAGCATTATCAAAAAAAATCTCTGAAATCACTGGCGCATCGGTCCAGCCCCAAAATATTTTCTGGGGTTGTGGATTCTCAGCTTCTTTTTCAGTCCAGATTGGAAAATATATTAAAAATCCTGGCCTCTTCACATTATCTTGAACCAGTTGAATGGGCCTGGTGGCAACGACTTCATTGAGTGCCTTAGACAGCTCGGCGGCATCTCGCCTAAATTTTTCACTGCCTAGGTTTAAGCCGCGAGCAGGCATATTTCTAGCGATGGGCTCAATATGAGTGACAACAATAATATTATCAAATTTTGCGGCATATTTAGAATCTAGATCCCTCAAATCAAAGTCAGGTGTTCCATGAGATCTGATTTTTTTTAAAAACTCTGAAATCTCTTTTCTCTCCACAGATTGGATTGTGCAAAGGGCATTGATTGCTGAATAGTTTTTCTCTAAATCCAAATTTTCTGTATACTTATGCCAGGCCCTTGATTCTAATTCTGGATACAGAGACACCAAGCCAGAACTGCTGCGCAAAAGCATTGAATAGTGATTTTGTGCTTTTTCTAAGTTAGATTTAGCTTTAGCAACAAGGGATTGAAATTCCATATTTTTATAGGTTTTAGCCTCTGCTGAAATCCAATTGATTCCGAAGCAGATCATAATCAATCCAACGCTCATAATTATGAATGAAGTTAAATTTGATTTTTCTTTTTTAAAGGCCCCCATGAAGAGAACACCAGCTCCGAAGGTGAACACCACAAGCTGGAGATACATAAGATCCAAATTTCGACTGCCAAATTCAAAAGGACCATAGCTTTTATAGGTAAAACTAATGGCTATGAAAGCAGAAAAAACCAAAAGAATTCTGGCGGCTAGGGTATTCAATCTTAATGTGGCTATTAAAAAAATCAGCCCATTGAGCCAATAAAAACCGCCATCCCATTCGCCTTTAAAAACCTGAATATTAAGAAGAACCAAAATCCCCAAATAACACAAAAGTTCAAAAAAATTTTTTAATTTTTCAAATTTGAACAGTTCATTTTTATTAAAGATTGATAAAATGAAAGGGGCAAAAACTACAATTCCAACAAAATTGCCTCCCCACCAAGTCAGCCAGGTATAATTCACCGAACCGGGTGCAACAAGACCATTCAAATAAAGGACACTGACCCCTAATGAGGCGCTCACAATGCAGGCCAAAAAACCACAGCTCAATAGCGTAAAAGATTCTGAGTAAGTTTTGAAATGCTCTCGCTTTATCAAAAACTTTGCAATGGCGAAGGCAAACAAGGCCTCCAGAGTGCTACCAAGGGAAATGACCAAGACGCCCCAAAAGGAAATTCCATGATTTAGATTCGACAAAAGGGCACCCAAAAAAATGGCTGGTGCTAATTGCGGTCCAAAGAGCAAAAGCGCACCCAAGGCTATCCCACTGGCAGGCCAGAAAGGAGTTGTCGCCGCATTGAGTGAAGCCAAAATTAAGCTCAATTTTCCAACAGCAAAATAAGCCAGCGCAGTGCCTACAAAAATCACGGCAAAATGAATTCCAGAGTAGCGACGCCTTTTATTTATGCAGCTTTTTAAGCAGTCGTCATTTTCCATTTTTTTCCCAAAGATTTCAATTTGATCCTGTATGAACTGAGCCATGACCTATCTTCGACCAAGGCGTTTTAGCATCTCAGCTCGGAGTTCTAATATATTTCCCACATAACATGCGGCCCCTGATTCCAAAGCCTTTTTGGGCATTCCATAAACGACGCTGGATTGTTCATCTTGAGCCATAGTAAAGCACTTGTCAGACTTTGCAAGTTTCAGAAGCCCTAAGGCTCCGTCTTGCCCCATTCCAGTCAAGATGACTGCCATGCTTTCAATTCCTAATGCGGGTATAGATTCAAACAGCACATCAATACTTGGCCTGTGACCATTTGTTTTCCTGTTAAAGTTTTTCTCAATGGCAATTCCGTCTTTTGTTCTCACCAAATTGAGGTGGTAATCGCCCTTTGCAATATAGATGCATCCATCCTCTAGTAAAATGGATTTTGACTCCGCTGAGCCTGGATTCAAATCTTGAAAGCCATCTCGCAACCCCGATATTTGTGACATTCTGAAGGCAAAGGAGCTAGAAAACTCCGGGCTGATATGCTGGACAACAACTATGGGAGGCATGTTTTTAGGAAGCTTCTTTAGCATCAGAGCCAAGGCTCCAGGCCCACCGGTGCTAGCCCCAATCACAATCACCTGAGGTCGAAAAGCTTTTCGGCGAAAGGGATGCAACACTTTGAAATTTTCAACTAATCCCAAAACACTTTCTGTGATTGGTTTTGTGATCAAGTTCTGGCAAATTTCCATAATCAATTCGGGTTGTTCTTGGAGGTCTTTTTTTGTGATGAACTCTTGAATTCCTGTTTCCAAGTAATTAAATATATTGATGGCTTCGCTGGAGGTCGACTCACAGACAACCACCACTGGCACTTGCATCTCGTTCTGCCTTTGGCTAATCAGCCATTGCATTCCCCCTTTTTCCGAGAGGGTCAAATCCAATACGATCAGATCTGGATTTTTGTTTAATGCTGGAATGTCGATAAATTCAGATGATTTTCTGTCGCTCACCTCAAAATCGCATTGAAGTTTTGCTGCGATTTGATTTTTAATTGCGGGCGAAGCATCTAAAATTAAAATATTGCCCTTTTTTGTTTGAAATCGAGTTGCGGAATTTTTACCAGCCTCTTTTAGAGCAAGGCTGTCTTTCTCTAAATCCAATTTTTTTCGAAAATACATGGAGGGCTTAAAGGGTATCAGATCCTTTTGGGAAAAAAAAGTATCGCTATGCCCCAGAATAAGCAGGCCATTGTTTTTCACGCTTGAGCTTAAATTCTTTAAGATGCCCTTTTGTTCATTGATATCAAAATAAATCAAAACATTCCGGCACATCACCACATCAAAGGTTGATTTTCCTGGGTTTTTTGGTGGAGTCCATGGGTTCGAAAGTAAATTAAAAGTCTTAAACAAGCATCGACTGCGAATTTCTTCAGCTATCGTGATGTATTCATTTTTACCCACAAGACCTTCAAGCAAGTAGGAATGATAATTGCGATCAATATTTTTCAAATTGTGCTTCAGGTACATGGCCCGTTTAGCGAGCTCAATGCTCTTTGGATCAAGGTCAGTTCCTATGATGCGAAAATCAAACACAAACTTTTCTTGCTTCAACCGCCACAGCATTAGAGCTAAGGAATAGACTTCTTCTCCGCTTGAACAAGCGGCCGACCAAACATAGAGGATCTTGTTCTCATATTCCTTGGTTTGGATGAGATGCTCTTCCAAACTCTTATAGTGGGGCATTTCGCGAAACCACGAAGTCGTATGAATTGTCAGATTTGAAATAAGCATTTCAAATTCATGCCTGCTGCTTGCCACCCTTTGCAAGTAATTGTTCAAAGTGGTGGTGCCAGTTTCAGCCACTCGAGTGGCTACTTTTCGTAGGAAAAAATCCTGGCGCTCCTTGGCTAGCAAGGTCGCACCTGTCAGTGTCTCAGCAAGCTGCAAAATAGTTGCTCGGTCCTTGGCTGAAAACACCATTGAATTAGACTACTTTCTTAAAGTGACTGCGATCAACTCCACCAGCATGGTTTAAGTCAGCATTCAAATCATCACTGCCCCACTCATTTTGTTTGCTCGCGATGTTTCTGACTAAACCTTGCAATTCAGAGTCGTCTTCGCCTGATGAGTCGAGATGATTCGAATTTTCTAAAGATCCGGAAGAATAAGCTGTGGCATTGCTTGATCTGCTATTTATTTTTTTAAGTTGATGACCATTTACCAAGAGCATCAATTCATCAAATACTTTGTACAAGGTGTTGCAATCTTTTTTCAACTGCTCTGCAGTTGATTGGGCAACAAGTGCTGCCTCTGTGTTTGACTGACTAGACTCATCCATCTGTTTCATAGCCGTGTTGGCTTGTTGTACACCGACTTCTTGCTGTTGCGTTGCTTCGCCTATGGATTTGATTTGTCCATTGATTTGTTCAATATTTATGGAAATCTCTTCAAAAACCTGATGGGCATTTTGACTGACTTTGTAGCCATCACCGACACGGTCTTGAATGACTTCAAGGGTGTCACGGACACGACGTTGGCTTTCGACAAGCAGCTGTTCGATCTCTTTGGCGGCGGCTCCGCTCAACTCCGCAAGGTTACCCACTTCTTCAGCGACAACCGCAAACCCTCGACCATGTGTTCCGGCTCGAGCGGCCTCAATAGAAGCATTGAAGGACAGCAATTGAGTCTTGAACACGATATCATTAATCACTGTGGTCTTATTGACGATATTATCAATAACCTTTGAGATATCCTGAAGAGACGTATTTGCTTTTTGAATCGAAGACATTGCGTGGGATAGATGTTCCATGATCTTTTTACCATCGGCTGACTTTTCGTTCGCCGTTAATGCCGTATCAATAGAAATTCTTACGTTTTGTCCAGTTTGAGAGATCATACTGCTCATCTCACTCAAGGCCGAAACGGATTCCTGAATGGCAGCAGATTGTTCAACGGCTGAGTCTTTCACCTTCGTTGATTCGCGCATCACTGAAATCGTTGATTTTGAAATCAACTGTGCCGTATTTGAAATTTTACCAAGAATCCCTTCAAAAGATTTTCTGGTCCAATTGAAGATAAAGAGACTAAAGAAAATACTAAAAACAAACCCCACTGAGGATGTCACGACAAGATAGACAACAATATCTTTTCCCTGATCGCCCACAATGCGAGTGTCTTTATTGACTTCCTCTTCAAATATTTCAAGGTCCTTTTCCAGTTTTTTAAAGTGATTTGTGAAAGTGGCGTATTCAGCATTGGCTTTTTTGGGTTGACCAACAACAAGATTATCGACAATTAATTTTCCTGAAGCTAGGTAATCATTGATCCAGCCATTGACGACTTTCATCTTCTGCTTGGTCACTGCAGAAATTTCAAGGACTTCCATTTTTTTAAAGTCGTCTTGAAAAAGAGCGTCCGTTTTTACCAACTCTTTTTGGAAATCCACCAAACTGGCTCGGTCATTGGTGACATCAGAAAAGTAGGAGCCCAAGACAATAGAACGAACAGTGTCATGAAGCATATCAATGTGGGCCAGGATACGCTCAGAGGGCATCTGTTGCCCCGTGACATTATTGAGCGTTGTCAGTAAGCTAGAAGATTTCTGAACAGCAACACCAATCAGAAGTCCCTGTGCTAATAGCATAATTCCAACTAGAACCATCATCCGGCCTTTTAGGCTGATTTTATTCATTTTCATAAATTATTCCCCGCTCACTTTTTTATATTCTTGTTCATTTAAAAGTTTTTCCATATCTACCAGAGTGATCAACTCATGAGACGACTTTGCCACACCAATCAGATAGTTTTGTTCTATCTTGGTAGCCACTGGAGGATGCCGCTCAATTTGCTCTTCGGTAAAAGTCTGCACTCGGTCCACAGAGTCTACGATCGTTGCAATAGCCCCTCGGGCTGTATCGCACAGTAAAAAAGGTGTCCTGGGCCAGTTTTTAGCCTCATGTCCAAATTTTGTTCTAAGGTCGATGACCCCGACGATGGCCCCTCTGACATTGATCACGCCAGTAAAATAGTGCACCATATTCGGCATTGGTTTTGGTATTTGATATTCCAAAACTTCACGAATGGAAAGCAAGGGGCTTGCGTAGAGATCTTCACCGACAGAGAACACCAAAAATTTATTTTCAGATTCAGTCATCACGCTAACTCCTTCAATGGTTGCGTTCGATTTAAATAGAAATCAGACAAGACAGCCAGATCTAAAATCAATCCAGGCTCACCATTGCCAAGAATGGTGCCTCCAAGAATACCAAAGCTGCTTTCGATATTTTCATTCAAGGGTCTAATCACAACCTGATGTTGTCCCAGAATTTTTTCAACCAAAAATCCTATTTGAATCCCGCGGTGCAAACAAATAACCACAGACATGGCTTCATCGTGTGTTGACGTCTGCCTAAATTCAGGATTGACTTGCAGCAAATTTCTAAGGTCGACGATCGGCAAAATCGCGGAGTGGTGAATTCTTCTGGTTTCACTGCCCTGCACATTAATAACTTCATCCACAGCACTGATCGGTATGACATAAGTTTGCCCGTGCAATTGAACAAGCATGCCTTCAATGATATTGACAGATGTTGGCAGGATGATTGAAAACTTGGTTCCCTGATTGACTTGACTTTCAATTTCAATTTTTCCACTGATATCTTCGAGAACTTTTCTGACGACATCCATTCCGACCCCGCGCCCGGAAACCTCGGTCACCTTTTCAGCCGTTGAAAAGCCGGGCTGAAAAATAAGTTGAAATGCTTCTTTGGTAGAAATTTCTTGATTTGGTTTCAATAAATTTTTTTCTATGGCTTTAGCCTTAATTTTTTCATGATCAAGTCCTTTGCCATCATCTTGAATTGTGATCAGGACACCGAAAGTGTCTTGTTTGGCTGAAATTTCAATTCGACCCACTTCACTTTTATTCAGCAATTGACGTTGCTCAGGAGTTTCAATGCCATGATCAATAGCATTTCTTAAAATATGCGTGAGAGGATCAATAATTTTTTCAACCACAGTTTTATCGAGTTCAACTTCTGAACCCTCTGAGCTGAATTGAATTGGCTTTTGCAGACTTCGCGAGAGTTCAATCGTGCTTCGCTCTAGCCTTTGAAAGAGTGACTCTAGAGGTTGCATCCTCAGTCCCAAGGCTTTGTCATAGAGATCACGAGTGAGCTTTTGACTTAATTGCAAAGACTTATGAAAAACATGATTTGTCGCTGAAACTTCAGAACGCCCATGAAACAAAATTGTTTGGTGAATTGAAAGCTCCCCGATTGTTTGCAAAATATGATCTAACTTTTGCGCTGAAATACGAATGGTTTCGTTGTGTGAACCACTATTTTTTGATGCTGAAACTGAATTTGAATTTTGCTTCTCTAATTTAGCCTCTGAACTCACCTTTGATAAAGGAGATGGCCGCTCTGTCAAGTCACCACGTTGTCCCGCCGTTCCTGAGGATTTAGAATTCGCCAAGGATTCTCGATTCAAAGCGTGCTGCTGATTTTTTTCTGGAGTGCTCGTTGCTGGCTTTAAAAGATCAACAATCAAGGCCAGCGGCTGAATCTGCTTCATAAAATCAGGTGATTCCAAATTGCCTTTTTTAAGCCTATCCACCCAGTCGGTCATAAATTTTTGACTGCGCAAAAGTTCATTCTGAATGGGGTCCGAAAGATCCAATTTACCATCCATAATCAAATTGATGACATCTTCAACTTGATGCAGATAGTTTCCAAAATCAAAAAGCTGCACGGCTCGTGATCCACCTTTGATATTGTGAGCTATGCGAAAAAGCTCTTCGACGAGATCGATATTAAAGCCTAAGGCTAAATCTAAGCAAATGCGCTCCCAGCGAATGAGAACATCCATGGCTTCATCACAAAATGAAATTAAAAGTTCGTTGTCTATTTCCATGGGCATCCTATCGACCATCATGCCCTTATTAATTACAAGACAAAGATCTATATTATTAGCATCTTTACTGGGCCTCCCAAGGTCTGTGCCTCTCCTGAAAAGTGGATTTATTGTTAAAACAACTTCAAGCCCAGACTGAAGTTAGATTGCGTTTTCATTTTCAAAGGAAATGGCCTTGCTCGAATTCTCAAAAAGGGATTCAATTAAAACTTAGTTAGTGTCCCCTTTAAAAATTAAGGAAGCTCATGTCAGCCTCGACAACTCAATCCCAAGACAGCAATAAAAACGCAAAAAATCCAGACCTTTTCGAAAAAGAGAGAAGGACTCTAGAAAGACCTACTTCGATGGATCGCCGAGCTTTTCTTCGACCGACAAATCGCCTCAGAGTTTATGGATTTGTGGCTTCCGCGTTTATCGCCCTAGTTATTTATGCCGCTTATTTCTTTTCGAAATAAAGTTGCCTTATTCAAAGTTTATGTTTGAATTGAATACAAATTGGGGTTGGCGTGAAAAATTCAATGGTTTTTTGGTTGTTGGCATTTTTAAGTTTTACAAGTTTTTCAGCCCAAGCGGAGATACCAAAAAACTTGAAATGCCTTTGGGTTGCTTACCCTGCATTTAAAATCATTGAAAAGTCTGAAACTGTGCTTTTTCCTGACGGCACCCAAATGCCCTATCCTGATGACAGCGGACTGGACCCCAGAAAAGATTTTGATCAAATTGTTGAAAATGTAACCAGCCTAGAGCAAATGTTTTTAATTCCCTACCCTGCGGGCTTTCAAAAAAATCCAGCAGGCCAATATATTGTCAGGGCCCCCGGATTGAATGAAGATCCTGGACGCCTGCGCTATGAAGCTTTTTTTAAAAAAATATATGGTGAAACCCAAGCTGCTGCCAGATCCAACCAGGTCTGGGTGAACTGGGCTGTTGATCATTCTAAGTGGCTCTTCAATAAAAAATTTGGAGCGGCACAAGCACTGGAAAAGGTCTCTATAGACCTGCTCAAACTCACTCACAAACACCCGGCATTAGCCCACTATGTGACCAGTCCCCTAGGTGGAACATTCAATTGGCGCCCTATTGCTGGCAGTCACAACATGAGTGTGCATTCGTTTGGAGTTGCCATCGACATCAATCCCTCAAAAACGGATTACTGGCGCTGGGATATTTCAAAGAATCCAAATCAGGTCCCAAAATTTCGCAATCGAATCCCAGCTGAAATTGCTGAAATTGCTGAAATTTTTGAATCCAACGGCTTTATTTGGGGCGGCAAGTGGAGTCACTACGACACTATGCACTTTGAATACAGACCAGAACTGCTGATGTCCAAGGAATACTGTGAGCATCAATTCAACGAAAACTATCCGAAACAGCCATAATTGAATAGACCAAGCCCGAACCAGCGATCAAACCAAAAACTGACAAAACCTGACTGAGCTTAACAGAACCTTAATAAAATCTCGATTGATCTTTTGATAAAACTGTATTGATCTCTTTGCATGTTGAAAATATTTAAATTTTCCGTTTTGTTGACCGCATTTCATTTTTATTTTCCTGCTTCTGCTGCGGGAACAGCATCGCAAGCTGAAGTGCAGTGGTCGATCTGTGAGAGCTCCCCTCAATCTTTTTTAAAGAAGTCTGATGAAGAATTTGAAGAAAAATCTTCCCGCTCGATTTCTTTTCTTGAATCCTCTGATTTATTTTATCTTGCTCATGGAGTTATTTTTCGCATGATCTCAAAAAATGAAGAGGGCTCGGTAAAAATAAAATCCACGATCAAAATTGATATCAATGAAAACAGTCCCATCGACTGGCAGTGGCTGAGCCTGCAAGACCACAAATGTGAAATAAATATTTACCATGGTAAAGAGTCTTATTCTTGCTCCATGGACAACAAGGACGCAGGCGACCAACCATTCAATGACAAACAAATTGAAATGGTCAGAAAAGTGGGTGGAATCGACTTCGACTCTAGCCACCTTAAAAACATGAAAGTCTTTGGTCCCTTGAAATTAAATAAGTGGACTTCTAAGAAAACAGACTTGGACTTTGAGTCCGTGGACATCCCAGGATCAGAGCCCATCATGGAGCTTTCCATCCGAGTCCCTGATGCAGAAAAATATCAAATTCAAAAAAAGTATGATCTTTGGATTCAAGAAAAAGGCATTCACCTTTGTGAAAGACAATCTAGTCGCACGGAAGTGCTTCTAAAAAGCACACGCCCCTAGACATTCTCCTCACGGGCGATTTAAAATCAGCCCGCAAGAATTTTAAACCCTAACAGTTTCATTTCAAAGCCACTGACTTTGAAATGAAATCTAGAAACTATTTAGTCTCTGGTTTTTTGTTTTTCATTGCTTTTTCTTCTGGAGAAAGGCCCCAAGGTGAACCTTTTGGTCCGCCGGCACCTTTACCGCCACCACGTCCACCGCGACCGCCCTTGCCTGCAGGAGCTGCAGCTTGTGCGGGTTTAGCTTGAACAAAGAATTCAGGGATAAAATGAAGCTCGTCAACCTGTACAGATTTTGGTGGAGCTGTTTCGCCTTCATTGAGTTTTACGATCACAACGCGTTTTAGATTTTGTGCATTGGTAGAAGCGATTTCTAGGGAATGAATCAAATACCCAAGTTTTTCACCTTCGATTTTAAGATTTTGACCCAAGTTTTCTTGGATTTCTTCAGGTGTCTTGCCTTCAGCTGCCAGAGCCGTCTTAGCTTGAATGGCTTTATTTAGAGTGATGACTGAGAACTCTGTAACTGCTTTCATGATTTCGTCCTTCAAATAAAAGATTGAAGCGCTATATTCATTAAAAAACCCCTCTGGGTCAACCTCAGAGCCCCATCTCAGATAAAATTAACCGCATCCTCGCATTTTTTTTATTCAAAAAAAACTGTCAGGGTTTAAAGCAAATCGCAAGACCTTGACAAAAAACATAACAATTTTTGGGCTCATATTTAATATTACTAAGTAGATTCAATAACTTATAAAAACAAAAGAACCCCTCACATGGCCTTTGAATTGCTTTGCTAAGGCTGCGGGGGTCCCTATGTCATTTAAAAAGCATTTTCCGCAATTCACATCGAATCTAACAGCCACGGCGCTAGCCGCACTGATCGTCCTGTCTATGGGTTGTTCACAATCTGGGCAATTTTCAACCACTGGAAAACAAATCGATCCACTCACTGGCACCAGTGACAGCAACTCTATGAGTGGCACCAGCGGCCAACCCGTTGACCCGCCAGCTCCGGTCGCCCTCGCCTACAAGATGCAGACTCTGGCCTGGGAAACCTCAACCAACCCCGAACGCACGGCTTGGTCCCAATATTTACAAGACCTTATTTTAAATAAATGGACCACCCTTTTAGCTGGAGCCGATGACATCGAAACCTTCTGTCCCCAATACCACAACTTAAATAACAATGAGCGAGCCAACGTTTGGGCCGCCCTCTTTGTTGGTGTCGCAAAATACGAAAGCAACTACAATCCTCTGAGCCGCTTCAATGAAACGACCATGGGGACAGACCCTATCACCAGGCAACCCGTCTATTCAGAAGGTTTGCTGCAATTGTCTTATCAAGATATTCAGGGTTTTTCCTTCTGCGAATTTGATTGGAGCCTAGATAAGAACCTCAAAGCCACAGATCCTAAAAAAACAATTCTGGATCCCTATAAAAATCTTTATTGTGGAGTTGGCATCATGGCACGGCAAGTGGCTAAAAAAGGGATCATCACAGTTAGCTCTGGAGCTTATTGGTCCACTTTAAAAAGTGGCGGTCGCTATCAACATATTTCAGGCATTGCAGGTATTGTAAAAAAGCTTAATTTTTGCAATTAGATTTAAAAATGAGCTAGGTCAGGCGCCCTTGTTACGGAGACCTCGATATCTGAGGTCTCTGCATCATTTTTACTATTGTACACCAATGAGGTTCAGTATCTTGAAACTCTCGATCGCGATTTGAACGTCATCCTGATTGCTCTCAGCAATAAAGGCTCTGAAGTTCATTTCAATCCGCGCGCCAAATTTGGAGTAATAATTCGAACCACCAGAATAAACATTGAAAACTGCACTTACGGCCATGACATTATAATGACCACTGTGGTTTGATTTTAAGATTGTGGTCTCATTGCTATCCTGATCCAAGTTGGAACATTTTTCCAAAGGACCATTTAAACGGTAAGCCTGGACACCTTGAGCTGCAAGAATTTTCTTTAATTGCAACTCGAGGTTTGAATACTTGATCTCTTTAGTGCCTTCAAATTTAGCTCTGCTGAAAGCCGTTTCTACGAGACTTTCAACTTGAGACGCATCGATTCTCCCGGCACTGTCAGAGGCCATTGAGATTTTGAAAATCATTTACAGGCTGTCTAGAAGTTCGCCACTGGAAACCCCAATCAGAGTATTCATAACCTACATGAGATCATCTAAGAGAGTTCTGATTTGCTCAAAGAACTGGGGTTTAAAAAGAGGCTTAGAGGAATGGGTTTTTATTTCTTGTGGAGGTCGAAGCTCCTTCATAAACTCAGTTCGACGAAGACTGAGCTTGTCTGCTTTTTTCTCAACAACGAGATCGGCATCAAAGCAGGGCTCCCATTTTTCAGAAATAATATGACCCGCGCGGGTTTTACGCATTGAAGATACATAGAGAGGCTGTCCTTCGGATTCTATCACGAAGCGATATTGAATTTCATATTGATACTTGAGCCAAACTTCAGCCTTGTATTTTATGGATTTCTTAGTGGCGATGGTTTGCAATGCAAATCTTTGCGAAAATCCGGATTGATCAATTATTTCAAAATAAACGAAATCGCCATCGTGCAAAAGGATGTCGATGAGCTCAACATTGGTGACAACCTTGTCACCAATGGGTTTGGTCGAATCTAAAAATAAAGGATTGATCGTACTCAAGTCCACATTTCCACAGCGAGATTAGCCAGCGCAAGACCCGCAGGATTTTTTGGCGAGAACTCACGCATAGGCAAGTGTTTATGATGGGCTTCTTCAACCACAATGGAATCTGGAATATAATTGTTGAACACTGGAATGCTGTGTTTCGCGCGCAGATCCCGAATCACTTGTTCGACGATGCGACGGTTTCGGTACTTGGAAATAATGATTCCACGCACATCCACTTTATGTCCGAGTCCCGCATGAATATTTTTAAGAGTTTCTAAGATGAGCTCAATCCCCTTCAAAGAAAAATACTCGGGACATATCGGGATCACGATATCTTTAGAGGCGATCAGGGCATTGACAGTGAGCAAGCCCAAAGAGGGCGAGCAGTCGATCACCACAATGTCATAATCATTTTTTATTTCAGCTAAACATTTTTTTAAAATGGATTCGCGACCGAATTTTGAAGCCAGGATGATTTCGATCCCACTTAGCATAATTTCAGATGGAATAACATCAATTCCAAAAGATTCAGAGTGAACGACCGCCTCTTTAGCCCCAATTTCGGCAGTGAGAACATCATAGATCGTGTTCTCAAATTCAGTGTCACCGAAAATAGCTCTTGTGGCGGAGGCCTGTGGGTCCAAATCAATCAACAGGATTTTCTTTCCCAATTGCGCCCATTGGGCCGAAACATTGATTGCGGTCGTCGTTTTTGCGACCCCACCTTTTTGATTAATAAACGAAACGACGCTGCTCATAATGATTTCCCTTGCTGAAAAGAAATGATTGTCATTCCCTACTTTAGACTAGCTTTTTCCATGCCCGAAGGAAAAGCAAGAGCTACTTTTTGAGATATTTCAGGTCTTAGGTCTAGTTTTAAAGATGTACGGTCGATACGGCACATCACCAAAAAGACTAAAATACATTCTATATAGGGACCTTTAGCCAGCACTCGCATCCCCTATTTTCCTCTTCACTTAGTCCTTTAACTTACAGCTAAAAGCTCTAGTCCAGTCACTAGCC
Organism: Pseudobdellovibrionaceae bacterium; assembly: GCA_947449255.1. GTDB lineage: Bacteria > Bdellovibrionota > Bdellovibrionia > Bdellovibrionales > Bdellovibrionaceae > Bdellovibrio. The sequence continues at coordinate 95,343 of CANFQX010000011.1, forward strand.
TCTAGAAAAAAAAAGAGCTTGATGAACTTTACCTACCTTATAAAATGGATCTTTCACTGCTTCATCAAACAGAAAATCCCCGCTCGATCGAACACATCTAGTGCAAGGAGTAGAAAAAAATCAATATCGTAAGGGGAAACTATTCCCTCGTGAATCATGTTTTTTTGTAATAGATTTTGTTTATTTTTTAATTTGATGATATGAATTTAAGCGATTTTTTATAGCTAAAAAGTCAAATTGCTGTTGGCGTTAAACAGGAAGGCTATTCATGCGGAAAAAGAAAGATAAAATAGAGACGCAAAAAGCTAGAACTCCCATAGGAAAAACTCTTGCTTCCAAGAAGAAAGCGGCAGTTAAACCAAAAAAACAAAACCCACAAGTCCATTCCTGGCGAGTTTGCCCCTACGGGGAGCATTGGGTTAGGACAAATTCATTTCATATTCCTCCCAGCAAAACTCATCCCGACGGCAGCGTGACGACGCGCCACAAACATTGCGCGCGAAATCCTTCAGGAAAAGATCAGCTCTATCCAGAAGAGATTCAGGAAATTGCTTTTCAAAATTTTTCTAAATTGAAGATTAGTCCCTGCCCACTGCCGTCAAGCTTCGGAGAGCATGGCACCAAATACGATGATTTAATTGCTGGATGGGTTCAATATTGGAATGATGTTCTGAAGCCCAATGAGCCGCTAGATCCTAATCTTGTCAAAGCGTTAATAGCCTCTGAATCCGGATTTGACCCAAATCAAATCGCGAAGAAAAAAAACTCGAATAGTGCGCGCGGCTTAATGCAAATTACCAATGACACTCGAAAACTTTTAGACGGCTTTCATGGCGATTTAAAGGATCACCTTGTTACAGCCACAAAGGCTGAATTGAACGATCCTAACGTAAATATTTGTGCTGGAGTAAGATGGCTATTTGAAAAAAAACTTCAAGCTTCATTTCACATGAAAAAACCCGCATCTTGGGTAGAAACAGTTTGGGAATATAAGGGCCTCAGAGTTGCGAAAAATAAACAGGAAGCAGAGAACATTAAAAATATCTTTAACAAATTTTATCAGGAGTTTCGAAAATGCGGAAAATCCTGAGAGGTGCTTTTATCTTCTTCATTCTATTTCAAACCTCAACCTTCGTACTAGGATCAAATGCGAGTCATATTTCGGAATTAAAGTTAAAATACCCTCATGGCCTAGTGGGTGATGATTTTGGCGTTCTCACAATTAACGATTTAGCGCTGAACGCTTGTCATATCAAACCCAAGCCATTTGTCCCGGGTGCATTTAATCCTTATGAGTACTGGCTCTGCTTTGAAAGTAAATCTGTGGTGGCCACTTGTGAAGACCAAGATTTCACAAATGAAGATGGGCACGTGGGGCGAGTCGTCGTAGATGCACAAGACTCTGAGTTTTCTTACCATTTCATCGAATCACGGCCGTGGTCCATTCGGGACTGTAGGAGTTTCGCCAAGACTCTAAAGAATTTAATTCAAGGGACTTCGTACGCTTGCATTTCAGCTTCGTACATTGACAAAGAACAAAAAAATGAAAAAGGCAAAAATGTACGAATCGGAATTTTTCACCGACTCAAGACAAAAAAGGGCTGCGAGGGTCAGGAGTGCAAACTGACAGAAAAAATGAAAAGGGAATATTGCCCTAGACTTACACAAAAATAAAAAATGCTTACCTTATTATTTTAGCGTCCTCTGATTCCTTAAACCAATTTTTTGAAGCTAAAAGACTTTTAATTTTTCGGATAATCAGAAAAATCCAATGATGAAAACTCACGCGCAAATGTAAGCATGCGAACATAATTCTCTGGATCAGATATTCTACTTAAAGCTTTCAACTTAGAAATATAATCACTTCTATAAACAGCTGGGATGATTATATTAGTCTTCAAAATCTATTTGTATTTGTCTGTAGCGACTTTCGAGCTCTTCGAAAAGTTTTTTACATTCCTTCTTTTCAAGAAGTTTATCTATCTCTTCTCCATATCCGTGTTTGTGGTAGGGTCTAAATACCTTATCCCAAACTTCTTCATACATGCTTTTATACTTCCAGCCCTTCTGAGCCGTTTCAAAGTCTTCTTTCTCTTCGGGCAGATTAAACTCCAATATTCCCTTCATGGTATACCCTTATTCTAGAATATAGTTTCATTTAAGGGTGTTTTATTATGCAACCTTTTATGCTGCCCTTAAATCAAATTCAATGAACCATTTTGCAATTCTTAATTCCCGTTCCCCAACTTCTCAGCATAAAAAAAGCCAGAACTTCGCAGTCCTGGCTTTTTTATTTATTGCTTTAATCTCTATCCAAAAATTATTTTGGTGGAGCAAACCAGCAAAGGGGACGTACACCCACTTTATCGCGTGGAGAGTAGCATGATCCAACTTTATAGTCTTTATCACTTGGAGCTTCGGATTCACCAACATAGCACAGTGAACCTTGGAAATAAGTGTCCAAACGACATTGAGTCGCCGGATGAGCATCGTTTGTTTTACGAACAACAGATGTATCTGGTGAGTCAAAACGTGGACGCACTTTGCTCTTAGTTAGATCCATGAACAAATCAGCAACTTGCTGACCGGCTTCAGAAATTCTAAGGCAAACCATTTGATCTTGAGTGCTTGAATAGTTCTCTTCACAAGCAGCTTTCGCTACTGGATCAATATTCAAACCAGATACAAGTGATGCGTTGTCGTCTTGCGCAAAAAAGCGACGAAGACATTTTCCAGTAGCGTAATAATCCGCGCCACCTTCATTCGTTGCCCAGCCACCAAGATAGCCAGAAATTTTTGGAGCTCCACCACTGTGATGACCCAACTCATGACAAGCAACCAAAGCCATCCCCTCGATGCCAATTGCTTTATGACGAGCTAGACCACCGTACATATTCAGAACACGCGTTTTGCCAGTTCGAATTGCTGATGCATTCACAGTTCCATTCGACCAAAGGCGATTGATTTTAAATTTATCACCCACCTGTTCGATGTCAGCTGTAAATAAAGTCTCCATACGGTCCATAACATCATTGAACTGTTGTTCTGTGATGCCGCCTGTTTGATACAAGCCTTCTGGAATATACATGCTATTTTCTGGTACGAAACCGCTGCACAGTCTGTCTACTTTATCAGTTTTAAATGTAAAACCGAGTGTAGCCACTATCGCTAGTACCCCTAACCCACGAATTGCTGTTGATTTTGTCATGACTTTTCCCCTCCTTGAGTCTTGACGCCTATCTAAATCCGACCACACCTTACAAATAATTACAATTACAAATATGAACCACTGCTGCACTGCAATCTTTGGGGATTGATTCATCCCCCACATTGTACTAGTTTTGTCCTATGAAAATCCCATTTAATGTCCCCCCACAAAGTCGGCATGAAGAACAATACATTCACGAAGCGATCGCACTGAAAAAACTCAGCGGCGAAGGGGCCTTTAATAAGAAATGTTCTGCTTGGTTTAAGGAATATCTGGGATGCGCTATGGCGGTGATAACACCCTCATGCACCTCAGCTTTAGAGATGGCCATGGTCCTAGCTGATATTGGCCCTGGAGACGAAGTCATCCTGCCTTCTTTTACATTCACTTCAACAGCCAATGTTGTGGCCCTTTATGGTGCAATTCCAGTTTTTGTCGATATTGATCCGCGCACAATGAACATCTGCATTGAAAATGTAGCGGCAGCAATCACCCCAAAAACAAAAGTGATAGTGCCTGTTTATTATGCAGGCGTGGCTTGTGAGATGGATAAATTGATGGCTCTTGCAGAAGAGCATCACCTCATCGTTATCGCCGACGCAGCGCAGGCTATCTTTGCCTCTTACAAAGGCAAACCTGTGGGAGCTTTTGGCCACATGGCCGCTTACAGTTTTCATGAAACAAAAAATATTATCTGCGGCGAAGGTGGAGCTTTGATAATCAATGACCCGCGCTTTGTTGATCGGGCTGAAATTGTCCGCGACAAGGGCACAAATCGTCAGCAATTCCTCAATGGGCAGGTGGATAAATACACTTGGCAAGACAAAGGGTCTTCTTATTTGCAATCTGAACTGGCTGCTGCTTTTTTATTTTCACAGCTTGAAGAGGGCCTTGAAATCACGGCCCGCCGAATGGCGCGCTGGAATCAATACAATCAAGGTTTTGCACAACTTGAAAATGCAGGCAAAGTCACTCGTATGCATGTTCCAGCAGATTGCCAAATGAATGCGCACATCTATTATATTCTGTTAAATAGCGCGGAAGAAAGAGCCAACCTTTGGAGCTTTCTCAAAACAAAAGAAATCCAATCAACAACGCACTATGTACCATTGCATTCAGCCCCAGCAGGCTTGCGTTTTGGCCGCGTGAGTGGGTCCATGGCGGTCACTGATGATCTAGCCAACCGACTGCTCAGAATGCCTATGTTCGCTGATTTGACCTCGGACCAGGTTGATTTTGTACTCAAGGAAGTTCAGTCGTTTTTTGATCGGAAATAGCTCTTCCTGTTTTAAAAAGTGCGCTTTTTAAAATCACTTAAAAAAAAGCGCAACGTAGAAATGGCTAAAACTTTATGAATGATTTGAGTGCCTCTGACAATTTAGTTGTTCTTCATTGCATCCACTCCCTCTCTTGGGGTGGCCTCGAAATGTACACCACGGAACTCATCCTGAAACTCGCAAGCACTGGCCTCAAGCAGAAGGTTTTTTGCTTGAGTCAAGGTCGAGTTTATGAAGAACTCAATAGACACAATATTGAAGTCTTAACAATGCCAGGGAAAGAAACCTCGCTCTTAGGCCAAGCACAATGGATTTACAAAACAATCAAGGAGCATAAAATCACGCTCTTGCACTCTCACACGCGCCTCGACATGTGGGCCTGCGCCCTGGCCCTTTGGAACAATAAAAAATCCAAACACATCTACAATTTGTATATGAACGCAACCAACAAGCAGGATTTTGTCCATAGATGGTTGTTTTCAAAAATAGATGTTTTGTGCAGTTCCTCAGAAACGATACTCAACGAAGCACGCAAAAATTTTCCAATAGCACCGGAAAAACTGCAGCTGATGCGCTACGGAAGAAATGTCGAGGATTTTAGGCCTTATCCTCAAAAACGAATTCAATTGCGTGAACATTTTCATGTTCTGCCCAATCAACTTGTTATTGGCACATTATGCCGAATTGATCCAGGCAAGGGGGTCAGAGAATTGGTCCTTGCTCTTGATCACCTGGAACCTTCAGAACTGGCTCGAGTGCAACTTTGGATCATCGGTGACCCTACTATTTCAGGTAAAAATGCCCAGGGCGAAAATATTTTTGAAGCGGCCTCGAAAGAACTTTACGATTGGATTCAAGCCAAGCGGTGCGAAGACAAATACAGGGATCATTTGATATATATTCCCTTTCAAACCGATTATATTCCCTACTTGGATGCCTTGGATATTTTTTGCTTAGCCTCGCACAAAGAGACTTATTCATTGAGCGTTCTAGACGCCATGATGATGGCAAAGCCTGTGATTGGAACAAATGCTGGGGGAACTCCTGAGCAGGTGGGCAACAATGAGCGTGGCTTTTTGGCTGAGCCTCGATCTCCAGAATCACTGGCTCAAGCTTTGCGCTTTTATTTGAAAGACGCCGCGGCGATTCAAGCCCAAGGGCTGCTGGGCCAGGCTTGGTCCAAGGAAAACCATGACTGGAAAAAAACTTTGCAAGGATTTTTAAAAATTTACTCAGAGCTCTCTGCCCCATCAAAAAACAGCAGTGATGTTTCAAAATAACAAATAGAGGTCGTCATGTTTGCTTTAAAATCTGATTTCTTCACGCTTCGTTCAAGTGCCTTGTTGGCTCTCTTTCATTTTATTTTAGCCTTTAGCACAACAGGCTTTGCCAATGAAGTGGTCATGCCAAATTCCCTGGGCTCGTCGACAAAGCCCTTTCCTCAAGTTCAAATGCACCGTGGAGCCTGGAATGAAAAATTCCAGGAAAACACAATCGCCGCCTTTGAAGAAGCCAAAAATCAGGGCGCAAAAATGATCGAGCTGGATGTGCAACTTTCAAAAGATCATCAAGTTGTGGTGTTTCATGATTATGATTTAAAACGTCTCTTTGGATCTGACGCCAGGGTGAGTTCCTTGACTGCCGCGGAACTCAAAAAAATGGCGCATATTCCAACCTTGCAAGAAGTTTTAACAGATCCAAAATGTCCAGCCATGGTCAATATTGAATTAAAGCAATTAGAAAAAAATGACCTGGGTTTAGAATTAGCAACGGCAAAAGTCATTGAAAAAGCTAAAGCGCAAAACCGGGTTATTTTTTCAAGCTTCAACGAGTACGCCCTTGGCCGTTGCGCTGAACATGTGAGATCGGTCCCCAGAGCCCTGCTCACCGCCCGAGGAAATGGTGAAAATGAAGATGACTTTTTAAAAAGAGTAGCCCTTCCTTTAGAAACTGCCAAGTCTCATTTGATTCATATGGAGTTTAATGGTGTGAGCGAATCCCTTGGTAAAAAAATGAAAGCTGCGGGCTACAAATTTAATGTGTGGACTGTCGACAAAGAAGAAGATGCAAAAACTGCAATTGAGCGCGGTGCCGCAAGTGTTATATCTAACAATCCCAAGCTGATCGGAATTCTTGAGAAAAGTAAATTGAATAAGAGCACAACGTCCATTCGGCCGAGTAAAAAATCATCTGGTGTGAGATAGGAATTCTTTTTTAATTCTTATCAATAACACCTGCATAAATAAAAGACTGGTTTAAAAATTCACTGCTCAGGTAAATAAAACCCTTATCACCGATTCCAGTTCCCCAGCTGTTTTTAACTTTGAGCAATTGAACTTTTCCAGCACTGTCCTTGATATAACCCACAACGGCCATGGCGTGACTCACATCGATCACACCTGAACTTTGTTTTACAATATCCTTTTGCATAAAATCCTTAGGCTCTGAATTCAGGGAAATAAACACCTCTTGGCCTAAATCCAACCGGCCAGCAATCTGATCTAAAATCTGATGGAAAAAATAGTTTTTTGCACTTCGTTGAATAATCTGTATGGCCATCTTGGGAGGCAGTCGTTTGATTTGCTTTTGTTCGGGCAAGGGACCAAAAATTTTTGCTAGTTGCTCATTGGCCTCAGCCATAAAGTCCTTTTTCAGCTCTAATATATTTTCCTCAGGACTGATGGATTGAGAAACCACAGAAAATAAAACTCGATACTTTGAGGACAAGGTGTACATCATTCGATGGACATTGACTTTGTTTTGAAAGACATCACTCTTGGGCTTCCAATCGCTAGATAAAACATAACCCTGTGCTTTGACTAAGCTCATAAATTCTTCTAAACTTCCGCCCTCATCCATGGTTCCCTGCTTCATGGCTGTGGAGAGCGCACGAGTAATCACAGATTGCAGATAAATATATTGCTCAGAGATATCAGCCCGTGTGGAATCTTTCAAAACGCTCTCTAAAACTGATGTAGAGGAATTGATCCAACAGCTTCCCGTTGCACATTGGTCCACGACTTTTTCAGACCTGAGTTCTTGAAATAAGGGGGACTGAGTGGATTCAATTGTTCGATCAGTTAAGCTTTGATTGTAGTTTTGAACATATTCATCAATCGTAGAACTTGGCGCGTTCAGTGATTTTAAGCCCGGATGATTTTGAAGAATATTTTTCTGGGCCTTTAAGGAAACCTTGTTTTCCCTAAAGCTTGCAAAGAGGTCCATAAAATCATTATTTGTTTTTGCATAGGGTAAAACTTCTTCGTATTTAGCATACAAACGGTCCGAAGAAGGGTGATAACTCCCCAGCAGCTTCCCCATGAAACCAGGGGAGGTGACAGAAAATGGCATCACACTGGTAAAAATATTTCCACAGGTGGGCGCTGAATACGCCACCGGGGCCAATATGGACCAGAAGAGAACAATTGCAGCTGACTTTAGACGATTTGATTTCATGCCTATTTAACAATGCAATAGAAATGCCTAAAATCAGGGCCCTACTCCTTTTGCTTTCTTAAACGCAAAAGACCAAAAATAGAGATCGCCATCCAGAATATTTCAATCACAAAAGAGCCTAAATTGAAATTGATAAACAGACTCACCTCAAGAAGGGCTGCGCCCACCAAATTCAAAATATAATATTTTGGGTTGTCACGATGAAGTCGGCCTCGCTCCAAAAGATAATAAGCGATTACAATACTGGACATCCCGGCTAAGCCAATAAAATGTCCAAAATAATGGATGTGAGGTTGATGAACAAAGGTTTGGTAGGATTCAACAAGGGATGAATAGTCTGTCATTCCTCAGAATTCTAGGGATCCTTGTTAAACTTTGCAAGTATATAAATAGTGCTAAAATTTAGGTCACCCCAAAAGCCCGCAACCCCTGAACCACGATCACGGCAAGGACATAAGCCAAACCATTAAAAACCACCAACTGTGTTGTGGCCATTTTCAAGGATCCGCTTTCACGCGCTTGTATGGCAAAGGTCGACATGCATTGCAGGGCTAACATGAAAAAGACGATCAACCCTAATACACTGCTTAGAGTAAAGATCTTCTCGCCCTTTGAATTTACGGCCTCGGACATTGATTTTAACATCGAGTCTTGCTGGGTCACTTCATTTGTGTCTGTGACATTAAACACAATACCCATTGAGGAAACAAAAACTTCTCTCGCCGCAAAGGCTGACAACAGCCCCACGCCCACGCGCCAATCCACACCTAGAGGTGACATGGCAGGCTCAATCCATCGGCCCATTTGTCCGGCATAACTCTGCTGCAGCCGCTGTGATTCATTAATCCCTTTGGTGTTAGGAAAATGAGTCCCTGCCCAAATCAAAATGGCAAAAATAAATATGGGAGGTCCCGCACGTTTCACATAAGACATTGTTCGATTTAAACTTTGCCGCAAGAGCACGCGAACTTTGGGTCTACGATAAATAGGCAATTCCATCATAAAAAAGGAATTGTCTTTCTTGGGCAAAAATTTATTTAAAATTCCTGCCGCCAGACTGCCCAAAACCACAGATCCAAAATAAAGAGCGGCCAAGGATAAGCCCGCATACCAGGCTGGTTTGCCATGAAATAAAAAAGCCAACAACAATGCATAAATGGGCAAACGTGCCGAACAAGTCATCAGTGGAATAATGAATGAAGTGATCCATCGATCTCGAGCTGAAGAAATATTGCGTGTTGCTATAATCGCCGGCACGGCGCAGGCAAAGCCTGACAAAACAGGCACAAAAGATCGCCCACTCATACCCATGGCAGAAAAAGGTCGATCGATCAAAGTGGCCGCTCTGGCCAAATAACCAGAGCCCTCAAGCAGACCAATACCTAAAAACAGAATAAAAATTTGCGGGACAAAAATCATCGCCGCCCCAAAACTTGAAATCACCCCATTGGCTGCAAAATCAACCCACAAAGAATCTGGAGCTAAATTGATCACAGAGGCATTGGCCCAACTAAACCCGGCATCCACAGCATCCATAAAGGGCTGAGCCAACCAAAATATCGACGAAAACAATCCCGCCATAATAATTAAAAAGGTCAGCAAGCCGAACCAAGGATGCAGTAATATGCGATCAATGCGCTCTGTGGTTTTGACAATTTTATCAAGCCGATCTTCAGCATGATCCGTCTTTTTTGACAAAGCCTCATTGGCGATCAGGTCACACTGATTGAGCATTTCTTCTTGCTCAGCAAAACTTAAAAGTACAGGATCCTTAGGCTGAGATCCCCTTGGTATTTTTTTTGCCTCTGTCACAATTTGAGTTAAGCCCCCTGCCAGTAAGCCATCGAAGGCCACAACAGGGCAGCCCAGAGTTTGGCTGAGATAGTCCATATCAATATGAACGCCTTCCCTTTGTAAAAGGTCAGCCATTGTCACGACAAGGATCATTGGAAATTGCGTCTCTTTCACCTGCAAAGCCAATTGCAAGTGCCGCGACAGTTGAGTTCCATCAATAACAACAATGATGCCGTCCACTTTTCCAAATTCAGGATTTTGATAAATAGATTTTAAAGTCACTTCTTCATCCGCACTTTTCGGGTGCAAAGAATAAGTTCCAGGAGTGTCCATAATCAACAAGCCCTCACCCAGGTGAGCGGCGAGTTGCCCTAAAGAATACTCCACGGTGGCCCCAGGATAGTTGACTGTTTTAAACTTTGAACCCGTCAACCAATTGTACAAGGTGGTCTTGCCGGAGTTTGGTGCACCGACTAAGGCAATAGATTTTAATTGAGCTGGCTTTGTCATTATCGAAGAATCACTGTTACGCATGAGGCCTCTTCATTTCTGAGAGCAAGAAAACTGGTTTTAAAACGAATCAACAACGGCCCTGCAAAAGGAGCTTTGCCCAGGATCATGAGCGTCATTCCAATTTTCAGGCCCATTTCATGAAGTCGTTCACCAAGAACACCCTCACTGCAGAGACTGTGGATTTCAACCTTTTGTCCGGGTTTTATACTTGAATTATTCAAGGCAATTTGTATTTCAGGTTTTCCTGATTTCATTTTAAACTTTCATCAGATGATGTTAACAGCTGCTTTCAGCCGCACATCTTAACTGCCATATTCTTTGGCATATTCTTTGGCATATTCTTTGGCATATTCTGTGGTTATCATACTCTTTGGTTATGATTTTAAATTCATAAAGGGAAGCACTATACCCTCAGATTCAACACTTGAAAACAAGTTGAGAATTGAGACTCATCCAACCACCGTGGAGGCCCCTTGGCCACGGGTTTCCTCAACATAGACACGAACCTTTTTCACCTTATAAACTTTAAATGCTTTCATAAACTCCTCAGCCAACAAACTTGATAAATTTTCGACGCTGGTGTTTGTTATTGGCAACAGCTGAACTTCATTTTTGGGAAAAGAATAGAACCGATCCCTGAAGTGGACAGTCAGATTATTCTCGACGGATTTAAAAATCATTTCAGGATGATTTTTTGGTAAAAGGATCATCTCGTCCCAGGAATCCAATTGGTTTTTGATGTGCTTTTTGAAAACATTAAAATCAACAAAGTACCCATCCGCATGGTGCTCAGACTCAGAAGGCGCCACAATATCAACTTTCACTTGATAATTATGTCCATGCAAACGCTCTGCATTGTTTGCGTCGAAGATCAAAAAATGTGCTGCTGAAAATTTAAAATTTTGCTTTGCTAGATGCAATGTGACCATGGACTTTGCTCCCTCATAGAGCTACACTATTAGCATGAAATACGAACTGAAACAGCATTTTCAAATTGAATCCGCACGATTCCTGCCAAACTTGCCACCGGAGCACCCCTGTTCTCGGATGCATGGCCACAGTTTTAAAATAATTTTGACTTTGGTAGGAGATTTAGACCCTCATATTGGTTGGGTTATAGACTACAACGATATTCAATCAAAAATGCTGCCCTTAATCACACTAATTGATCACCGCGTCTTAAACGAGGTTGAGGGTTTAGAAAATCCCACCTCTGAACTTCTGGCCAAGTGGCTTTTTGATCGAGCTTGCATCCATATTCCTTCACTTCGAAAAGTCAGCGTGGCTGAAACTCCGATGACCGAATGCTCTTATCCTGCCTAGAAATAAGAAAGCCCCAAGATGGCTTCCTCGGCGGGGACATCTTAGGGCTTTAACTATCGCGCTTTGAATTTAACTTCGATATCGTGTCCTAATTGCATCGTCTCCATTGCAAGTGATAGACAAGACCAGAGGAAACATCAGCACTGTCTACGGTAGCTAAAGTTTGCTCTCTTTGAAGATTTGTTTGAGCCATCATCGACGTATTCACCCTTAAATTGATACTGGTTCCACATGGGGTCCATACCATCGCAGTTGCCAACAAATCATCTGTCAAAGTGTAGTTGTCACTGTAGGGTCCAGCCAATACTCGGGAAATCTTTGGACCTTGACTGCCCGCCCAGAAATATTCAGCATCAAATTTAGCTCGGGCAGCTCTAGGAATTGCAGTGAATCCACGGTAATCTATTTTGAAGATCGCTACACTGTATCCGCTAGGAACAGCAACAGGGATAGAAATGTTGCAGGACTTTCGATCGATGGTTTTGCCCGTTACACCTCCAGCTTCCGCGACATAACTATCAAACAAAATACTGAGTGCAGTTTGATCAGGACTGAGTGTGACACTGGCTGATCCCCCTGGACATCCCGTCCCCCCATAGGCTGCATTCCCAAGCTTGAGTGTGTCCGCAGGGGCCTGAACCGCTAGAAGTGCCACTGCTCCGGCAAACATCATTTTGATACCCAATTTCATAAAAACTCCTTTTTGGTTTGGTTGGTTCATTTTGGATTCTTTTTTCAAATTAATATTCAGTGATTTTTTTGTGTGCGCTCTAAGCCCTTGTGCCTTTTATTCTCATCCGTCCGTTTTCCTCCATCTTTTTTTTCTTGATCCTCGTTCTTTTTTTGATCTTCAGTTCGCTTTGATTCGCAGCGCTTCCAACCAAATTTAAAATTTTGTGCCATGATATTTCCATCCAAACTGTCCAAGCTGATTTGTGCTTGTAAATTTGAATTTGCTCGCAAACTTCTCGCACTCAATGAGGTCGTCATCGTCAGTGTTTGGGATTCGCTGGCATTGCAGGGTGACCAAGGTGCCGCTCTAGAATCTAATTCTTGATGGACGGTGTAGTTGTCGTTGTAAGGTCCCCTAATCTCAAATGGTCGAAAGGAATGCCGCTCCTCTGTTTTATGCTCCCACCTTTGTTCGGGCCTTCTGCTGCCTTCAAAAGAATAGAGGGCTTGTTGCGACAAAAGCGTCCCCAATTCAGCATATGCAAAACCCCTGTAATCGGCGGTGATCAAAGAAAAGCTCCACCCTAAGGGCACATGAAAATTAAAAACAAATTGACAGGTCTGCTGGGCAACAGGTGTTTGAAGGCTGATGGCAGCCTCATAATGATCAAGCAAAACCGAGAAAGACTGACCGTCTGGTGATATGCTGGCCGCATAAGTATCAGGAAGGCATCCGGAGCCCACCGCTTGAATATTTTGAATAAAAACTCCTTGAGGAGTTTCAGCCAGAGAAATACTTTTCAGAAAAAAAGCCAGGAGCACCGCGGATAATTTATTTTTTTTCACAGTCTTTAACCTTCCTAAGTCCTGGTGACTTTTAATCACCATCAGCTTTCACTGCTGAACTTAGAAAATATAAAAGCAAAGACCAGGCCAAAAAAAGGGGGCACTTTGGCCCCGTTTTTTTTAATCATGTTATGCTTTGAAATAAAAAAACTATTTTTTAATACAAGTCGTTGTGCTACCAGCTGGCTTTTTACCGGTGGATTTGCAGGTGACTGTGTAACCACAAGCAGCACTCGTGTTATTTGCGGCATAATTGATGGATTTTACAAAGGTCATCACCGGTTCATTTTTACACGCACTGCAGGTTGATGATCCAGGAATAGAAAATTTATTATCGCCACAAGCTACCGGTTTTGCTTTTGCGCCGGCACACTTATGCCCAGCGGGACAGTTGATTGGATTCTCTGTCACAGATAAAGGGTCTGCCTTGCAGTAGCTGCCCGCGGCAGCTCTGGTATGACAAGGTCCTTTCGTGCAGACCTTGCTGTTTGCGGATACAATTCCACTTTTTTTACAAGTGACGGCATAATCACAAACAGCTGTTTTATTGCTTGGTTTATATTGAATAGAATCAACAAAAGTCATATCAAGAGGTTGATTGCCACAAGCACTGCAAACTGCAGAGCCAGCGACAGCGAATTTACTACCGCCACAATCTGCAGGAGCAGCTGCTCCGCCTGCACAAGAATTTCCCGCTGGACATTTTAAAGGATTTTCAGTTGTTGATGTCTTTGTTTTGCAATACTCACCAGGATCAGCTCGCTTGCTGCAGGCTGAATCACTTGCATTTTCTATTAATTTTAATTTACTAACATGACCCAAAGTCTGATCGACTGTTGGTAAGATTTGAAAAGAAATCTGACTGTCATCTTCCGTCAATGCATCATCGAGGCAAGTCACTGTGACAATCAGTTCGCTTTGATTTGCGGGAATTGTAAATTTCAGACCACCAGGCGCATAGGATTGCGCTCCCGAAAAAGTAAAATGCTTGGAAAGATCCTCCAGTGGAAACATTGAATCCTGTCCCGCCAATCTCACCTCTAGAGGTTGACTAGAGTCACCGCCAGATCGCTGAATACTGAAATCCATTTTCTGGCCTTCATTTAGACTCATCGAAACTCTACTCAAATTAATGAGGGATGGAGCGTAGCTCTGTGCTATTTTAATCTTGTGATTGTGACGATTCCCAATCACATAGGCTGTCGATTTGGGCACAATTTCTAACGACACGATCTTGCCTGTTTCAGCATTATTGTCATTTGGAATTGATACGCTCAAGTTAGCAGACACTTCGCCTTTGCCGAAATTAGCCAAATACTGATTTCCAGATTGATCGACGACTTCAACCAAAAGCTGTGATCTCAAAATGTCTGGGTTCGATGAATTGCGACTCATGGCCACAGCAGCAATGTCACCTTCCTTTGAAGCACTTTCCATAATCTGAAAATCGATGACTGTCTGTGAAGCTATTGCACCTTGATCCGTGACCCTGGCTTCAGGTGAGCTGCTCGACTGATCTGACTGCTTGCTGCAATTTGTATAGGTAAATATTGAGAAAAAACTCATTAAACCCAAAATTAAATACACTCTGAATTTCATTCTACTCTCCAATTTATTCTCATAAAAAAACACGACAAAAAATCATATTTATGCTGCTTTGTTGAATCGGTTTTTTATGCAAACTTCTTAAACGAACTTTCATGCAATCACGCTGCCAAATGCTCACATCCATTTAAAGTCATTCTTGGCAGATAATACTTAGACAATAGCTGTCATGTTAGACACACTTCTCCCAATTCCATCTTTCCAAAGAAGCATCTTCTGGCCTAATAATTCTCTTCAGAAAAAAAAGGACCCAGATTTTAAAGTGACCAATATTTAGTCAGTTACAAATCTAATTTGTCTCTATTTTTCAGTGCTCTATTTTTTCAAGACTGAGATCTATCCTGATTGATTTGAGCGTCTTTAAATTGGCCTACATTTGGAAAGGAAGCCTAATAGGGGGACTTTATGCTTAATTTATCAAAATCAATTTCAGGCAAGCTTGGATCAAAAATATTATTGCTTGTCTTTGCAGGCTTTAATTCATTTGCTGAGACAGCGGCCGTAAACTCTGAACTCAATGCACGTCCCTATGATCAGAGTATTGTCTCCATGAAGTCCGCAGACATCCTTCCAGAAACTATGGTCCGAGCGGATAATACGCAATTTATTGGGCAATCTCTGGCAAGAAGAATTTTTGAAAGATATGAAAAAGAATCTCAAGCTCATCCAAACCAGATTCCTTTTTCTTTTTATCAAAATTCGCAAATTCAATTGGCTTTTTCTGCCTCTATCATCAAGTCGATCCAAAAATATGGTTTTTTGAATCAGCATCAAATCCCTTCCACCACGGGATTTTATAACCCTAAAATGCGCGCTGAACTTGAGGACAATATTGCAGATCTTCAATTAGAAAATTCATACACTCAAGACCGATCATCCCCTTTGCAATTGCTGCGACCGAAGTATGCCTATTTAGCCTTAAAGGAACCCTTGCGCAATTTTAAACCCGAAGTGAATAGCCGACATGGAAATGTCTTTGCTGTTTTGAAAGATGAAGTTAAAGCGCGTTCTACGCTTTCTCCTATGGATTCATTTTATTTAGAACAACTTCCAAGTGAAGCCCTGAATCATATTAGGGCCACTTTTTATAGCCACTCTGTCAGCCCTGATTTTATTAAATACGCAGTTCATAAAGGGTATTGGGAAGTGCAAATTTGGGGAGCGCTGACCTTTCATGATGTTGATTATTTTTTAGTGAACTGTGGCACTGAAACACTCACAAAGGATGAGCTCAAAATAATTTTGGCAGCTGCTGATTCAGAAAAACCAAAAATTCCCGTTTTTTCCTGCGGCATGAATTACCCTGGAGGAGCGCTAAAACCAGGCTGGGAAATTCATCCATTTTAGAAATAGACACATGATCATGAGTTGATCATGTGATGAAGAAGAGTTCACACTCGAGATCAATTTTGAGACCAAATTAACTTTAATTTTTATTTTCAACTGAGACTCAGTATTCTACCCTTACGGGGGAATTGTGAAACTGAAAAAATCATTTGCTAAGATAATTCTTGGGACTCTGTTTTGTGGGTCTATCGTCGTTACCTTTCAAAATTGCAGCAATCAAGGTTTTGATGCAATGTCTTCACAACATTTACCAAATCTTAATTTTCAACAAATGAACAGCCTGGCTAACGCCAATGTATCAAATAGTCCCAATTCATCCATCAGCGCTAATGTTTATGGCTCACAATTAACCATCTCAACTTCTGCTCGGCTAGCAGGTGCCATTGGTTCTTTGACTTGGAATGGGATAGAATTTATCAATCAAGACGATCACGGCCGAGAACTGCAGTCAGCGTCAAGCTTTGATGGCCTGGGCGAATGCTTTAATCCTACAGAAGCCGGATCAGGTCCAGACGGAATTGGAAATTATTCGACAAGCCAGCTTTTGGGAATACGCGCTTCCGGAAATGTCTTACAGACTACGAGCCAAATGGCTTTTTGGACCCAAGCCGGCCAACCTTATCCTAATCGATGTGGACCTCATAAAGAATTTGCAATGGCGCAAAATGCGACAAACCTTTCGAACCACAAGCTAAGTAAGCGGGTCACTATTGGATTTGCTGGAATTCCCAATGTCATAGAATATTTAGTTACTTTCAATGTCCCAGAAAAACACAACAGCGCAACTTTTGAAGCTTTGACCGGATATATGACGCAATATTTTTCAGTCTTTTGGACCTACGATCCAAAAACAAAAAGCCTGGCTTCACTTTCTGATGGCCCAGGGGAACAAGCAATTCCAATCATTTTTTCGACTTCAAATCGCCAATACGCCATGGGCATCTACAGCCCATATCTTCCTCAGGGAAAGCATGACTATGGCTATGGTCGATTCAATTTTTACAGTCAAAATACAATGAAATGGAATGCTGTTTACAGGGAGTACAACATTACCCCAGGAAATTACAGCTATCGCAACTTTGTGATTGTGGGCACTCTGGATCAAGTCAAAAAGGGAATGCAATCTCTTCATGAACATTTTTATCCTGTCACAACTAAACCTCCGGTGGCTCCTCCAGTTGTCACACCTAAACCTCCTGTGACTCCTCCACCTGCTCCGACACAAGGAGAAGTGAAGGGAGTTATCGATGGAATCTCTGCTGCGGCTCAGGGAAGTTATAATATCTCAGGATGGGCTTGTGCGCAATTCAGTCCGCAATCACTCAGTGTTCACCTTTATCTCGGCGGAGCTGCTGGATCAGGCACTCTGATTGGTGCTACCACTCCAAATGGCAGCAGCGAAGCGCAAGTGGCTACCGCGTGTTCTTCAACGGGCAATGCCTATCGCTTTTCTATTCCACTCTCAAAAGATCAGGTGGTTCAATTTGGCGGCAAAAAGATTTATGTTCACGGCATCAGTCCTTTTGGACTAGGCAACCACTTGCTTTCAAATTCGGGAGATTTTATTGTCCCAATGCCACCGATCACTGGCATTCATGAGTTTTTTAAAGGAACAGATTATTTTGAAACTGCATCTGTCAATGAAGGCACCAAGGCGGGCTTTGCATCCAAGGGTGTGGCCTTTAAAGTTTATGCCTCTCAAGCTTCTGATCTAGTAGCGGTCTATCGTTGCTACGTCTCTTCAAGCAAGGATCACTTTGTTTCCAGACATGCAAACTGTGAAAAGCAAACCACTGAAGGCACCTATGGCTTTATCTATCCGAACCCAACACCGGGACATATTCCGGTCTACAGATATCGCAACCCGACCACCGGGGACCATATGGCTAATACTGGAGCTGCACCTGCTGGATACACGCAGGAATCTATTTTAGGTTACGCACCAAAATAGGAGCACTTAAGACAATGGTGCAGCTCAAGTCTTTGTGATTTATGAATGAAATTTTGTTGAATTAGAAAAAGGCTCTACATTGCTCTTCAGCACTCCATTTAATTTATCCTCTAGGAAAAAATTATTCTGGTGATCTGGAGATCAATGGCAATGTAATGCTTTTTCACAGAGCCTAGTCCAAGTCGATTGCCAGATTTTTACTTCTAAAGTAATTTTGTTAAAAAATGAGAACAAAATGAATTTCATAATAATACTCTTCACAACACTCTACGTCCTCGCATCTTCTCTGACTCATGCATCCTGTGGAGATGAGTCCGTTCGAACTTTTAAAGGCGATTCTGCCGTTGCCATCACCTACCTTTTCAAAAATTCAACCTTTGCTCACAAGGTCACTTCAATGACAGCTTTGACTTGGACGCTTACCAAACTGACCTGCAGTCAGAGCAATAGAGGTGTCTTGCCTGATCTCATGCCCACTTACATTTGTGCTGCGCCTTCGGGAATGGGCCCCATAACTTCGGAAGCATTTTTTGATGCGATGTCTGAACTGGGCATCCTGCAAGAAGGGGCCGCTGGGCATATTTACGGTCAAGCTAAAGGTATTTCGTGCAAATTAGACAAAGATGGCACCGGTGGCACAACTCTAAACCCCACCTGCTCCATCAAGGCCGCCTGGGCTGATGAGTGCCCCTAATTTTTGATTCCTCAAAAATGAAAGGTCTAAACCAACCCATCCAACACATGAACCCGATCGCCCTCATTACCACCTAAGGCATTGTTTAATTTCGAATGGAGCTTGAGTTGATCGGCATATTTGGTCCGAAATTTTGGAGGATAGAGCATAACAACTGTTGATCCCATTCTGAAATAACCGAGTTCAGCACCTTTGTTAATATCCAGGGGCTGTGAATAGATTTTTTGTTTCATAACCTGCGGACCTTTTTCATTGCCGCGAATGGATTCATCAAAGCTCAAACAAATATGTCCCACATTCGTCGCACCAACAAAGACCACTCCCACAGGACCCAATTCGGTTTCAATCTCAACCAAAATGCGCTCATTGACCGTGAATAGATCTTTAATATTTGTCGTACTCCACTCATTCACAGGCCACAACTGCCCTGGGATATGACGAACGGAGGTGATCTTGCCTTCCACTGGTGAATGCACGCGGTGATAATCTGTAGGGCATAAATAATAAGTTAAGAAATAGCCCTCAGACCATTTTTTATCGCAATCAGGATCCAATGTAAAATCCCGCAGGGAGTAATGAATTCCCTTGGCTTGAATCATCGAGTTGTTCACGATGGCCGCGGACTGCGTGATTTTACTGTCTGCCGGATGAACAGCCCAATCTGAGGAAAGAGGTCTGACGCCACTTTTCAAGCGCCGAATAAAAAACTCGCCGATGGATGGATATTCAGTGAACGGCTTTTCGGCTTCACTCAGGTTAATATTATAAAACCAGGCGAAAGCTTGAACAGAAGCTCGAGCCCACCATTTGGGCCCTTGAAAATGCATGACATGACCAACCCAGCGACTTAAAGCACGTTTTGGAAGAATTCTTGTAATTACAGACATAGTGGTAAACCTAGCTTATTTTTTTTTAATTGTCATGTTTCGTCGTGTTGTACATTGAAAACTTGCAGCGCTTTTTTAAAAATTCATCAAAGGCGGCATCGGTCACATATTTTTTATTAAAAAATATATTTCCCCCTTTGCTTTCATCCGTGTACCAAAGTTCTCTGGCTGGAATTTTACAATCCTTTTGACCTTTTTTGCTGATGGTGGCGAGATTGTTTTTCGAAAAGAAATTCACTCCCACGGGGTAGTCATTCAAACGATCAGCCTCCATCACGACACCCTCACCGCTGTACTTCACTCCGGGATTGAGCGCCACTCCAGCAGAGTTCACCTTGATAGGAGACTCACCAAGCACTCCCCCTTTAATAACTTTTGAAGCACTGTCAAATAAAACCTCTTCACGCGTTGGCAGGGTCACAATTAAAAAATCTTTTTTTGTCTCATCTTTAAAGCGGATAGCAGGAAGGACTTCTCGTGGAAAAAACATCATGAGCTTCATGTGCCAATGACTTGTTGTCTCATCTGGAACATCCCAAACAAGCAATCCTAAATCCGATCGTGCATAGCCTTGAAATAAAAACTGGAAATCACGCCCAACACCAAAACCTCCCTTGTGGACAATTTCATTGTCACCCCAATTGGTAAAAGAAAATCGACTGACTTGCTCCTCACCCTTATCGTTTGTTATTGCACAGTAATCCCATTTAAAGTAAGGAGGACGACCGCGACAAGATTCACTCTGTAATGATTCTTCATTTGATTCGACAAAGGGTGACTGTATCAAAGTTTCATCGAAGGCCGTCCCTATTTTGGACAGCATGGCTTGCCCTTGAGAAGCACTCAAAATCAAGATCAAGGCCGACAGCGAAATTTTCCACTTCATTCTATTCCCCTAAAGATAAATTGAACTTTAATAATATTCGAAGCTATAAACTGCCTGATTGCATCAAGTATTCCTTGGAATTTGATTTTTTTGACAAATTTAATATATTCCTACTAAATTTATATTTGTTTTTTAGATATTTCAGTGACTTGAGGAGCCCTTTTTTGACTCCTTTGGGCGCAATCGATAGAAAAACTACAGCACCTCAGTCACTTCGTCGAATTGGTCTATAATGCGTGGACATTTGTCAAAAAATAGAAGAAGAATGCCCCCATGAGGCGCCTCCGATATGTCTAAGATATTTAATAATATTGAAATCCCGATTGATTCCGATTTAGAAGAAAAACTGCAATGGCTGATGCCCGAGCACGGCCCCTATCGCATTCTGCGCCAAAGCGTTGATGCCAGGAGATCGCATTCTCCGCATTTTGTCTATTCGGTCGAAGTGGCTGAAAAAGGCACAACCCTTAGCAATCCGCAATTTGACCTAGAAAAAATATCTTTACCGAAGGAAATGCCCATTATCGTGGGGTCGGGCCCCGCTGGACTTTTTGCAGCTTTGCGCTTTGTTGAGCGCGGAGTCCCTTGTATTCTGCTTGAGCGAGGGGCTGAAGCCACCGAACGCATGAAGGGCATCAATCAATTCTGGCGCTATGGCAAACTTGATCCCCGAAACAATGTCTGCTTTGGTGAAGGTGGAGCGGGCCTTTATTCTGATGGAAAACTGATCACTCGCATCAAGTCCCCTCACATTCCCTATGTCTTAAATCGCTTAGTTAAATTTGGTGCCCCTGAGGAAATTCAGTGGCTATCAAATCCCCATGTGGGATCTGATCGGATCCGCCGAGTGATCCCGAAAATGCGTGAGTTTCTAAAGGCCAACGGTTGCGAAATTCATTTCAACACCCAAGTGACTGAAGTTCTGACCGAAGGCAAACAAATCTCTGGCGTGCGCACTGAAAATGGCGTTGAATTCAAATCGCCCTTTGTCATCATGGCAACGGGTCACTCCGCCACTGACATTCTAGATCACCTCCATCAGATTGGCGTCCACTTAGATGGAAAATCCTTCGCCATGGGTTTACGCATTGAGCACTCTCAGGCCGCCATCAATAAAATTCAATATCGACAATTTTCAGAGCATCCTAAACTTGGAGCTGCCAATTATAAGCTGGCGGCCCATGACGACAAAACCGGCATTGGCGTGTACTCTTTCTGTATGTGCCCGGGTGGATATGTCCTGTCCGCTGGCACCGAAGCCGATGGCCTTGTGTGCAATGGAATGAGCAATTACAATCGCAACTCGCCCTACGCCAATGCGGCCATCGTGGTCAGCATTGATCATGAAAAACTTTTTGGCAATGACACCTTTGGTGGAATGAAACTTCGTCGCGAAATTGAAACGAAGGCCTTTCAGGCAGTTCAAAGTTCCGGCGGCAGCAAAGAATTGCCAGCGCAAAATTTAATGGATTTCTTGCAGGGAACTTCAAGCAAAAAGGGTCCTCGTGATTTAATGCCCGGATCCTCGCCTTCCGGAGCTAAAAACATCCGTTTGGACGAACTCTTGCCCACTCATATGCGAGATCGCCTGCGCGAGGGACTTGAAAAATTCAATATCAGTATGAAAGATTTCATCAATGAAAAGGCCCAGGTCTACGGGGTTGAATCGCGCACGAGCTGTCCTGTGCGAGTGACTAGAGACAATCTAAGCCTCGAGAGCATCTCTCATCCAGGCCTCTACCCTGCGGGTGAAGGTGCTGGGTATGCTGGTGGAATCACCTCTGCAGCTTGTGATGGAATTCGGATTGCTGAAAAAATCATTGAGCGTTTTTAGCTTTTAATAAGGGTTTCAAGAACTGAAACCCTTCGAGCTGAGAATAAATGAGATCAGTAAGTTCTAGCGTAAGCTTGGCAATTAGAAATTGTTGTCTCAGATCCATTGATGCTGATGATGACTGAGCCTTCTGAAGTGTTTTTTGAGCCATGATCTGGAACATAGCTCACAAGGCCTTGAGTGCCATCACTCATGACCACAGCCAAGTCCGTTATTGGCCATTTTTTTCTAAAAATATCACCATTGTATAAAAATTTTGTCAGTCGATCTTCTTTAACACTCACCACAGTCACCGCAGCACCTTGAACTGTAGCCGTCGATTTAGTATCTGTATTTAAAATATCAACCACCGCTTTCCCAGAAGCGTCTTCACAAAGTATATCTAAGATTGGCAGAGCTTTAGCACTCATCGAAAAACCTAAAGTCATCGCGGCAAACAACATTTTCATTTTCATAAAAAATCCCCTTTTTATTATCTATTTAAATCCTGCGTGATTGATATCACAGTCCGCAGGCACTTAGTCCTCACAGCAAACTTCCCTTGCGATATATGTGCCAGGCCTGTGGAATTGTTAAATGGGGAAAGGATAGTTATTGATGCTTAGGTTATTTACATTTTGCCAAGAAGAGTCACTCGCAAAATAGACATGACCTTAAATTTAGACAGCCTTCATCGTGGGATCTAATTTAAATATAGCCAGTGTGGTGTTTTTGGCGGATTGAAAATTCAAAGTTTCAGACTCTGTGATATAGAAGCAATCATTCTCTGTCCCTGAAATCTCATTCAATTTAAGCGCC